>NZ_CM132196.1:97500-1020000 GCF_053646815.1 Methylocaldum gracile | reverse complement strand
TCTGTTAAAGAGCTTTCGGCGTCCGCCGCAAAGAAGGATCATTATAAAGACTTTCCATTCCGTGTCAACCCCTCTCTCCCTCCCCGCCACCCGCGGCACTCAAAACCGCCAGCACCGGAAGAGCTGCACATTATTCCCTAACCCACCCACCCTGTCAACTGCTCGGGTTTAATAATTTAACTTTTGCGATTTTCCGTTTTCCTACCTGGACGATGTAAGACGCCCCTGCTTTCAAGGCGACCTGTCGGTCAGAGATCTTCTCCCCGTCAACTTTTACGCCGCCTTGAAGAATGAGGCGGTTCGATTCCGAGGTGCTAGAAGCCAGCCCCAGGTCTTTAAGAAGATTCGCTATCGGGTAGCCGGCTTCCCCCACTGTCAGCTCCTGCTCTTCGAGATCTTCAGGAATCAAACCCTGCTTAAAGCGGGCCTCAAAATTCTCCAAAGCACTCTTGGCCGAAGTCGATCCATGAAACCTAGCCACGATTTCTTGCGCGAATCTAACTTTGTAATCGCGCGGATTCGCTCCCTCACTGCAGTGCCGTTTCCAAGTGCCGATCTCAGATAACGGGATAAAACTCAGCAGCTCCATGTAACGCCACATCAAATCGTCGGATATCGACATCAGCTTTCCGAACATTTCATCAGATGGCTCGGCAATTCCGACGTAGTTGCCCAGCGACTTCGACATTTTCTGCACGCCGTCCAATCCTTCTAGGATCGGCATCGTGATAACGACTTGAGGATTCAGCCCGAACGCCTCCTGCAATTGGCGTCCGACTAACAGATTGAATTTTTGGTCCGTCCCACCCAATTCAACATCAGCCTTCATAGCGACCGAGTCGTACCCCTGAATGAGCGGATAGAGAAATTCATGGATCGCTATCGGCTGTCCGCTCTTATATCTATTGTTGAAGTCATCCCTCTCCAGCATTCGTGCGACAGTGTGTTTAGCGGCCAACTGAATCAACTCCGCCGAGGTCATGGCGTTCATCCAACTGGAATTGAACATAACCAGGGTCTTTTCGGGGTGCAAAATTTTATAAATTTGCTCCTCGTACGTCCGGGCATTCTCGATGACCTGGTCGCGGGTCAAAGGTTTCCGGGTAGCATTTTTTCCGGTGGGATCGCCGATCATTCCGGTAAAGTCGCCGATGAGGAATATGGCCTCATGCCCCAGATCCTGAAACTGTTTCAACTTGTTCAAAAGAACCGTGTGCCCGAGATGCAGATCCGGTGCCGTGGGATCGAAGCCGGCTTTTACGCGCAGAGGGCGCCTTTCGCCCAACTTCTTGATTAGTTCATCTTCTCTGATGATCTCCGCCGTGCCTCGTCCAATCAATGCTAATGCTTCGTCGACAGACATAGAGAAACCCTGTTGATCGTTTTGGATAAAAAACCACGAATTGTAAAACAGCGGACAGATTTGCGTCGCTCAGAATTGGTTGGAAGTCTGCACAAGCCGAGTCGATGCTTCGCTTGCGGATGTCAATGAAATCCGGCCATCGTCCGTGCGATTTGGAGCATTTTTCATTAGACTTGTCGAAGTATGGGTGATTCTATACCAGTGCCAGCAACCGCTTAACAAATACAATCGATCGAGCATACAACGTTTAGGACCTTCGCCAGCAGGTAGATAGATAATTTGACCAACCTGATTCTCTACCTCGCGTCATGACTCAAGTTCACTTTATTAGCCGCTATCTCGTCATTCCGGCGGTTTTGACGCTTCTCGTTCTGCTCGCATTGAGCATAGAAACCAAGCCATTGGTGCCGCCGAACCAAGATCCCACCTACGAATATCTGGCCAGAACTCGTCAACTGCTCAGCACGACGGTTCAGCTCACGCAGACTGACAATCCTGAGCGATTGATCGTTCTGACGGCCAACGATCTGACCGCCGCCGCTAACTTCGCTCTTCTTAAAAAGAAATTAGAAGGCCATGCCAATTGCACGATCAGAAAAAACCGATTGAAACTCATTGCAACCATTCGGTTGCCGACAAATTTGACTCCGCTTTTTCTCAATTTCAGAGTCATCGCCGATGATGCCGAACCGCATGCGGTCATCAAGCAGGTCAAACTCGGCCGTTTGGCCATGCCCAGAGTGGTGGTCAAATGGCTATTGAACGGTTTCTTGAACTTTACGCCGCTATTTCGATATAGCCAGGTCGGTCATCAATTGGTCAAGGAAATCCGCATTGTCGATGGGCAGCTACAGGTGGCTGTCAACTGGAACCGCGACGCATTGAGCCAGGCCAAGGGCTTAATAACGGATTTGGCCGATAAAGAACGATTATTGGTTTACAACGACAAGCTCGCCGAAACCATCAATCAATCGCAACTGAAGCGATTCATACGACTCGGCTCTTTGATGCAACAACTATTCGCCTTGGCCAAGAGCAGATCCGAAGGTAACGGCGACCCTATCGCGGAAAACCGCGCGCTTATCTTAGTTTTGAGCGCATACGTTAACGGTAAAAACATCGTTCAGTGGCTTCCGTTAAATCACCAACCGGTAATTCCTTCCCGGCGCGAGGTTCTCCTTAACCGTCGCACGGATACCGCCCAACACTTCATGGCGTCAGCGGCGTTGGCGATGTCCGGCCACAGCACCTTGGCGAACATGATCGGCCTCGCCAAAGAAATGAATGATACCCACAGTGGCAGCGGTTTCAGTTTCACCGATTTAGCCGCCGATCATGCCGGCACACTGTTCGGCAAGACCGCAGTACGCTCGGAAGAAAAGGCACGCAGAGTTCAGAATATTCTGAGCCAGAGTGCCGACGAATCCTTGTTTATGCCGAACATCAAAGACTTGCCGGAAAATTTGAGCCCCGCCGATTTCGCGCAACGTTTCAAGGACATCCAAAGTCCGGAATTCAATGCGTTGAAACAGCAGATCGAAGAGCGAATCCTAGCTTGCAGTCTCTATCAGCCGTAATCCCCCTTAAGGCGTCATAGACGAAGTAATTATCCCTGTCGTGAATATAGCGATGTCCGGCGCGCGCAAATAAAAAAGCCAGCTCGAAGCGAGCTGGCTTTTTGCTAAACGCCGACCGTTGCGGTTATTCGTAATTGAACGTCTTGTCCGCATAGCTCGGCAGGCGCGGCATTTCCTGCTTCGGGAACTCGCCGGTCAGAGCATTGAGGAAAGCTACAAGATCCCCGGTTTGCTCCGGCGTCAGATCTTTGTTCAACTGAAGCTTGGCCATGACTTTAACGGCGTCCTCCAAGTTCTTGACTTTGCCGTTGTGGAAGTACGGTGCAGTCAAGGCGGCGTTGCGCAGCGTCGGCACCTTATACATGTGCTTGTCGGCTTCGTTCTTGGTCACATCGTAACGGCCCAAATCCTTGGAAAAATCGTATTGGGCTTCGAGATAACCATTCTGATAAGTGGGAAACTTCATGAAGAAACCCGTACCCTCAGGCAATTGCGGGCCATTGAAAGCGGGCCCCGAATGACAGCTGCTGCAACCGACTTCGGCAAAAGTATTCATGCCCCGCACCTGCTGCGCGGTCATAGCATTCTTATCGCCGTTGACGTATCGGTCATAAGCGCTGTTCGGCGTAATCAGAGTCCGCTCGTAGGCGGCGATCGCCTTGGCGGCGTTATCGGCGGTAACGGAATCGGCACCGCCGAAAGCAGCGGAAAACGCCTGTACATAACCCGGAATGGATTTCAAGCGGGCAACCACGTCGTCCCAGCTTTTCATGCCCATTTCGATCGGATTGGTAACCGGCCCCTTGGCTTGCGCTTCGAGGCTCGGTGCCCGCCCATCCCAGAATTGCACAGAATTGAAGGCAGAGTTCCAAACGGTCGGGGCGCTGCGCCCACCCACCTGTCCGCGCACGCCTACGGAGCCGCCGCGGTTATCCTCGCCGCCGCCCATCACATTGTGGCAAGAACTGCATGACACCGTGCCGCTAGAGGACAAACGGGGGTCGTGATAGAGCATTTTGCCCAATTCGACTTTAGCGGGCGTGCTCGGATTATCCGCGGGCTCCGGCGCTTTGCCGGGCAAAGCTTGCCACTCGACCGCCGCAGCAGTCATCGATGCCCCTGCCAGTGCCAGAGCACTGATTAGTAGATTCAGCTTAAACATAGAATGCTGCTCCTCTCTTCTATTTATTGGGTTCTTCGGCGACGGAAAGGCCGTCGCATCGCTCTATGGAGATAGGGGAAAACCCTTATATTGAATTACTTTGACAATTGCAACCGGAAGCACGGAACCGCACGAGCGCGAAGGCTCGAACCTTCGGAACGGTAAGAAACGGACGAGGCAGGAAATATCGCCGAGGGTTTCGCTACGCGGATCGCTTAGGCCGAAAGAAGACGGTTAGGGTAGGGTACGATCCGCGGCAACCAGCCAGAGCATTTTCGTACCTACCCTGCGGGAACTCGCGAGTAGGTCGGCAATCCTTTGCCGACGAACCCATCGGCCGGGCGGCGCCGTCGGCAAAGGATTGCCGACCTACGAATACTTGAGTCGATTTACCCTGGCCGATGGCGCCAACGACGTCCGCCAAGCCTGTTATGCCGTATGAGCGAGATAAAAACGCACTAGTCGTGCAGCATCCCCTGGCGGACCACGAGATCCGCAACGCTCTCCAGTCCCTCGCCCGTCTTGAGATTGGTGAAGACGAATGGCCGCTCGCCGCGCATCCTCTTGGCGTCGCGCTCCATAACGTCCAAAGAAGCCCCGACATAGGGCGCGAGATCGATCTTGTTAATGACCAGGAGATCCGAGCGGGTAATGCCCGGCCCGCCCTTACGAGGAATCTTGTCCCCGGCGGCCACGTCGATGACATAAATGGTGAGATCGGCCAATTCCGGACTGAAGGTGGCGCTCAGATTGTCGCCGCCGCTTTCGACCAGCACGAAATCCAGCTCCGGGAAGCGATGGCATAGATCATCCACCGCTGCGAGGTTCATCGAAGCGTCCTCCCGGATCGCCGTATGGGGGCAGCCGCCGGTTTCCACGCCCAGAATGCGCTCTTCGGGCAACGCCTGGCTGCGGATCAGGAATTGCTGGTCTTCCCTCGTGTAGATGTCGTTGGTCACCACGCCAATCTCATAGCGCTCCCGCATCAGCTTGCACAAGGCGTCCACCAGCGCGGTCTTGCCCGAACCCACCGGACCGCCGACGCCCACTCTCAATACGTGCCGATATTGATCAGTCATTTCGTTGCTCTTATGAACGGAATAATCGCGAGTACTGCACCTCGTGACGGCTGCTGGCTAGAGCCAGGCCGAAGGCACTCCCGCCGATCTCGTTATCGCTCAGATCGAGCGCTGTCTTCACTCGCTCCGGAAGATGTTCCGCCAGTTGGCTTAGCAGCCGCTGTCCCGCCGCCTGGCCCAAGGGCACGAGCTTGACCGCGCACAAAACCTGGTTTTCCAGCCAACTCCAAAGGTAACCCAGCAATGCTTCGAACTTCGGGATCTTCCAGCTTACCGCCGCCAAGCTGAAACCCGTGGCGAGAGTGGCGGACGGGTGCCGTATCCAGGCCTCTGCCCTCTCGACGCTCAAGCCGACGAGAAGTCTCACCAAGGCCTGTCCACTCTGCCGGTCCTCCGCCCGCAACTCGCTCGTCTCTCGGCAGGCCAGAAGATGGATGCTCCAGCGCTCGACCGAGGCCACATCGCCTTCAGCCCAGGCATCGTAGAGGCGCGACAGACACGGCAAATCGGTTCTGGTTTGACAGCGTTCCAGAATGCCGGCAATCCACTCGCCCGCCTGCCGCTCATTTCCGATCCAACCATCCTCCACCGCGCGCTCCAGGCCTTGCGAATAGCTGTACATGCCGATGGGCAGCGCCGGACTGACCAGTTGCAGCAGTCTCACCAGCCCCAGATCAGTGATCATGGTTGTGAGCCCCATGATAAGCCCCGCGTTCCGGTTCGAAAGGCATCAACGCATGCTTGATCGTGAGCCCCAATCCTCGCACCATGTCGTCCAAGACGTGATCCCGCAGATAACGCAGTTCCCCACTATCGATTTGTAAAGCGACATGCCGGTTGCCCAAGTGGTAACAGGCGCGTGCGAACAATAGGGCATCGGCGGTCCGTACCACCGATACCGGCTCCGCCGCCGCGCGCACCAACACCACGCGGCCATCATCGGCTAGCAAACGGTCGCCGTCGCGAAGAACGGTACCGCGAGGGAGAAAAACGCCTGCTTCGGCCCCGCTGTCCAGGCGTACCAGCAAACGGGATTTCTGGCGAGCCTCGTAAAGCAGGGTCAGGGTGTCGTGATGCTCCGCTCCCGGCGGGGCGAATTCTGTGAGTCTAGTCATGCCCCAAGAATCAAAACAGGAAGTACCGTTGGGCCAAGGGCAGCACGTTCGCCGGCTCGCAGGCCAGCAATACGCCGTCCGCGCGCACCGCATAGGTTTGCGGGTCGACTTCGATTCGCGGCATGTAGTCGTTGTGAACCAGCTTGCCTTTACCGATGCTTCGGGTATTCGAAACGACGCCGACGAGCTTTTGAAGTCCAAGACGTTTCGCAACCTCTGCTTCGGCCGCCGCCTTCGATAGAAAGGTCATCGAGGTGGCCTGGCAAGCGCCGCCGTAGGCGCCGAACATGGGGCGATAATGTACCGGCTGCGGCGTCGGAATCGAAGCGTTGGGATCGCCCATGGGCGCGGCGGCGATCATCCCGCCCTTGATGATGAGACTGGGCTTCACGCCGAAGAAAGCGGGCGGCCACAGCACCAGATCGGCCAGCTTGCCGACTTCCACCGAACCCACCTCGTGGGCGATGCCGTGGCTGATGGCCGGGTTGATGGTGTACTTCGCGATGTAGCGCTTCACGCGGAAATTGTCGTGCCGTGCCGGATCTTTCGGAAGACTGCCCCGCTGAATCTTCATTTTGTGGGCGGTTTGCCAGGTGCGCGTGATCACTTCTCCCACCCGTCCCATGGCCTGCGAATCGGACGAGATCATGGAGAATGCTCCGAGATCATGCAGAATGTCCTCGGCAGCGATCGTCTCCCGGCGGATGCGGGATTCCGCGAAAGCGACGTCCTCGGGAATGCTCGGGTCCAGGTGATGGCAGACCATCAGCATGTCGAGATGTTCGTCCACCGTATTGACTGTATAGGGTCGGGTGGGATTGGTGGAGGAGGGCAGCACGTTGGCTTCGCCGCAGGCTTTAATGATGTCCGGGGCATGGCCACCGCCGGCGCCTTCGGTGTGATAGGTATGAATGGTGCGCCCCTTGAACGCGGCGATCGTGTCTTCTACGAAGCCGGATTCGTTCAAGGTGTCGGTATGAATCGCCACCTGCACGTCGAAACGATCGGCAACCGAGAGGCAGCAATCGATAGCGGCCGGCGTCGTGCCCCAGTCTTCGTGCAGCTTCAATCCCATCGCCCCGGCGCGAAGCTGCTCCTCCAGCGCCTCCGGCAGACTGGCATTGCCTTTCCCGAGAAAGCCGATGTTCACCGGCAAGCCGTCCACCGACTGCAGCATGCGATGGATGTTCCAAGGTCCCGGCGTACAGGTGGTGGCGTTGGTGCCGGTTGCGGGGCCCGTGCCGCCGCCGATCATGGTGGTGATGCCGGACATCAGGGCTTCTTCGATTTGCTGCGGACAGATGAAATGGATATGCGCGTCGATGCCGCCCGCCGTGAGAATCTGGCCCTCGCCCGCGATGACTTCGGTGCCGGGCCCGACAACGATGTCGACGCCGGCCTGGGTGTCCGGATTGCCCGCCTTGCCGATCCCGGCGATCCGCCCGTTCTTGATGCCGACATCGGCTTTGACGATACCCCAATGGTCCACGATCAGCGCATTGGTGATGACCGTGTCCACCGCGGTTTCCGACGTGCATTGGCTTTGCCCCATACCGTCGCGGATCACCTTGCCGCCGCCGAACTTCACTTCGTCGCCGTAAACCGTCCGGTCTTCCTCAACCTGGATGAAAAGCTCCGTATCGGCCAGCCGCACCCGGTCCCCGGTGGTCGGACCGAACATTTCGGCATAGGCTTGCCTCCCGATCCGGCTCATATGACCCCCATGATCTTCTGTTGAAACCCGTAAACGCGGCGCTTGCCCGCGAACGGAACCAATCGCACCTCGCGCGTCTGGCCCGGCTCGAAGCGCACCGCAGTGCCCGCCGGGATGTCCAGCCGATAGCCCCGCGCCAGATCCCGATCGAAACGCAAGGCCGAATTGGCCTCGAGGAAGTGATAATGGGAGCCCACCTGGATCGGCCGATCGCCGGTATTCGCCACGACCACGGTAATAGCCTCGCGTCCCGCGTTCAGCTCGATCTCGCCGTCTTCGACGATGATTTCTCCGGGTATCATCGAGTCTCCCCCCTACAAAATCGGATTGTGAACCGTCACCAGCTTGGTGCCGTCCGGAAACGTCGCCTCCACCTGCACCTCCGGAATCATCTCCGCCACGCCGTCCATCACATCGTCCCGGCTCAGCAGAGTGCGTCCGTATTCCATCAGTTCCGCGACGCTGCGCCCTTCCCTCGCGCCTTCCATGATGGCGGCGCTGAGATAGGCCACCGCTTCCGGGTAATTGAGCTTCAATCCCTTGGCCTTGCGCCGCTCGGCGAGCAGCGCGGCGGTGAAGAGGAGCAGTTTGTCTTTTTCTCGTGGGGTTAATTGCATGGCCGGTACTACATTCAAAAACGAAAATTCATGGGTAGGGTGGGTTAGACGCGCCTCCTTTGACCCTTCCCTTTACACTACCTTCGTGCGCGTCGTAACCCATCAGATTAGCCTTTGAGCTTGCCCCGAACGTCGCCGGTGGGTTACGGCACGCATCAAACTCGCGTCTCAACCGGAAAGGTAATCGGAAAGCGTGCCTAACCCACCCTACATTTAAAGGTCGTCAAGTCGCCCAAATCCTCGGCAAGCATGCCTTCCGGCCGATGACGTCCGGACGAACGGCCCGCCACAACTCGACCAACAGCCGGCGCAGCGGTTCGATCTGACTGTCCAGTGCCCGGCACACCAGCAAACCGTCGATCAGCGTGGCTCCGAAGCCGGCTCGATCGCCCGCGATTGCCCGCACCGACTCCAGATTTTTCGGAAGCGCGGGATAGGCGAACAAGCTTGCGGCTATCGGCTGCCCCTGCAAGCCCCAGTTCGCGTTCAAAACCTCCTCATCCACCTCGAACCGTTCGATCAGCAGCGGCCGTCCGCTCACCCGCACCGACCAGCGAAACGCAGCCCTTCCCCGATCGAACGTTTCGCCACTCGCCGGCCGGCCGAAGCAAAAGCTTTCCCAGCCTATGAACCGCGCTGTTTCCGCCAAGTCCACGTCCACCTCCGAAACGACGCGAGCCCCACGATAGAAAATCGACTCCTGCGGAAGCCATTCGAGCGCAGCAACGTCGTTCACCGCCAAACGCACCGTCTGCCGTGCCGGCATATCCTCGCTCCGATAGAACTTTCCCGCAGCGGGCGTGGTGATCAGAGCCCTGCTCTCCTTTCCGGCCGTTGCCCGAATGTCCAGACGATCGCCCCCGACGACGCCGCCCGGCGGATGCAGAAGATACACGTGGCAAACCCCGCCTTCCGGATAAAACGGCCTTTGCACCGCAAGCGGGCCGCGGTGCCGCCGCTCCGCCAGGACGGTCCTGTCGCCTCGGGATTCGAAACCGAGCTTGAGTTCGGCCTCCCAACCCGTTTCTGCGACATCTTGTACCGACAAGCGAGCCGCCTAGCTTCCCGCCAGAAGGTAGACCCCCACCCCCGCGCAAAACGCTCCAAGCGCCTTACGCAGCAAATCGAGCCTGCCGACGGCCGCACCGAGCAGCATACCCAATCCGTGCAAGACTGCGGTCGCGATCAAAAATCCCCCGGCGTAGTGAAACGCGCCCATGTCCCGCCCGATCTCCTCGGCATGGACATACCCGTGGAAAAGCGCGAACCCCGCCGCCAAAGCCCCCGCGAGACCGCAGCCCGCGCGCCAGTTGACGACGAAAATCAGACCCATCACGGCGACCGAAAGCGCCACCGCCATCTCGGCGGACGGCAAAACCAAACCGAAATGCTGTAGACCCGCCCCGACCGCCATCACGGTAACGAAGGATAGCGGTACGAGCAACAAGGCGCGACCGCCCAATGCGGCAGCCCAAAAACCGACTGCGAGCATGGTCAGCAGATGGTCCGGTCCCATGAAGGGATGCGCGAATCCGGCGGTAAACCCGTGTATCGAACCCGCTCCGGTGTGGGCGAACACGCCTACGGGCAGTGTGCCCAAGCTCACGATAACCGCCAGGCTGTGGAAAAACCGCTTACTCATAAATTCTCCCAAAAATCGAAATCGGTAATGGATCTACCAAGGCCCTTCCCAGTAGGTCCCAAAAACCCTTCGACAAGCTCAGGGCGAACGGGCTACTGAGATGGACTCTAAGCTACACGGTCAGATATCGCCGCACCAAATCTTCCGTCAATTCCGCCATGGCTCCGCCGGCGACGATGCGTCCCTTGTCCATGACCAGGAACCGGTCGGCCACGCGCTTTACGAAATGCTGTTTCTGTTCCACGAGGAGAACCGTTACCCCCATTTCCCGGTTGACGCGGACGATGGCATCGCGGATCTCGTCCGCCATCGACGGCTCGCGTTTCTCGAAATGGACCTCCTTCCCCCGCGCCCGGTTCAGGCGGATGATCACGTCGCCGATTTCGCTGACGATGTTGGGCTGTATGCCCTCGGTGGGTTCGTCGAGGATCAGCAGCTTGGGTCTCAGCACCAGCGCCCGGCCGATGGCGAGTTGCTGCTGCTGACCGCCGGAAAGATCGCCGCCCCGGCGGCGCAGCATGGTCTTGAGCACCGGGAAGATCTCGAAGATTTCCTCAGGGATGCGTTTGGACTTGTCGCCGCGCGCCCGGAGTCCGGTCCTGAGATTTTCCTCCACGGTCAGCATGGGAAAGATTTCCCGCCCCTGCGGGACATATCCGATTCCGAGCTCCGCGCGGCGTTCCGCTCGGAGCGCAGTCAGCGAACGATCCTCATAGCGAATCTCGCCCGAGCGCGAGGGCAGCAGCCCCATGATGCATTTCAGCAGCGTGGTCTTGCCGACGCCGTTCCGCCCCATCAAGGCCACGCTGGACCCGGCCGGAATATCGAGACTCAGATCCCAGAGCGTGTGGCTTTCGCCGTAGTATTGATTCAGTGCGGCAACGCTCAGCATCAGGCCCCCAAATAGACTTCGATGACGCGCGGATCGTTCTGCACCTCGTCCATGCGGCCCTCGGTCAATACGGAGCCTTCGTGCAGCACGGTGACCTTGCGGGCAATCGAACGCACGAACTCCATGTCGTGCTCCACCACCACGACCGAGTGCTTCCCTTCCAGCGACAACAGCAGCTCGGCGGTCCGTTCGGTCTCCTGGTGGGTCATCCCCGCCACCGGTTCGTCGACCAAGAGCAGCTTGGGCTCCTGCATCAGCAGCATGCCGATTTCCAGCCATTGCTTCTGGCCGTGGGACAGCTCGCCGGCCCGCCGGTCGCGGTGGGCAGTCAAGCCGACGGTCTCCAGCACTTCGTGGATCGCATCCCGCTGCTCCCCGGTCAATCGCGCGAACAGGGTCGGCCACACCCGCTTGTCGGTGCGCATGGCCAGCTCCAGGTTTTCGAACACGGTTTGCTTCTCGAACACACTGGGCTTCTGGAATTTCCGGCAGATGCCGGCTTCGGCGATGGCCGGCTCGTCCAGTTCCAAAAGATCCAGGGTTTGGCCGAAATAGATCATACCCTTGTCCGGCCGGGTCTTTCCGGTGATGACGTCCATCATCGTCGTCTTGCCGGCGCCGTTCGGCCCGATGATGCAGCGCAGTTCGCCTTCGTCGATGTACAGGGTCAGCGCGTTCAGCGCCCGGAATCCGTCGAAGCTGACCGTGACTTCTTCCAGATAGAGTATCGGCTTGTGCGCCGGCTCGATCCGGCGTTCGGCGACGGGTTCCTCATGCACCGGAGTGCCTGGAATTGCAGCCTTTGCGGCGTTTGCGGCGATCATGCGGCTTGCTCCTTTCGACGCCAAAACCCGGTCAGGCCTTCCGGCAACAATAAGGTGACCAGTACGAATATCGCCCCCAGGGCGAACAGCCACATTTCCGGCAGCACGCCGGTGAACACGGTCTTGGCGTAATTCACCAGAATCGCGCCGACCACCGCGCCGTAAAGCGTTCCGCGACCGCCGACCGCGACCCAGACGACGATCTCGAGCGAGTTCAGCGGCGAAAATTCGCTGGGATTGATGATGCCGACCTGGGGCACGTACAAGGCCCCGGCGATGCCAGCGAGGACCGCGGAAAAGACGAAGACCCAGAGCTTGAACTGTTCGACCCGATAACCCAGGAAGCGCACGCGGTTTTCGGCGTCGCGGATCGCCGCGACCACCCGACCAAGCTTCGATTCGACCACCAGGCGGCTGGCCGCGTACGCCCCCATCAACGCAATCGCCGAAGCCGCGAACAGCGCCGCGCGCGTGCCGTCGGACTGCAAATTGAAACCCAGGATGTCCTTGAAATCGGTCAGGCCGTTATTGCCGCCGAAGCCCATCTCGTTGCGGAAGAATGCCAGCATCAGGGCGTAGGTCAGCGCTTGAGTGATGATGGAAAGATAGACGCCGGTCACCCGCGAGCGAAACGCAAGCCATCCGAACACATAGGCCAGCAGGCCCGGCGCCAAAGCCACCACGAGGAGAGAGAACCAGAAATGATCGAAGCCGTACCAATACCAGGGCAATTCCTGCCAGTTGAGAAAGACCATGAAATCCGGCAGAACCGGATTGCCGTACACGCCGCGTTCGCCGATCTGCCGCATCAGATACATGCCCATGGCATAGCCGCCCAAGGCAAAAAAAGCGCCGTGGCCCAGGCTCAGGATGCCGCAATAGCCCCAAACCAGGTCCACGGCCAGCGCCAGCAGTGCGTAGGTCAAGTATTTGCCCACCAAGGTCACGGTGTAAGTCGAAAGGTGCAAGGGCGACGATTCCGGCAAGGCCAGATTCGCTAGCGGAACGAGCACGGTGATGGCCGCCAGCACCGCCAGAAACGGAACGTCGACCGCAGATTTCCGCAATAAACCGAACGCCATGGATCAAGCCTCCGCTGCTCGGCCCTTCTGCGGAAACAAACCGCGCGGGCGCTTCTGGATAAATAGAATGATGAACACGAGCATCAGGATTTTCGCCAGCACCGCGCCGGAGTAGGGTTCCAGCAGCTTGTTGGCGATCCCCAGCGAAAATCCGCCAATCAGGGTGCCCCACAAGTTGCCCACGCCGCCGAACACCACCACCATGAACGAATCCACGATGTACGACTGCCCGAGATTCGGTCCCACGTTGGTGAGCTGGCTGAGAGCCACGCCGGCGACTCCGGCGATGCCCGAGCCCAGCCCGAAGGTCAGCGCATCGACCCGCTCGGTCGGAATGCCCATGGCTTTGGCCATGGCGCGGTTTTGCGCGACCGCCCGCACTTCCAGTCCGATCCGGCTACGTTTCAGGACTTGCAGCAAGGCTGCGAACACCAGAAGGCAAAACATCAGGATGTAGAACCGGTTCAAGGTCAGCGACAGCGCGCCGTTGATCTCCAGCGAACCGCTCATCCAGGCCGGCGTCGCGACGCTGCGATTCAGAGGCGAAAAGATCGTGCGGACGAGCTGCTGAAGAAACAGGCTCACCCCGAACGTCGCCAGCAGGGTTTCGAGAGGACGTCCGTAGAGAAACCGGATGATGCCGCGCTCGATGGCGATGCCGACCAGCGCGGACAGCAGAAATGCCGCCGGGATGGCCACGAACAAGGAAATGTCCAGATGCCCCGGCATCAGTTGCTGGACCACGTAAGTGGTGTAAGCGCCCAGCATCATCAATTCGCCGTGGGCCATGTTGATGACGCCCATGACGCCGAAGGTGATCGCGAGACCGATGGAGGCGAGCACCAGCACCGCTCCCAGGCTCAAACCGAAAAACACTGTCTCGGCCGCACGATATACCGCCAGCTTGGATTCGATGGATTTGACGGCGACCTGCGCCGAATTTCGAACGTCCGGGTCGGGCTCAAGATATTGTCCCTCGTCGTCCTTCTCCAGCAATTGATTCAGACGGTTGAGCGCCTCCGGATTGAGGCTGCCGTGCAAGGCATTGATGGCGGCGATGCGCACGCCCTTGTCTTCGCTGGAGAGGTCCGCCAGAGCCAGAGCCGTTTCGATCGCTTCCGACACCTTGGCATCGGTTTCGGTATTCAGTCGGGCCCGCAGCAGTTCGAGGTTTTCTTCGTCCAGCGATTTGCTCATGGCCTCGACCGCCTTGAGCCGCTGAACAGGGTCGTCCGCCGTCAATTCGAGCCGCCCGAGGGTTTCGCGCAAACTCGTGCGCAGCGCATTGTTGACGCCGACCTTCTTGAGATCGAACTTGCCGACTATGCCCAAAGTTTCTCCGTCGAGGACGTTCACGATAGCCAGGCCGTCCTCGGCCGGATCGCCGAAAACGACGCTGCCGTCGTCCTTGCGGTAATAAAGCCGACCGTCGAGCAGAGCCCGCAACACGGGCGCGACCCTCGGGTCCTTGGTTTCGGCGAGCCGATCGACGGCTTCGCCCAATTCAGTCAGAGGAGCCTCCTTGAGCCGGGCCAATGCGTCGACGAACGGTCCCCCCGGCTCCGCCGCCGCATTGCACAGGCCCGGCATCATCATAATCAGCATGGCGATATACCATCTGCTCATGCCGAAAATTAAAGGTCTCATCTCGTCTCCCGAATTCTTGAACAAAGTCTGGTCGCGAATGCTGCCGCGGTAGGGTGGGTTAGGCGCGTACCAGAAAACGTTTTCTGGCGGTCACCGGGCTATGAACGCGCCGTAACCCACCGATTCCGCGGCCTTATCCGGTGGGTTACGGCGCGCTGCGCGACCAGCGAACATTGCAGGCTCAGTGCAATGCGTGCCTAACCCACCCTACGACGGACCCCGAGTCAAAACCTCGTCCCCCGCTTATCCCGCATTCCTTTCGCCGCTGTCGTAGCCGGCAGGAGAGGGAGAGATTTTGCGTCGGCCTTCCCCAGAA
The DNA here is from genome assembly GCF_053646815.1 of Methylocaldum gracile. Classification (NCBI taxonomy): domain Bacteria; kingdom Pseudomonadati; phylum Pseudomonadota; class Gammaproteobacteria; order Methylococcales; family Methylococcaceae; genus Methylocaldum; species Methylocaldum gracile. Next base: position 1,004,970 of record NZ_CM132196.1, on the reverse strand, counting down.
GGAACCCCATCGATCAATACTTCTGACCCGAGCACTTCTTGGTCTTGGTGTTGTAGTTGCCGCAATTGATCGGCGGCGTCCACTGGGCAACGATCGGCTTGCTTTCCGGCAGAAAATCGGACCAAGCGTCGCCCTCGACCAAACTCTTGGTCTGCCATACGGTCTGGAACTGGCCGTCGTCCTGAATCTCGCCGATCAGCACCGGCTTGGTGATGTGGTGGTTCGGAAGCATCTTCGACGTCCCGCCGGTCAGGTTCGGCGCCTCGATGCCGATGATCGCCTTGCCCACCGCGTCGGTATCCGTCGTGCCCGCCTTTTCCACCGCCTTGACCCACATGTTGAAGCCAATGTAATGCGCTTCCATCGGGTCGTTGGTCACCCGGCTCCGGTTCTTGATGAACTGGTGCCATTTGGTGATGAACACGGCATTCTCGGGCGTATCGACGCTCATGAAATAGTTCCAGGCAGCGAGATGGCCGACCAGAGGCTTGGTGTCGATGCCGGACAGCTCCTCTTCGCCGACCGAGAACGCCACGACCGGAATCGACTCGGCCGAAATGCCCTGATTGCCCAGCTCCTTATAGAAAGGCACGTTGGCGTCGCCGTTGATGGTGGACACTACCGCCGTTTTCTTGCCCGCCGAACCGAACTTCTTGATGTCCGCGACGATGCTCTGCCAATCCGAATGGCCGAACGGCGTGTAATTGATCATGATGTCCTTGTCCTTCACGCCTTTCGATTTCAGATATGCCTCCAGAATCTTGTTGGTCGTTCTCGGATATACATAATCCGTGCCGGCCAGTACCCAGCGTTTGACCTTCAGCTCCTTCATCAGGTAATCGACGGCGGGAATCGCCTGCTGGTTGGGCGCGGCGCCGGTATAGAACACGTTCTTCGACGATTCCTCACCCTCGTACTGAACCGGATAGAAGAGAAGGCCGTTCAATTCCTCCACCACCGGCAGCACCGATTTGCGGGACACCGAGGTCCAGCAGCCGAAGATGGCGGCGACCTTGTCCTTGGTCAGAAGCTCTCGCGTTTTTTCGGCGAACAGCGGCCAGTTCGAAGCGGGATCGACGACCACCGGTTCCAGTTTTTTGCCGAGCAAACCGCCTTTCTTGTTCTGCTCGTCGATCAGCATCAGCATGGTGTCCTTCAGCGTGGTTTCGCTGATCGCCATGGTGCCGGAGAGCGAATGGAGAATGCCCACCTTGATCGTGTCTTCGGCGCGCGCCTCCGCACCAAAAAGGAGCATGGCCGCCGACAGAGCCAAACAGAACTGTCGTAAGGATCTTGCATAATCAGGCATGAATAGTTACCTCGCGAGTAATTGATGGAGTGTCTAGGAGTGATCAGATCTGCAACTGGAAGCCCAGCTTGATCGAGCTGACGTCGTCGCCCGCGGCGGTCGAGGTGTAATCCAGCCCCTTGGTGAGCAGATCGCCGTACTCGTACATCAGCATGATCTTGGCGTTGTGGCCGTCGATGATGTAATTGATGCCGGCTTCGTAAACGTCGCGGCTGGCGCTTTTGATCGGATCGACGTTGACATAGCGGACGTAAGGCTGGAATTGACCGACCCACACCTTTTGCGGAAGCAGGTACATGGCGCTTACGTCGTAGGCGTTGCCCTCGAACATGGCGAAGCCGCCGCCCGCGAGCCTGGACGCCATGCCGTAGCCCTTGATGCCGTAGTTCTTGTATTCGCCATTGACGGTCACCACGCCCATATCGCCCAACGGCTTCTCGAACAGAACGTCGACCGCGGTGCCGCGGAAATTGCCCGGATCGCTCCGCGTCCCGGCGCCGTCTTCCTGATACTGGTTGGAAACGCCCAAGGTCAGGATGTCGCCGCCCTGGCCGTAGTAGGTTCCGCTGGTGTAGTAACCGGGGTTCTTTTCCACGTCGAGGAAGTTGTAGGCGACGCGCTGGGCGTAGAGGATGTTGTCGTCGACGTTGGCGCCGTTGCGGAGCCCACGAAAAAAGCCCGCCGCGTATTGCAGGCGGCCGTCGAAGAAGGAACCCCAGATGGTGGCGCCGTCGTCGCGGCCGAAGGAGCCGGCGGACGTACCGTCGGATCGGATCGTCGTGTTGAAGTCCGCCGGCTCGAAGGGCGTGCCGGCGCCGAAGATGTTGTACACGGCGCTGAAGAACGGTCCGTTCATTTCGCGGCGCTCGGCGGGCACCAGCATGCGGCCCATCCAGATATTGAACATGGGATCGAATTCGAATTTGCCGATGGCGTCGAGAATGCGCATCTCGCCGCCGTCGCCGCAGGTCTGGCAATCGGTGTTGAACTCAATCTTGAAATACTTGTGAATCTGGCCGTTCAGGTACAAACGGATATTGTCCAGATTGAAATCGTTCGACCATTTGCCCGCATTGGCGGCTTCCTCGGTAGCGGTAAAGCTCGTTCTGAGGCCGGCGCCTATGCTCACCCACTTGGTATCGTCGATTTTGAACGTCGCTCCCCCAAGCGACACGGGTGCGTACGCCGTCGTCAGCGCCGCCAAGGCGGCGGGCAAAAGCGCAATCCGCAAGCCGCGGCGATCCGCTTGCGTCGCGCATGTTGTTCGATTCTTCATGACTTGAAACCCCCTGATCGTTGAAGTCGGTCCGCGGGCGGTCCGCGCCACCGGTCGTTTCCGGTGTAGTCGCGAGCCGCCCGGATGTCCGCGCCCCGTCGGCGAAGGCCTTTCATCGGGCGCGGCAAATATCCTTATCGGTTGAATCCGAAGAGCTGTTCACGGAGTCGGCCGTTGCGGCTAACTCGTTGTCGGCACGGGGGTAATTAGATTTCCGGGGGGTATATGTCACAATCAGTCAAATGACGTATCCCGGAGCGGGGGGTATCGGCTTAGAGTCTCGGCAGCGCACTCGCGGCCGGTTACAGGCGACTTGGAGGGTGTGTAAGCAGTGGCGAACAACCCGGAACGCCAAGATCGGAAAGGGCGGCTTCGGCGCTCCAATCGCAAACGGTCATCCCAGGAGCGCTGGGATGGCCGTTTGCGATTGGGAAGGGATTCCCGACCTACAAGGTGCACGATTGTAGGTCGGCAATCCTTTGCCGACGAAGACGCTCGGCTGGGGTGTAGCGTCGGGAAGGGGGGCTTCGGCGCTCCCGAAGACGCCGTTTGCGATTGGGAGGGATTCCCGACCTACAAGGGCTACGGTCGTAGGTCGGCAACCCTTTGCCGACGTTAGGTGCCGGGCCGCTCAGAGAACTCGAACCGGCTTGGCCGCCGACGCCGTAAGCACTCTTAATCTTATGAAAACAATATGCGTATTCCGTTTCTGATCGTTTCTATGAGCCTGCTCGCCGGCTGCTCCATCGGCTTGAAACCCCAGGGCACTCCGCTCCGGCCCGAATCGGTGGGCGAGATTCTGTTCCGCGTGGCGCCGGACAATCTGGACGAGGAGCAAACCGCAGCCATGGCCGAACGGATCAGCATGAATCTGAGTTCCTGGGGATATCCGGTGGAGCCGGGCCTGGACGAGAGCGGCGAAACCGGCGCCACTCACGAGATGGAAGCACGGGTTGGCAGGATCGAGAACAAGAGCACGCCCACCGGGTTCTCGTTCAGCATCGGCAATTCCGACCCGCGCGCGCTCGATTTTCAAAAGGCGGACGTGTTGCCGGTAACCTGTACGCTCAAATCCACCGCGCGTTCGTCCGAAACCGTAAGCCTCTTCATGGATTTCATCGCCGACGAGAAAATCAAGAATCCGAACCGCATCAAGAGCGATCCGGCATTGCTGGAAACTTACGAGAATCACATCGGAACGGTCTGCTTCAATCTTCTCGACAAGCTGAAGGTGCCGAGAAAAAAAGCAGCCTCGTCGACCAGCACCAGCACCTGGATGCCCGAGATACGCATCGAAGTCACGGAAAAACCGGCGAAGTCCGAAAGCGGCGCCTCGACCGGCGCGCTTCCCGTTCTCCCCGTGGAAACGGATAGGCCCACGAATCCGGACGCGCGGAACTCCGAAGACGGCCAATCGAACCCGCCCGAAGAGCCGCCGGTAACAACTGAAACCAACACCGATACGGAGGAAGGTCGCAAGCGGATCATCATTCACAATCGCGGCAACCCGGTGATCCTCGACTTCGGCTTCGAGCGGAAATAGGCCTGACGCCGGCTTCCTGCCGCCACCCGCCCTTTTAGCGTGCAATCTTGCGGTCTTCGCCCCAAATCGGGGCGGCGACCGTTCAGCAACACCCTCTTCTTCTGCCTTCTCCCTGTAGTCAACTCAACGGCACGTGATTTGCTCACCTTGTTGAATTCGAGCGACAAATTGGAATTGCACTCGGCATAAAAACAACAAGATCAGACAAGAGGCAAACCATCGCTTTGGAAGGATTGAGCCGTCAGGCCATCGTAAAGATACGGCGCGACTATAACGCCTGGGTCGCGAACGAGACCCTGGAAGACTATGCGCTTCGGTTCGCGCCGCGGTCGTTTCGGAAGTGGTCCGAGTTCCGGGTGGCGAACACCGCCTTCGGCTCGATTTCGTTTCTGGTTCTGGAAGCCATCGGCGGTTTTCTCGCGATCAACTACGGATTCGTCAACGCCTGCTGGGCCATCATCGCGGTGGGCCTCGTCGTTTTCCTCACCGGGCTCCCGATCAGCTACTACGCCGCCAAACACAACATCGACATGGACTTGCTGACCCGCGGCGCCGGGTTCGGCTATATCGGCTCGACCCTGACCTCGCTGATCTACGCCTCCTTCACCTTCACCCTATTCGCGCTGGAAGCGTCCATCATGTCGCTGGCGCTGGAACTGTACTTCGACATTCCCATCGCCGCAGCGCATGTCGTCAGCGCCCTCTCGGTCATTCCGCTCGTCACCTTCGGCGTCACCACCATCAGCCGGCTTCAGCTCTGGACCCAACCGTTGTGGATCGTGCTGCTTGTCGCACCCTACGCGGCCGTCATCTGGCGCGAACCAGAGGCTCTGACCGAACTCGCCCTGTTCCCCGGAAGCGAGAATCGCGGCGCGCAGTTCGACTGGATACTGTTCGGAACGGCCGCGACCATGGCCTTTTCCATGGTGGCCCAAATCGGCGAGCAAGTGGACTTTCTACGGTTTCTGCCGGAAAAGAATCATCGCAACCGATATCGGTGGTGGGCGGCCACCATTATCGCCGGCCCCGGATGGATCTTTTTGGGCATGGCCCGGCAACTGGGCGGCGCTTTCCTGGCGTATCTGGCGCTCAAGCACGGCATCGCCGGCGAGCGGGCGCACGAACCCACCCAGATGTATCGGGTGGCCTACGGCTACCTGTTCGACGACGGCAGGCTGGCGCTCGCGGCAACGGTACTGTTCGTGGTCGTATCGCAACTCAAGATCAATGTCACCAATGCTTACGCGGGCTCGCTGGCCTGGTCGAATTTCTTCTCGCGGCTGACCCACAGCCATCCCGGTCGAGTGGTCTGGCTGGTCTTCAATGTGATGATCGCCCTGCTCCTCATGGAGCTCGGCGTTTTCGGCGCGCTCGAGCGGGTCCTCGGCCTGTTTTCGAACGTCGCCATCGCCTGGATCGGCGCCCTGGTGGCCGATCTGGTGATCAACAAGCCGCTGGGCCTGAGTCCGCCTTTCGTCGAATTCAAGCGAGCGTACCTGCCGGACATCAACCCGGTCGGCGTACTGTCCACGCTCGGTGCTTCGGCGATTTCGACCGCAGCCTACACGGGGTTGTTCGGGGCGCTGCCGCAAGCATTTTCGGCCTTCATCGCTTTGGCGACCGCTTTTCTGCTGACGCCGGTCATCGCTTGGCTGACCCGAGGCCGCCACTATCTGGCGAGAGACCGCAACGACTGGGGCTCGACCACGCCCCATGCCAAATGCTGCATTTGCGAAAACGATTTCGAACTGGAAGACAAGGCGTACTGCCCGGCCTATCAGGGAACGATCTGCTCGCTCTGCTGCACCCTGGATGCCCGTTGCCTGGACACCTGCAAACCGAACGCGCGGCTCAAGGACCAGCTCGAACGGGCCAGCCGCCGCTGGCTGCCCTCGTGCCTGTCGCCGCAATTCAGGCTGCGCCTGATTCAGTTCGCTCTCGTTTACCTGCTGCTCGCCGCGCTCACCGGCGTCTTCGTAGGTGTGATCTATTACCAGGATATCCTGGCAGCCGCTTCCGGGGACGAGGCTTTATCTCAAGCGCTGTTCGCCAATTTCCTCAAGGTCTATTCGGCGCTGCTGGTTTTCCTGGGCCTCGCCGCGTGGTGGATCGTGCTCAACAACGAAAGCCGTCAGGTGGCGCAGGAGGAATCCGGGAAACAAACCGCCCTGCTGCTCAAGGAAATCGAGGAACATCGCAAAACCGACAGCATGCTCCAGAAAACGAGGGAGGCCGCCGACCGCGCCAATCAGGCCAAGAGCCGCTTCGTAAGCGACATGAGCCACGAGATTCGAACGCCATTGAACAGCATACTCGGGTACGCCCAGATCCTGCGCAAAGATCCGAGCATCCCGGCCCATCGCCGGGAGGCGGTGGAGATCATTCAGCGCAGCGGGGAACACCTTTCTTCCCTGATCGAAGACATTCTCGACATCGCCCGCATCGAGGCGCGCAAGATCGAGCTGCGGCACGGGGCTATCGATTTTCCCGCGTTCATCGAGCAATTGGTGCGCATGTTCCGGCCGCAGGCGGAAGCGAAAGGACTGACCTTCCGTTGCCAGATCGTCGATGTGCTGCCGCGCCGGATTCGCGGCGACGAAAAGCGAGTGGGCCAGATTCTCATCAATCTGCTGAGCAACGCCGTGAAGTTCACCCAGGAGGGCGGAATCGTTTTCCGTGTAGGCTACAGCGGAGAAATCGCACGGTTCCAGGTGACGGACACCGGAGAAGGCATATCGCAGGACCAGATCGAAACCATCTTCCTGCCCTTCCGGCGCCTGCCCAGAGCCCGCGGCAACGCCATTCCGGGCAGCGGTCTCGGACTCACCATCAGCAAGATGCTCACGCAAATCATGGGCGGCGAACTGACGGTGGAGAGCGAGCCTCAAAAGGGTTCCACGTTTGCCGTCCGGCTTTTCCTTCCCAGCCTGCGCAGCGCGGAAGAGGTTCTGGATGAAGGCGACATCGTGGGTTACCGCGGTCCGCGCCGCAAGATCCTGGTGGTCGACGACCAACCCGAGCATCGCGGCATTCTGACCTCGGCGCTAACCCCCTTGGGGTTCGTTCTCGAGGAAGCGGGTTCCGGCGAAGAATGCCTGGCGAAGGCCAGGGAATGGAATCCGGACCTGATTCTGCTGGACATCATCATGCCCGGAACGACCGGCATCGAAGCGGCGGCCAGCCTGCGCCAGACCGGATGCAAGACCCCCATCATCGTCGTCAGCGCCAATGCCTACCAAAGCGACCGCCGTTCGGCCAGCGCCGCCGGCTGCGACGATTTCCTGGCCAAGCCGATTCAGATCGAAGAACTCCTGCGCAAACTCAAACTGCATTTGAGTCTCGACTGGCTCTATCGGGGAGAGGATACGGAGCAAATCGAAACCGCCCCCGACACCGCGCAGCCGATGTTAAGGCCGCCGCCCGACTGCCTCGAAGAACTGGCCGCATTCGCCCGCATCGGCGATCTTCGGGGCCTTGCGGACCGCCTGGACACGCTGGCCGGAAGCGATGCCGGCTACATCCCGTTCGCCGAGCATCTCCAGGCGCTTTCGCGGGAGTTCCGTCTCGGCGACATCAAGAAAACACTCAGCGAGGTCTAAGATGAGCTTAAAACGTCAATACCGCCAAGGCACGGTAATGATCGTGGACGACGTACCGGCCAATCTCGCCCTGCTTTCCGACGCCCTGGACGAAGCTGGCTATCGCGTACTGGTTGCGACCGACGGCGCTTCCGCCCTGGAGCAGCTTCGCTACGCCGAACCCGACGTCATATTGATGGACGCGGTCATGCCGGGCATGGACGGTTTCGAAACCTGCCGCCACCTAAAGGCGAATCCCGCGACCCGCTCCATTCCCATCATTTTCATGACCGGACTCGGCGAGCTGAACGATTTGCTCCGGGGTTTTCGCGAAGGCGCCGTGGATTATCTGGTCAAGCCGATCCGCCATGAGGAGGTTCTGGCCCGGGTCGAAGCACATCTGGCCCAGTCGCGGATGGTGTTCCGCGCGGAAGAAGCCCTGGAGCGCAGCGGATTCGCGACGATCAGCATCGATGCCGCCGGGCGGATCATCTGGCTGACATCCTCGGCCGTCCGCTGGCTGGCGGCGTTCTCGGGAATCAAGGTGTTCGATTTCGAGACCTCAGCCTGCTTTTTGCCCAAGACACTTCTGGATTGGGCTTTGGCCCGTATCGCTCCGGGCGGAACCACGGAACACGAGTTGTTCACGCTTCATCGCGACGGCAAGAAATTCACCGCGAAGCTCGCCCCATGCGAAAGCGGACGCGAATACCTGCTGCTATTGCAGGAATTTTCCGGCGACTGGAACTTGGAGTCCTTGCGGGACGAACTCGGACTTACCTTCCGCGAAGCGGAAATCCTCATGTGGATCGCCCGCGGCAAAACCAACCGCGAGGTCGGGACTATCCTCGGCAGCAGTCCCCGGACGGTCAACAAACATCTGGAGCACATTTTCGAAAAGCTGGGCGTCGGCACCCGCGCCGCCGCGGTCGCCGTCGTCATGCAGCGCATGAGGACGGGAGCCGAAGCGGCTTGACCGAGGCACCCGGTAGGTCGGGAATCCCTTGCCGACGCCATCTCCCGGCCGGGCGGTTTCGTCGGCAAAGGATTGCCGACCTACGACCGTACCGCCGTAGGTCGCGAATCCTTTCGCGACGCCGTGCTCCGACCGTGCGTCTGCATCGGCAAAGGATTGCCGACCTACGAAGGCTGTCGCCGATAAATTGAACTCGTTGGTCCATGGCACAGGTCTCTTTCCACGGCATCGGCGTTTCCTCCTCGCCAATACCTTAATGGATGTAAACCATGTGCCCGGTCCATTTTGTATCTGCGTACGTCCTGCGTAACAAACCGAGGTAACGAAAACAGCCAAACCACACCGCTCTATCGGGTTTCCGTGGTTCCGCTCCCGGCGAAGCCATGCGCCGACCCCGCCACCGGTATTTCGCGGATATCCGCATCCAGGCGGCGCGCCTCTTCGATCCGCGCCCTCGCCTCACGGGTGTCCAGGCGCACGCCGTACGCCACGTAGGCGAGGTCGGAAAGCGGCGCGCGGCTCCCCTGAAAGAAAGGCCATTGCTTGTTCTTGCGGTAGAAGGTTTCCACAAAACTGGTGATGGCCAAGAGCGAAGCATTCCCCTGCGGATCGGAAGCGATCCACGGACCGCCGGAATCGCCGCGCGTAGGCATGGGCTCGTCGACCGAATAAGCCCCTTGAGCATCCAATCGGTTGACCGCCAGCAGGGTGGAAAGCGAAGACACCGATGATTCCTTGGATTCGAACTGCGCCCGGAACTGCAGGTGAAGTATGGGATCCAGATCCTCGTATCGCTTCGGCACGAACTCATAGAAACTGCTCGTCAAATCGAAGACGCGCTTCTCGGCACAGCGGGGACCATCGATTTCCGTTTCCCGGTAACCATAACCGAAGCCACAGATCAGGGCCTTATCGGGAGTATTCCCGGTCGTGATCGGCAATGGCCGCAGCGCGTCCCCGACATCCGCGTCGAAAATCAGAATGGCGATATCCTCGGCGATGTTCTCCTGCACGACGCCGAAATTCGGATACACCGCCGCGCGCAGCCTGGCATTCGATACCGTTGCGGAAGGAGCGGCCTGCAAGCGGACCGCCGGCAATTTAAGCGGTCCCTCCAGACGTACGTCGCGCAGACAATGTGCAGCCGTGATCAAAGTCAGCGGGCGCGTGCCGAGTACCGCGGAACTGCAAGCACCGTTCCCACTTTTCCAGACCCGCCGGTACTCATCCCAGTGATGTAGTTCGATCGTCAGCGGCAGGGTCGATTCCCGGCCGATCGGCAACGGTTCGCCGTGGATGAGCGCAAAGACGCGCCCGGCCGACAGAACGGCCACAATAACCGCAAACGCCAGCACAACGATGTTCATGCAGACAGTCCTGTGATCTCTCCCTATTTCTCTGACAGCGCAATTCAGCACTGATTCTGCCCGGATCATCCGTTCGCATCCAATCCTCTTCCCGGGCCCGATCAGGCCGTCACATTTCAATGGTAGCGATACTGCACAGCGGGGGAAGTTTCAATGGGAAAACAAGCTTTCGAAAATGCGGTTGAGTTAAGGAAGCTCTGATTAAGTCCTTCGACAGGCGCAGGACGAACGGTAACGTATTGGTTCCGTTCGCGGTGAGCCCTTCGGCTTCGCTCAGGACAGGCCCTTCGACTCGGCTCAGGACAGGCTTGTCGAACGCTCTCCTGAGCCTGCCCTGAGCCTGTCGAAGGGGCATGAACGGATTCCACTTGTTCAGAGCTTCCTTAAAACATCAATCTCTCTATCACGAGTATGAGAGTGGACCGGCAGAGGGAATCAATTCGGATGCCTTGAGTTACGGAAGGTGTAATGCCGTATGGGATATAAAACCCGCCCGTGAACCTCAAACCAGTTCGACCTTCAGCCAGCCGGGTCGATGCTCGTCGAATGCCTGATAGGCTTCGATGACTGAAGTCAAAGGCTCGGTTTGGGTCAGGATCTCGGTCGGATCGATGACTCCGCTCCGAACCAGGTCGATCAGCATGGGAATGTACTGGCGATGATTGCAGTTCCCCATCTTCAGGGTGAGATTCTTGTTCATCGCCATGCCGATCGGGAAGAAACGGTCGGATGGCGGATAAACGCCGATGATCGACAATGTTCCGGCCTTGGCCAGAGCCTGAACGGCCCAGGTCAAAACCAGGGACGGGCTGTCGCCGTGATGCCAGCGAATCCCGGCCTGCTGGGCTTCCGGCGCGATTTCGTTCAGTTCCTGGTCGAACTGGGCCTTTTGCTCATCGGCCTTTTGCGCGGCCGGCCCATGATGGGGACGCTCGGCATCCACGCCCACCGCATCGATGGCGCGGTCCACGCCAATCCCGCCGGTCAGATCGCGGATAGTCTGCACCGGATCTTCGAGATCGAAATTGATGACCTCCGCACCCTGATTGCGTGCCATCTCGAGACGAGAGGGTTCGTTGTCCACGGCCAGGACCCGGCCGGCGCCCTGAAGCTTGGCGCAAGTGATTGAGAATTGCCCGACCGGTCCGCACCCGAAGACGGCTACGGTATCGCCGGGTTTGATCTCCGCCAGTTCCGCGCCGAAGTACGCCGTCGGCAGAATGTCCGAGATGAGTATGGCCTCATCGTCGGTGATGTCGTCCGGCAGCTTGACCAGCCCGACATTGGCGAACGGGATGCGCGCCTTTTCCGCCTGCAATCCGTTCAGGCCGCCGGCGATCGCCGGACCGCCGAAAAAGGTCGTGCCGCCCAGAAGACCGTTGGGATTGGCGTTGTCGCACTGGGCGTAGTAGCCCGCTCGGCAATAGGAGCAATAGCCGCAGGCAACGGTCGACGGCACCACCACCCGATCGCCTTCCCTGAGATTCCGAACGTTCGATCCCAGAGATTCGACGACGCCGACGGCCTCGTGTCCCAGTACGGTGCCGGGTTTGAGCCCGCCCAAGGTGCCGCGCACCATGTGCAGATCGGTTCCGCAAATCGCGCTGGCGGTGATTCGCAAAATAGCGTCTGTAGGATCTTCGATATGCGGCTCGGGGATATCTTCCAGACGAATATCGCCGATTCCGTGAAAAACGACTCCCTTCATTTTTGCCTCCGGTCTTCACCTGGTGGTTTCGGGGCGCCGCGCCAAATCCCAGCGCCCGATCGGGACTCTTCCCCTGGCCTAAAAGCCTGTTTTCCCCGCGAAATACCCGCCCGTTGATTTTTGGTTTGATGCTCGCGCTTCGCCGCAGTTCCCGCCGACTTGCGCCGCCGAGACATTCGCACAGATCGGGCGGCAAATGAATCGAAACCTCCCTAACGCTTGGAAGTCGGCGCCCCGGCCGGTTTCGCGCAGGGGCCGGCGTGATCGAGCTGAACCTGGGCGCGGCGGCGTGCGCAATCGTTGCTGTAGGTTTCGCCGTCGCATCCGCAGACGGGATTGTGCTCGGTCGTGCAGATTTCGGGCGGAACCTCGCAGGTTCCCGATATGCTGGTCGAACCGCATGCATTGGGAGTTCCGATCTCGCAGTATTGGCCGGGCGGACACCGTGCCCCTGTCGTTCCGCCGCAGGCTTGGCCGGTCACCGGCGCCGGGGATTCCATCAGGTAGAATTCGCTCGCGATAAGGGACTTGCTCGTACCGGCCGGGCCGGTCACGGCCTGATGAGTGCCGGCCACCAGTATGCTCCCCTGCTTGAGAGCCTGATATCCGGCATTGACCTTCTCCGGATCGGCGGCGGATGCGAGCAGGTCGACCTCGGCAATCAGAGCCTTGGTCAGCGTATTCAGCCGCTCTTCCTCGATGTGCTCGCAGGGCTCGGTCGGACAAGGGCCATCGACATCCCTCACCCGGTACAGAGCGCCCGCGGGAGATGCCCGTGCCTGGGCCCGCCATGTTTCGTGCACGACCAGAACGCTGTCTTCTCTGTTGGAATCGGTCGCACGCCTCTCGAGAATTCCGCGCACCAGCCCGCGCCCCAAAACGAACTCCTTCTTGAAGTCCTCGTTTTGTTGCGGCACGCCGCCCGTCTCGGAAAAGTCTATCGCGCCGACATAGCATTCCCGGCGCCAAATCCCGTCGGCGCAGCGCGTTCGCGGTTTGTTGACTTCCTTAACGAAAACCTTGTCGCACGTTGGTGCAACGCACTGTCTTGGATCTTGGCGAGCAACCTTGAAGTAGCGGCCTTCGTCTCCATAGATCGGACTGCTTTCCCAGAGACCTATGATCGTCAGCCATAGAGCCAGCTCTTTGATCATTCCTGATCCTCCTTCCGTTCGATTCGATGTCCGCGATACCGATCGTATCAAGGCATCGAGGAAATATCACGACCCCGGAAGGAAGCCGCAAGAAGGCACGATAAACCGGGACAAAAGAAAGGTGTCGCCATTCCCGGCGGCACCCGGTCCAGAGAGGGAGGGGAGAGAATCGGAGATGCTGAATGGTGCGGTCCGATGAGTGGATGTTGATTGGTGGCATCCTGCCGATCACTCACCGGCCGCCGAAACATAAATTGCAATTCATATGCCATGAGCAACGCCAGTTATTGCAGCACTTACCGAAACGCGCGTGGATAAAGGGCGTGAGATGCCTCAGGGAGATGATGGAATTGCCATAGCCTACATTTTCGCCGCGATTGGGGTCGAAAACGCTATCGGAATGACCGTGCTGCGTCGCTAGTGCACGACGGGCGCTATGCCCTGCCCGAGCGTCCGGCCGAGCCGCCGCAGCATTTCTTGTATTTTTTACCGCTGCCGCAGGGACACGGCGCATTGCGAAGGATTTCGCCCTTGTGGGCGATTTTGCCGTGATAATTGATGGTGCCGTCCAGATAGACCCATCGTCCCGCCACCCGGTGAAACCGGCTGACTTCATGGATCAGATAGGTGTCGTCTCCCAACTCGAACTGGGCTTTGAATTCCACGACGCCTCTATCGTCGTTTTCGCCGCCACCTATGGTTCCGACGATCTCTAGACGGGACCAGGTGCGGGTGTCGCCTTCGAAGTCCAAAGACGCCGGCCGCTTGCCGGGGTCCCAGCTCTCCCTGAGATAATCGGCATCGCGCAGCTGGAACGCGGTAAAACGCGAGCGCATCAAGGCTTCAGCAGTGAGCGCAGGAGATTGTCCCGCCAGATAAGGGCCGCAACATTGATCGAAAGGTTTTTCAGAGCCGCAGGGGCAAGTCATAGGGGTATTCACAGGATTCTGCAGAGTGCGGGTTGATCGGCTGAAAGTCGACGAGCGGTGCGCCGAAGTTCGTTTCGGCTCGAATTGTCGAGGGCCGATTCTAACACGGGGACCGTATTACGGCCCGTTCCCCCGCGGAGGCGATAGACAACTTCGTCGGCAAAGGATTGCCGACCTACGAATCGGTACCGCCGTGACGGGTCGACCAACCGCCGGCGTCGGCAAAGGATTGTCGACCTACAACTTGAAAGACGGAAGAGCGATTCTAAAACGGCCAAGTATTGGGCTGCCTTCGTCTCCGCCGATCTTCGCGCCAGGGCAAGCACGAAACCAGCCGCATTCTTACGCCGCGATTAAACGGCCTCGGTCTCCAACGCGCGCAAGTTTTCTTCCACCCCGGCGGCATGAGTCAGCTCGGCGACGTTGTCCTTGGTGAAGAATCCCTGGAAGTCGCCGAAGCGTTGCACGTATTCCACGATCAGGGAGGAATATTCCGAGGCGCTGGAGAAGATTTGCTTGAGTCCTTCCTCCCTGGAGCCGATGACGTCGAGCAGGAATTCCTTGCCGCAATCCCGCAGCGTGCCCACCACGTAATCGATGTTGGCCTTCCCTTCCGTTTCGCCGTCCCGGACAGCGACCGCGAGATGATGAAGCCTCGGGCCGTAGTTGCGGACGAAGGCTTCGGTCGGCGACGGCAGTCTGAGCAGGTGGTTGACGAAATAGGGATGATTCGCGGCGGTGAACACCTTGGCGGGACATTCCAGCTCGTTCGAGTGATGCACGCTCTTGGTGACGTTGGTCGAGGAATTCTGGGAAGCGATGTCGTAAGAGCCCCAGTAGTAATAACTGGTCAAGGTCAGCCATTCGAGGATGGCCGCTTCCCGGTTCTGGCTATAGATGCGGGTGGCGAGGTGGTCGATGGGCAGGAGCAGCGCTTCCAGCCCCAGTTTGACCTGAGCTTCCTTCGCCTCCAGGTAGGCCCTTTGAACGTCGTCGCGAATGGTACTCCGACTCGGGGCATAAACACGGGTGTCCGCTTCCGGCCTCTCCCAATAACCAACGATGTTGTGGGTATAGGGCGACGGCTTGACGATGGCCATGTCGTCGGGCATTTCGAGCTTCTGGATCTGAGCCCGATTGAAGAAGCGGACATCCCTCGACTTCTGCAATGCCACCACTTCGTTCACATCGGTCACCCGAAAAACTTCGCCCATGTAGCGGGAGTTCGGCTTATGCGCGCCGATCGGGTATAGCTCGTTGAGGCTTCGAAAAATGCCTCGCGTCTCGGGGTCCTTGACTTCGCGAATCAGAACGTCGGGAGCGTTCAGGTCGATGCGGAGCACATGGGTGTAATGGCGTTCCGATTCGATCGTCGCGAGATAATGATAAGGCGTCATCAGGCACAGCTCGCCCACGTAGGGAACCGAGTGCCCGGGCTCGACCGCGATCATCATGGCATCGACCTGATGGATCAGCTCGGTAAGCCCGATCCGATCGCGCTGCTCCAGCAGTTTGATCAAGAACTCCTCGAAAAACGGCGAGTTCACCTTGTCGCCATGACGGGGAAAATCGAGCGAAGACATCACGGTCGCTACTCCCTATTCATTGACTACCCGTGTCGTCGAAGTAGTCTGTTGCTGTCGCATATAGAAATAGAAATACTGATTCGACACCGCCACATGAATGGCGCCCAAGTCGGTTTGGACCTGATCCAAATATTCGTGCAGCACGGCAGGCGCCAAACCTTCCCAGCGCAGACCCGTAAGCCGCCGCCAAGTCCGGCGAGTCACTTTCATGACCTCCTTGTGGTTCGGCAGCATGGCCAGACACTCCTCGATTTCCGAGAGGCAGTGACGGACGGTCCGCGGAAAATGGGGATCGAGCAGCAGATAATTCAGCACGGCGTGGCCGCGCACATGCACGTCCACGTGACGGCGGTACATCTGGTAAGCGCTCAGGGCCTTGAGCACGCTCATCCACAACCGCTCCTGCAAAGGCTCCAACGCGCCGCCTTGCCGCGGGAGCAGCACGGCTGCATTGATATCCGCGATGCGCGTGGTCATGTCGGCGCGTTCGATGTTTCTCCCCAGCCTGATGAATTCATAAACCAGGTCGTGGCTCATGCAACTGATCAGCAAGCCGGCCAGCGATTGGTTGCGCTCGATGATGTGATTGAGGACTTCGTAACGCTGCGCCCGATTTTGCGCCGCGCTGGACGCGAACCCTTGGACATAGAGATAAAGCCCGTTCACCCGCTCCCAAAATTCCTTGGGAAGGATTTCCCGGAATGTGCGGCTGTTCTCGCGGGCGCGGCGGATGCTGGATACGATGGCGCTCGGGTTGCGCTCGTCCTGGATCAGGAAGCGCAGGATATTGGATTCGTTCGCCTCTCGGTAATGCTCTTCGAAGAGTTCGTCCAGGCCGACCAACTTGAGCAGGATATCCCAGCCGAACGAGGCGCCTTTGGGGAGATCCAGCAGCACATCGGTCGTGGTGTTGATCAAGCGTGCGGTATTCTCGGCCCGCTCCAGATAACGGGCCATCCAATACAAGTTCTCGGCTACGCGGGATAGCATGCGTCCTCCGTGTCGACGATCCAGGTATCTTTGCTGCCCCCGCCCTGCGATGAATTCACGACCAGGGACCCCGCTTTCAGCGCCACTCGCGTCAGTCCGCCGGTGGTGGCGTAGAGCCGGCTGGATTGCAGTATGAAAGGCCGAAGATCCAGGTGACGGGGAGCGAGGCAATCGCCGACCAGGGTCGGCGCGGTGGAGATACTCAGCGTCGGCTGCGCCATGTAATTGCGCGGATTGGCCCGGATCAGCTCGGCGAATGCCGCACGTTCCTCCGGGCTGGCCCTAGGGCCTATGATCATGCCGTAGCCGCCCGACTCGTTGGCCGGCTTGACCACCAGTTTGTCCAGGTTAGCCAGCACATAAGTCCGCTCTTTTTCGTCCATGCAGAGGTAGCTCGGCACGTTGGGAATGATCGGGTCCTGATCGAGGTAATAGCGGATGATTTTCGGCACGTAGGTGTATACGACCTTGTCGTCCGCCACACCGGAGCCGGGCGCATTGGCAATGCCGACCTTGCCGTTGCGCCAGGCGCGCATCAGGCCCGGAACGCCGAGCGCCGAGTCCGGACGGAAGGCCTCCGGATCCAGAAAATCGTCGTCGATGCGGCGGTAGATCACATCGACCCGCCTGGGGCCGGAAACGGTCTTCATGTAGACCCTGTCATCCGCATCCACCATCAGATCCGAGCCTTCCACCAGGAAGGCGCCCATCTGCTGCGCCAGATAGCTGTGTTCGAAATAAGCCGAGTTGAAAATTCCCGGAGTCAGCACGGCCACCACCGGCCTCTCGCCATCCCTCGGAGAAAGAGCCGCCAGCGCATCGTAGAGCTGAACCGGGTAGTCATCGACCGGCAAGATATCGCAACCCTGAAAAAATTCGGGAAACAGGCGCTTCGTCAATTGTCGGTTTTCCAACATATAAGACACGCCCGACGGCACCCGGAGATTGTCCTCCAGCACGTAGACCGTGCCGTCCTTGTCGCGCACCAAATCGGTACCGCACACATGGGCCCATACGCCAAAACGGGGCGTGATACCTAGGCACTGCGGGCGGAAGTTGCGCGAACCCGCGATCACTTCCAGCGGAAAAACGCCGTCCTTGACGATGCGCTGCTCGTTATAAAGATCGTTGATGAACAAATTCAGAGCCGTAAGCCGTTGCTTCAGCCCCTCCTCGATCCGCATCCATTCGCTTTTCGCCATGACCCGGGGGATGATGTCGAAAGGCCAGGCCCGGTCGATGTTCCCGGCCTCGCTGTACACGGTAAACGTGATGCCCATCGTCATGATGGCCGCATCCACCGACTGCCGGCGGGCTTCCAATTCTCCCGGCTGAAGAGAGTTCAGATAACGGAACAGAGCCCGGGCGGCCGACCGAGGCTGGCCGCCCGGTTCCAGGAGTTCGTCGTAGGCTTCGCTGTTGCGGTAGTCGTGGGAAATGTTCATGAGCGAACGATGATGTTGACGTTTCCGACGAAGCATCCTCCGTGCCAATGGCACAGACGAGCGCTACGGCGCGCCACCGGGCAAGCAAGCGTTTCGCCGTCTGCGTCGATTCCCTGACAAAGCGAATAAGGTGCACGGTTGCAAGCGCCCCGCGCTGTTGTGGTGCGTTCCGTGATCTGGCGTGGTGTTCGGGCGCTCCATCTCTACCGGAGTTGTAGTACTAACGCCTTGTCAGCCTCAGTATGACGGTTGATCGATGATCCCTGAGCAAGAATGGTTTTCGCGTGCGGAAAAAGGTCAGCAACGGGAAAGCAGGTCGGCAATCCTTTGCCGACTCAGGGTTGGGAAGGGATTCCCGATCTACTGAAGCTGTAGTACTAAACGATTTCTTCCTGAAACGTCTGACGATAGAATCGATCGAATACCCATACACTGAGTCCATTCTGACATTGCCATGACGTATTGCCTTTCGATCAACGTGGAACGCGGCCTGGTGTTCTGCTCCGATTCCCGCACCAATGCCGGAATGGACAGCATCGGCACCTATTCGAAAATGCACACTTTCGTGTGGCCGGGAGAGCGGGTTTTTGTCTTGCTCTCCGCCGGCAATCTCGCCACCACCCAGGCGGTGGTGAAAAAGATGTATCGCGATGTCGAGCAGGCCTGGGTACCCAATCTGATGACGGCGACCAACATGTGCGAAGCCGCGGATTACGTCGGCATGATCAGCACCCAGCTACAGCGCCAGCAGGCTAGCCGCGATACCGCCAACACCAGCTTCGAGGCCACCTTCATCTTCGGCGGCCAGCTGGGCCATAGCCCGCCCGAGACCTTCATGATTTACCCGCAGGGCAATTACATTCACGAATCGGGGGAACATCCCTTCCTGCAAATCGGCGAAACCAAATACGGCAAGCCCATCCTGGACCGCATCATCAAGCGGGACATCGGCCTGGAGCGGGCCGCCCGATGCGCCCTGGTCTCCATGAACTCCACCATACGCAGCAACGTGACCGTCGGCCCGCCGGTGGAATTGTTGATCTACGAGCGAGACAGCCTGACCGAAGGCCGCCGGCTGTTCCTCACCGAGGATGATCCTTTCGCCCGGCAGCTTTCCGAGAAATGGAACGAGGGGTTGATTCTCGCTCTGGAAAATCTGCCGAATTTCCCCTGGGAAAACGCCGAATCGCAAACTGCCGACTTTAAGCTCGCCCTGCTCAAGCAGCAACTCGATCTATAGAAACGAACAGGCTTTTCGCTGAACGATGCCGATTGGCGCGTACCCGGTTCCAGCGGTTCGGCATCTGTCGCTTCCCGTTTTGTCTCACTCAGATATAGGGTGGATTAGACGCGCACTGCTACGAGCCATGCCGTCGCTGCCGGACTCTCCGCGCGCCTAACTCACTGATTCCGCGGCCTTGCCCGGTGGACGACGGCGCGTGGAAACACCAAAGGACACCTCGAAAAACCGTCGCGAGCGCCCCGAGTGCTAGGCGCCCGGAGCACAGGAACCGGAGTGTACATGGAGTACATGAGGATTCCGCGCACCGCGCAACGCAGCAATCGAGTCGCGCAGTAGATTTTTCGAGGTGTCCCAAAGGAACTTTTCGGTTCCCTTGCGATGCTCTCCCAACCCGCCCTACGCCGGAAACACGAATCGGAACATTGTTTTTGGCTATATCCTATCCGGGTAGGCTTTTCGTACCGCGGTGAACAAGGAGTGAAAACCGATGGCACTGGAAAAAATACTGCATCAGACCGTAACCGGACTATTGGACCGGCATATCCGGGAAGGCTCTCTCCATCTTCACGTTACAGGCGGTCCGAGCCGCCGCTTCGGAACCGGGCAGCCGGAAGCGCACTGGAATGTTCTAGACCCCTCGGCCCTGCTCCGTCTCTTGTGGGATCCGGAACTTCAATTGGGCGAAACCTATCTCGAAGGCGGTTGGAACGTGGGATCCTCCGAGGCGTTGCCGGCGTTCATGGAGGTCATGATGCGGAATTTCTCCGAACCCGGACCCGCACCCTATCTGCATGTCCGCCGATGGTTGCACCCGCTTGTTAGAACGGGTAACGCCATCGCCCGCAGTTACCGGAATGTGAGCCATCATTACAATCTCGACGAATGGCTGTTCCGACGGTTTCTGGATGAACGCCTGTTTTATTCCTGCGCTTATTTCGAAACGCCCGAGCAGACGCTCGAAGAGGCGCAACTCGCCAAATGCCGGCTCATCGCCCGAAAGCTGCGTCTACAGCCCGGAATGCAGGTCCTCGATATCGGCAGCGGCTGGGGAGGCTTAGCCGTTTACCTCGCGCAAGAAGCCGGCGT
Source organism: Methylocaldum gracile (assembly GCF_053646815.1). Classification (NCBI taxonomy): domain Bacteria; kingdom Pseudomonadati; phylum Pseudomonadota; class Gammaproteobacteria; order Methylococcales; family Methylococcaceae; genus Methylocaldum; species Methylocaldum gracile. The sequence continues at coordinate 984,780 of NZ_CM132196.1, read as the reverse complement.
CGAAGTAACCGGCGTAACGCTCTCCAGGGAGCAACTCCGAGTGGCGCAAGCCGATGCCGAACGACTCGGACTTCAAGATCAGGTTCGCTTCCATCTTCGAGATTACCGGAAGCACACCGGAGAATATGACCGGATCGTCAGCGTCGGAATGTTCGAACATGTCGGAGCCCGACACTATCCGGCTTTCTTCCGGCAAATGGCGAAACTGCTGAAACCCGACGGCATAGCACTGCTCCATACCATCGGCGCCACCAACAAGGATGGCCCTGCCAACCCATGGATAAAGCGCCACATTTTTCCGGGCAGTTATATCCCTTTGCTTTCCGACGTGTCGCCGGCAATGCAGCGCTCGGGCCTGATTCTGACCGACCTGGAGGTGTTGCGGCTGCATTATGCATATACCCTTCGCGAATGGTTTCGGCGTTTCCAGAACCATAGAGCCGAAGTGGTCGAGCGGATGGGAGAACGCTTCGCCCGCATGTGGGAATTTTATCTGGCGGTATGCGAAGGCTCGTTCCGCTGGCGCGATATGGTGGTTTTTCAACTTCAGCTGGCGAAGCGGCATGGAGCCGTACCGATCACCCGGAACTACCTCGTGACGGATCATTGAGAAAGGCGCGTCCCTGATCGGCCGATCCCGGCCGCGCCGGCGGCCGGGCGGGTCTGCGCCGCCTGTCTTCTGCAAACGTGGCTTGGCAGCACGAATCTTGCCGATTATCCTTATCGGCCTCGGGGGCTGACTTATCAACTCAAGAATTCTCATATGAGCGAATCATGCGATGTGCTGGTCATCGGGGGAGGACCGGCCGGATCGTCGATTGCGGCGTTGCTGGCGGAAAAGAATTGGCGCGTCGTTCTGGCCGAAAAGGATCGACATCCGAGGTTTCACATCGGCGAATCCCTGCTGCCTTTGAGTCTTCCTTACCTGGAACGGCTGGGCGTGCTGAATGAGGTCGAGAAGATCGGTCTTCGCAAGTACGCCGCCGAATTCGATTCCATCTACCACGGCAAGTGCTCCGACTTTCAGTTCGGCGAGGCTCTGGACAAAACTCATCCCTATGCCTTCGAGGTCAAGCGGGCGGAGTTCGATCATATCCTCTTGAAAAACGCCGCCGCCAAGGGCGCGGACGTTCGCGAGGGCTGCCGCGTGACTTCGGTGGAATTCCACGAAGGCCGCGTGGATAAAGTCAGGGCGACCGGTGAAAACGGCCCGGAGCATGTCTGGCAACCGCGCTTCCTGGTCGATGCATCGGGCCGCGACACCTTTTTGGCCGACAGGCTCGGCACCAAGGAGCGCAACAAGAAACACAGCAGCGCGGCTGTTTTCGGCCATTTCGAAGGAGCCGAGCGCAGAAGCGGCCGGGACGAAGGCAATATCAGCATTTACTGGTTCGATCACGGCTGGTTTTGGATGATCCCGCTCAAGGGGGACCTGATGAGCGTTGGCGCCGTCTGCTGGCCTTATTATCTGAAAGGCCGCCAGACACCGGTCGAACAATTCCTGTTCGACACCATCGCCTTATGCCCGCCGGTGCAAGCTCGCCTGAAAAACGCCCGGCTGGTATCGCCCGTAACCGCGACCGGCAATTATTCGTACGCTTCCAAACGGATGAGGGGCAAGAATTACTTGTTGATCGGCGATGCTTTCGCCTTTATCGATCCGGTATTTTCCAGCGGCGTCCATCTCGCGCTGTACGGCGCGATGTCCGGCGCGGAGACCGTGGACGGCATCCTGCGCGAGCCGAAAACCGCGGAAAAACGCCTCAAGCAGTACGAAAAATCGGTGCGCCGCGGGCTGAAGACGTTTTCCTGGTTCATCTACCGCATCACCACACCCGCCATGCGGGACTTGATCATCCATCCTCACAACCGGTTCCGTATCAAGGAAGGCGTCATTTCGCTGCTTGCCGGCGACCTGTTCCGGAACACCCCGATCGCGCCCAAACTCTTGATGTTCAAGGTTATTTATTATTTGAAAAGCCTGTTCGACCCGATCAATAACTACGCGGCCCATAAGCGCAGACGCCAAAACATCGCATCCTGAAGCTCGTCTCATATACGCCCGACATGAATTTGCCAGCACGAATGGGCTCTTTCGATCCGAGCCTGGGCGTTACGCAACAGCGTTCCGCCAGGCTTGATCCGCCCGTTTATCTCACCCTGTTTCCTGCCGAAGCCCTGAGCGGTCTGACGAACACGAAGCCAGCCTCCGTGCTCGGAATCATCGGCTTCGATGGCTTTTCCGAATCCGGTACAGACACGCCGTACCCGGTCCTGACGCTGCCCATGAGCAGCTTGGACGAACAAAAGCTTTGCGAAGTCTGGCTCAGCCCACAGCCGGCACGCTACGGAGAACATCAGGGGATACGCTACGCCTGCAACGGCGATATTCTGTTCGGCTGCTTTTATTTGCCCGAACAGGAGCAGGATTCGGTGGAAGCCCGGACTTACCGGACGTACTGCCGGATACTGGATCTGATCCGCGTCTCCGGCTATACCCATCTCATCCGCATGTGGAACTATCTTCCGCGGATCAACGGCGAATACCTTGGGCTCGAAAACTATCAGCGCTTTTGCCTGGGGCGGCACCAAGCCTTCGCCGAAGCCGATTACGTGTTCGACCGGGATTTGCCCGCCGCCAGCGCGATCGGGACCGGGGCAGAAGGGCTGCGGATCTATTTCATCGCCTCCCGCGCGCCAGGACGCCAGATCGAGAATCCGCGCCAGGTGAGCGCCTATCGATATCCGTTACAATACGGACCGCGCAGCCCGTCGTTTTCGCGCGCGACGCTGACGGAGTTCGGCGGTGAACGCCAGCTTTATCTGTCGGGAACCGCGAGCATCGTAGGGCACGAAACCCTGCATCCCGAGGATGCGGCCGGGCAATTGCGGGAAACGCTGAGCAACATTCAGGCCGTACTAAACGAGCTGGGCCAGTCCCGAATCAAGCTCGAAGAATTGGGGCCAGACAGCATGTTGAAAGTTTATATACGCCATCACGAACATTTCGGCATCGCGAAGCGACTGCTCGCGGAAACCCTAAATCCTTCATGCCCGGTTATCTTTCTACAAGGCGATATTTGCCGCAGAGACCTTTTGCTGGAAATCGAAGGCATTATTCGATTGCCCCGTCCGTAATCCGGTCCAAGGCGATCGGCCTTAATGATCTAACTGTCGAATATCAATAGCTTATGACCACGCAACTGACCCCGATGGAACTGGAACTGGCACGGATGATCGTCGAATCGTTGAATCTCGAAGCCATTCCCGAGCACATCGAGCCGGAAAAACCTCTGTACCGGGACGGGTTGGGACTCGATTCCATAGACCTGCTCGAACTCTCCCTGGTTATCTCCAAAAAATACGGACTTCAGATCAAATCGGACGATCCGGACGTCACTAACATTTTCTCTTCGCTCCGGGCGCTGGCCAGCACCATCGAAAAGCGGCGTTCGAAATAAGGTATGGGGATCAAACCGGCTTTAACCGTGTGCCTGGCGGCGCTGTTTCCGGTTTTTTCCTTTGCCGCCGTCCGTTCGGACATCTCGCCGGTCTGGCTTGGATTCGTCGACTTTCTTCTCTTCACGGCCATCTTGATCGCAATGCGCTTATCGGGCGAAGGCCGGTCGAGCATGATAGGCCGCCTTTGGCCTTTCGCGGTGGGCATCGGCCTCTGCGCGCCGCTCTTTTACCTGAGGCCGGACGCGATGATCTATTTTTCGCCCGTCGGCATCGGCCTGATACTCGCAAGCCTATTCCTGACGACGCTGACTCCGGGACGGGAACCGCTGATTACACGCTTTGCCCGGCTGGAGCGGCGGGGTGTGCTGCCCGACGATTTGCGGATTTACACTCGCAATCTCACCTGGGCCTGGGCGATCTTTTTCTGCCTGTTGGTTCTGGAATCGGTGTTGCTGGCCTTGTTCGCTCCGGTGGAAACCTTTCTCCTATTCACCAACACCGTGAATTATTTCTTCGTCGGCGCGTTTTTCATCACCGAGTACATCTACCGGCGCATCCGCTACCGGCATCACAGCCATCCGTCCATCCTCCACTTGATCGCGACCATCGCCCGCTCGGGCGTAATCTCGGCGCCCAAGAACTGACCGGAATTCCGCCGGGCGAACTCGAACGACAACCAGACCGATGGAGGCACACTTTACCGTTTCATCAGACCACCCTGCCCTGCCCGGTCATTTTCCGGGCAATCCGGTGGTGCCCGGCGTAGTGATTCTGGACGAGATCGCCTGTCTCTGGCTGGCGGGCCATCCAGGCTTTCGCCTCGCCGGCATTCCTGCCGCGAAATTTCTCTCGGTGCTCCGTCCGGGCGAACCGTGCCGGGTGCAATTCGATGATGCGGGAGAAAAATCGGTGAAATTCGACTGCTTCTCGGGCGACCGGCGCATCGCGCAAGGGCGTCTGCTGTTCACCTCAGTCGCACCATGAGCCGCAGCTGGATTAATCAAAAAGAGCGCAGCACCGGCTTCTGGCTGCGAACGATCGTCTGGATCGCCCTGCGGCTCGGGCGGCCGATCGCCCGCGCCCTGCTCTACCCCATCACGGCGTATTTTCTGATTTTCGCCGACCGCGCGCGGCAAGCTTCCGCTGCCTATCTGACACACATCTTCGGTAGACCACCGTCGGGCCGGGAGTTGTTCCGCCACTATCACACTTTCGCCGAAGCTCTGCTCGACAGGGTGTTCGTGTTCGCCGAGCGGGACGAATTCTTTCAAATCCGGATGCACGGATTCGATGTGCTGGAGCGGCTGATAGCGGACAGACAGGGATTCCTCCTGGTCGGCGCCCATGTCGGCAGCTTCGAAATCCTCCGCGGCCTCGGGCTGAGGCACAGGGGGCTTTCCGTCAAGGCGCTGGTTTACGGCGAGAATTCCCCCAAGATCAATGCAATTTTCAGGACGCTGAACCCGGATCTGTTCAAGGACATCATCCCCGTAGGCACGGCGAGCGCCCTTCTGGGGCTGGATGAGCACATCGCTAACGGCGGCGTGGTCGCCTTGCTCGGAGACCGCAGCGTACACGGGGAGAAGCGCGTCCTGTGCCGGTTTCTCGGCGAGGACGCCTGGTTCCCGGCGGCGCCAGTGCTGCTGGCGAACTTGTTCAAGGCTCCGGTGATTCTGTTCTTTTGTCTCCACAAAGGCGGCGCCGATTACGACGTACACTTTGAGCTGCTGGCCGAGCGCATCGAGTGTTCCCGGAAAAACCGCGACGAAAAAATCCGGGCGTTCATGCAGCACTACGCCGACCGGCTGGAACATTACTGCCGCCAGGCGCCTTACAATTGGTTCAATTTTTATGATTTTTGGGATAAGAGCGACAGCACGGACGAGCAGCGTACGTCCGATGCCTTAAGTCCCGAAATGGCCCGGAATTTTGAACCTCGTCGAGCATCCGCCAATCGTGGCTCTCCGGCTTCATAATTCGATCCAGCCCCGATCAGACGGTCGAACCGAAGATCTTGCACTAGAGCGTCTTCATCTCGCTCGTACGGCAAAACAGGCTTGGCGGAAGTCGTTGGCGCCTTCGGCTCGGGTGAACCGATTCAAGCATTCGTCGGCAATCCCTTGCCGGCGAAGACGCTCGGTTGGAGCATGGCGTCGGGAAGGGGCGGCTTCGGCGCTCCAATCGCAAACGGTCATCCCAGGAGCGCTGGGATGACCGTTTGCGATTGGAAGGTCGCGACTAAAGCGACGTTTGCGATTGGAAGGGTCGCGACTAAAGCGACCGTTTGCAATTGGGAAGGGATCCCCGACCTACTCGCCAGTGCTCGTACAGTAGGTTTAAAAATGCACTAGCTGCGCAGCGCTCGCCGGTGAAATGACGGACAGCACGGCGACGCCGCGTCACTCGAACCGCCAAGCCGATGCCATATCAAATCTTCGAGCGCCTGAGGAATTTCTTCCGCGGATGATGTGCCGGCACAAAACCCTCCAGTAGAATTTTTCTCTGTCAAGATAACAATTCACGTTGCGCGAAATTTCCTACTATTTTTATAGTTCTTTAACGGAAAGCGCCGATTCGGTTTTTGTCGAGCAGACGCGAGAAGCCGGGAGCGGACAGCTTGGAAAGCCGCGGGCTGGTCGCTACGTCAAACGTGATAGCACGCCATGTTTCTCAACGGTAAGGTCGGGAATATGATTGGCGCAGCCCGTGGTAACGCTTGGTGCTGCGTTATGGGTTGGGACAACGACTGTTCGACGGCGATAGCGGAGAGAACGCTGGCGCCGACGGCACAATGAACGACTATAAAGAATAACAATGAACGATAATAATTTGGCTCTGCCGCGTGCCGCCGAAGGCTATGCTTTTCCGCAGCCGGACAACCGAAATAGGCCAGGCTTGATCCGATCAGCGATATGAACGCCGAGCCAGACGCTTCGCAGCCGTTAACTCGCATTCCAATCGACGATCCGGACTTCCGGGTCTTATTCGAATCTGCGCCGGGCCTTTATCTTGTGCTGACTCCGGACCTCCGTATCGCAGCCGTCAGCGACGCCTATGCGCGTGCCACGATGACGCAACGGAAGGAGATTATCGGCCGCGATATTTTCGAGGTCTTCCCGGACAACCCCGAGGACCCTGACGCCACTGGCGTACGCAACTTGAGAGCCTCCCTGCAGCGTGTGCTGCGGAACCGTACGGCGGATATCATGGCGGTGCAGAAATACGATATCCGTATACCAGAGGAGGAAGGCGGCGGGTTTGCCGTGCGCTACTGGAGCCCATTCAACTCCCCCGTGCTGAGCGCGGACGGCTCGGTCGCCTACATCATCCACCGAGTGGAGGACGTCACCGAACTCGTCCGGCTCAAACAGCAGGGAGTCGAGCAGAACCGGCTCACCGAGTCGCTGCGTGAACAAGTTTTGCGGATGGAAGCGGAGATTTATGCCCGGGCCAAGGACACGGCCGAGGCGGCACAGCGCGAAAGCGAGGCGCGAGCCCAGCTGATTTTCGATACCTCGCCTTTGGCCATGCTCGTCGTCGATAGCGGCGGACAAATCGTCCAAGTAAACGGGCGTGCCGCCGAGCTCTTCCGCTGCCCGTCCGAAAAGCTGATCGGACGTCCGATGGACGTCCTTATACCCGAACGTTTTCATGTTCGTCATCAGATGCTCGCTTCGGAGTATTTCCGCCATCCGGAGCCGCGCGCCATGGGCAAGGGCCGCGATCTGCACGCTGTCCGGGCCGACGGGGAAGAGTTTCCCTGCGAGGTGAGCTTGGGGCCGGTGGCCATTGGCGGGGAGCTCCATGTGATCGTCAGTGTCGTCGATATCACCCTGCGCAAGCGGGCCGAGGAAGAAATCCGCCTCCTCAATGCCGATCTGGAGCGACGGGTCGAGGAGCGTACGGCCGAACTCCAGGCCGCCAACCAGGAGTTGGAGAGTTTCGCCTACGCCGTCTCTCACGACCTCCGCGCGCCTCTTAGGGCTATGAGCGGATTCAGCCAGGCCTTGATGGAGGATTACGGCGAGCGCCTGGAAGGCGAAGCCCGCGTCTATCTGGATCAAATCATGCTCGCCAGTCGTCGCATGGGCGAACTGATCGACGGCCTGCTCCAGCTTTCGCGCTGCACCCGCGGTGAGTTGGGGCGTGACCCGGTGGATCTTTCGGCGCTTGCGGAACGCATCCTCGCCGAGTTGACTCGTGTGGAACCGGCCCGCCGGGTGGAATGGTGCGTAGAACCGGGCCTTTTCGCTCGGGGCGATGTTCGAATGATCGAAGTGGTTCTGAGAAATCTCATCGGCAACGCCTGGAAATACACCGCCGGCACCGATACGCCGATGATCCGGGTGTATGCCGAGCAAGCCTCTGAAGGCGAGTATCGGCGATTTTATGTGGCAGACAATGGCGCCGGTTTTGACATGGCCCACGCCGGCAAACTGTTTCAGCCGTTCCAGCGGCTGCACCGGCAAGAGGAATTTCCGGGTCTGGGCATAGGCCTGGCCACGGTCCAGCGCATCGTTCATCGTCACGGTGGCACGATTGACGCCGTTTCTGCTCCGGGCCAGGGCGCTACCTTCCGTTTTTCGCTACCGGCCGTGGGCCGCGGAGACGAGGAAATTCGATGAAAGCCAAGACGATTCTGCTGGTGGAGGACAACGCTCAGGACGAAATGCTGACCCTGCGCGCGCTGCGCAGGGTCAATCTGGCCAATCAGGTGGACGTGGTACGCGATGGCCAGCAGGCGCTGGATTATGTGTTCCGGGAGGGCGAATTCGCGACACGCGAAGGTCCCGACTTGCCCACGGTGGTTTTGCTGGATCTCAACCTGCCCAGAATCGGAGGTCTGGAAGTGCTGGAACGGCTGCGTGCCGATCCGCGTACCCGTCTGGTGCCGGTGGTCATCCTCACGTCCTCCGACGAGGAGAGAGACCGCTTGGGCAGCTACGAACACGGTGCCAATAGTTTCGTCCGCAAGCCCCTGGATTTCACCGAATTCGCAGAAACGGTGGCGCGCCTCGGGGTTTACTGGCTAGCCACGAACGAACCGCCATGGGGTTGACGAGACCGTGACCGCGCCGCTAAACCTTCTGGTCATCGAAGATAGCGAGACCGACTTCCTCTTGATTCAGCGCCAGCTGCGGCTTCACGGGTTGACCGCCAGCTGTCGGCGAGTTGTGAGCTGCGGAGAACTGAACCAGGCCCTGGAGGAAGAGAGCTGGGATGCCGTGTTATCCGACTACAGCGTACCCGGCCTGGATTTCGAAGCGAGTCTCAGGCTCATACAGGAACGGCTGCCCGATTTGCCGGTGATCCTGATCTCGGGAAGTATCGGCGAAGAGAGAGCGGTCGAACTCCTGAAACAGGGCGTTTGGGACTTCGTCCTCAAGGACCGTCCGGGCCGTCTCGGGCCGGCCATAGAGCGCAGCTTGCGCGAGATGGAGGAGCGGCGTGTGCGGCATGCCGCCGAAAAGGCCCTGCGCGAGAGCGAACTGCGTTTTCGCCGGATGGCGGAAACGATAGGCGAAGTGTTCTGGCTGAGCGCGCCGGATTTCCAGTCCGTTCTTTACGTGAGCCCCGCATTCGAACAGGTCTGGGGACGACCCTGCGCCGAACTGTATGCGAATCCCAAGCTTTGGCTGGAGGCCGTGCATGCCGAGGATTCCCGGCAAGTCTTGCGTGCCTTGGAAGAGCTGGCCCATGGCCAGCGCTACGACATTCAGTACCGCATCAACCGTCCCGACGGCACGGTGCGCTGGATCAACGACCGCAGCTACGCGCTGTGCGACGATGCCGGCAAGGTCATCCTGACCTCGGGCGTGGCCTCGGACATCACGGAGCAACGCCAGGCGGAGGAGCGGCTGCGTCAGGCGGCCACCGTATTCACCAGCACTCAAGAGGGAGTGATCATTACTGACCTCGATGGCAACATCCTCACGGTCAACCCGGCTTTTACCATGATCACCGAATATACCGAGGCGGAGGTTTCGGGCAAGAACCCGCGCCTTCTGCAATCGGGCCACCATAGCCGCTCGTTCTACCAAGCCATGTGGCACGCCATCCGCACCACCGGCTCCTGGCAGGGGGAACTCTGGAATCGGCGCAAGGGCGGCGAAATCTATCCGGAGTGGCTCAACATCAGCACGGTACGCAACGAGCAAGGCGAGGCGGTCAATTACGTGGGAGTGTTTACCGACATCACCCACCTCAAGCGTTCGGAAACCCAACTGGAATACCTAGCTCATTACGACCCGCTGACCGGCTTGCCCAATCGGCTTTTGCTCCTCTCCCGCCTGAACCATGCCCTGGAGCGCGCCAGGCGTGATAGGAGTCGCGGCGCCGTACTGTTTCTCGACCTTGACCGGTTCAAGAACGTCAACGACAGCTTGGGGCACGCCACCGGCGACGAACTGTTGCAACTCGCCTCGCAGCGCATGCGCGAATGCCTGCGCGAGACCGATACCGTGGCCCGCTTGGGCGGCGACGAATTCGTCGTGGTGCTGGAAGAACTGTCCGATCCCGAGAACGCCGCGAGCGTGGCTCATCACCTGATCGACCGGCTCAGCGCGCCCTTCGTGCTGTCCGGCGGACAGGAGGTTTACATCGGCGCCAGTCTCGGTATCGGCATTTTCCCCGACGACGGCGATGATGCCGATCGGCTCATCCAATACGCGGATGCGGCGCTCTACCAGGCAAAAGACAGCGGTCGAGGGACATATCACTTCTATACCGAGTCGTTGACCACGTCCGCCAACGAGCGGCTCGCTCTGGAAACCCGGCTGCGCCACGCGCTGGACCGGGATGAATTCGTCTTGCACTATCAGCCGCTGGTGACGCTGACGGATGGCCGGATCTTCGGCGTGGAGGCCCTGTTGCGCTGGCAGATTCCCGACCAGGGTCTGCTTTCCCCCAATCGTTTCATTCCCTTGGCGGAAGAAACCGGCCTCATCGTGCCGCTGGGCGAATGGGTACTGCGCACGGCCTGCAGGTGCATGAAAGCCTGGCTGGATGCCGGTCTGCCGCTGGAAATGCTGGCGGTCAATCTCTCGCCGCGCCAGTTCCAGCAGGGCGATCTTCACGAACGCATCCGTGCCATCCTGGCCGAAACCGGCCTGCCGTCCCATCACCTCGAACTGGAAATCACCGAAACCGCCCTCATGGAGGATGGCCCGGAGAACGAGGCCAAACTGGCGGCCCTCAAGGACCTCGGCGTCCGGATTGCGATCGACGACTTCGGTACAGGCTACTCGTCGCTGGCCTATCTGAAGCGCTTCCCCATCGACAAGCTCAAAATCGACCAAAGCTTCATGCGGGACATTCCTCAAGATACGTCCAACATGGAAATCGCCGCCGCCATCATCGCCATGGCGCGGAACCTGAATCTGGAGGTGCTGGCCGAGGGAGTGGAAGCGGAAGCCCAGCTAGCTTTCCTGAAGCGCCACGGCTGCGACGTCGCCCAGGGCTATTTATTCGGCCGCCCGATGACAGCCGATACGATGCAAGCCATTTTGGAAGCGGCCATGGCGAACCGATGAATGGCATTCACTCGCTTATGGGTGCGCTGGAACTGCTCAAAAACTTGGCTAGAGCCGGTTTCTCGGTTTGGTGTAGCGCCCGCTGTTGTAGGTCGGGAATCCTTCCCAATCGCAAACGGTCGCTTTAGTCGCGACCCTTCCCGACAGCAACTGTCCGGCCAGCGGGTTTGTCGGCAACGGATTGCCGACCTACGATTCTTTCGGCTTCCATTTTAGGGGGTGGAGCGGTCTCCCATGCTATGTCGCTATATTGTGGTGAAAAATGCTCTAAAGCCGGTTTCCCGGCGAGGAAGTGTGGTTTCCAGCGAGGCCGAATTCCGGAAAAATTACGGAAACGCTAAAGAAGTTGGTTCAGTTCGTGCCCTTCGTCTGGACGCATGAGGGGAGTCGATGAGCTCACCACGAGCCGAATCAACACCTTACCGTTTGTCCCGATCCTGAAGAAGGACCTGATCAGAGCTTTCTTACCGATGCGTTCACGCCCGCAAGACCACCCGAACGCGCGGACTCTTCGCCGGGAACGTTTTCGGTGAATCGTGTCGATCGCGATCAGCCGATCGGTTCAGCAATAACGGCTGGCATATTCTTGCAGAGCGCCGGGGCCAAGACGCCGGTGCAGTTGTTCGCCCACGCCGAGCATCAGCGCGCGCCAATAAGGAGCATCGCCTTCGGTCGCTGCCGCTTTGCAGCTGCGCGCGTTGTGCAGAGCTTCGAACAATTGATCCACGCTCATCTCCGGCAGGCTCGCCAGAAAAGCGCGAAGCCGGACTTGCTGCTCCGGTGTCATCTCGGATTCCTCACAAAACCGCCGTCCGGAAATTCATCACGCGTCGAGATCCAGGCCGTCTTCTTCGGCTAGTTCCACGCCGGTGACGCAAACATCGCCGTCATCGACGATCAAAGGCACGGCTGTGAGCTGCTTGCCTTGGCAGGGTCCAATGAAACAGTGCCCGCTATCGATGTCGAACTGGGCGTGATGTTGGCCGCAGGTCAGAAAGTTGCCATCTTCATCCATGAACTGCCCCGGTACGGTATCCAGCCGGCTGCCGGCATGAGGGCAGACATTTTCAAATCCAAAAAAACGGTTGCCCTTGCGCGTAATCAGAATCGGCCAGGGTTTTACCTCGCCGGTCTCGGTTCGCACGGCCAGCCAAAAGCCCCGCGCCTGTTCTTCGTCTATTTCCGTCGTACGGCAAACTACAAATAGCTCATTCATATCGCACACCCAAGATTGAGGATCGGACCGAAGCGCCGCGCACAGGATCTCGGCGGACGTTACGCCCATGAGCCATCAAGCAATTCCGGTACCAGGATTAAACCGATACAAACTGCTCGATTTTTCACCATCTCGCGGGCCTTTGCCGATATCCGAAGAAAGAAGAGTGATGGAAACCCGACAATGTTTGTCGTGAACGTGCCGATCGGCACCGAATCGTTTGGAGAAACGGTCACAGGTCGATAGCGGCAAGAATCGGGTTCAAGCAAGGCGCGTCGCAATTACTTCCGCGCTTCCGAAATTGTTCCAGTACCACCCCGGCACATCGTTCGCGAAACAGTACAGCCGCCCTGCGGCTTCGGCGGTGTACCGACAGCTTTCCCCGATAACAAATGCCGTCTGGCCGTTCCGGTCCAAGGCTCCGCAGAGAGCGAACCATTTCTCGCGTGGAAGACGCAGCGACGACCCCAACTTGTTCTGATAAGACAAACCGGAGTACCCGGCGGGGCCGCAGGAAATGAAGAAATCCGTCCATGTTCTCCGAGCGGAAAACTGATAAATGCCACCCGCGGCGAGATCGATGCCGCTGTCGTTCCAGAACGATCTAGCGCGGACGGAAAAGGATTTCTGATCGCCGACATTCATCGTGAAATCTCCTGTCCATTGAGTTTCCCGACGTGCAAGCCAGCTCGCGCGAAGAGACCGGCCGGCGAAACTGCAGGATTCGTTTCATGGAACCTAGGACCGCCGCCACACGCTGGCCAGCCAGGGCTGCGCCGGTCGAGGCAATCCGGCGGGCCGGAAATAGTGTTCGAGCTCCACGAATCCCGCAGCGGTCATCCGCTGACGCCACCCGTCCAGGTCATAGTAAGCGCCGTAGCGTCCGCTGCTCCAGCCTTCCTCGTTGGTACCGCGCGGATTGGAGCTGAAAAGGACGCCGCCCGGTTTCAGGGCGACATGCAATTGACCGAGTACCCTCGGCAGTTCCTGGGATGGAACATGAAACAAGCTCGCATTGGCAAATACGCCATCAAAGGAACTTTTCGGAAGGTCGAGTTGCAGGAAATCCTGTTGCCACACCTCGCAACCGGTATCCTCCCTCGCCATGGCCGCAAAGCGCTCCGCCCCCTCCACGCCTACAGCTATGTGTCCGCGCCTGGCGAATTCCTTGAGATCACGCCCCGGCCCACAGCCGAAATCGAGGATTCTGAAGGGCGGGTCCCCTTCGATATGGCGCAGCAGCGCATCGATGTTCTGGCTGACGTCGTGATTCCGCGTTCCCTCCCGAAAATCTTCCGCATGCCGGTTATAGTGCGCCAGTGTCAGGGTTACGATCTTGTTCAGATCGTCGGGCAGTAGCTTCATGGTCGATCAGTGAGTGGGAATTTCCGATCCCAGTGTATAGCACTTCGGCGGTCGTCTTAAGACGCAATGGCCTTCAAGCGCGGCAGGGAGACGAACCGGCAAAGTAGAAGCTTCGCTTTCTCCGGAAGTTGTCGCCGATGCTGACCCTCGGGGTCATGCGAATGCCGATTTGTACGGCGCCGGTGACGACCTCGGGCGGTTGAGGAAGCTCTCGGCGGTTTTCCCGAAATGAGGGAAGATGAGGCGAACCGGTCTTGTCCGACCAGCAGGGCGGAGTCAGGGGCGATAAATAATCGTGTTGTAGTAATACTTCGCGATTTCCGTCCATTTCACGTCCTCTAAAAAATCGGAAGAGTTGAGTTCCGAAAAGGTCGTAAATCCTTCTTTCTCCCGGTAAGCGCGAAATTCGTCTTCATTCAACGGCACAGCAAGCTCGGTATTGGTCACTTCGATGTACCAGCGTCCTTTCCCCGTTCTCCAAACGAGCATGACGTGCTCGATGTTCCCGCGCGCCGCATCGTTCGTCTTTAGGACGACCGCTCGAAACGGAAGATTGAGCGCTTCACCGACCGCGAGATAGAGCGTTACCAGCGTATCGCAATCCAGCGATTTTTCATCCAGTCCTTGAGACAACAGGTATTGCGGAGCCGTGTGATTTATCAGGCGAAGATACAGGATATGTTTGATGACATCGGCTAAACGCTGGACGTCCTTTTTGTCGGGATTATTGAGATTAATCCCGGAAGAAACCTCCTTTTTCACATCCGCGATAAAATTATCGATGCTTCTGTAATGGTCTGGCTCTACCTTGTAAACAGCGCTTTCGATATCGAGGCGGGCGGCCGCAACGGTCGAGTATTTTCTGTTTGGGTGTTTGGTATTGATTGTTCTTGCGAGCTCAAGAGCGAAGAGATGTTTCGATATCTTGATGTCTCTCCGATAGCTGGCAGTAACTTGCGCTTCAGGGAACGCGCCGTAATACCATCGCTCGACCATGAATGTGACGGTGGCATAAACACCGACCAAGGCGAACGCGACCAAAACAAGGAAAGCGGAGATTTTTACCCTGGCGGATAAGGTCGAAATCTTTCCGCTAAACCGGATCAATACGCGTTCAAGGAATGAGACCCGAAACAACATGGTGGATAAGCCTGGCAAATGACAAGGGACGTTTTCCTCATTATTCGCAACTTGCTCAACGAAATCCCCGGATGGCAACAGGGAGGTAACTGGCTCGAGGTGTTTCCCGCCGCGCGAGAGATACCAATCCGAACAGTGGAATTGTGCGCCGCCACTATGTCTTAGACTAGAATTTGCGGCGGACAATCAACCGAACCTTGGCCGCTTTCAGCATTGCCAAACCGGCGACGACGCCTGTCCTGAGCCGAGTCGAAGGGCGCTTCCCGAATGTCGGTGCGTCCTACGGACTGAATTGTCGAAGATCGCTCTTTATGCCGACGCAATATATGATCGCAACAATAAACCATCGAAAGAAACGATAAGCTATGGGACTATTTAGGTTTGTCGCCGGCTTGTTCATCGTAACGGGCATCGGCCTGATCGGGCTCGCCTGCCATGAAACCTACGAATCACTGCGGGTAACGGTTCTCTCATCCTCTCTCGAGAAAACCACCGCCAAACTGCTTGGCTACCACCAAGAGATATCCAGAGTCCGAAAAACAACAGGCACCGGTTACACGACGGGCGTCTGGTTTCCGCAGCCCAAGGTCGAGTACAAGGGCAAAACTTACACCGATCCCAATATCGTTCCCATCGAATGGTATGAGCCTGGAGACCAGGTCCCTATCAGCGTCGTGGCCGATGGAAAAGGCGGCGTGTATGTCGATACCTTTTACGTACGCTATACCGCCGCCGCCATTTATTTTGTTCTCGGTTCGATCTTCTTCGGATTGACTCTTCTATGCTGGCCAATGCTGTCCGCGGCGACAGAAAACGATGTCGACCCTATTTTTGAACACGCTCCCGTTTGGTTCAAACACGTCAAATGGGCTTTTATCGGCATCTTTGGTTTTGCTGCCGTCATGGCATCGAAAGAGTATCTTCCCGGACTGATTCCGGACACCTGGAAACCGGGCAACCTCGAACGAGAATTCATTCAGGCAATGAAGAAAAGAGATTACGCGCAAGCGAAAAATCTCCTGAATAATGAAGAGCTGAACCTCGATTACCATGAATATGACAGCTATAAAAACACCCTGATAATGGCCGCATTGGAAGGCGGTCACGATGAGATCGCTCGCCGCATGATGCAAAAAAAGTTCGACATCAATGCCAGGGATTGGAGAGGCCACTCGGTCATCTATTATGCCGTTCGCTACCAAAACCCATTCGTTTTGAAGGAACTGATCGAGAGAAACGCAAGTCTCGAGTCCAAGGACGACCTGCTTCTATTGGCCATCGCCGTCAAAAGCAGAGAGGCCGTCGAAATTCTCGTCGAAGCGGGTTACCCGGTTGATAGAAAAGACCCCGAGCTCAGGGTTTTTCCGAGCGACATGGCTATCTATGCGGAAAGGCCCGACATTCTGAATTACCTCGTCTCGAAAGGGGCGCCAACCAGCGCCCCTCGAGAATTCATCGATGTTGCACGCGATCCGGCGAACGTAAGCCTGCAAGATGAGAATCTGAGGTTCGGGAAGAAGATGACCCTGAAACGATGGAAGGCGTTATGCGAGGAAGAAGCGCAAGGGCGGACGAATTAAAGGGGTCAAGCCGATCACACGCCGCGAGGTTTCAAAGGATGATAGAGCGTTTTCATCTCGCTCGTACGGCAAAACCGGCTTGGCGAAAGTCGTTGGCGCCTTCGGCTCGGGTGAATTGATTCAAGCATTCGTAGCTCGGCAATCCTTTCCCAATCGCAAACGGTCGCTTTAGTCGCGACCCTTCCGACGAAGACGCTCGGCCGGGACGTGGTGTCGGGAAGGGCGGCTTCGGCGCTCCAATCGCAAACGGCCTGGCCGGGAGCGCCGGCCACGCCCTTCCCGAAGACGCCGTTTGCGATTGGGAAGGATTCCCGACCTACTCGCGAGTGCCCGTACAGTAGGTATGAAAATGCTCTAATGGCGGCGATGGGACAGCCGGATGCGCGGCCGGATGACCTGAAACCGGTATAGCAGCAGGGAGCACGATGGATGCGGCAGGCCGGTAGATTCCGACCGTCCGCCACGTGCCAAACAACGGCTGGTTCCGAACGAAAAATAGTCACCGACAACAGGCAAGTCGGCATCTGCCGGATGAACCGAACGGGTCATCCTCCGGAATCGACACGGCGATTCATGGCCTTAATCTCACTTCACCGGCGCGAGTTCGAAAATCACGATCTCGGCGTCGCCTCCCCCAATATTCTCGACGGTCATGGCGGCCCCCGTTTCCCAGAAAACATCGCCCGGACCGTAGACGTGCGTCTCGCCGGAGTCCTCCACCTTTAACCTCCCCTTGAGTACGTAGCGCGGACCGGGACCTTCGTGGGTATGCAGGGGCGTCTTGTAGCCGGACGGGAACTGAACCCGAACGACTCGTGTTTCGACGGTATCGGCGGATAGCGGTACCGCCTTTTTCAACAACAGTTGCCGCGGCGCCATCGTCGGCGCTTCCTCGGCGCAGGCCGAACCGATCCCGGCACCGAAAATCAATATGCCCAGCATGAGGGCGATATACGAACAGCTTGGATTTCGTTGCATGGTATTGCCTCTCGAAATTGTTCATACCAATCGTACCGACCGAATCTTGGGCGGGAAGTCGGTCGATGGATGGATACTCCGACCGACTCCACTTGGGGCTTATCCGCTTCGACTCGTCGGAACCGAAATTCAGCCGACGCGACCGGCTTTCATCGCCTCCGGTACTTCGATCAGCTTGCCCGATCTTACGTCGTAGATGAAACCGTAGATCGGAATGTTCTTCGGCACCAGGGTGTGATTACGGATGCGTCTCACGTCCTCGGCAACGCTCTGTTCCTGATTCTTGATGGTCAGCCAGTTGATGTATTTGCCGTCGGTACACCCCGGCCCCTTACCCACATCGTGCCAACCGCTGGCGTCGATGGTCGCGGTTTCGAGGCTATTGCTCAGAAGATCGCCCATGATCTCATTGGTGAACAGTTCCATACCGCAATCGGTATGGTGAATCACGAACCATTCGCGGGTGCCGAGCAGCTTGTACGAAATCACCAGAGAGCGGATGGCATCGTCGCTGGCCCGTCCGCCGGCATTGCGGATCACGTGGGCGTCGCCCTCGGTAAGACCGGCGTACTTGGCAGGATCGAGGCGCGCGTCCATACAGGTCAGGATCGCGAAATGCCGCCCCGGCGGCAAGGGAAGATGGCCCTTGTTGAAACTGGCAGCATAGCCTTGGTTGGCGTTTAGAACTTCGGTCAGGATCTGGCTCATATGATTTCCTCCTAAGGATTGTTGTTGTAAAAGACAAGCCGCCTATTAGCCCCGGCGGTAGATGAGGGCGAAGTTGTTGGCGGGCATGTCCATGGCTTTGTCCAGCTTCATACCGTGTTTGGCGGCAGCCCGGTTCAGGTCGGCCGTATCCTTCAAGCCCCATTCCGGCACGCCGGCCGAACGCAGGGTCCGATCGAATTCTTCGTTCGATGGTGTGGTGAATCGCCCGTCGATCTTGAAGGGGCCATAGATGAACAGAAGGCCGTCGTCCGCCAATACCTCGGAAGCGCACTGCATCATGCCGTCGGCGATGGAGACCGGTGCAACCTGAAAAATGTTGATGCAGTAAATGGCGTGGAACTCCTCCTCGTCCGGATCAGGCCATGTGTCCGGCTGGGTGAGATCCAGCCGGCGCGGTTTCCGGATATTGCCGAGGCCGCTCTCCGCCGTCAGCTTCTCGATGTTCGGAAACACCTCCTCGTTCATGTCCGTGGGATGGAATTGCAGATGCTCGAAATGCGGCGCGAAGTAATGCAGGTGCATGCCGCTCCCCGAGGCAAATTCGAGCACGTGGGCCTCGTTTTTCGGGAGCAGCGTTTTCAGCATTTCCAAGATGGAATCACGGTTGCGATGCCCCGCCCAAGCCACGTAGGGGCTCAACGGATGGGGATCGAGTGGGGGTCTGTCCTCGTACATGAAACATCTCCTCTGGAATAAAAGGTTATCAGTTCTAGGACAAGCCTGACGGACAGGCCTATAGCAGGTAGCAGCTTATGTGCCAAGCTTATTCGATTCGGTTTTAACGTAAAAACAGGCACTTATAAGAACCTTCACACCCAGCCCTGAAAAACCGCTTCACAGGATGAAATTGCAATTCATGTGGCGGCGATCCACGTCGCTGATCACGCCGTTATCTACATCCAAGCTCTTATGGCGTAATTCAGCAGCGAAACCGCCCTTCCAATCGCAAACGGCGTCTCCGGGAGCACCGAAGCCGCCCTTCCAATCGCAAACGGCTTCTCTGGGAGCGCCAGAGATGCCCTTCCTACTGCGGACGCCGTCCCAATTGCAAACAGAGGCCGTAGGATGCGGTGAGGAACGAACCGCATCGTTCGCGAGCGATGCGCCTCCAATCGCAAACGGCTTCTCTGGGAGCACCAGAGCTGCCCTTCCAATCGCAAACGGTTGCTTTAGTCGCAACCCTTCCTTCGTCGGCACATCCTACAGCTCTGGCACGGCGGCTCGACGTAGTATCGGCTACGCCTTCCCCGTCGCTCAATCCGTGCGGCGCGCCACACCGGCGCCTCGGCGCCATCGCGATGAAGAGACGTGAGAAATCCGGGCTAGACCTTGAGAAACGTCCAGATGGGAGCGGATAAAGCGCGCCGCTATTCCCTGCCGGGGGACGCCTTACTATCATGTAGGCAACCTCGCATCACCCATCGCGATCATTGATTATTCAGATACCCTTCCGGCGTTCGATATATCGCCGAAACCTACTCGAAGAATCAGAACAATAGGCATCCTATGACTTTTGGGACAAGAACGGGCCGGGCGTGCTGCCTGGCGCGACGCATACCGTATATCTCGCGTTGGCTCGTCATTCCGCTCAGCTTCATTTTGGCGGTAACCCTGGCTGGCGCGGCCGAGCGCTGGGACATCGATGCGCTGATGAGCGCACTGTCCCGCATCGAGAGCGGCGAGAAACGCTATACCGAAATCAAGACCATGGCGCTCCTCAAGGAACCCATGCGCCTGAGCGGCACGTTGATCTACCGCGCGCCGTCGTTCCTCGAAAAACGGGTGCTTTCCCCCTTCGAGGAGCGCTATACGGTGGATGGCGACTCCCTGACCATCGAGAATCCCGCAAAAGGCGTCAAACAGACCCTTTCGCTGGCTTCCCAACCCGCCATCTGGGCTTTCGTGGAAAGCATCAGGGCGCCGCTGGCGGGCGATCTCGCGACCCTGAACCGCTTTTACAAAGTCAGCTTCGGCGGATCGAAACGTAATTGGCTGCTGGCCCTGGTGCCCACCGAACCGGATATGGCCAAGCTGGTTCGGTTCATCCGGATTCGAGGCAGCGGCGACCGCATCGATCGAGTCGAAATCGAGGAAACCGGGGGCGACACCTCCGTCATGACCATCGAGCATCGGCCGTGAGGGAGCGCCTGCCGGTCTTCGTGTGGCTGGTCCTCATGGCGGCAGGCGCATGGATCGCGCTGTTCCGCACACCAATTTCCACCGACCTCACGCATTTTCTCCCGAAAAAGGCGGGAATCGCGGAGCAGATCCTGGTCGAGCAGTTGCGTCACGGAGTCGCGTCCCGCCTGCTGCTCATGGCGCTGGAGGGAGACAAGGAATCCGATCTGGCCGAGGTCAGTCGACGCCTGGCGGAACGGTTGCGGGAGAACCGCGCGTTCGTGCGGATCGACAACGGGACTCAAGGGCTTTCCGCGGCAGACCGGGAATTTCTGTTCGAAAATCGCTATCTCTTGAGCCCTAAGGTCAGCGAACAGCGGTTCGGCGCGGAAGGGCTCCGGCAAGCCTTGGAAGCGCGCCTGGCGGAACTGGCCTCGCCGGCCGGTTTATTGGAAAAGGAATTCCTGCCCCGCGATCCGACCGGCGAATTCCTCGAAACCTTGCGGCCTTGGATGAAATCCGCGGGGCCTTCGCTCCGACAGGGCGTCTGGTTCTCGCCGGACGGCCGTCGGGCGCTGCTCGTGGCGGAGACGAAAGAGCCTGCTTTCGATCTGGATGCCCAGGCCGAAGCCGTGGCTGCGATTCGGGAGAGCTTCGCGGCGGTCAAGGGAAACCGCTCGGTCGAGCTGCTCCTGAGCGGCCCTGGCGCGTTTTCGGTGGAAGCCAACGCCACCATCACGCAGGATGCCGTTAGGCTGTCCCTGCTCAATACGTTGGCGATCACGCTGCTGTTGGCGGCGGTGTACCGGTCGCTGCGGGTCATCCTGCTCGGCCTGGTGCCGCTGGCGACGGGCGCCTTGGCAGGGACCTGCGCGGTGAGCCTCTGGTCCGGCGGGATACACGGCATCACCCTGGGATTCGGCGCGACCTTGCTCGGCGTCGCCGCCGATTATCCCAACCATCTGTTCACCCATGTGCGCCGTGGAGAGACCAGCCGCCAGACGGTAAGCCTGATCTGGCCGACGCTACGCCTTGGCATACTCACCAACGTGGCGGGCTTTGCCGCGATGCTGTTTTCGGGCTTCGAAGGCCTTTCACAATTGGGCGTTTTCGCGGCGACGGGACTCCTGGCCGCCGGGCTGACCTGCCGCTGGATCATGCCGGCGCTCATGCCCCAGCATATCGCCCTACCCGACCGGATCGTCAGAGGGTTGCATGCCGATGAGTTTCTCAGAAGGCTAAGCCGGTTCCGCTTCGTTCCGCCTTTGCTGATCTTCGCCGCGATTGCATGGATAACCGGCTCCGGCGCGTCGCTCTGGAACGACGATATCGATGCCCTGAGCCCGGTACCCGAGTCCCGCAAAGCGCTGGACGAAGCCCTGCGCCGCGATCTGGGCGCACCGGATCTTCGCCAGTTGATCGTCGTAACCGGCGCCGGTGCCGAAACCGTTCTGAGGCGGAGCGAGGATCTGAAAAGAATCCTACAGCCCCTGGCCGACAACGGAACGATGGCCGGATTCGACATGGCGGCGCTTTACCTGCCCAGCCATGAAACGCAAAGCCATCGGCAGTCGGCCTTGCCCGAGACGGAAATCCTGCGGCGCAACCTGGATGAAGCGCTCCGGAAAACGTCTTTCAAGCCCAATGCCTTCGAACCCTTCATCGCCGACGTATCGCATGCGAAACATACGCCGCTGCTCGATGAAACGAGCTTTGCCGGAACCTCGTTCCGGCTCAAGATCGAATCGCTCCTTTTCCGGCATGGCGAACTCTGGGTCGGCCTGGTTCCGCTCGTCGGCGTGGCCGATGCCGCGCAGTTGCAGGCGGCGCTCGCGGCGGACAAGAACCTCATCTATCTGGATCTTCGCGAGGCATCGAGCCGGCTGCTTCGGGATTACCGGCGCGAAGCCGTTCACTTGCTCGGCGCGAGCGTGGCAGCCATCGTGATCCTGCTGACTTTCGGACTCCGCTCGCCGGGCGGCATGCTGCGGGTTGTGACGCCCATGGCCGCTGCGGCTTTCGTCACCGCAGCGGTATTGATGAGGCTGTACGGAGGCCTGTCGCTTTATCACCTGGTTTCGCTGCTCCTGGTAATGGGGCTCGGCATGGACCAGGCATTGTTCTTCAACAAACCCAGCCGAACCCCGGAGGAGCGCAACCGGACCCTCCTGTCGCTTCTGATTTGCAGCTTCAGCGCAGTAATGGCTTTCGGCATTCTGGCAACATCGAGCGTCAACATTCTCAACGCCATCGGCAGCACCGTGGCCATGGGCGCGGCTCTCGCGGTTCTTTTCGCAGCGATGCTGGCCAGACGGAATCCGTCTTCGGCATAATACTTGAATTCTTCACATCGCCATCTCACGCTATCTTTCTCCACACCCACTTGATGCAGCCTTTGATTATTTCCGCATTCACCCTGACCAACTGTCTGGGAAGGGGGCTGAATGCGACTTCGGCGGCGCTTCGGGAACAGCGCAGCGGTCTTCGCCACTGCGACTTTCCGGGTACCGAACTGGACACTTACATCGGCCGGATCGACGGAATCGAAAACGAACCCGTAAGCGGACGCTTAAGCGATTATGATTGCCGCAACAACCGCCTGGCCCGGATCGGTCTCGAGCAGGACGGCTTCGTTCAAGCCGTGGAAAGCGCCCGGCGGCGCTATGGGCCGGAAAGAATCGCGGTGATCCTCGGCACCAGTACATCCGGCATCCTGGAAACGGAATCCGCTTATCGGAGGCGCAATCCCGAAACCGGGGCGCTGCCGCCCGACTTTCGTTATCGGCAGACCCAGAATACGTTTTCCGTGGGCGATTTCACCCGGCGCTATCTCGATCTGCAGGGCCCCGCATCCGTCGTCTCCACGGCTTGTTCGTCCAGCAGCAAGGTTTTCGCCAGCGCCGCGCGCCTGATTCAGACGGGGCTGTGCGATGCGGCAGTCGTCGGAGGCGTCGACAGTCTCTGCTTTACCACCCTATACGGCTTCACCGCGCTCGAACTGGTATCGTCCACCCCGTGCCGTCCAGCCGATGCAGACCGCAACGACATTTCCATCGGAGAAGCGGCCGGTTTCGCCCTGCTGGAAAAACCGGAACGCGGCACCGGCGATATCGCGCTGCTCGGCTACGGCGAAAGCACCGACGCCTACCACATGTCTTCGCCCCATCCCGATGGCCTGGGTGCGGCGGAGGCCATGAACAAGGCCATGCAGCGGGCCGGGATCGATCCGGGCGCTATCGATTACATCAATCTGCACGGCACCGCCACCAAAGCCAACGATGCGGCCGAGGACAAAGCCGTGTCCGGCATCTTCGGCGCAGCGGTACCGTGCAGCTCGATCAAGGGCTGGACCGGCCATACCCTGGGAGCGGCGGGAATCGTGAATGTTATCGTCGGTTGCCTGAGCATTCGCGAAAATTTCGTGCCGCGCAGCCTGAACACCGAGCGGGTCGATCCGGAGATCGCGTCCTGGATCGCCACCGAGGAACTGCGGCGGCCGGTCCGGACCGTCCTCTGCAACGCCTTCGGTTTCGGCGGAAACAACGCCAGCCTGGTTCTGGGAAAACGCTCATGATCCGCGTATTCGTCGAAGGCGTCGGCATGATCGGTCCCGGGCTTTCCTCCTGGAAGGAGAGCCGCGAGATTTTGGCCGGACGGCAAGCCTATGCTGGCGGCGAGCTGCCGCGGCTCCTCGCGAGCCGACTTCCTGCGGCGGAGCGACGAAGAAGCACCGCCGTTACCCGGCTCGCGATCGACGTGGCGGAACAAGCGCTACCGCCGGACGTAAACGCGGGAGATATCGCGACGGTATTCACGTCCTCGGGCGGCGAAGTCGAAATCATTCATCGGATTTTCGAGGAATTGGCCACCGTCGAGCGGCAGATCTCGCCGACCCAATTCCACAACTCGGTCCACAACGCGGCATCCGGATACTGGAGCATCGCGACCGGTTCGCGGCAGGCGTCCACCAGCCTGTCCTGCTTCGACGACTCCTTCGCCATGGGACTGCTGGAAACCGCCGGCCAGGCATTCGTCGAAGACACGAAGGTTCTACTCGTCGCCTATGATTTCCCGCCGCTTGATCCGATTCTCCGGGCTCGTCCGTTGCTGGCACCGTTTGCGGTCTCCCTACTGCTTGCTTCGGAAAGATCCGAGCACAGCCTCGGCGAGTTGACGATCGGCCTCGATACCGCCAATGCGGGCGACATAGGCCACATGGACGATGCGGGGCTCGAGGCCTTGCGCGCCGGCAATCCCGCGGCTCGAAGCCTGCCGCTTTTGGCGGCTCTGGCGCGTTCCGAGCCTGCCGAACTGAGTTATGGCCAAGCGCGGGTCGGGCTTAAGCCATGCGCCTAGACCGATCGGAGCTCATTGGCCTGCTCCCTCATGCGGGGACCATGTGCCTGCTCGATGACATACTCGACTGGGATGAAACCCGCATTGTCGCGTCGGCCACCAGCCACCGGCGGTCGGATAATCCGCTACGCCGTCAAGAGGGCTTAAGCGCCGTATGCGGCATCGAATATGCCGCTCAAGCGGCCGCGATACATGGGAGCCTGTTGGCCGGAAAACAAGATACTCCGGTGAAACCGGGCTATCTGGCGGCCGTTCGCGAGCTCGAACTCGCCGTCGGGTACTTGAACAGAATCGAATCCACGCTCGTAATTCGAGCGGAAAAACTTCACGGAAATGAAACCGGTTTGCTGTACGCTTTTGCCGTCGAATCGAACGGCAACGTTCTTCTCACGGGTAGGGTATCGGTGTTCTTGTCGGCCTAAGCCGAACCGGGATATCGCTCGGGACCGTTTCTTTGGAAAACACTGCATCGGGTAGAACCACCCTCCTCGGGAGAGTACAATACTTAACCTTTTATAACGCGCTTCTATTTGGGCAAACGAGGCGATTCCTGCGGTAAGACAAGGCTATGAAACAGCTCTCGGAGATCATGGCGGTAATGCATAACGAATACAACACGGACGATTTGCGCATTTGCGAAGTTAAGGAGGTCATTCCGCCCGTACAGGTTCACGAAGAATTTCCCATCACCCAAGAGGCCGCGCTGACGACTTTACAAGCGCGCCGGGAAATCCACCGTATTCTGGCCGGCCAGGACGACCGCCTGCTCGTCGTCATAGGTCCGTGCTCCATTCACGATCCCGAAGCCGCTCTGGAGTACGCCAGACGCTTGCTGGAAGCGAAGCGGGAGCTGGTCGACGATCTGGTGATCGTCATGCGGGTTTACTTCGAGAAGCCCAGGACCACGATAGGCTGGAAAGGGTTGATCAACGATCCATGTCTGGACGAGAGCTTCAATATCAACAAAGGGCTGAGATTAGCCCGGCAACTGCTGCTCAATCTGAACCAGATTGGCATGCCGTCTGCCACCGAATATCTCGATCTGATCACGCCGCAATACGTGTCGGACCTTATCGCCTGGGGGGCGATCGGCGCCCGCACCACGGAAAGCCAGGTGCACCGTGAACTGGCTTCCGGCCTTTCCTGCCCCGTCGGCTTCAAGAATGCCACCGACGGCGGTATCAAAGTAGCCATAGACGCCATCAGCGCGGCCAGACGTCCGCATCATTTTCTGTCCTTGACCAAGGCGGGCCATTCAGCCATTTTTTCGACCACGGGCAACGAAGACAGTCACATAATTCTCCGCGGTGGAAAGCAGCCGAACTACGATGCCGAGAGCGTGGAGGCCACGGCTCAGGCTCTGGAAAAGGCGGGCCTGCCACCCAACATCATGATCGATTTCAGTCACGCCAACTGCATGAAGGATTATCACCGCCAATTGAGCGTAGGAACGGATGTGGCGATGCAACTCGAAGCCGGCGATTACCGCATCTTCGGCGTCATGATCGAAAGCCATTTGAAAGCCGGCAATCAGAAACTCGAGCCGCGCAAGCCGCTGGAATACGGCCTCAGCATTACGGATCCCTGCCTCGGCTGGGACGACAGCAACTCTCTGCTGCAACGCTTGGCGAAAGGCGTGGCTCGCCGGCGCCGACATGGCCGCCAAGAAACCGCCGCAGAGCTTATCCGATCGAGCACCTGAATCATGCGTATTTTCGTCAATGGCGAACTGCGTACCGTAGCTGATGGAGCGACGCTCGCGGACCTTATCGCCGAATTGAATCTGGGCGGCAAACGCATCGCCGTAGAACTCAACCGAGAAATCGTGCCTCACGGGCACTATGAAGATCATCGACTCGCTATGGACGATAAAATAGAAATCGTACATGCCATTGGCGGCGGACAAGCCGATCCCTTGGTCATCGCCGGCCGCACTTATCATTCGAGGCTCCTGGTCGGGACCGGGAAATACAAGGATCTGGACGAAACCCGCCGTTGCGTGGAGGCTTCCGGGGCCGAGATCGTCACGATCGCCATACGCCGCAGCAACATCGGGCAAGACCCCGGTCAGCCCAATCTGCTCGATGCGGTTCCGCCGGATCGTTACACCCTGCTGCCCAATACGGCCGGGTGTTATACCGTGGAAGACGCAGTGCGTACCTGCCGGCTCGCCCGAGAGCTCTTGGGCGGCCACAAGCTGGTCAAGCTGGAAGTGCTGGGCGATCCCAAAACGCTGTATCCGGACGTTACCGGCACTTTGGCGGCTGCCGAAATTCTGATCAAGGAAGGATTCGAAGTCATGGTTTATACCAGCGATGATCCGGTGGTGGCCAAACGACTCGAAGAGCTCGGTTGTGTCGCCGTCATGCCGCTCGCTGCGCCGATCGGCTCCGGATTGGGTATACGCAACCCCTACAACATTCTGACCATCATCGAAAACGCCAAGGTTCCCATTCTGGTGGACGCCGGCGTGGGCACGGCGTCCGACGCCGCCGTCGCCATGGAACTCGGCTGCCACGGCGTATTGATGAATACCGCCATTGCGGAGGCGAAAAACCCCGTACTGATGGCACAAGCCATGAAAAAGGCCGTGGAAGCGGGCCGCGAGGCGTTTCTCGCCGGCCGCATGCCGCGCCGCCGCTACGCTTCGGCTTCCTCACCCGAATCAGGGCTGTTCTTTTATTAATCAGGCCCCTAAATACCCTCCTGGTATTTCGGGCCGCCGCCCAGGCCGGTACACGCCCGGCCTGGGCTCACGCGGCTTGTCGCCGCGCCGGGGCATCCCTGCCCCGGATTAACCCGGCCTATATTTATAGGCCGGGTTAATAATTCACGAGCAAGCGGTATTCCTGCCATTGTTGCCGGCGGAAAAATACTGTGTCGCCGGCAAAACGACGGGCAACAATCTAAGCGCGGCAGGCTTTTCCGTTCGTCATCCCGCGTGGATTGCGGGAAGAATTTCTGACTATTTTTGTGTAGAATCGATGGCTCTTGATTTTGATCTTTCGGCCGTCATTTTAAGGATGACCGAAGCTTTTGAAGCCACCGGATCGGTTTCCGTGGCTTATGGCCAGTACATCTAAACCTGACACAATTCACAATTAAAGGAGACGATTGATGAGCGTATTAGTCGGTAAACCCGCCCCCGATTTTCAAGCGGCCGCTGTTCTTGGCGATGGCAAGATCGTCGACAACTACTGGTTCTCGAAGGAAACCAAAGGCAAGTACGCCGCCATTGTTTTTTATCCGCTGGATTTCACCTTCGTCTGCCCGACCGAATTGATCGCCCTCGATCACCGTATCGACGAATTCAAAAAGCGCGGCGTAGAAGTCATCGCGGTTTCCATCGATTCCCAGTTCACCCACAACGCCTGGCGTAACACGCCGGTTGAAAAAGGCGGCATCGGCCAGGTGCGGTACACCATGGTGGCGGACGTCAGCCACGCCATCGCCAAGGCTTACGATGTAGAAGTGGAAGGCGCGGCCGTGGCCTATCGCGGTAGTTTCCTGATCGACCGGAGCGGCATCGTCCGTCACCAGGTCGTCAACGATTTGCCGCTGGGCCGTAACATGGACGAACTCGTCCGCATGGTCGACGCACTCCAGTTCTGCGAAGAGCACGGCGAAGTTTGCCCGGCCGGCTGGAACAAAGGCAAGACCGGCATGAACGCCAACCCCGAAGGCGTGGCCGATTACCTGAGCAAGAACGCGGCCAATCTCTAAAATCCGGGTTTTTCCCGCATCAACGCCCCGCCTGCGCACGCCGGCGGGGCGTTTTTGTCTTCTGCTACTGCGCCTTAGCTGCCTTGGGCAAGAAAAAATGCCGAACCAGCACGGCGCACACGAGACCGAGGGCAACCGATGAAAAATTGATCAGCCCGGTCGAGAAGCTTGCTTGCTGTACGTGGAGTGAAGCAATCCACGGCTTTGCGACCAACAAGCTCCAAGCGAAATTGGGTACGTAAAACGCCAATAGTCCCGCGAAAGCCCATTGAAAAGTCGGAAGACCGCGATCTTCCGCGCTCCGATAAAACCAGTATGCGATCAACACTGCGACAACGCCGCCTATCATGGTACCTCTCCTCTGAGTGATATTGTTTTAATAGTTGTAGATTTGCCGGTTGTTCCGGCATCACGAAGCTGTCTTGTCCAGACCGTGCTCCGGGAGATGGTAAGCGCTTCGTAACAGCGTACGATACAAAAGATCCGGACTCCTTTCACCATCAAAGATTGAGCGATTTCCTCTCCATCAAATAGCAGAAGCAGTCCTGTCGGATAATTCGCTTGTCCAAGGTCAGCATGGACGGCATCACCGCCCTTTTCAGCACCAGCCGGTCTTCGCGAATTTCGAAATAATCGGCGGCGACATCCTGCCCCGATTCGTCGCAGGCGATGAACGGAAGAGTGGGCGAGCCGTTCTTGACCATTCCCAAAGCCGTCCCGGCGCTCAATTCCGTGAAATTAAGATGATCCAAATCTTCGTTCAGCCGAAGGTCGGTGTCCTCGGATGAAAAGTCGAAGGACACGTTCTCGCGCACGGTGACTTGTACGACCGTGTGATAAAAATCCAGATCCTGCGATGCAACCGGGTGGTCCGGTATATCGGTGAGGTGCAGGCAAGCGTCCAAATATTCGAAGACATGCTCGCTCCCGTATTTTTGTCCAGGCTTGCCACATTCCAGGGTAACCGCAGGACACAGCCGGGCGAAAGCAGAGGTTTGGGTGCCTTTGGGATAGGTAAAATAAATCACCAACCGGCTGAACATGGACGCCAATCGAAAAAACCGGTGGTCCAGCCGGTTGACGCAGGCGTAATGAGGGTTCACCCCGGTATTGTTGTGCACATCGATGCTGGCGAAAACGCGACGCCTGGCCATTTCTTCCATTACCGACTGCATCATGGCCGTCTCAGGGCAAGCGGAATGCGTAGTTCCGGGCCAAATGCGATTGTAATCCACCTGCCCATCCAGCCGCCGCACACCATTCCGCGCCGCACTGACATTGCCGATGAAAACCGACAGCGCGCGCGGCAAAGTCTGGTCCGAATACTTTCTGAGCAAGCTTTGCACAGCAAGTAGGCCGGTAGGCTCATTGCCGTGAAGCAGAACGGACACGAACAAGGGTCTTTCCTGACGTCCCGGGAGATGAATGAGCGTAGGTCCCGGCAATATCGTATGGAGGCGTTCCGCGGCTATCTCGGTCAATCCTTGCGGGACATGGTCCAGTTGAGTCAGAGACGGAGCATCCATCAGAGCGGCCATCGATGAACCGGCTCCCCGCTCTTCTGACGATTCAGATACTCGCGAGTCATGGTCGAAAATTCCCCAGGATGTTTCTCTATAAAGCGGCGTTGCCATTCGCTGCCGGTCTGGCCGGATAATATCCGTTGCTCGATAACGCCCAAAAAATAGGCGATATCCGCTTCCGCCAACCCCAATCGCTTTAAACCGGATTCCGCTTTCGGGAGCAGTTCATGCAGAAGCCATGGCTTGAGCGGCAGCTTTGTCTCGTCCCGCCAAATCACGTGCGCCCCCAGGCCGTATCGAGCCGCCTGATAAAAATTATCCTTGGCCTGAGCGAACGGAATCAACGGCTCATGGTACTCGTTCGCGAACGCTTCCACCAAACCGTAAAAGAATGCCGCATTGGCGATCATATCCACAATGCTCGGCCCTGCGGGAATAACGCGATGCTCGATTCGGATATGGGGGCGGCCGTCGGGATCGAAACCGACCAGAGGGCGGTTCCAGCGCCAGATGGTGCCGTTGTGCAGCCGCAAATGGGCGAACTGCTCGGGCGGGCTCTCCGACAGTATCGGCAGCAAAACCGGATAATGTTGAAAATTCTCCTCGAACACCTCGGTAATAGCGTGCCTCGCATAACCGCTGCCGAAGCCGACTCTATGCAAGGGGCCGTGGCTCGCCTCATGGAAACCGCCGCTGTCGACCGCTTGCTCGAACAGAGGAATCCGCGTCTCCGCCCACAGATCCTTTCCGAACAAGAACGGCGAATTGGCGGAAACAGCTACCAGCGGCGCGGAGACCAGAATGGCGGTATTGAAATACTCCCGTACCCGTTCAAGCGGAACCTGGAGATGAATCTGAAACGATGTTGCCGCCGATTCCAGCATCACGTCCTGGTGTTCGACCGCGAGATGCTGATGACCGGAAATGTCGAGTTTCAAAGGCTCCTGGCGACGTGCCGACAGAATCTGCTCGTTTAGCGCCCGGTATCGGTTCATCTCCGAAATATTGTTCAGATTGAGCACCGCCGAGGGCACCGTAGGTAAGATTCCGATCGCCACGAGTTCGACGCCCAAGGATTCCGCCGCCGCGCAGGCCTTTCGCCAGAGTTCGCCCAGATCGAGGCGAAGCTGCGAAAGCACCTGTCCCCGCAGGAATTGCGGCACGCTATTGAACTCCACATTGAATTTCGCGAGCTCCGGACAGGCGAGCGAGCCGCCGAAAGCTTCGAGAAACGCGGCATTGACCGGCGCGGGGTTCATTTCCGAATCCACTAGCCAGGATTCCAGCTCGAACCCGGTAATCGGTCCCAGCGACGAACACACGCCCTTGCGGACATAGCGGCTGAGTAATCCAGTTTCCTCTTCCAGGCGCTGGCGAAAATTATCGAAATCGGCATCGGAGAACCGGGCTTTTTCTATCTCTTGCCCCATGTTCCACCCCAAAGTTTTGGCGCTCTGACCACATCATGCCACGGACTTAAGGCCGACCAAAGACGCAATTTATCTTATGCAAGCTATAGACCGCAAAAGTGGTCGAAAAGATTGATCCTGGCCAGCGAAAGCGCTTAAAATCACGAAGACAAGCGGGTGTAGTTCAATGGTAGAACCTCAGCTTCCCAAGCTGATGACGTGGGTTCGATTCCCATCACCCGCTCCACGTCCCCCACCTTCTTCATCCTCGAACATCAAAGTCGCTTCACTTCAGTTCGAACCGCCTACGCAGGCAGGCTCAGGTTATTCCTTTGAGATTGCCATAGAGAAAAGCCCACATAAGACACAATCCCGATATTGACGGCGAAAGTCAGGACCTTGATCCACGAGACGCCGGCCAGCAACTCGAAAAGCTCTATGGGAATATAGATGGCACCGCTCGCCACCGCGAACCACTCGGCCCAGCGCCGTCCTCGCCATAATCCATAAGCCTCGATAAACCGCAACCCACTGTACGTAAATGCAAAACCGGCAAAAAGCCAAAGTCTCTTATCCGAAAGCCGTCCTGCCAAATCGATAAAAATTCGCGGATACCGGCTGGCTGGATTGAGGTGAAAATGACCGACAATTTCCTCAGCCAGTTGCTGCACATCATGATGGATAAGCGAGAGGAGTCCGAATCCCGCCAGCACGATCAGCACACCTTTGCTCAACTCGACTATCGCGATCACGCGTAAGCCTCCCGGCGAGCGCGAAGACCTGACGGCGCTATTTTGCTTGGCAGATAATAGTTGTCCCATGACCACGCGCCTCCTAAAATCCTTGGCCGCCAACTTTTTGAGCAAATGAACTCGGGATCGAGCGATTGGATTGCGAATATGATCCACGTCGCATCTTTTAACGCCGGCTGGCATGCGCCATGTCCCCGATGGCTGTGCTAGACCGTTGGCAATACCTTTTTGAGTAGCTCCACTATGTTTCTTATCCTTTGCATTTTATGAAAGACCCGATCGACAACAATCAAGTTAGCATGAACGCCTTTAAACGCCTGTTGTTCATGGCTCTGTTTTTTGCGCTCTTCGGTATCGTACGTTTTGTTCTGTGGGCCATCGTGCTGTTCCAGTTCAT
The DNA here is from genome assembly GCF_053646815.1 of Methylocaldum gracile. Classification (NCBI taxonomy): domain Bacteria; kingdom Pseudomonadati; phylum Pseudomonadota; class Gammaproteobacteria; order Methylococcales; family Methylococcaceae; genus Methylocaldum; species Methylocaldum gracile. The sequence goes on along the minus strand of NZ_CM132196.1, from coordinate 952,500 downwards.
CGCCCATCTCTTTACCGGCCGAGCCACCCGCCTCGGCGTGAAGTGGGGTGAAGCCCTGTCGGCGTGGATTTACAACATGATGCTCTTCATGTCCTACAGCACCGACCGCATGCCTTTCCCGTTTTCCGCTTTCGGAGCGAGAGAGGATTGACGGTCGCGGAGTTCGTTGCTCAATTATCCGAGCTTTCAAGCTCTTATCTTTCAGCATCCCCGAAAATAAAAAAACCCACCATACGGTGGGTCAAGAGGAGGAAGAACACATACATGTAGACAGCGTGGCAGCCCGTTAGTTCATGCGCACACGAAATTTTGTTGCCTGCTGTGTACAAATTGTTGCGGCAAAGGTGCCGCCGCGTGAGCGAAGATCCCGGCCGATGCCGAGGAAGTGATCGGATGAGGCGCGGACCGGCAAAGCGCCTTCCACCTTCAAGAGATATAGCCTGGAAAAGATGCGGTAGATCGGCAATCCCTTGCCGACGAAGGCCTCCCGATAGTGCTACGACATACCGGAAAAGGCTCTGACGGCTGCTATTGCGCCGCCTTCCGATTCAGCAGGTAGTAAACCACCGGCACCACGTACAGGGAGAATGCGGTCGACGCGAAGATGCCGAAGATGAAGCTCCAGGCAAGGCCGGAGAAGATGGGATCCAGGGTGATGACGAAAGAACCGAACAGCGCGGCGGCGGCGGTGAGAAAAATCGGGCGGAGGCGGGTGGCGCCGGCCTCGATGAGGGCATCGACGAGGGCTTCGCCCTGAGCCCGCAGCCGCTCGATGAAGTCGATGAGAATGATGGAATTGCGCACCACGATGCCGGCCAGAGCGATCATGCCGATCATGGCCGTTGCGGTGAACAGGATGGGATTGTCGAAACCCGCCACGGGCTCGGTAGTCAGCAGGTTGAGCAGCGCGAAGCCGGGCATGATGCCGATGACGGTCAAGGGAATGGCCACCATGATAATGAGCGGCATCCCCAAGGAACCCGTCTGCGCCACCAGAAGCACGTAAATCATGAGCAGGGCCGCACCGAACGCGAGCCCTAAATCCCGGAACACATCCACCGTGATCTTCCACTCCCCTTCCCCGGCCAGATCGACCGTATAGCCTTCGGGCAGCGGTTTTTCGTCCTCGATGTCCCACCAGTCGAACACGGCTTCCACGGGACTTCGCCCCGCCATTTCGGCGGTAACGTAGCTCAGGCGCCTGAGATCTTTATGATAAATCGTGAGATCGGCCGGCTCCTCGATCGCGTGGCCGATTTCTCCCAGCGGCGCCAGCGAGCCGTCCAGGCCTTTCACCCGGAGCGTATTCAGATCGGCCATGGAGGAGCGTTCCGCACGCCGCAGCCGCATGACGATTTCCAAGGGCTGGCGCTCGGACGAAATGTGCACCGCACCGGCGGAGGCGCCGTTCAACGCGGCACGTAGGGTTTCCGCGACCTCCGCCACGGTCACGCCATGCAGCGCGGCCTGCTGACGGTCCAACTGATAGCGGATCACGGTCTGCGGCTCGTCGACGGTATCGTCCACATCCACGACGCCCTCTATCCCGGCGATCTCCTGTTTCACCCGCTCGGCGACGCGCGCCAGATCGGAATAAGCCGCGTCCAGAGGCCCGTATACCTCGGCCACGAAGGTGGACAGCACCGGGGGACCCGGAGGGGTTTCGACGATCTTGGCATTGGCGCCGTAAGCCTTGGCGATCCGCTCGATATCGGGACGGATGCGCAGGGCGATTTCGTGAGACTGCTGCTCGCGCCGTTCCTTGGGCAGCAGGTTGATCCGAATCTCGGCCTGATGGGGCTCGCGCCGCAGATAGTAATGCCGCACCAAACCGTTGAAATCCATGGGCGACGCGAGTCCGACGAAGGTCTCGTAATCGGTCACTTCGTTGACGGTGGCGAGATAATCGCCCAGCGCCCGCGCGGCGGCGTCGGATGCTTCCAGCGTGGTGCCGCGCGGCATGTCGACGACGATTTGCAGTTCGTTCTTGTTGTCGAAAGGCAGGAGTTTGAGCGGCACGATGCGGAAAACCGCGAGCAAGGCGGAGACTACGAATGCCGCCAGCACCAGCCATAGAAAAATCTTCGCCCGACCGGCAGTTGCCAAGAGTCCGCCCAAGGTGCGGTGATAAAACCGATACACCGTGCTCTGCTTGAGATCGAACGCTTCCTCGCCCTTGCCGTACTCGCTCTTGAGAAGGTAATAGCTCGCCCAGGGGGTTACGGTGAACGCCACCAGGAGCGACATCAGCATCGCGATAGGTACGTTGAAAGCCATGGGCGCCATGTACGGCCCCATCATGCCGGTGATGAAGAACATCGGCAGAAAGGAAACGATGACGGTGAAGGTCGCGAAGATGGTGGGCGGACGGACCTCGTCGACCGCGGTCAAGGTGGCGTCCAGGGGCGGCTCCCGGCGCAGCTGGAAATGGCGAAAGATGTTTTCCACATCGACGATGGGATCGTCCACCAAAAGCCCCAGCGACAGAATCAGCGCGAACAGGGTCACGCGATTGATGGTGTAGCCGAAGATGAGATCGCAGAACAGGGTCACGCCCAAAGTCATCGGCACCGCCAGGGCGACGATGAAAGACTCCTTCGGCCCCAAGGCGAAAGCCAAAAGGACGATGATCGTGGCGATGGCGATGAAGAGGTGCCGGACCAGTTCGTTGACCTTGTGATTGGCGGTCTCGCCGTAATTGCGGGTGATATTGACGGTGACGTTTTCCGGAATGACGGTGCCGTACAGTTCGTTCGCCGCCTCGATGACCTCTTCGGCCACCGCAACCGCATTGGCCCCTTTCCGCTTGGCCACGGTTACGGTGACCGATTGCCGCTCTTCGCCGGGCTTCGCGGCTTCCGTTTCGCCCAGGTGCGGGCTCTCGGCGGCTGCCGGCCCGTAGCCGATCCGGGTGTAACTCGATGCTTCCTGCGGACCGTCGATAACCGCCGCCACGTCGCGGAGATAAACCAGTTTGCCGCCCTGCCCGGCCACAACCGGCGTGCCGGCGACTTCGTCCGCGCTGGTAAAGAACGGACCGGCCTCCAAGCGGACGGCGCGGTTGGCCTGTTCGAAGGTCCCGGCCTGCAGGTTGATATTGGCGGCTTGCAAGGCTCGCATCACGTCCAGAACGGTTACGCCGTGTGCCGCCAAACGCGCGGGATCGGGATAAACCGAGATCTGCCGGCGCTCTCCGCCGACCACGGTAATCTTGCCGGCATCCTCCACCACGGCCAGTTTGTCCTTCATCTCGTCGGCCAAACGGCGCAGCGCCGCCGCATCGTAAACCGGATCGTTCGACGACAACGCCAGCGTAACGATGGGGACATCGTCGATTTCCACCGGCTTCACGGTCCAGGAGCTGACCAAGGGCGGTATCCGGTCCTGGTTGGACATCAGCTTGTTCCAGACCTTGACCAGACTGTCCTCGCGGTCTTCGCCGACATAGAAGCGCACCGTCACCAGGGCCTCGCCTTCGCGCGAAGCGGAATACACGTATTCCACGCCGTCCACTTCCCTCAGCAGGGTCTCGAGCGGCGTCGACACCAGTTTTTCGACTTCCTCGGCATCGGCGCCCGGCGCGCTGATCAAAACGTCCGCCACCGGCACCACGATCTGCGGTTCTTCCTCGCGCGGCGTCAGCACCAGCGCGGCGAACCCGACCAGAAAGGACGCGATCAGCAACAACACCGACAGCTTGGAGGTGATGAACAGCTCGACGATGCGGGCCGTCAAACCCCGCTCGACAGAGGTTTCCGCGCTCATCGGCCGGCCTCCCGGAGCAGCACGGTGTCGCCTTCCTTGAGCCCCGAAAGGATTTCGATCTGGCCGTCGTAGCGCTTGCCGGTGCGGACGTGGCGCAGCCGGACCTTATCGTCCACCACCAGCCGCACGCTCTCGAGCTGTCCGACGCGGCTCACGGCGGAAACCGGCAGCAACAGCACCTCGTCCTGACCGCAGGCTTGATAGAGCCAGCCGAACGCGCCGGGCTGCACGGCCGAATCTTCGGGCAAACGGGCTTTCACCAGCACGGTTCGGGTCTTGGGATCGGCAGCGGGCTGAATTTCGTCCACCACGGCATCGAGTTCTCGTTCCGGATTGGCGATGCGGACCTTGAGTTCATTCCCGATTTCGACCAGACCGGCGCATTGGGCCGGAACGGCGCTCTCGATCCGAAGCCGCTGCGATTCCTGAAGAACCAGTATCGGCGCACCGGGCAAGGCCATGTCGCCCGGTTCCAGACGGCGTTCGACGATGACACCGTCGAAGGGCGCGCGCAGCACCGTTTCCGTCTGAGAGGATTCCGCCTCGCGAATTGCGTCCCTGGCTTCCCGCACTTGCGCTTCCGCGGTCCGGGCCGCCGCCAGGGCGGCATCGAGGGCTTGCCGGGTCGCGGCCTCTTTGTCGTAGAGGTTTTGGATTCGGCGCGCATCCGCACGAGCGCGTCCGGCTTGCGCCTCGGCGGCGGCGAGAGCGGCGCGCGCCTGGCCGAGGCGCGACCGAGTTTCCCGTTCGTCGAGGCGTGCCAGCACTTGGCCTTGCTTGACGCGGTCGCCCGCGCGAACCGTGATTTCCAGAATCCTGCCGGGAATCTTGGGAGCGATCTGCGCCACCGTCCGCGCCGCGACGGTTCCGGGCCAGGCAAAGACTTTCTCGACTTCCTTTCGAACCACCTTGGCCGTTGGCGTGCGCTCGTCGGCTTTCCCATTCGCCACGGACTCGCTCACCCCCGGTTCCACCTTGTCCTTAAAGCCTCCCTGCATCCAGACGAGAAGAAGAATCAAAACGGATACCGCGATCAGGGCGTAGACAAGCTTGGTCCGGGAATGCGTGGCATGCGTCATGAATTGGCCTATCGGTTTCTTGCTTGTTCGTAGTCGGGCAAAAGCCCCCGGCACCTGCATGAAAGCCGGCCAGAGCGGGGGTTGAAGAACAGGTTGTCCGGAGACTTTACCGCCAGTGTCCCACCGCCTTCTTCAGCTGCGCTTGCGCCACCTCCGCTTCGTAACGGACGACGATGACGCGCAGGGCGGCATCGGCACGATCGGTTTCCGCTTCCAGATACCGCGTCACGGTAGCAGCGCCGCCTCGATATTGCTCATTGACCAGTCGCAGAGCCTCGTCGGCGGCGGCAGCGCCGGCTTCGGCCACTTTAAGGCGTTGCAGCGCTTCTTCCAGGGTCGTATAGGCGCGCCGGACTTCATCCCCGATCTCCAGCCGGGTGCGCTGCTCCAGGGCCTGAGCTTCGGTCAGCCGGCGTTCCGCCTGGGCGATACGGGCGCTGACCGCGCCGCCCGAGAATAGATCCACCTCGGCGTTGACGCCCAGGGTGACGTTGTCCCGGCTGAATGCGAAATCCGGCGAGCGGCTGTTCTGACCGTAAGCAGCGTAGGCATTGACCCGCGGCCAGCGCGCTCCCCGTTCGGCCTGAAGTTCCTCGCGCCGGATCTGCGACTGATGTATCGCGGCCTGCATCTCGGGACGCTGGGCCAAGGCTTGATCCAGCAGCCGCGCATAATCTTGAGCTGGATGGTCGGCAAGTCTGTCCGCGGGTTCGCGCAGCTCCAGGATTTCGCCCGTCGTGATGCCGAGGAGCGTCTTAAGCGCCGAACGGGACAATTCGATGGCGTTTTGGGCCTTCAACTCGGACTCGCGGGCCTCCGCCGCGCGGACTTCCAAGGATAAAACGTCCGCCTTGAGCGCCATGCCTTCCGCCACCCGATGTTTGGTATGCTCCAGTTCGCGCTCGACGGCCTCGATCGAATGGCGCGCCACATCCACTTGCTGCGGCGCGGACAGCAGCGCGTAATACGCCGCCGTCACTGCCGCAGCCAGACGGTTGCGAATTGCCGAACGTTCCAATTCGGCCGCTTCGACGCCCAATTCGGCGGCTTTCTTCCGATAACTGTCCTGCCCGCCTCGATACAACGACCAGGTGCCGACGATCTCGGGGCGAAAGTTTTCCACCCAGCCCGGATGATTGATATCCACGCCGAAGTTGAAACGGCGCTGTGCCACGATATAGGAAAAGGCTTGGGAAGGATCGTCGGAATAGGCGTAACCGACCCGCGCCATAAGCTTGGGATAGAAGTTCGCGGCGGCTTCGGCAACCTTGGCCTCGGCCTCGCCGATCCGGGCGGCGGCCGCGAGAAGATCGGGATTTTGCTCGAAGGCCAAATCGATGGCTTCCTCCAGCTTGAGCGGATGGCGAGCGCTTGTTTCCGCCAGCGCGTCTGCGGCAGACCCGGCTCCGATCAGTATCAGACAGAGCGTCGAACCCGCGGCCAAAAGTCTCGACTGGAAAAGCTTCAAACTCATATCCTGCCTTTGCTCCTCATCGTCTTGCGCCTTGATGCTTGAAAACCGCCAAGTGCTTCGAAACTCGAATGCCTACCCCGGATCTGTCAGCGCACTCCGTAATGCGAATACCGCTCGATCATGGACAAGCTAAAATATAAGCGTTTGCTAATATTTAATCAAGTCCGCATCCTGCTCGAAAGGATTGCACCCCCTCGGGATGTTCGATAGCTTTTTAATGTTCGCCCCTCAGCCCGCAGTCTCGCGCGGGCGAATGAAGAGGCCGCCGACCGTTTCACGAACGGAATTTACAACACGTACCACAGGAAAGCATCTCAATGTCCCAGGAAAGAGATTTCGTTCCCCTCAACATCGCGATATTGACGGTATCCGACACGCGCACGGAAGACACCGATGTTTCCGGGAAAACCCTGGTCGACCGGCTAAGCGCCGCCGGACATCGCCTGGCGGATAAACGCATCGTAGCCGACGACATCTACCGAATCCGCGCCGTGGTATCGGAATGGATCGCCTCCGAGACGATACAGGTCGTCATCACCACCGGCGGCACCGGCGTGACCGGACGGGACGGCACACCGGAAGCGGTTTCAGTCCTGTTCGACAAGACTCTGGACGGATTCGGCGAGGTCTTTCGCGCCATCTCGTATCAAGATATCAAGACGTCCACGATTCAGTCCCGCGCCGTTGCCGGGGTAGCCAACGGGACCTATATCTTCTGTCTGCCAGGCTCTTCGGGCGCATGTCGAACCGCTTGGGACCAGCTCATTCGAGATCAGCTCGATTACCGTACCCGTCCGTGCAATCTGGTGGAATTGATGCCCCGCTTGCTGGAGAAATGAGCCGAACAGAAGGCACGCCGCTCGCGGCGAAGCTCGCGACTTGAAATAAACACCCACGAACCGTAGCCAACTCGAACCCGGAGCATCCATATGATCCAGCTTACACTTGCCGCCTTGTTTTTCGTCGGCATTCATTTCTTGATCGCCGGCACCCAATGGCGGGATCGGCTGGCCGAGAAATACGGCGAGCGCGTCTACCGCTTCGGTTTTTCCGTGCTTTCGCTGGTGGGTCTAGTTTGGCTGATTTACGCCTACCGCCATGCGCCTTACATCGAAACCTGGGGGCAGCTCGCGTGGTTCAAACCTATCGCGGCGCTTTTGATGCTGGTCGCTTTTTTCCTGGCTGTCGCCGGCGTAACGACACCCAATCCGACTGCGGTAAACGGTGAGTCTCTACTCTCTGAAGCAGAGCCGGCACGAGGCATTCTGCGGATCACCCGTCATCCCTTTCTTTGGGGAATCGGCCTGTGGGCCGTCGTGCACCTGATCGCCAACGGCGATGCCGCAGCACTCGTACTGTTCGGGTCCTTGCTGATCCTAACGATAGGTGGAACCCGCTCGATAGATGCCAAGCGTCAAAGGCACTTCGGAGAGCAATGGGCGAAATTCACGGCCGTTACATCCAATATACCTTTCAACGCCATCCGAGAAGGGCGCAATCAGCTCAAATTGACCGAGATCGGTTGGTGGCGCATCACGCTGGCCGTAGTGCTTTATCTCGCAATACTGCATTTCCACAGCAAACTATTCGGAGTTTCGCCGCTCTTCTGAGTTTATTAATCTGGCCCGTAAATACCCTCCTGGTATTTCGGGCCGGCGCCCAGGCCGCTACACGCTTAGGCCTTGGCTCACGAGGCTGGTCGCCGCGCCGGGGCGCATCCCTGCCCCGGATTAACCCGGTCTATATTGATAGGCCGGGTTAATAACAGCACCGGGATCAAGTCCCGAAATTTTGCATCGAAACTTGAGATTCTTGAAATTTAGGAGTCACGGCAATGAACGACGATACTTTCAACATGGACATCCGCAAGTTCCTGAAAAAGGTCGGTGTGACTTCGCAGCGGGAGATCGAGCTGGCCGTGCACGACGCGCTGCAAGCCGGCAAGCTCGTCGGAAACGAGAAATTCGCCGTCAAGATGACCTTGGAAGTTCCGGCCCTGAACATCCATCACGTCATAGACGGCGAGATCGCTCTGGAGTAGTCCCTTCAAACACGTTCGTCGGCAAAGGATTGCCGACCTACGAATGGGTACGGGCGGTGTCCCCGTCCACGCCGCTATAAAGCGATGAAAAACGCTCTAGCGCGCCGCCCCTCGACGGCGGGCTCAGCCGCAATGCCGTTAAGTTAAGACGAATGACGTCATTCCGGCAGGGATTGCTCACCCCATCCCTGGGGTTCGTCCTACGGACCGTGCTCCGCACGTCCAAATTTGCTCCTGGCAAATTTGTGCCGGACAAATCGGCAGGGCGAGGCGCAATGCGGCGAGCGGGCAGGCCAGGGAAGGACTGCCCAGGACTCGCGAGCGAAGCGGGACGGCGTAGCGTGGCGAGGCCGATTTGCACGCGAAGCGCCCGTAGGGTGCCGCACAGGGACTGTGCGGCATGAATCCAGTGCACAAGGAAGTGATCGGCCTCTGCCGTCCATGGCTTTTGGACCCCGGCATTCCAATCGCAAACGGTGTCTTCGGGAGCACCGAAGCCACCCTTCCCTGCCGGGGTGACGTCATTCGTCTTAACTTAACGGCATTGGGGCTCAGCCGCCGGTAGCGTTCATGTGGCGGAAGATCACGGGCTGTGCCTTGATGTCGAAATAATGCCGTTCGGGCTTGATCGCCATCGAATCGACGATCGCATGTTTCAGCTTGTGCATATCGCCGGGATTGGCTCGCAAGACCCGTTTCAGATCTATCGAGTGTTCGTTGCCCAGACAGAGCAGCAACCGGCCTTCGGCCGTCACTCTCACGCGGTTGCAGGTTCCGCAGAAATTGTGGCTGTGCGGGGATATGAACCCCACACGTGTGTGGGTGCCGGACACGCGGTAATAACGGGAAGGTCCGCCTGTGGTTTCCGGCGTGGGCAGCAGGACAAAACGCCGGTCGAGATCCCGCTTGATGTCGTCGCTGGAATAATACTCCTCGGCACGGTCGTGCCCATCGACCGCGCCCAGCGGCATCTCTTCGATGAAGCTGATGTCGATGTTCTTGGCGATCGCATAGTCGACCAGATCGCTCACCTCGTCATGGTTGCGATTCTTGAGCACGACGGCATTGATTTTGAGTCGTTCGAAACCGGCATCCAGCGCGGCGTCGATCCCGCGGAGCACCTGATCCAAGTCCCCTATCCGGGTCATCTTCCGGAACCGGTCGCCATCCAGCGAATCGAGACTGACATTGATGCGCTTTACTCCGGCGGACTTCAGCAGCAATGCGGTTTTTTCCAGCTGCGATCCGTTGGTCGTCAAAACCAGCTCTCTCAAGCCCCGCAGCTTGCCGATTTCTTGCAATAGATCGACCGCGCCCTTGCGCACCAGGGGCTCTCCGCCCGTGATGCGTATCTTTTCGACGCCGAGTTCCACGAACGCCGTGGCGACGGCCAGGATTTCCTCGAGCGTCAAGATCTGAGCGCGGGGCAAAAAAGCCATGTCCTCGCTCATGCAATAAATGCAGCGAAAGTCGCAGCGGTCGGTGATGGAAATGCGAACGTAACTGATACGCCGCCCGAAGCGGTCTATCAATTGCGCGGGTAAAGCCGCCATAGTCTAGTCATTCCGATCGGGTAGGTTCGAAAGCTTAAATCACGATTTTCCCACGAAGGCGGCCCAATAGCCAAGCAAATCACTCAGGATTTCATCTCCATCTTCTTCCGTTCATAAAGTCCCGGTTAAGAAACCTCCAGCGCCTTTCGAACGTCCGTCGCCCAGCGGATCGATTCCACGTAAGCGCTCGCCGGTACGCCCTGTTCAAACTTGCAACCCTGAATTTCACCGGGCTCGGCGCGCTCGAATGCAATCGCGGCGCGGAGCACATCGCCGATCGGGCCGCTACCATGCAGCAGCGCCTCATCGATGCGGTCATCGAGGTTCAAGTGTCGCAGAATGTCCTCCTTGGGAACGTCCATAACGGCGTCCAGCAGGGAAAATAACCCGGTTATGTAATAAAGCTCGGTATTTGGCCGTTTCATTCGTTCGGCCAGCAGCTCGCAGGTTCGCGCCCGTACCAGTGCCGTGGTCAGCAACTCGCGCGGGCGGTAATCGACGGAATTGACCAGAATGACCGACGCCCAGTTTTTGATCCGCTGTACGCCGAAGAAAATCACGGCCCGGCGGATCGAGTCGATCCGCTTCGTCACACCGAAAAATGCGGCATTGACTAATCGGAGCAGCTTATAACTCAGGGTCATATCGCGCGTGATGATCGCCTCGGCCTCGGCGACGTCGACCTTTGGACTTTGGAGCCGCGCAAGCAGTTCGAGCACGGCCAGGCGGTTTCCCGGTATATCGCAACTGCGCAAATGTCGGGGCCGCTCGAAAAACATGCCTTCGTAATAATCGAAACCCAGCTTGCGGAAACGATCGTATTCGTCCGGCGTTTCTATGTCTCTCACCAGAAGATGCAGATTTTGGTCGTGGCGGGCCGTCCAACTGATCTTAAAACCGTTCAGCTTTCTGGCATCCAGGGAGCAGATCGATACGAAGTCGGCCTCGCGCCTAAGTTCGACCAAATCGCAGGACGGATTATGAAGCGCGATGGTAAAACCCTCGTCGGCCAGGCGGGATACGGTTTCCTCCGCCGCACTATCATTCAAGACGTCTCCCGATACCGCCAGAACCACCTGGGACTTCGGCCAGGCCAATCCTTCGCATACGGTTAAAGAAGTGGACGGCACCCGGAGCATCGCTCGGCTATCGCCGACCAAATCTCTCAAATCCAGCGCCTGGCCGGCCTGCCGCACCGCTTCGGTCCACCGATCTTCGCTGTCTTTGGTCCCTACGCTCAGAGCTTCACCGCTGCAAAAGCTAAGCTCGTAGCCGTATACATCGAGAGTGTGCGTGTATATGGGCACACGACCGATCAACCCATCGAACATACTGTCTCCCCCACCGTATTTCGTCCAAAATGAAACCAAGCAAGAGGCTAGCACAAGAAACTTTCATGCGCTCGACGTGTTGTCGCCGCGTGGAATGACGACCAAAATCGGCCGACTACCGGTCGTTTAGCCTGCTCCGGAATAATTTATTAATCAGGCCCGTAAATACCCTCCTGGTATTTCGGGCCGCCGCCCAAGCCGGTACACGCCCGGCCTGGGCTCACGCGGCTTGTCGCCGCGCCGGGGCATCCCTGCCCCGGATTAACCCGACCTATATTTATAGGCCGGGTTAATATCGATCAGACCCGTAAATACCCTCCTGGTCTTTCGGGCCGCCGCCCAGGCCGGTTACACGCTTAGGCCTAGCTCACGCGGCTGATCGCCGCCCCGGATTAACCCGGCCTAATTTAGAAGCCGGGTTAATAACGTAGACTTAGACTGTGACGGACGTGGACGGAAACAACGGACTGCCGCAATGGCGAGAAACGACGGCACCGGTGCCGTGTCGGTCCCTCCGGCAGCTTGGTAGCAGGAAATTTTCCGGGCTTTATCGGAGATAAAACTCGGCTCAAAATTGTCTTTAAGTATACGCATACGTATACGCGTCCCACAGTCTGGCCAAACGGACTGACCACCACACGGTAGGCGCAAGACCTTCGTTTAAAATCTCAAAGAACGGGACGGACACACGAGACAACCTAATGAATAAGCTCTTACAACTCTTTAAAGACGCATCGGCTTTCAGCGAAGACAACGTCGGTTTTCTCGAAGATCTCTACGAGAGATTCTTGCGGGATCCCGAGTCCGTCGATGAAAGCTGGCGGGAGAAATTCCGGTCGATCCAGCACGAATTGACAAGAGAGGAGCCCGCAGCCGAAAGAAAGCGCCGCGTCATCAAAGCGGCAATCGGGGAATCCGAAGCGGAAGAAATGCTGCGCAAGCAATCCGCTGTAGACCGGCTGATTTATCAATACCGAACCCGCGGCCATCAGTCCGCCGACAACAACCCGTTAAAGCTATCCCCCCCGGCAGCGCTGAAGGATTTGGACCCTGCCCATTACGAGCTGAGCGAAGATGAGCTGGACCGTCCGTTTTACATCGACATCCTGCGAAGCCCGGAACGGCTGCCATTGCGCGAGATTCTCTCGATGCTGCGGCAGACCTATTGCGGACACGTCGGTGCGGAATACACGCATATCGTCGACAGCGACATCAAGCGATGGATCCAAAAGCGGCTGGAAAGCACGCGCGCCCGCGGAAACTTCAGTGCCGAGGAAAAGAAATGGATGCTGAAGCTCCTTACCGCCGCCGAGGGTATAGAAAAATACCTGCATCGGAAGTACGTGGGCCAAAAGCGGTTCTCGCTCGAAGGGGCGGAAAGCCTGATTCCGCTGCTGGACGATCTGATCCAGCGGGCAGGCGAAAAAGGAACCAAGGAAATCGTGATGGGCATGGCCCACCGAGGGCGGCTGAATGTGCTCATCAACATCCTTGGGAAAAAGCCCAGCTCGCTATTTCAGGAGTTCGAAGGCATATATCCGAACGCACCGCCATATGCCAGCGCAGGCGACGTGAAATATCACATGGGCTTCTCATCGGACATCGAAACGGGCGGCGGCATGGTGCATCTTGCCCTGGCCTTCAATCCTTCGCATCTCGAAATCATCGATCCGGTCGTGGAAGGTTCCGTGCGCGCACGCCAGGACCGGCGCGAGGACGAAGACGGCGAGACCGCCGTACTCCCGGTCCTGATTCACGGCGACGCCGCTTTTGCGGGGCAAGGCGTCGTCATGGAGACGCTCAACATGGCCGAAACCCGTGCTTATACGACGGGTGGAACCATACATGTCGTCATTAATAACCAGATCGGCTTCACCACCAGCAACCCGTTCGATGCCCGATCCACGCTGTATTGCACCGATGTTGCGAACATGATTCAGGCGCCGGTTTTTCACGTAAACGGCGACGATCCCGAAGCGGTGCTCTATGTCACCCGGCTCGCTCTCGATTATCGGATGAAATTCAAGCGAGACGTGGTGATCGATCTTATCTGCTATCGCCGCCACGGGCATAACGAGGCGGATGAACCGGCCGTGACTCAACCTTCGATGTACCGGTTTGTCCGCAACCATCCGCCGGTTCGGAAGCTTTACGCCGACCGATTGATCGCCGAAGGAGTGGTAACCCCCGACGTCGTCCAGCGCATGGAGGAGGATTACCAAAATGGTCTGAAGAAAGACGAAACATTCCTCCGGCCGATCGTTCACGACGCCATGAGCTACTACAAAACCCGCTGGGATCACTACCTCGGCACCGAGTGGACGCTGCCCTGCGATACAGGTTTGCCACAGAAAACGATTCAAGACCTGTCGCAGCGACTGATCGGCATTCCGCCGGGATTTGCCCTTCATCCGCGTGCGGCGGCGATCATGGAAAGCCGGCGCAAAATGGCGGCCGGGGAAATACCTCTCGACTGGGGATATGCTGAAACTCTGGCCTATGCCTCGCTGCTGACCGAGGGTTACGCCGTACGTTTGACCGGTCAAGACGTGGGACGCGGAACGTTTTTTCATCGTCACGCAACTCTGTATGACCAAGATTCCGGCGATACCTATATTCCGCTTCAGAACCTCAGCGACAACCAGGCGCGTTTTTACATTTACGACTCGCTGCTGTCCGAAGAAGGCGTGCTCGGGTTCGAATACGGCTACAGCAGCTCCGAGCCTGACACCCTGGTCATTTGGGAAGCCCAATTCGGAGACTTCGCCAACAATGCCCAGGTTGTGATCGATCAATTCATCACCTCGGGAGAGACCAAATGGGGACGGCTCAGCGGACTGACCATGCTTCTGCCGCACGGCTACGAAGGCCAGGGCCCCGAACATTCATCGGCCCGGATCGAGCGCTATCTGCAACTATGCGCCGAACAGAACATTCAGGTGTGCGTGCCGACGACACCGGCCCAGATCTTTCATCTTTTGCGCCGGCAGATGCTGCGACCTTACCGGAAGCCGCTGATCATCATGACGCCCAAAAGCCTGCTGCGGCACAAATTGGCCACGTCGCGGCTGGAAGAATTGTCGGACGGATGCTTCCGCAACATCATCGGCGAAATCGACGCCCATGACCCGGCCAAGATCACCCGCGTCATCCTCTGCACCGGCAAGGTGTTCTACGATCTTCTGGAGACTCGGCGCAAGGAAAACCTTCACCACGTCGCCATTATCCGCATAGAGCAGCTCTATCCCTTTCCTTACGATCTCTTCATGCAGGAACTGGCGGCTTACCCCCAAATGAAAGAATTGATCTGGTGTCAGGAAGAACCGGAAAATCAGGGCGCGTGGCACCAGATCAAGCACCGCTTCCTGAGCCTGCTGGAAAAGGACATCGTCCTCAGCTATGCTGGACGGCCGATGTCTGCTGCGCCCGCCGTAGGCCAATTCCACCGGCATTTGGAGCAGCAGAAGAAAGTTGTCGAAGACGCATTGTTTGGAACCGTGCCCCGTCAAGAGCCTTTAGGAATAGTTCATGCGCATCGAAGTCACCGTGCCTAATCTGCCCGAGTCCATCACCGACGCGACCTTGCTCGACTGGCGTAAACAGCCGGGCGATACGGTGCAGAAAAGCGAGACTCTCGTCGACCTGGAAACCGACAAGGTGATCCTCGAAGTTCCCGTGCCGGACAACGGCGTGCTGCAGGAAATCCGACACGCCAAGGGTGACGTGGTCGGGAGCGGTGAGCTTCTGGCGGTCATTGAAACAGAGGCCCGTCCCGCGGTCGCCGAAACTGCCGCGCCCCCGGAAATACCGGCAAAGCCGGAACCGGCGGCTGTGCCCGAGGCGGTACCCAGACCCGTGAGGTTCGCCCAACCCATGGGACCTTCGGTACGCAGGCTGATCATGGAGCATAACCTCGATCCGGCGCAGATAAAAGGCACGGGACGCGAGGGCCGTTTGACCAAGCAGGACGTCCTGGATTATCTGGAATCGCAAAAACGCAAGACCGTCGAAGCGGTTGCGCCGGCTCGGAGGCCGGAGCCGGCACCGAAGGAGAGACCCGAGGTCAGAGCGACGGAAGGCCGGGGCGAACGACGTGTGCCGATGACCCGGCTTCGAGCCCGCATCGCAGAGCGCATGATCGAGGCGCAACACACGACCGCAACATTGACCACATTCAACGAAGTCAATCTGCAGAAGATCTTCGACCTGCGGAATCAGCACCGCGCACGTTTCGAGCAGGAATATAAGATCAAGCTGGGCTTCATGTCCTTTTTCGTCAAGGCGGCGGTGGAAGGCCTCAGACGCTTTCCGATCATCAACGCTTCGATCGACGGAAACGACATCGTCTACCACGATTATTACGACATCGGCATCGCAGTATCCACCGATCGCGGGCTAGTGGTGCCGATCCTGCGTGACGCCGACCGTCTCAATTTCGCCGAAATCGAAAAGGCGATCATCGATTTTTCACAAAAAGCGCGGGACGGCAAACTCAGCTTCGAAGAGTTGAGCGGCGGCACGTTCACCATCACCAACGGCGGCATTTTCGGATCGATGCTCTCGACCCCGATCCTCAATCCGCCGCAGAGCGCCATTCTCGGCATGCACGTCATCAAGGACCGGCCAGTGGTCGAGGACGGACAGATCGTGATTCGACCGATGATCTACCTGGCCCTTTCCTACGATCATCGCATCATCGACGGCCGCGAAGCCGTGACTTTTCTGTTCACGTTAAAGGAACTGCTGGAAGATCCGGTCAGATTGCTACTGAAGATCTGAAGCTAAGGCTTTAATAGGCTGCGCCTCGTCCTCGGCCTCGGTCCGATCTGGTTTTCGCCCGGACGATTGGTCGAACAAAGGCAATCGAATCGAAAATTCGGCGCCCTGATCTTTGCCGGCGCTAGCCACCGAAATTTTACCGCCATGCATCTCCACCAGGCTTTTTACGAGAGCCAAGCCGACACCGAGTCCGCTATGGCCACTATGCAGCGGCCGTTCGAACTGAACGAAGGGTTCGAAGATATGTTCGAGCGCGTCCGGCTCAATCCCGATGCCGTTGTCTCTCACCTTAATCGAGATTTCCCGTCCCGTCTGCTTCATCGCCAACTCTATCCGGCCTTTTACAGGCGTAAATTTTGCGGCGTTCATCAATAGATTGGCGATGATCTGCGAGAGCCGTGCCGGGTCGCCCCAAAGATAAATCGGCTGGCCGGCTGCACTATGCACCAACTCCTGCTGGTTCTTTTCGATCACCGGCCGACAGACTTCGATAGCATGGGCGATCACCGAAGCCATATCGGTGACTTCAAAACTCAGCTGTAACTTGCCCCTCGCGACCCGCGATATATCCAAAAGATCGTTGATCAGCCGAGTCAAATATTTAACCTGGCGCTCGATGCTATCGGTAGCCGATTCGAGCAATTCCGGCCGTTCCGAGCCACGCCGTTTCAATAATTGCGCCGAAGTCAAAATCGGCGCGAGCGGATTCCGGAGTTCGTGAGCCAAGAGGGCAATGAACTCGTCCTTTCTTCGATCGGCCTCGCGCAGTGCTTCTTCAACCTCCTTGACGTGACGCAAGCTCTCTTCCGCGCGTTTCCGGTCGGTAACATTGGAAAGAACGCCAACCAGTCTCCGGCCGCTCTCCCGGTTGCCCAAAACA
Organism: Methylocaldum gracile; assembly: GCF_053646815.1. NCBI lineage: Bacteria > Pseudomonadati > Pseudomonadota > Gammaproteobacteria > Methylococcales > Methylococcaceae > Methylocaldum > Methylocaldum gracile. Next base: position 935,598 of record NZ_CM132196.1, on the reverse strand, counting down.
TGCTGTCCCCGCGCTTCGACCCAGTTCAATTGTCCATCCGGCGAGACAATGTGGAATTCCTGGCTATAGCTCTCGGCGGGCTGATCGCCGCTCTCGGGAACCGAGGGCAAGTTCCGTTCCGCGATATCCCGTACCCAGGCCAGAAATTGGTTCTCGAAACCGATAGCTGAATGCATATCCGTCGGGTCCAGCCACGTTATTCCGCCGCTCGACGAATCACGCTCCCACACCGCCATGCGGCCGGCTTCGAGGGCCAGCAGCAGGCGTGCTTGACCGTCCCTCCATGCTTTCTCACCGCATTTCATTTGATGGATATCCATAGCGATACCCACCCACTGGCGGACCTCGCCGCGTTCGTCGCAAAGCGGCAAAGCGCGGATGAGATGCCAGCGATACTCTCCGATCCGATGACAGCGGAATCTGAGTTCTGTCTCGTAAGGGCGCTTTTTTCTTAGCGCCTCCGGCTGCTCGGTGAATACTCGCTCGCGATCTTCGGGGTGCAATACCGACGTCCATCCCTGCCCACGACTCTGTTCCAAGGTCAAACCACTGTACTCGAGCCAATGATGACTTGCGTAGACCAAAGTGCCATCCGGCGCAGCCGTCCAGATCACGAGAGGAGACACCTCCGCGAGAAGCCGGTATCTTTCTTCGCTTTCCCTTAGCGTGTCCTCGAAGCGCTTTTGCCCGGTGATATCTTTAACGGCAACATTTACGCCGGACACAAAGCCATCGTTTTCTTTTATCGGAAAAAAACTCGCCAGCAGAACCCGCTGTGTTTGAGAACTGTTCGGCGTTGTCCCTGAAATCTCTTTTTCCAGAATCGGCTCGCCCGATACGATCACCCGCCGCAGTAAGGGAATGATTGCTCGACCGACCTCCGGTACCACCTCCTGTATGTCCCGCCCGATATGTGCTTCCACGGGAACTCCATGAATTTCGGCAAGCCGACGATTAATTCGGACAAAGCGCAGATCCCGGTCGAGAAAGCAGAGACCTACCGGCGCCGTGGCATAAATACCCTCGATTTCTGCAAGTTGCGATTTGACGGCACGCTGGCTGCGCACCACCGACTCCTCCAATTTCCGGCGACGCACGATTTCTTGCTCCAGCATTTGTTGGCGGCGCGCAGACTCGTGGGCTTGGAATCTGGAAAGCCGGTGCCAGTGACCGATCCCGCTCAGCAACAGCCCCTCGGCTACGAAAAATACGAGCCGAACCTGTTCATCCATATAGGGAAAAAGTCGCTGGATGCCGAAAGCGGATTCTCCGAAAAGAAAATGATCCGCTGCCAGCCCGAGAATCAGCGCCAATATCCCGGCGCCGAATCCGCCTAGGAAGGCACCCACGGCAACCGGAATTAGCAGCAATAGGCTGATCGGAGCCGGTCGGTTCATCGCATGGGTCGCGGCGATCAACCCTAGGATAACCATCAGAGAGGCGAGCACGGCAATATAGGGCTTAAGAACGGCGAATGGATTGCTGGGCTTCAACGTCTCGCTGGATTTATTGAAGCTGGACACGCCTGACCTCCATTCCGATAACCCCGGGCAACACTTGCCAAGTCCTAAGCACATTTATCCATCCCAACCCGAATACGATGACGGAATGGACGATAAAAGCTCCTACGTATTTGTATCAGCTACAGATTGAATAACGGCCATCGCGGCACTGCGGTCAGGCTGCGACGATCGGTAGCTTACATTTCGAAGATAAGAACGATTCGTTCAGTCACGCCGAGTTTATTGGAACATTTCGGCTCATATGAAAGACCTGAACGCTCTGTGGCCGTAGAGTACGATGTCTAACGCCGATTCGAATGTACGTACTCTTACGTATGTCTGGATTACGCTCTCTGCCTTATCTGCTACCAAAAGGACCCGTGACGCAGAACCAAGAGGAATTTACGGCCTATGCCAGTAATTCCAAATCGCTTTCAATAAGGCATTAATTTTTGTAGGGTGGGTTAGGCCGCGAGGCCGTAACCCATCGAGCGACCTCGAATCGGTGGGTTACGCTCCGCTAACCCACCCTACGTAATGTTCACTCGAATGCCGAATGGAATAAGCCGTTCGCTCGAAGCTTGTCAAAGGGTTTCTGTGGCCTACTGGAATAGGCTCCTGATGGTGACGTTCGGTTAACCGACGCCGGAACTGATTCTGGAGCGCAACGCTTCTAGGTTTCGCAAATAGGCGACAAGCTTTGGTTCCCAAGCGCTGACACAAGCCAACGCTGTCGTGCCAAACGACAGTCATCAACCCGCTACAAACCGTACCAACTCAGCCCAAGTATGGCTCGCCCGGTCAAATCTCGTCGTGACGATTAACGGATTCCCATCTGAATCGCGAGTGCCACGAGATCGGCGAGTGACTGAACGCCCAGCTTCTCCATAATGCGGGCACGGTGGATTTCAGCGGTACGATGACTGATGCCCAATGCCTTGCCGACCTGTTTGGCCGAATAGCCACGTGCTAGGTACACCAAAATTTCCTTTTCACGCGGTGTCAGATTAGCGTATAGAGCATCAAGCTCGTGCTGACGCGACTTTTCTTCGTAACGCTGATAACTGAGAGCGAGTGCGTTTCTTATCGCCGGTATCAGGACGTCGGCATCGACGGGCTTTTCAAGAAAATCTACGGCTCCACCCTTGAAGGCTGCTGTCGATTTGGGCACGTCGCCAAATCCCGTCAGAAAAATGATAGGAAGGTTAAACCCCCTCTCAGTAAGGATCTGTTGCAAATCCAACCCGGAAATTTGCGGGAGATTGATATCCAGAATGAGACATCCTTGTTGCTCGGGCTTCACCGAAGCCAGGAAATCAGGCCCGGACAGGTAGGTTTCAACAACAAACCCCTCAGCCCTCAGTAGCGCTGCCAAGGCATCGCACACGTCGGGGTCATCGTCGACGATGAAAACTGTTAGTCCATTAACAGCCATATCTAACGCCTTTCCAATTAGTATGGTTTCGAGGGTATGCGGTCGGTATTTTCCATGAAGGTCATGCATTTGTATATACGAATATGCAGCCAAACCGGCCCGAAATATGATCGGTGAATACGTTATCCTATCTCCCCAAATACAGCTTTGTAAACCTAGGCTTACGTCTATATCGGTTTCGAGCGGCCATATTCGTAAGAATGACAAGCTGCATCACGATGAGACAGCGGATCGTTTTTCCGAAGCGAAGGACATTCATCTTAGCGATCAACCCATCCCGCACCTCGCAAACGGCTACAGCAACGCCGAATTGAACCCGCCCCCTCTCGTTTAGACAAGCGAATCCGCATTGTTTGGAGAGCTAGCCGCTAACCCGCATTTCTCACACTCCTCCAATCGCAAACGGTCGCTTTAGTCGCGACCCTTCCAATCGCAAACGGTTGCTTTAGTCGCACCCCTTCCTTCGTCGGCACATCCTACAGCCTGATGTGCCGGCTACGCCTTCGCCGTCGCTCGGTCCATGCAGCGCCCACAGCATCGTCTCGACGCCCTCGCGACGAAAGGGTGTGAGAAATGCAGGCTAGAGCTTGTCAAACACTCTAAAAAGAGATCCGACCGCTGTTTCCGCGATCTCGATCATACAAGCCGGCAGACTTGCTCCGGCAATTTTCAATGCCTTTAGATCACCACCAAGGGACAAGAATGAGGAATTTCGATGCCCAACGAGAAGGCGAGAACCGCATACTGCAACCTGGACGCAACTGTTGGCGCACTGCCCGCGCCCGTCGAGCTTCATTTTTGATCGACAGCTCGGCGTATTTTCCGGCCTTGCGAGCGGCAGCGACTCGTGCTCAGCGATCTATTTTCATCATCGGCTGGGATATCGATAGCCGAACCAAGTTAGCCCAAGATGGCGTCAGCGATGGATTTCCGATCCAGCTCGGCGACTTTCTGAAAGCGCTTATCGAAGACCGCCGCGGATTGGATGTCTATATTTTGAATTGGGACTTCGCAATGCTTTATGCACCCGGCCGCGAAGTCCTGCCGATTTACACGCTTGGCTGGCAAAGACATCGGCACCTTCACTTTTATCTGGATGGCCGGCATCCGGTCGGTGCCTCGCACCACCAGAAAATCGTCGTGATCGATGACGCCGTGGCCTTTGTCGGTGGCATGGATCTCGCCCAGGAACGGTGGGATACGCCGGACCATGAACCCAACGCCCCCTACCGTCGAAGATCCAACGGCCAAGCCTACGCCCCGGTCCACGATGTGCAGATGATGGTGGACGGAGAAGCAGCTGCGGCGCTCGGCATGTTAGCCCGTGAGCGCTGGCGCAATGCGACAGGCAACCAACTCCGTGCCGACAGCGATGCCGGAACCGATCCCTGGCCCCCGTCGATCGTCCCGGACATCAGCGATGTCGATGTCGCAATCGTCCGAACGGTCCCACGGTTCAACGGCGGTGTCGAAATTCTCGAACTCCGGGAGCTGTACGTCGATGCAATCCGGTCAGCGAAGAACACGATTTATATCGAGAACCAGTATCTGACGGCTTCTTCGGTCGGCGCTCTACTCGAATTGAGACTTCGTGAGCCGAATCCGCCGGAGATCGTCGTCGTATCGCGACTGACCGGCGGCGGTTGGCTCGAGCAAACGACAATGGAAGTCTTGCGGGCTCGATTGCTTCGCCGCCTTCGCGCAGCCGACCGACATGGCAAGTTCCGGATCTATTATCCCGACTGCGATGGGCTGAACGATCAGTGCATCAACGTACATTCCAAACTGATGGTAGTGGACGACCGCCTTGCGCTCGTCGGCTCGGCGAATCTTAACAATCGCTCGATGGGGCTGGACACGGAATGCAATCTTGCCATCGAAGCGACCGAGCCAAATACGGCAAAAGCGATTACAGGTTTAAGAAATCGCTTGCTGGCCGAGCATTTGGGCGTCGGAACGGATCGAATGGAACTGGCTATCAGACAGGCGGGCTCGCTGATTGTCGCCATAGAAAGCTTACGGGGAAACCCGCACACGCTTCGGCACCTTGAAGGCGAAGTATCGCCCGAGGCCGATGCCCTTCTACCCCAGGCCAGCGTAGTCGATCCGGAAGCGCCCATCGATCCCGATCGATTGATCGACGAACTCATCCCCGTGGAACACCGGCCTTCCGCCCGCAAACGGATTACCGCCACCCTCAGCCTGCTCGCAGCTATCGGGGCGCTTGCGGCCGCGTGGCGCTGGGGGCCACTGCACGAATGGCTCGACAAGGAGACGCTGATCAATGTCGGACGCACACTGCAACGGACTCCGGCAACGCCGGTATGGGTCATCGGCGCCTATATACTTGCCGCTATAACAGCGATACCGATCACATTGGTGATCTTCACGACGGCAGTTGTGTTCGGTCCTATCACGGGTTTTGTTTATGCGATTCTCGGGTCGCTGGTAGGTGCCTCTCTCACCTTTGCGCTCGGCCACGTTTTCGGTCGAGATATCGTGCGGCGCCTGGGCGGCGCCCGACTCAATACGCTCAGCCGCTGGCTGCGTCATCGTGGCTTGCTGGCCATGCTTACGGTCCGGTTGATACCCGTCGCGCCGTTCACCGTGGTCAATTTAGTTGCGGGAGCCTCCCATATCCGTTTCCGCGACTTTCTATTGGGAACGATCTTTGGGATGGTCCCCGGCGCCATGGCCATCACGGTTTTTTCGGATCGCTTGGCTGCTGCGGTCCATCACCCGAGTCCGATCAATATCGCCTTGCTCGTCGCCGCCGCCGCCATTATCGGGGCTGCCGCATTCGCTACGCACCGATGGCTGCGTCGGCGCGAAGCGGAAAACACGGCATGCGCCGGCGACTCGGTCGGGTAACGGGTCCGGCATGTCGTTAGTCGTTGCAACTTACAATGTTCACGACTGCATCGGACGAGACGGACGTTACGATCCGGAGAGAGTCCTGACCATCATTCGGGAACTCGATGCCGACCTCATCGCGCTCCAGGAACTGCAATGGGAGCCTGAAGTCGCTCTCGACCTGCTTCAGCATTTCGCCTCCCGTCTGCACTACCGGGCCGTTCCGGGCCCGACGCTGCTCCGCCGCAACGGGCACTACGGCAACGCCATCCTTACCCGGCTGCCGGTTCGTAACATTAGGCGTGTCGATCTCAGCATACCGCACCGGGAACCCCGTGCAGCGATCGATTTGTCGGTCGACAGTCCGTGCGGGCCTCTTCGCGCGATCGGGACTCATTTGGGATTGTTTCCCGGCGAACGGCGGAAACAAATGACCCGGCTTCTGAGCATACTGGCCGATGCCCCGCCGCCCGCGCTTCTCTTCGGCGATCTGAACGAGTGGTTTCTATGGGGAAGGCCTTTTCGCTGGCTGCGCAACCATTTCGGACACATACCCGATATCGCCACTTACCCGTCCATATTTCCTCTGTTCCCTCTCGACCGAATTTGGGTCAAACCCCGCGAGCTTCTTGCGGACATTGCGGCATACTCAACGCCTCTGGCGCGCGAAACCTCCGATCATCTGCCCTTGCGGGCAGTACTGAAACCGGCGGATTCGAGCTCGAATCCGTAAGGTTTTTTTACGTTCACTGTCTCAGGAATGACTCACAGTTACTTATCTATAACTCGATATTCATAAGGAATTCTGATTTACCTGCGACTTGAATTTTTTTATAAATTGACTACCGAGGCTTTGCCGAGGTGCAGGACTTAATTCGCAAACTCACTCAAAATAAGGAAAGTACCATGAGAATCAAAGGAGACTATTTGAGGAAGAGTCTGCCAGCGCTTTTAGACAAATGGGCAGACGATGTTGATAGGCTGGATATCCGGATTCAACCCGATGACGAAATGGATGCAGACAACGAAGACCGCTATGAACGCCCCCATTCGATCGGCTTCGAGTCTGGCTTCCACGCGCAAGCCCGTTAGCGAATGCTTACGGATTGACGCGACCCCACTCGTCCGAGCATTTCGGCTATCCCTATAATCCCGAGGACCAGAGGCTCCGCCTCGCTTCGTTGCCCGATCCATTCGGGCAACGAAGCTAACCACAGACGCGGGCGTAGTCCGCCCGCCGCTCATGTCGTCAACAACGCCTGTCTTGCGACTTTCGCGACAGAGTTGTCCTCTTGCCCCAAAAGCAGTAATCGACGAGATTTTCCGGGCTCGTGCGGATAGATAGCGCCTGAGTCGCCCTGAAACTGACCGCCGCCACCGTTTCCCCAAACACACTGCCTTCATCATGAACGATTCGACAAGGTTCGCTTTTAAACGCGCAACTGACGCCCCCGCTCTGCCGAATACCAGCGTTCGCTTCATTATTCACTGTATGGCAGGGTTTCGTGGATGGTTTCTGCTGATGCTGATTCTGGAAACGGGACAGGCCATGAGTAACATCCTCGTACCCTACGCCATCGGGCAAATCATCGATGGCGTGACGGAGGCAAGCGGTGATTCGATTCCCTTGACGGAGCGCTTGAAAACGCCCTTGATGCTTTTCGCCGCATTGAATATCGCCGAAATCCTGTTCAGCCGGGCCAGCGGCGCCTGTCTGATCATGGTGGGACCGCGCTTGCGCAAAAGGACAACGCAAATACTGTACGCCTACCTGCAGCACCATTCCGTCCGGTATTTCAGCGGGCATTTTGCCGGCGCACTCGCGCACCGGATCACCGAAACCGCCATGAGCGTCAATCATACCGCTTGGGCGATTCTCTTCGATTTCTGGCCGGTCGGAGTCGTATTCGCCGTGTCCGTCGCGTTGCTGCTGAGAACTCACGATAATCTCGGATGGTTCGTAGCGGCCTGGGTGCTGGTCTACGTAGGCGTATCGTTCTGGCTGGCCAAACGCTGCCGTCCTTACGCTCAGGCTTATGCCGAAACCCGCAGCCAAGTGAACGGCAAAATCGTCGACTCCGTGACTAATATCCTGAATGTCAAATTGTTCGCCCGACTGCGTCACGAGCGGGATTATCTCGACCGTTATCTCGAAACGGAGGTCAAAGCCGGGCGCCGGACTTTCTGGTACATGGAGCGGGTGCGCTGGTTTCAGTTCATATCCGCGGCTGCCTTGAAGGTAGGCACGATATACTTCGCCTTGAGGCTCTGGGACCAAGGTCTGATCGGGGTCGGCGACTTCGCGATGAGCGCCGGACTGGCGCTTCTGATCATCGGTGATGCCCGCAATCTCAGCCGCCGCTTTCTGGAGTTCTTCGAATATGTGGGCAATGTCGGCAACGGCGTCACCACCATCGTCAGACCCCATGACATCGTCGATACGCCAAAGGCACAACCATTGCGAATAACGCGCGGACGGATCGAATTCCGCGATGTCCGGTTCGGCTATGTGCCGGGACAGTGGGTATTCGACGGGTTGAGCGTCGTCATCGAGCCCGGTCAGCGGGTCGGCCTGGTCGGATTCTCGGGCTCCGGAAAATCCAGCTTCGTCGGGCTGATCCTCCGCTACTACGAACCTCAAGGCGGTCAGATCCTGATCGACGGCACCGACATCGCTCACGTAACCCAGGACTCGCTTCACGAGCAAGTCAGTCTGATTCCCCAAGATCCCAGCCTATTCCATCGTTCGCTGCGGGAAAATATACGTTACGGACGGCCGGACGCCGAAGATGCCGAAATCGCCGCCGCAGCGCGAATGGCGCGCGCCGACGAGTTCATCGACGGCATGAAAGACGGCTACGACTCCCTGGTGGGCGAACGCGGCGTCAAGTTGTCCGGCGGCCAGCGGCAACGTATCGCAATTGCCCGGGTCATGGTCAAAGACGCGCCGATTTTGATACTCGACGAGGCTACGTCCAGTCTCGATTCGATAACGGAAAAGGCGATTCAGGACAATCTCGATCGGCTAATGGGCCAAAAAACGGTCATCGTCGTCGCCCACCGCTTATCCACGATCGCGCATCTCGACCGTATCCTGGTCTTCGACCGAGGCCGCATCGTCGAGGACGGGAATCACCGGGAATTGCTTGCAGCAAAAGGCTTTTACCACAAATTGTGGACCATGCAGGCAGGGGGTTTTCTTCCCGATACGAGCACAGATCTCTCGCGTTATGCAGCGCAGTAGCGAGACTGTTTACTTGACGCCACTCTTGCAGAAGCAGGCCCAGCCGAGTAAAAACGTGGTTCGCTCGATGATTCGAGCTGCTATTCGGACTCGGCTTTTTTTCTTGTCCGACAATATGCCGCGCATTGGAGCCCGTGCGACAGTGCGCCTCGAAGAACCTACTTGCGGCCCGATTGCTGTGTTGCGCGTGCTCGGACAGTCCTGCGGCACAGGGACGTACGCCGCACAGGACTGCGGAATCCTCATGTACTCCATGTACACTCCGGTTCCTGTGTCGCGGCCCCCATCCGTGGGAGCCGCCCTTAACGGGGCCTGCCATTGGCAGTCCAAATTGGCAATGTCCTTCCGTGGACTTTGCCCTTCGGACGAACGCGGTTCGTCTCATTCCGCTCCCTGCGGAATGGTCGCTTTCGGCGGATTTGTCCGGACGTCTTGGACTCGGGCCGCAAGTAGTTTTTTCGAGGCGCCCAACACGGCATCCGGTTCGCACATCAAACCTAAAATGGAGTGTAAACACTATGAAGAAACTCGGATCTTTTGCCCGAGCAGTTGCTCTTGTCATATTCGGGCTGTCCGGCTGCACCCCTTCGCCGTCTGCCGATGCAGAAAAACACAAGCGGGAAAGCTTGAAATTTTTGGTCGACAACGAGAAAAAGCCCGGCATCTTGAGTACCGCGAGCGGGTTGCAGTACCAGATCCTTAGCGAGGGCAACGGCCTTTCACCGAAGGCCACCGACACCGTAACCGTTAACTATCGCGGCAGCCTGATCTCGGGCCAGGAATTCGACAGCGGCGAAAACGTGAGTTTTCCTTTGAACGGGGTTATTCGCGGCTGGACCGAAGGTTTGCAACTCATGAAGGAAGGCGCCAAATACCGCTTTTTCATCCCCCCTGAACTGGCCTACGGCGAACGTGGCGCAGGCCGCGTGATTCCGCCAAACGCGGCTCTGATCTTCGATGTGGAACTGGTAAAGGTTAATCCTTAATCGGATCTGACTGCGCAACCGGATGCGGTTTTCACTTCAAGTGCGCCTACCATGTTCGAAAATCTCTTCGATTCTCAGACGATCAAAGATTTCATACCTCACGGGACATGCCTTCTTTGGCGCTCCGATTTGCTGCTTCTTCATGTCCTATCGGATTCGCTGATTACGGCGGCTTATTATTCCATCCCCGCGGCACTGATTTTCTTCGTCCTCAAGCGGCGGGACCTTGAGTTCCGCTCGATCTTTGTCCTGTTCGGCATCTTCATCATGGCGTGCGGGACAACGCATCTAATGGAAATCTGGACGATTTGGCATCCCAATTACGTGCTGGAAGGATTCGTCAAACTGTTTACCGGCCTAGTCTCGATCGCGACCTCGGTCCTGCTTTGGCCGCTGATTCCCCACGCCCTCAAACTCCCGAGTCCTGCCAAGCTCGAAGAGACAAACCGCCAGTTGCAGCATGAGATCGAAGAGCGCAAAGGGAAGGAGCAGGAAATCAGACAACTAAACGCCAATCTCGAAAAAATGGTGGAGCAACGCACCGCGCAACTGGTCGAAGCAAACGCCCAACTCGAGGACGAAATCTTGGAGCGCCTCCGCATCGAGGAATCGTTACGCGAATCGGAAAGCCGCTATCGCACGTTGTTCGAGCAAATGCCCGATGCGCTGGTGCTGATGGATATCGAAAGCGGCAAATTGATCGACTTCAATCCGAAGGCTCACCAAAATCTCGAATATAGGCGTGACGAATTCCGGAAACTGCGAATAAGCGATATCGATCGGCAGCAATCGGAAGAGGACATCAGGCGACATATCGAGAAAACTCGTGATACCGGGGAAGATGTATTCGAAACCGAGCATATTACAAAAAGCGGCATCGTACGGAATATCCGCGTCACCACCAAGGTCATTCAGCTCAATCAAAAAAAATTGATCCAAGCGGTATTCACAGATATCACCGACTACAAACAGCTTGAACTTGCTCTGCGCACCCAACAGCAGAAATTGGAGCAATCCCAGAATCGGCTCGAATATATCGTCAATACCAGCCCATCCGTAATTTACATACTCTCCCGAACGGGCAATCCGGAATGCCCCTTCAAGGTCGATTTCATGGGCGAAACCATAACCCTGGTGACCGGCTATGAACCGCACCAATGGTATTGCGACGAGACCTTCTGGATCGATCATGTTCATCCGGACGACCGTGCTGCCGCTCTGGAAAATCAAAGCCTCCTGATTAGTCAAGGCGAACTCACGCATCAATACCGGTTTCGACACAAGGACGGCTCGTACCGGTGGATTCACGACAAGCTTAGATCGCTTCGAGATTCCGAGGGAAACATGATCGAAGCGATCGGCGCCTGGGTCGATATTACGGAACGCAAGCAAGGCGAACTGGCCCTAAAGGAAGCAAAAGAGGCCGCCGAAGCCGCGAATCGCGCCAAAACCGAGTTTCTCGCCAACATCAGCCACGAGTTGAGAACTCCTTTGAACGGAATACTCGGGTTTACCCAGGTGCTTCAAAAACAGACCGATCTCACCTCAAAACACAAGGAATATCTGGGTTATATCGGCCGCTCCGGACATCATTTGCTGACATTGATCAACGATCTGCTCGATTTATCCAAAATCGAGGCGGGGCGACTGGAGGTGGAAAATTCCATTTTCCATTTCGTAGAGTTTCTCGACGGCATTGCCGAGATGTTCGAATTCCGAGCAATAAATAAGGGCGTTGGTTTTATCTATGAAAAGGCCGCGACTCTACCCGAATACGTTATCGGTGATGAAAAGCGCTTACGGCAGATACTCATCAATCTCCTCGGCAACGCCATAAAGTTCACCCATCAGGGGTATGCCGCTCTGAAAGTCTTCAGTCATGGAGAAACCGTCTATTTCCGGATTGAAGATACCGGCCAGGGTATCGCCGAAGAGGATATGGGACGAATTTTCCTGGCCTTCGAGCAAGTGGCCGATCACGACTCTACGGAAGGAACAGGCTTAGGGCTAGCTATCAGCAAGCGGTTGGTGGATGCCATGGGCGGACAAATCGACGTGCAAAGCACTCGCGGCCAAGGCAGTGTTTTTACGGTTTCGCTGGCGTTGCCGGCAGCATCGAATCCGTCGAAACCGAAAGCCGATGAGAATCAGGTCATTGGTTACACCGGAAAAGCGCGACGGATCATGATCGTCGACGATAATCCGGATAATCTGACGATGCTGTCGGCGCTTCTGGAATCACTGGATTTTGTCATAGAAACGGCCTCGAACGGCAGAGAATGCTTGGACAAGTTCGCGCTTTTCGAACCTGACCTGATCATGATCGATCTCTTGATGCCCGATATGGATGGGGCAGAAACGGTCAAACATTTACGGCAGACGGAATCCGGGCAAAACGTCAAAGTCATCGCAGTCACCGCGCATGCGTTCGATGACATCAGAGACATGTGCCTGGCATCGGGCTTCGATGACTTCATCACCAAGCCGGTAGATCTCGGGGATTTGCTGAACAGCCTGCAAAAATCCTTGGGCCTGACCTGGCGCTACGCCGACACCGGTTCACATGCAAAGCCGGCACGCGCCAAGGCCTCGTAACCCTGCCCGGATCTTATGTCAAGAATTATCTCCGGTCGGATGTGGGCCGCGCCGGTTTGTGCGACGCCGGAGCTGTCAAAAACCTTCATGGTCTTGCGACGCCGCAACGAGCGTTGCCGGCGGCGACGCCCCGCGTGGTTCGTCGTCGCTGCGGACAGCAGAACCCAACGGATAGGTACCGATTCGTTCCCGTATATCGTCGCCCTTTACACGGTTGGAAGGCTTGGTCAGCTGCGCCGCGGCGAGTACCAGGATCGGCGCGATGATGAAGCTGCCGGTCAGCGCCTGTAACTTCAATTGTTCTTGATCGGGAACCGCCTCTACCCCATAGGCGAGCCAGTAAGTCACTCCCAGTTGAAAAATCACGATGCCGCTCCAGAAACACGGAGCGAACAATCCCTTCAACGGCACATAGACCAGTCTAACCGGCTCTCCGCGCCTTTGCTCCCGGTCCAGCAACAGCCGATCGATGCGCTGATTCAGCAAAATCGTCACCGTCGCGACGATATACCAGCCGGCGTAATTTTCGAGGGTCACGCCGAAATGAACGCCAGGGTCAGGATAATGATAAATGTCCCCCAAGAACCAATATTTGCCGAGGTTGGCGATCGGGTCGACGATAAGGTCGACGACCAGCATAAGAAATGCACCGAGCAGCAACACCGACACCGAATTTCGGACCTCTACCGAGGTTACGCGCTGCACGTCGTACGCCTTGATCCATAGGGGAGACATAAAGAACTGCGCCAGCGAGAAACTGACATAGCTGAGAAATGAAAACGACAGGCTGTCGAAGAACGGAACGCCAAAAACGACCAAATCGTTGCTCAGCGCCTCGTAATGGTAGACATACTTCCCGAACGGAATTCCATGGTTGATGCTCCCCCATTCGGCCAGCAGAGCCACCAAATAGCTGCTGATCACCCAGATCACCGTTCGCCGAGCGCCTTGCTCCAGCCAGGAAAGCAGCAGGAATGCGATCAGAAAAACCGTGATGTACGGACGATGGATCAAGGACCAGAGGAGTTGCTCGAACATTCGACAGGTGCGAGGTTTACGAAACCTTTCATATTAACCGGCAAGGACTTTGACGGCCAGGTGGCCTGAATGCTCATTCACCAACTCGATATCGATTACGCTCTCCGTGAAACCGCGAGATTCTTCAAGACGCCGAACCGTCACGTATAATGGCGGCCTTTGTTTTTAAGGAGCCACCATGTCGCAATTCGACAACGTCAGCGTCGTCAAGAAAGCCAATGTCTATTTCGACGGCAAATGCGTCAGCCATACCGTCCTTTTTCCGGACGGCAGCCGCAAGACTGTCGGCGTGATCTTCCCGTCCGCCCTGGCTTTCAGCACCGCCGCGCCGGAAACCATGGAAATCAATGCCGGCGCTTGCCGAGTGCGCTTAGCGGGCGAGACGGAATGGAAAACTTACGGGGCCGGCGATTCATTTGAAATTCCTGGCAACAGCCGATTCGATATCGAAGTGATTGACATGCTGGATTATGTTTGCCACTTCGCCTGAGACAAACAAAAACTAACGCGATTGGCTCTTGCGGTTCATCTTGGTCTTTTGAGTCGCTTTCTTCGATGCTTTCTTAACGTGCGCGTTTTTTGCCTTTGGCTTCTCTAGCGAAAGCGCCTCAGCATTCTCCTTTTGCTTCTGCCACTCGGCGAGACGGTCCAAAGCCAGGGCCACTTCGCCGGGAGCCATTTCCTCGACCAGGCTGTCCTTGGCATCGGCCGCGTTCTGATTACCCTGTTCTGCCGCGAGCGTGTACCAGAAATACGCCTGAGCATTGTCCTTGTCGATGCCGTTGCCGGATGCATAAAGCGAACCCAGCACGGCTTGGGCGCTGGCATCGCCCTGCTCGGCCGCTTTGCTGAACCAACGCGCAGCTTCGCCCATGTCGATCGGAGCTCCCAGACCATAGAAGTAAAGAACGCCGAGCTTGCTTTCGGCCGTTGTATCGCCTTGCCTGGCCGCTTGCTCGTACCAGTGCCGCGCCTCGACATAGTCCAGCGGCACACCTAGCCCTTTCATGTAAAGATTGCCCAAATTGACTTGAGCTTCCGGCATGCCCTGCTCCGCCATAGGCTTGAATTCAGCGAAGGCCGCGGAATAGTCACGCCGTTCGATGGCCGCCATACCTTCCTCGAATCCGGCCCAAGCCGATGCCGGGGAGACCAGCCAGACGCTCGCCGCCAATAACCTCAGAACTGGAAATTTCTTGTAGCCAACTGAGATCACGATTTATTCCGGTTTCTTGAATTCAGCTAAAAAAGCGCGCAAGCCGCTAGCCTGTCCGCACTCAAGCGACCGACAAGACGATCTTGCCCATATGCCGGCTGCTTTCCATCAGTCGATGGGCTTCTGCTGCCTTGGCCAAGGTAAACGTGGCGTGCACCACCGGCTTGACCTGACCCGATTCGAGCAGCGGCCACACTTTCCGCCTCAGCGCATCGGCAATCGTGGCCTTCTCTTCCACGCTCCGCGGCCGCAAGGTTGAGCCGGTCAAGGTCAGACGGTTCAAAAAAATGGGAAGCAGGTTGATTTCCGCCTTGGGTCCGCCCTGAACCGCAATCACGACCAAGCGGCCATCTGCGGCGAGACAACTGAGATTCCGCTGGAGATAAGGGCCGCCGATCATATCGAGAATCAGGTTCACGCCCTTGCCCTCGGTCAGTGCCCTGATGCGGTCGACGAAGTCTTCCTCGCGATAGTTGATCGCGGTAGCCCCGAGCTGCTCGCAGAACCGGCATTTTTCCGCGCTTCCCGCGGTTACGAACACGCTGGCGCCGAATGCACGGGCCAATTGAATCGCCGTGGTGCCGATGCCGCTGCTGCCCCCGTGTACCAGCATGCTTTCTCCCGGTTTCAGCCCGCCCCGCTCGAATACATTGGTCCAGACCGTGAAAAACGTCTCAGGCATGGCGGCGGCATCGATCGGCCCAAATCCTTTCGGCATAGGTAAACAGAGTGCCGCGGCGGCCACGCAATATTCAGCATATCCCCCGCCGCTCACCAGGGCGCAAACCGATTCGCCGATGGCGGGCTCACGCACGCTTTCGCCCAAAGCTACCACTTTGCCCGCGACTTCCAAGCCCGGTATATCGGACGCTTCCGGCGGAGGCGGGTAAAGCCCTTTGCGCTGCATGACATCCGGCCGGTTCACCCCGGCCGCAGCTACCTTGATCAGCACTTCGCCTGGCCCCGGCTGCGGCATCGGTCGCCGACACAACTGCAAAACCTCCGGACCGCCCGATTGGGCGATCTCGACGGCCGCCATCGTGCCGGGGAAAAAACCAGTCAAATCAAAAAACTCCTATAGACCCGCCAGCCAAAGCCGAAACCGAAGCCCCAATTCGCTGGTGTAGCCGATGGTGGAAAAGCGAATATGACCGTCAGGACCCAAAATAAACACGGCCGGTACACCCCGAATTCCGTAGTCTCTGCCGATAGCGCCATCCTGGTCGAGAACTACCGGAAACTCGAATCCCTCCCGTTTGACGTACTCACGGACCTCGGTTTCGTCCCCCGACAACAGCGCCACGCTGACCAGCGGCGTATCTTGTGCCAATGATCGAATGGAGCTCTGCATCGCCTTGCAGATCTGACACCAGCTCGCCCAAAAGTAGATTACGGCCGGCCGTCCTTCCGGCTTGGGTACATCCAACGCCGTGCCGTCCAAAGCAGTTGCCCGTATCGGGGGCGGCATCCCGGACACCAAGCTGCGAGTGGCGATCAACTGTACACCGATGTACAGCACAATCGCGGTACTGCCGAATACCAATATTTGCTTCAGCTTGTTTGCCATGGCGCTACTCGAACCGTCTCAACAGAGCAGCGCCGTTCTGGCGCAGCCACTGGCGCTCGCCGGAATAGGCGGGCAGATGCCGGGCGACTAAGGCCCAGAAATCGGCCGAGTGATTCCGATGGCGGATGTGACATAGCTCATGCACAACCACGTATTCCAACACCGACGGCGGCGCAAAAGCCAGAAGCCAGTTCAGGTTGATGTCGTTCCTAGGGCCGCAACTCCCCCATCGGCTACTCATCCGCTTGACCCTGATTTGACGCGGATACAATCCGAAGCGAACAGCGTGCCTTTGTATGATGAATCCGGCCTGATCTCGTATCCACAACTTCGTCCAGTTAAAAAGTGCATTCCTGGCGAGATACGGCTGGTTCTCCGTACCCGCAGGTACGGAGACCAGGAAATGGCCATCATACTGGATATGCGTCCGTCGCCCGGTATGCTCGCGGATCACGAGCGGCACTTCACGACCTTGAAACGGAACGGTCGAACCGTTCTCCAAACGCTGCGTCGGCCCGGATTGAGCAGTCGTCGAACGCATTTCCGAAAGCTTGCGTTCGGCCCAGTCGCGATGTTTGTGCAAGAACGCCAGGGCTCGAGCTTCGCTGACCGTGGGCGGAACGACGAGCTCGATTCCTTCCGGTTTCGCGACCAAACGAAGATGCTTGGCCCGTCGGCTATGGCGAATGCTGTAAGGCAAAGGAAAGCTTGCCGACACGGCCTAGCCTTTTCGAATCGCGACGACTTCCAATTCCTTATCCCCCACCGGTCTCTTCCACGTCACTACATCCCCCACTTGAGCCTCAAGTAAAGCCCGCGCCAAAGGCGACATCCAGCTGATCTTCTCATGACTCGCATCCGCCTCGTCCTCGCCAACGATCGTAAAACGCAGCGTCTGGCCGTCGGAATCGAGAACGTCGACCGTTGAACCGAAGCGTACCTTGTCGTCCGACTGGGCTTCCGGCTGCACCACCACGGCGCTTTGAACACGCTCCTCGTAATAGTGCAAATCGCGCTCCACCTGCTTAAGCTGTTGCCGGGCGCCGAGATCGTCGTTCCCAATCAGGGCCTCTTTTTGCGCACTGAGCTCGCGAACCCGCCGTTGCAACTGCGCCAATCCCTGCGGAGTAACATAATTGGTATACGAGCTCCGAGGCCGTTCGGGAAGATCGTCACCAAGCTGTTCGCCATCCGGTTCTTTGACAAAAGCGCGACTCATGATAACCACCTCAAAATCTTAGCGAGAGAGGCATGGAAAAATCCCGTGCCCGGAAGTGCCGAGGCATTCGGCGCCATTGCCGAAACCAATGCCAAGTTGCAATTTATGTTTACACGTTCGTAAAACGTTTGCTGTCATATTTGTCGGTCAAAATGATACAAACTGCTATAGTTCATCATTAAACGACTGCCTCATTCACCGATCGCGACGAGTCCTAGGTGCAGAAGCAAGAAGTCCACGTCAAAAGCCTGCTGGATCGTATTCTCGCGCTGGAACAGCTAACCGTTTTGTTTCAGCCGATAGTCGTATTGGATAAACAAGCGATTTTTGGATATGAGGGCTTAATTCGAGGACCTTCCGAATCTTTGCTACATAGGCCCAACGTTCTGTTCGCTGCGGCGGCCAAGTATGGGCACCTGGTGGAACTGGACTTTCTGTGCCGCAAGCTCATCATCCGCCAATTCGCCAAACTCGCTCTGTCGGGACATCTCTTCGTCAACATCAATCCCATTACCTTGACCGACGACGAATTCATTCACGGACGAACACTCATGTACCTACAGAATCACAAATTGGATCCGGATCGCGTCGTTGTCGAAATCACCGAAACGCAACCCATTCAAGACTGGACAGTTTTTCAGCATGCCCTCCAGCACTATCGCGGAATGGGTTTCAAAGTCGCCTTGGACGACCTCGGAGCCGGCCATTCCAGTCTTAAGCTCTGGTCAGAGCTGAATCCGGATTTCGTCAAGATCGATCGGCATTTCATCGAGGGCGTCGACGAAGACCAAACCAAGCGCCAATTCATCAAGTCCATCATAGAAATCGCCAAGTCTCTGGGTTGCCAGACTATAACCGAGGGTATCGAGCATAAACACGAATATGCTGCCTTGCGCAACCTGGGCATCGACATGGCCCAGGGATTCTATTTTGCTCCACCGAAAAAGACTCCCGATATCGCGCTTAATCCGCAACTATTCAGTGACCGACAAAAACGCAACGTTTATTCGGAAAAGCTGACGATCGCACACCTGTTGAAAGAAGTTCCGACCATATCGCCACAATCAACCATGGAAGAAGTCGGCGACCTCTTCCGAATCAGTGAAACGCTCCAATCGGTGGCCATTGTGGACAATGGCGAACCCTTGGGACTGATTTTGCGCAACGACCCGATGAATCTCTTAGCGAGCCGGTACGGACGCGACTTGCATGGTCGGAAACCCATACAGGAATTCGCCTTCAGGCCGACGCTCAAGTTCGACCTCCACACATCCCTCGAGGACGTCAGTCGCTGCCTGACCAGCGCGGTCAATCACCAAACGGACGAATTCATTATTACGGAAAACGGACGTTTGATCGGCAAAGGGACTCTTCTGGATCTCCTGAGCACGATCACCGATTTGCAGATCACTAAAGCCCGCTATGCCAACCCGCTGACACTATTGCCCGGTAGTGTTTTGATTCAACAGAAACTGGATGAGTTCCTGCGTAATCGAGAGGATTTCGTCGTCGCATATTGCGATATCGATTACTTCAAAGCTTACAATGACGTTTATGGCTATTTACGCGGCGACGATCTCATCCAGCTCGTGGGCCGACTCATGACGGAAACAGCCGATCCCGATTTGGACTTTGTAGGGCATATCGGCGGCGACGATTTTATCGTCCTGTTCCGGAGCACCGACTGGAAAGACCGCTGTCGACACCTGTTACAAACTTTCGAGACGCTGGTACCGGAGCATTACACTGCCAAAGACCGACAAATCGGCGGCATCGAAGCGTGCGACAGGTATGGAGAAAAACGATATTTTCCTTTCGTATCTCTTTCGATCGGCATTTTACCGGTGGCCGCGAGTCAGAATGGCTTGACCAAGGAAGTTATCGCCGAACTGGCATCGATAGCCAAAAAGAAAGCCAAGGAATCTTGCGGAAACGCGATGCACATCGAAAATCTCGAGAGCGAAGAACGAATCAATCTGACTTCGACCCTGGAAGAAATCGCCATTCAAACCAAGTTGTTCATGCACTGACTGATTGATCGGATGCCGCTTTCGGCTTCGATTCCAGGTTCAGCATTTCCGCTGCCAGCTGCGCAAGTTTAAGCGCGCCATTTTTGTCTCCCAAGTCGTCCCTGATTTGCCTGAGCGCCTGCCGCATCGCTTCTGCATAATCGTGATCCCGAAGAATTCGGGTGATCTCGCCGGCGATATTGTCCGGCGTCGCATCGTGCTGAATAAACTCGCGGACCACATGACGACCCGCCAAAATGTTCGGCAATCCGATATAAGGGATGCGGACCAGCAGGCGCCCCAACCAATAACTGAGCGGAGTCAGCCGATAAACGATTGCCATCGGTATACCTAGCAATGCCACTTCAAGCGTCGCGGTGCCGGAAACGGTGATCAAGGCATCGCAGCATTGCAGGGCATCGTAATTCTGCCCTTCGATTACGCGGACGGGTAGATCGCTAAGCGCAAGATGGCTTTGCAGCAACTCGTCCGATATCGAAGGCGCCCGAAAAAGAACGAATTGCGCTTCCGAAAATTCGTGCGCCAGACGTCCGGCGGCGTCGAGAATGATAGGCATAAGCCGGTTGATCTCGTTAACCCGGCTACCCGGCAACAGTCCGATAACCGGGCGTTTGCCCGCAAATCCGAATTTATCCATGGCTTCGGATCGCTCCATGGAGGGCTTCACCTTTCCCGCCAAAGGATGACCCACGTAGGTCACCGGTATTTTATAGGTCTCGTAGAACGGCACTTCGAACGGGAATATCACCGCCATGTGGTCGACGATCCGGCCGTAGCTCTTCACCCGCCCAGGGCGCCAAGCCCAAACCTGCGGACTCACATAGAACAGGACTTTGACGCCGCATTCCTTCGCCTTCCGTGCCAAACGAAAGTTGAACTCCTTGTAGTCGACACAGATCAGCAAATCCGGTTTCTCTTCGCAAGCTATCTGCTGCATCGAGCGGAGCGCTCGCCGAATTTCACCGTAATGCTTGGCCACTTCGGCGAGCCCGATGACGGCGAGATGGGTGGAGTCGCAACGGAGTTCAATCCCCGCCTCGCGCATTCTGACGCCGCCCATGCCGATGCCGCGGAGGTTCGGGATGAGTTTCTTGAGCTCCCGAAACAGATTGGCGGCGTGGAGATCGCCGGACGCTTCTCCGGCGCTCAACATGACGAGAGGCGAGCGCTCAGTCATTCAAAGCCGCACGGATGACCGACACGATGCGGCGGACATCGGCTTCCTGAAGTTCGGGGTAAATGGGCAAGGACAGGCAGCGCGCCGCGACCGCTTCCGTGACCGGCAGAGTTAGCCCGGCACACTCTTCGGCAAATACCTTCTGCCGATGCAACGGCACCGGATAATAAACCGCGCAGGCGATGCCGGACTTCTGGAGTGCCTGCATGACGGCGTCGCGCCGGTCGGTCAGCAGGGTGTACTGATGGTAAACGTGTACGCCTATGCCGTCCTCGTAAGGCGTGGTTACCGGCAGATCCGCCATCAGGTCCGAATACCGATGGGCGACGCGGCGGCGATTTTGGTTGAAGTCGTCGATACGTTTCAGCTTGATGCGCAGGATTGCCGCCTGCAATTCGTCGAGCCGGCTGTTGTAGCCGATCACGTCGTGGTAGTAACGCACCTCGGACCCGTGGTTGCGCAACACCTTGACCTTGTCGGCGATATCATCCTCATTCGTGGTGACCAAACCGCCATCGCCATAGCAGCCGAGATTCTTGCTCGGAAAAAAGCTGAATCCGGCGCTCACGCCGAAGCTGCCGGTCTGCTGCCCGCCGATGGATGCACCGAACGACTGGGCGCAGTCTTCCACCATCCTGAGCCCGTGCTTTTCGCAGATCGCGGAGATCCGCTGCATGTCCGCCGGCTGGCCGAACAAGTGTACCGGCATGACGGCCGCAGTCTTTTCGGTGATCGCCGCCTCGATGGCCGCAGGATCGATATTGAAGGTCTTGGGATCGATGTCCACGAAAACAGGCTTGGCGCCAACGTAGCGAATGGCTTCCGCCGTCGCGATAAAGGTAAACGGTGTCGTAATGACCTCGTCCCCTTCGCCGATACCGGCTGCCAAAAGGGCCAAATGCAGGGCGTCGGTTCCCGAAGCGACACCGATCGCGTGCCTGACCCCCAGATAAGCCGCCGTTTCCTCTTCAAAGGCCTTGACGTTCGGCCCCAGAACAAAGGCGCAGCTATCCAAGACCTGCCTCAAGCTTTGATCGATTTCGTCCTTGATTTGCAGATATTGGGCTTTTAGGTCGACCATGGGGATCATGAGATCTATCTCTCCTGTAGGCGTTGTCATGACAAGCGTTGCGTAGCGACATTAAGCCCCCGCGACCGCAGCGCCAGGGGCAGGAAAACCATTCAGGCGTGAATGGTCAGGCGTTGAGTAGCCGGGTGATTTCGGTAGCCGTTGCCAGAGCGCGCCGTCCGGCATGCCCGGACACTAAAGGCTCGCGTCCGTTCCGGATGCAAGCGACGAAATGCTTGATCTCCTCCATCAGAGCATCTCCGTTGTCGAACACGGACTCTTCACTGACGATTTCCGGTATGCCGGGAAACATCTCGCCCTCACCTTTACGATGGCGCGTCAAAGCGCGATTTTGGAAATCAACGGAAATATAAGCATTGGGCATGAACATACGCATCTTGCGTTCGACTTTCTGGCTGACGCGGCTGGCCGTAACGTTGGCCACGCTGCCATTCTTGAACGCAATGCGCGCGTTGGCGATATCGACGTCACCGGTCAATACCGGCACGCCTTTGGCGTCGATGCGGTCGACTTCACAATCGACCAAATCCAGGATGATATCGATATCGTGGATCATAAGATCAAGCACTACGCTGACGTCGTTGGCGCGTGGTTTGAACGGCGCCAAACGGTGCGATTCGATAAAAATCGGCTTGTCCTCGGTCAGATCGAGAGCCAATAGAGCGGCGTTGAAGCGTTCCAGATGCCCCACCATGAGCACGCGGCACTTTTCTTCGGCGATGCGGATAAGCTCATCGGCCTCCTCTACCGTCACCGTGATCGGCTTTTCCACCAGCACATGCGCTCCCACCGCCAAGAAATCCTTGGCCACTTGGTGATGCAAGCTGGTCGGTACCACGATGCTCACGGCATCGACTCGGCCGAGCAGTTCCCGATAGTCAGTCAGCGCCTGGCTACCGGTCTTATCCGCTACGGCTTGGGCTGTCCGCAGATCCGTATCGACTACGGCGACCAATTCGCAATCAGGAAGTGCAGCATATTTTTCCGCGTGGAACTTCCCCAAGTAACCGACTCCGATCACGGCACATTTCAGTGAACTCATGGCGCTTTTTAAACTGAGAAAGAAAGTGGATGCGTCGATGTATCGACCGATTCAATCTTCACCACGGGCATGTATATCGATAAACCCCAAAGTCCCGTGGCGCTTCGATTCTTCCGCCAGCCAACGTCGAAGATAGGCCAGTTCCGGCGTATCCGGCAAGTCGTCCAGGCTCTTTTTGTTCCGCAAACGCCGGTAGGCGGTCGATACGGCTTTCAGACGTTCTCCGTCGATCCCCGCGCGCCGCATACCTACCAGGTTCAGCCGATAATGCTTACCCGGTCTTCCACCTACCATCGTAAAGGGAATAACGTCTTTATTGATACCCGCAAGTCCCTGCAAGATCGCGAAGCTACCGATGCGGCAGAACTGGTGAACCATGACCCCGCCCCCGAAAAAAACCCGATCCCCTACCTGAACATGGCCGCCGAGTGTGGCACCGCTGGCGAAAATATTGTTGTCGCCCAACCGGCAGTCGTGTGCCACGTGACTATTGTTCATCAGATAGTTATTCGCGCCGATCCGCGTAGCGTCGCCCTTTCGGGTGGCTCTACTCACGGTCACGCCTTCGCGAAAAACATTGGCGTCGCCAATCTCCACATAGGTTTCCGTTAGAGGATCGAACCCCAGATCCTGGGGCAATCCGCCGATGACCGCCTGTGGACAGACGTGGTTGTTCCTTCCCATGCGAACGTACGAATGAATGACGGCATGGGCCTCGATGCGACAACCTTCCCCGATTTCGGTGCGGCTCTCAATCACGGCGTAAGGACCCACCGAAACGCCTATCCCTAGTTTGGCATCCGGAGCGATGCAGGCGGTAGGATGTATATTCGCAATCATAAATCCTCGGCTAAGCTCAGAACGGTTTCAACCGCGCGGGTGACAGCGGGCGTGAAGGTCTTTTAAGCGCTCCTGGGCGACGTGGGTATAAATTTGTGTGCTCGACAAATCACTGTGCCCTAATAAGAGTTGAACCACCCGAAGATCAGCGCCATGATTCAGCAAATGTGTAGCGAAAGCGTGTCTCAAAGTATGGGGCGAAAGCGGCTTATGAATGCCGGCCAGCAAAGCATAGCGCTTAATGAGGTGCCAAAAGGCCTGGCGCGTCATTGCGGCTCCGCGATCCGTGACGAACACATCGTCGCTGCGTCTCCCCCTCAGGATCATCGGCCGTGCCGACTTCAGGTAACGGTTCACCCAATCTTCCGCCTCTTCGCCGATGGGTACCAAGCGATCCTTGCGTCCCTTACCCACTACGCGAACGACACCTTGGCGGAGATTCAATTGCCCGAGCGTAAGCCCGACCAATTCGCTTACACGAAGTCCGGTGGCATAAAGGACTTCCAGCATAACCCGATCCCGGCAG
Organism: Methylocaldum gracile; assembly: GCF_053646815.1. NCBI lineage: Bacteria > Pseudomonadati > Pseudomonadota > Gammaproteobacteria > Methylococcales > Methylococcaceae > Methylocaldum > Methylocaldum gracile. The sequence continues at coordinate 911,238 of NZ_CM132196.1, read as the reverse complement.
CCTAAAGGCTCATCGGTGTTCGGAGCCTCCAGCAAGGCTTCCACATCCTTCTCCGTGAGCGTTTTCGGTAGCGGGCGCCCGATGCGAGGCGCCTCTATGGACACGGTCGGATCTCTATCTACGCAGCCTTCGCGAGTGGCGAATAAGTAAAACTTCCGCAGGCTCGAAAGGAGTCGGGCGCTGGTCCGCTCACTCGCCTTCTGACGATATTTCAGCGCCAAGTAGCCTTCTATCTCGCCCGCCTCTACCTGGCAAAGCGATTTTTTGTGCGTATTGCTCAACCAAACGGCAAACAGGCTGACGTCACTTCCGTACGCTTTTTGAGTGTTCTCGCTTAATCCTTCTTCGACCCAGAGGGCGTTCATGAAACGCCGGATCAGATCACCATCCGAATCGGCAATGCGAGGTTCAATCGAGCCAACAGCCTTCATGCCTTATGAACGATGGCGTTTTCACAAAACGCGCCTGATTTATCTCGGTCCCCATACGACAAACGGGCAGCGCTCGCTGCCCGTCTTCGATTCCCGCATCAATCGCCGCGGCGATTTCTCGTTCCGATCAAATTTTTTCTTTGATACGGGCGGCCTTGCCAGTGCGGCTGCGGAGATAATAAAGTTTCGCGCGACGAACGTCGCCGCGGCGCTTAACCTGAATATCCTGGACCTGAGGACTATAGGTTTGGAAAACCCTTTCCACGCCCTCGCCATGAGAAATTTTGCGCACCGTGAAAGCGGAATTGTATCCCCTGTTCCGCTTGGCGATGACCACGCCTTCATAGGCCTGCAGGCGCTCGCGATTTCCCTCTTTCACCTTCACCTGTACGACCACGGTGTCGCCTGGACCAAAGTCCGGGACCGTTTTCTGGCTCATCCATTCGCGCTCAAGTTGCTGAATAATGTGACTGGACATTGCGATTCCCCTTAATTCGTTCCGGCTTTCAATTCGTGTTTAAACTCTTCCAGCAAATTCCGCTGCTCCGCATCGAGCTCAAGCTTAGCTAATAAATCTGGTCTTCTTAACCAAGTTCGGCCCAGGGACTGTTTCAAGCGCCAGCGTCTGATCGCAGCATGGTCTCCACTCTGCAAAATCTCAGGAACTCGCCGGCCATCGAGCATTTCAGGCCGAGTGTAATGGGGGCAATCCAACAACCCCGCCATGTGCGAGTCCTGAACAGCCGAATCTGCATGCCCTAAAACACCAGGCAGCAATCTAACCACCGCATCGAACATCACCAGCACCGCCAACTCGCCACCGCTCAAGACATAGTCACCTATCGACCACTCTTCGTCGATTTCGGCTTCGATCAGGCGCTCGTCGACTCCCTCGTAGCGTCCGGCAACCAGAACAAGTCTCGGCTGCCGAGAAAGACGAACGACAACATCTTGAGTCAACAAACCGCCTTGCGGGCTCAAATAAATCGTCTTTGCGGCTAGATTCGAGTCAGCTCGTGCCGCACGAATTGCACTGTGCAAGGGCTCGACTTTCATAACCATGCCCGGCCCACCGCCATAGGGACGATCATCTACCGTTCTATGCCGATCCGAGGTCCAGTCCCGCGGATTCCAGAGCTTGAGATCGACAATCCCTCTTTCGACTGCCCGCCCGGTTACACCGCACCTGGCGGCACTTTCGACCATTTCGGGGAACAGGGTAACGACATCGAAACGCATTGAGCTACGGCTCTAAAAATCCGGATCCCAATCTACGATTAGAACACCCTCATTCAAGTCGACACTCTTAACGAATTCGCCGACCACAAAAGGGATCAAGCGCTCTCGCTCGCCGTGAACCGTCATAACATCGTTCGCACCGGTTTCCATCATGCCGGTCACGGCACCCAGACTAATGCCGGATGTCGTACGGACCTCAAGCCCGATCAAATCCGCCCAATAATATTCGCCTGGCTTCGTTGGCTGAAACTGTTCTCTGTTAACGAAGATATTCAGCGTAGATAACTGCAACGCTTGGTCACGGTTATCCACACCCTCCAGATGCGCTACGACCGTGTTCCCATGCCGGCGCCCGCCGACGACCTTAAATTCCTTTTGAGCTTTCTCATCGCCGATCAGCCACGGCGAATAACTCAAGATATTGTCTGGCGGATCGGTATGTGAGCGAACTCTTACCCACCCTCGGACGCCAAACGCACCCAACACTTCACCGGCGACAATCTGCCGCGCCACTGTAAACTTGTGTCGCGGGAATAAATTTAAGCCGCAGCCGAGTCTGCGCCTTTCCGAAATTCCTTAATCAAGGAGTGAACCCGTTCGGTCGTCTTGGCGCCTTGACTCAGCCAGTACTGAACACGCGCATCATTTAAACGCAGTCTTTCGTCTTTCCCGGAAGCGATCGGGTTAAAAAACCCAACTCGCTCAATGTAACGACCATCTCGTTTACATCTGCTGTCGGCAACAACGACATGATAGAAAGGGCGCTTTTTTGCGCCACCACGGGCAAGACGAATCGTGACCATTAAATTTCCTCTTAAGGATGCAAGAACAACCCGAAAAAACCAGATATTTTACCGAAAAACCTGTTTATGTGAAGACTTGGCCGCCAAAATCATGCCAAACCAAGACTCAGCGCCAAAATTGAAACAGATTTGCGTCATACGGGCTAGATTGAAAACAGACTCGCAGCTCCCGAACCCACCCGAACCGGGTAATCGCCACTCGAGATCTTCTGCGCTTTAATGGAATGGCGGAGAGAGAGGGATTCGAACCCTCGATAGAGCTTTTGACCCTATACTCCCTTAGCAGGGGAGCGCCTTCAGCCTCTCGGCCATCTCTCCGAAACTGACGAGATTATAATCGACTTATTCCGTATGCTCAGCTGTTTTTTCTGGTGTTTGAGCCTGCTGCTCTCTTTTTATGCGCTCATAGATCTCTTCCCGATGCACAGAAACTTCCTTGGGCGCGTTCACACCAATGCGAACCTGATTACCTTTTACCCCTAATACGGTAACCGTTACATCATCCCCGATCATCAGAGTCTCACCGACTCTACGAGTCAATATCAACATAAATCCTTCCTTTCCGGTCGCTCGTGACCTACCTTAAAATGGTGCCGCTTGCCGCAACACCAAGCCAACCAACACAAACGGTTAAGCGCTATATTATATCAGTTTTTCTTATGTTTATAATGAAAATTTGACCTCACGCCGCTTCCACCGACTGATCGAGATTAAAGGCTTCGTGCAAACTCCGAACTGCGAGTTCCAGATATTTTTCATTCAAAACTACAGAAATCTTGATTTCGGAGGTCGATATCATCTGGATATTGATCCCCTCTTTTGCAAGGGCCTCGAACATCTTGCTGGCAATCCCGGCGTGCGAGCGCATCCCGACACCAACCAAGGATACTTTGACAATCTTGTCATCACCAGCAACTTCGCGCGCGCCGAGTTCGGCGCAAGTGCTATGCAGAATGTCCAAAGCTTTTCCATAGTCATTGCGATGCACTGTAAACGTGAAATCGGTTGTGCCGTCCTCTCCGATATTTTGGACAATCATATCGACTTCAATATTCGCATTTGCGATGGGACCAAGGATTTTATAGGCGATGCCTGGACGATCGGGCACACCCATAATGGTCAGCTTAGCTTCGTCTCGATTGAACGCTATGCCGGAAATTAGCGGCTTTTCCACGTTTTCTTCCTCGTAACTGATCAACGTGCCAGGGCCTTCCTTAAAACTCGAAAGCACCCGTAGAGGGACATTGTATTTACCGGCGAACTCGACTGATCGAATCTGCAATACTTTCGATCCCAAACTCGCCATTTCTAACATTTCTTCGAATGTAATTCGGTCCAGCCGCCTGGCGCGCGGCTCAACGCGCGGATCGGTGGTGTAAACACCATCCACGTCGGTATAGATCAAGCACTCACTCGCTTTGAGCGCCGCAGCCAGGGCTACCGCCGTGGTATCCGACCCGCCGCGCCCCAATGTGGTGATATCACCATCCTCGGTGATGCCTTGAAAACCGGCTACCACCACCACCCTGCCCCGACCGAGATCACTCAAGATGCGATCGGTGTCGATATTCAAAATACGCGCCTTCGTATGGGCGCGGTCGGTGACGATTCTGACTTGCCCGCCAGTGTATGAGCATGCCGGGATGCCCTTTTCGTGCAGAGCCATGCACAGAAGAGCTATGGTGATCTGCTCACCCGTAGCGAGCAGTACATCCATTTCCCGCGGCTCGGGACGCGCCTGAATATCCTGAGCCAAGGTCACCAGACGATTGGTTTCTCCACTCATTGCAGATACGACAACAACGATGTCCTCGCCTCTCCCTCGCGCTTTGACAATGTTGTCGGCGACATGTCGTATTCGCTCGGTACTACCCACCGACGTACCGCCGTATTTATGTACGTATAAGGCCATGTTCTTCTGAGAAGTCTGTCTGTGATTATGCCGTATGGCGCCGCACCCAATCCGGTACGCTCTTCAACGCTGCGTCCAGCATTGCCGGATTGGTCCCCCCAGCTTGAGCCATATCGGCTCGGCCGCCACCTTTTCCGCCGACCTGCACGGCCACTGCGTTAACCAAATCCCCGGCCTTGATCCGGTTTATCTGATCTTTGGTTACTCCGGCGATCAGCGTCACCTTATCTTCTTTGACCGACCCCAGCACGATCGCTGCGCTCCCCAGCTTATTCCTGAGTTGATCGACCATATCCCGAAGCCCTTTCGGATCGCTTTCTTCCACTTTTGCCGCCAAAACTTTCACTCCGTCGACCGATATCGCCCGAGAGACCAGATCGTCACCTGCGGCACTCGCCAGCTTTGCTTTGAGTCGGTCCAATTCCTTCTCCAAAGAACGATTTCTTTCGAGAAGCTGGTTCACTTTTTCATCCAAAGTGTCCCGCCCGGCTTTCACTCTCTCTTCGAGAGACAGCAAGATGCGATCGTTTTTCTCTATCCAATCGACAGCGGCCTCACCTGTAACCGCTTCGATTCTACGAACTCCGGCTGCCACTCCGGTTTCGCTCACGATCTTAAACAAGCCAATGTCACCAGCGCGTTTGACATGAATTCCGCCGCACAATTCGGTCGAAAAATCGCCGATCCGAAGGACACGCACGTTATCGCCATACTTCTCACCAAACAAGGCCATCGCTCCCGCCTTGATGGCAGTCTCCCTCGGCATCATTTCCGCCGTTACGGCATCGTTGGCACGAATCTGTTCATTCACCAACCGTTCGATCGTCTCGATTTGCTCCGCCGTTACCGGCGCAAAGTGGGAAAAATCGAAACGTAACCGGTCGGGATCAACCAGGGAGCCCTTCTGAGTCACGTGGTCCCCTAGAACTTTCCTCAATGCCGCATGCAGCAAATGAGTCGCGGAATGATTGAGCGCCGTAGCATTGCGAGACTCGACATCGACTTCCGCCTCGCAAATCGAACCGGCTTTGAACTCGCCTTTCAATACTCGCCCGATATGAAGAATCAAATCGCCGGTCTTCTTCTGGGTATCCGATACTTCGAACAGATTGTCGCCCGCGCGAATGATGCCTCGATCGCCGACCTGCCCACCAGACTCGGCATAGAACGGAGTTTTGGCCAAAATCAGAATGCCTTCCTCGCCGGCCGATAGAGTCTCAACGGGCTTGCCATCCCGTAGCGCCGCCTCAACGGCTGTCTCCTCATGCGAACTCTTATAACCGGTGAATTCACAGCGTACGTCGAGATGTACATCGTGGGAGTAATCGACGCCGAAATGACTGGCCGCGCGCGCACGCTCCCGCTGCTCCTCCATTGCTTTCTCGAAACCTTCCAGGTCCAAAATCAGACCATGCTCACGGGCAAAATCGGCTGTTAAATCAACCGGAAAGCCGTAGGTGTCATAAAGCTGAAACACAGCATCGCCGGAAATCGTCTTGCCGCTCATCCCCTTGAGATGGGCTTCCAGAACCCTCATCCCTTGCTCCAAGGTTTCGGCAAAACGCTCTTCTTCCTTCTTTAGGACTTGCTCCACCATGGACCGCGCCGCAGCCAAATCCGGATACGCATCACCCATCTGAGCGCAAAGCGGACCAACCAACCGGTAAAAGAAGGTCTCGCGAATCCCCAGCTTGTAACCGTGGCGAATCGCTCTTCGAATGATACGACGGAGCACATAGCCGCGCCCCTCGTTGGACGGCAAAACGCCGTCGGCAATCAGGAAAGCACACGAGCGAATATGATCGGCCAGTACTCTCAACGAGCTGTTGTCGGTGCTTCCGACTCGCGCAAGATCCGCTGCGGCCCTTATCAAAGCCTTAAAGATGTCGATTTCGTAATTGCTGTGTACGCCTTGAACGACGGCAGCAATCCGCTCCAAGCCCATACCTGTATCGACCGATGGCCTAGGCAATGGCGTAAGCGTTCCATCCGGAGCACGATCGTACTGCATGAATACGAGATTCCAGATTTCGATGTACCTATCGCCATCCTCGTTGAGCGAACCGGGCGGACCTCCCGGAATCCCTTCGCCATGGTCATAGAAAATTTCGGTACAAGGGCCACAGGGCCCCGTGTCGCCCATGCTCCAGAAGTTATCCTTAGAGCCTATGCGTGCAAACCGTGTTGGATCAACGCCTACATCGTTAAGCCAGATCGCCTCGGCTTCCTTATCCTGGTCGTAAACCGTAACCCAGAGCCGCTCGGCCGGCAGCTTCAAAACCCCGGTCAAAAATTCCCACGCGTAATGAATCGCATCACGCTTGAAATAATCGCCGAAGCTGAAATTCCCCAGCATCTCGAAGAACGTATGGTGGCGCGCCGTATATCCAACGTTTTCCAAGTCGTTGTGCTTACCACCCGCTCTTACGCAGCGTTGCGCCGAGGCCGCGCGAACGTACGGACGCTCTTCTCGCCCCAAAAACACGTCTTTGAATTGAACCATACCCGCGTTCGTGAACAGCAGAGTAGGATCATCGGCCGGAATCAACGAGCTGGATGGAACGACCGCATGTTGCCGCTCCTCGAAATACTTCAAAAAAAGTGAACGCAGTTCTGCGCTGGTCATTTCGCTGCTACCGATGGTTTCATTCTTATTCTTGTGAGGATTATTCGCTGTCAGGATATCTCAAGCGTTTGAACAAGCGGCGGATCTGATCCGATTCGAAGCCACGTCGCCTAAGAAAGCGCTCCCGCGCCGCACGCTCTAGGAGCGAATCCGGAATGGTCTCGCCATACCTTTTGACATAAGTTTTATGGATCAACGCGTCCCAATCCCGATCATTTTCCAGCGATTTATCCACGTCGACGCCGTGCTGTCGCAACTCCTGTCTAATCCGGTACGCTCCGTATCCCTTTTCGGCGCGACTGCGCGCGAACACTTCAGCGAAACGCCCATCGCTCTGCAAGCCTTGAGATGCCAGATCTGCAACGACTTGCTCAACCACGGCTTCCGAATACCCCTTGCGGCAAAGCTTCTGCCGCAGCTCCGCACTGCTGCATTCGCGATGTGAAAGATAACGCAGGGCCGCAGCCTTTACCGCCTGCAACGAGTCGGGAACGTCGCTCAGGATCCGGCCTCCTCAAGCGGATCGGACGCAGCGACCTGCCCCACTGCAGGGGCGCTGCTGCCGAAGGCTTTTTCACGAATCTTAGACTCGATGCTTTCAGCCAACTCCGGACGCTCTTTCAGGAAATTGCGAGTGTTATCCTTACCTTGGCCGATACGCTCCGCTCCGAGACTGTACCAGGAGCCCGACTTCTGCAGAATGCCGTAATTCACGCCCAAATCGACCAATTCGCCTTCGTGGGAAACGCCTTCGCCGTAAAGAATTTCGAAATCCGCATTCCTGAACGGAGGCGCCACTTTGTTCTTCACCACCTTGACACGAGTCTCGTTGCCGACCACTTCGTCACCATTCTTGATCGCCCCCAAACGGCGAATATCGAGACGAACCGAAGCGTAAAATTTGAGTGCATTTCCGCCGGTTGTCGTCTCCGGATTGCCGAACATAACGCCGATCTTCATGCGGATCTGATTGATGAAAATGACCAAAGTATTCGAGCGCTTGATATTGGCCGTAAGTTTTCGCAGCGCCTGAGACATCAAACGAGCCTGAAGACCGACATGGGAGTCGCCCATTTCGCCTTCGATTTCCGCTTTAGGCGTTAAAGCCGCCACTGAGTCGATCACGACGATGTCGACGCCGCCCGACCGAACCAACATGTCGGCGATTTCCAGTGCCTGCTCGCCGGTATCGGGCTGGGATACCAGCAAATCGTCCAGATTGACACCAATTTTTTCCGCGTAAACGGGGTCTAGGGCGTGCTCGGCATCGACGAAAGCCGCAACCCCGCCCCGCTTTTGAGCCTGAGCAATGACTTCGAGCGTCAGAGTCGTCTTGCCGGATGATTCGGGACCGTATATTTCTACGATACGTCCGCGAGGCAAACCGCCGCAGCCCAATGCGATATCGAGAGACAGCGAGCCCGTGGGAATGACTTCGAGGTCACGCATTGCGGGGACATCCCCCATCCGCATCACGGACCCTTTGCCAAACTGCTTTTCGATTTGCGAAAGCGCTGCACTCAACGCTTTCTTTTTGTTTTCGTCCATTAGATTAATACTGACTAAACCGTTGTAAATAATTACTAATTATCTCACAGACGAATCGTCGGGAATAGCCTGAAAACTCGGCAGGTTCCAGCTCTTCCGCACCAGATACAGTGAGCCGGCGCGGCTAATTTGGGACTCGATCAGACTGAACGAACTCACGCGCCAACGGATCGGATCGTCGATAGTCTGTGACGACACACTGTCGCGGCAAGCTTTCCTGGCCAGCGTCAGATGCGCCCGGAATGGCCTGTTTTCCATGACAAACCCAATTCGACCGAGGCCGGCAGTCAAACTGTTTGCCAAATGGTTCAGCGCTTCCGGCGCACTCAGGGGCGACAGGCAGATAATTCCCTTTTTCGGCCAAAACTCGATTCGATCGAGACTCAGCTCAAATGACTGTCCGACAATGCTGTCGCCAACCTGACTGACCACCGGCAACCGATCTTCATTCACTTCTCCCAAAAAAGCCAGTGTAATATGAAGATTTTCCCCCTTTACCCACTTAGCCGTAGCCGTTTGCTTGAGCGTATCGACAAGCTGCGCCAGTGAAGCGCGTACCGCCCCGTCTGGCCAAAGAGCGAAAAACAAACGAAGCGTTTTAATCTCGGCAGACATCAAGAATACCTTGAAGCGCGACTCTAACCGCTTGCCGCCTGACCTGACGCCGATCACCGCCGAACTGCATGTGTTTTACGCGGCAGATGCCATCGCCCCGCTGCCAAGCGAACCATACGGTGCCCACAGGCTTATCCGGCGTACCGCCGGTCGGCCCGGCGATTCCGCTAACGGCCGCCGCCACGCCCGCCGCACTATGACTCAAGGCACCCGCAGCCATGGCTCGCACCGTTTCGACGCTGACAGCGCCATAAACTTCGATGATTTCGCTCGGCACGCCCAGCAACTCGTACTTCGCCTGATTGCTGTAGGTGACGAACCCTCTATCGAACCAAGCGGAGCTTCCGGGCACATCGGTGATACATTGGGCCACCCACCCACCGGTGCAAGACTCGGCCAAGACTAGCACTCGCTCCTGAAGCCTCAGGATCTGCCCAACCTCGCGCGCCAACGCGTATAACGCTTCGTCCTCCGCCATATGTCAGCCATTCGCTCAATCGCAGACCTTTATTCTATCCGATAAACTACTCTGATGACCGATCAAGCAACCACACTCTCCAGACATACCCCACTGATGCAGCAGTACCTGCGCATCAAGGCCGAACACCCCGAGCAGCTTCTCTTTTTCCGAATGGGGGATTTTTACGAACTCTTCTACGAGGATGCGCGTAAAGCCGCACAACTCCTGGACATCACCTTGACCGCTAGGGGCGAATCGGCCGGCGAACGCATACCTATGGCGGGTGTCCCCTATCATGCCGTCGATGGTTATCTCGCTCGACTGATCAAACTCGGTGAATCGGTTGCGATCTGTGAACAAATTGGAGATCCAGCCGCTTCCAAAGGTCCCGTCGAACGCAAGGTCGTACGCATCGTCAGCCCCGGCACAGTGACCGAAGAGGCCTTGCTGGAGGATCGCAAAGAGAATCTATTGGTCGCCATAGTCCAGCTCGGCGAAATTTATGGTCTCGCCGGATTAGACCTGGCCGGCGGACGATTCACAGTTCAGCAGGCCACCAGCCTGGAGAGATTAGCCGGCGAACTGGAGCGTTTAAATCCTTCTGAGCTACTCATCAGCGAAGAATGGTCGCCACCACCAACCATAGCCGCAAGGCGTGGGATCACCCGGCGACCGTCTTGGCACTTCGACCCCGAGAGCGCACGCCATCGATTGCTTCTTCAATTCAAAACTCAAGATCTCTCCGGCTTCGGCTGCGAAGGTTCGCCCGCGGCGATCGCCGCCGCAGGTTGTTTGCTTCAATATGTTCAGGACACCCAAAAAAGCGCGCTGCCCCACATCCAAGGGTTACGGACAGAAACTGGCGAGGAAAGCATCATCCTGGACGCGGCAAGCCGGCGCAACTTGGAATTGGATTTTCATCCGTCGGGTCGGGTCAATCTTACCCTGTTCGGCGTACTCGACCGCACCTCAACCGCCATGGGCGGACGCCTGCTGCGACGCTGGCTCCATCATCCTCTACGAGATCAACGCATTCTTTATCAGCGTTACGAGGCCATAGAGGCACTACGCAAAGATAGGAATTACGCTTCCATTCGCGATGTGCTTGCATCAGTCGGGGACATTGAACGCATCGTCGCCCGCATCGCGCTCAAATCGGCGCGGCCGCGGGATCTCGTGGTATTGCGAGCATCGTTAGGTACGCTACCCGAGCTCTTAAATCAGCTCGAAACCCTGGAGAGCACGCTCCTTACGGACATACGGCAGCGGATTCGAGAGCAGCCTGAAATTTACCAACTGCTCGATCGCGCGATCATAGAAAACCCGCCTATGCTGATCCGCGATGGCGGCGTCATTGCCGAAGGTTACCATCCGGAACTGGACGAACTACGCAACCTCAGCCAAAACACGGAACGCTTCCTGGTTGACCTCGAGCAGCGGGAACGCCAGCGAACTGGGCTATCAAACCTAAAGGTCGGATACAATCGTGTGCAAGGCTTCTATCTCGAGCTTTCCCGCACGCAGGCCGACAGGGTCCCGGCAGACTACATCCGGCGCCAAACCTTGAAGGGTGCCGAGCGCTATATCACGCCAGAACTAAAAGCCTTTGAAGATAAGGTGCTGAGCGCACGGGAACGCTCCCTAGCGTTTGAGAAAGCCCTTTATGACGAGCTATTGGATATTCTTGGCACGTCGATAAAAGCGCTGCAGGACTGCGCTTCAGGGCTCTCGGAGCTGGACGTCTTGGCCAACCTGGCCGAGCGCGCCGAAAGCCTGAACCTCACCATGCCCCTACTAATCAAGGAACCAGGCATTCGCATCACAGGCGGCCGCCATCCCGTCGTCGAAACGGTTGCCGATACGCCGTTTGTCCCCAACGATTTGGAACTCAACTCCGACCGCCGCATGCTCATTATCACCGGCCCCAATATGGGCGGGAAATCCACTTATATGCGCCAAACCGCACTTATCGTCTTAATGGCTCATATCGGCAGCTACGTGCCTGCGGAAGCGGCGATGATAGGCCCGATCGACCGGATTTTCACCCGGATCGGTGCCTCCGACGACTTGGCCAGCGGCCGATCGACATTTATGGTCGAGATGACCGAGACCGCGAACATCCTTCATAACGCGACATCATCAAGTCTCGTGCTAATGGATGAGATCGGTCGCGGCACCAGCACCTTTGATGGCTTGGCGCTGGCCTGGGCAACGGCCGACTACTTGGCACGCAAGATCCAGGCGTTCACGCTTTTTGCGACCCACTACTTCGAATTGATTACGCTGCCTGACGAGTGCCCCGGGGTACAGAACGTCCATCTGGACGCAGTAGAGCACGGCGATGGGGTCGTGTTCCTTCATGCCGTCAAGGACGGCCCGGCCAACCAGAGCTACGGACTCCAGGTGGCTGCTCTGGCTGGCGTGCCGAGAACGGTGATTGACAACGCGCGCAAGAAGTTGACGGTTCTGGAGAACCAGACCTATGCCGAACATCAAAGCGAAGCACGGCAATTCGACCTTTTCGCGAATGCCGAGCCTCACCCTGCGTTGGATCTGCTCAGAACGATCAGACCCGAAGAAATCACACCCAAACAGGCCTTGGACTTGCTGTTCACCCTAAAGGACTTGACGAACTGAGAGCAAGACGCTGGAGTCGACCACGCCTAAATGGGCGCTTATTTTTCGCTCTCTTGAGCCAAAATCTTGGCCAATTGACTAGCCGGCACGTATCCCGGCAGTATGTTCCCTTTCTCGGTGACAAGCATGGGCGTTCCGGCGGCGCCCATTTGCGTTCCCAGTGTCAGATGCCGATCTACCGGGTTGTCGCATTGCCGGTTTTCGATGGTCTCGCCACGCTTCGCCTTGGTCAAAGCCGCGTTGCGATCGTCCGCACACCACACCGACACCGCTTTCTTGTAGGAATCAGAGCCTTCGCCAGCGCGCGGGAAAAACAGGTAACGAATCTCGATACCTTCCGTTAGATACTGATCGATCTCCGAATGCAGTTTTCGACAGTAGCCGCAATCGATATCGGTGAACACGTATAGCAAGTGCTTCGAACTCTTAGGCTTGAAGACTATCATGTTGTCTGAGCCGACTTTTTTCAGAGAACTGACTCGAGCGTCGGCCAGCTTGCCTTCCGTTAAATCTTCGCGCGCCTTAATATCGATCATCGAGCCCTGAAACAAATACCGACCGTCCTCCGAAACATAGAACAGCTTCGGCCCAACAACGACTTCGTAAAGCCCCGACATGGCGGACGGTGTGATCGAATCCGGCTTGACTCCGGGCAAAGCGTCCTTTAACGCTTGTTCAATGGCTTTATTGTCGGCATAGGCCGGCCCGAAAAAAAGAGCCGCCATGCCCAAGAATGCGACGCCCCAATGTGTTTTCATGAATGTATCCGTGGGTTGCTTCGGTTTCGATTTATGTCAGCAAACGCTCGATGTCGAGAATGAATGCCAGACTCATCAAGGATAACAGAATGAATAAGCCGATTTGCTGAAAGAACGCTTGCGTCTGCTCCGACACGGGACTGCCTTTGACAGCCTCGACCAGATAAAACATGAGATGTCCGCCGTCGAGCACAGGAATCGGCAATAAATTCAACACGGCCAAGCTGACGCTGACAATGGCGAGAAACTTAAGAAATTGACTAAAGCCTATGCTCGCCGATTTTCCGGCATACTGAGCGATGCTGATCGGACCACTCAGGTTTTCGATGCCTGCTTTACCGACCAGCATCCGCCCGATCATTTTCAAAGTCAAAACGGAGTAATCGCCGGTTTTTTCTACTGCGGCCACAAACGCAGGAAGCACGCCGAGACGATACTCTACCTGCATTGCATCAATAAGGTGCTCGGGTATCTGAACTGCAGCGCCTATTCTCCCGATACGACCTTCTTCCGATTCAACCGGCGTCGGCGTTACCGAGCGAGACAAGCGCTCGCCACCGCGCTCCACGACGACTTCGAGCGAAGCGTTGGGATGGGCGCGCACATGATCCACCCACTCCCGCCATGTCCTAATCGGTCTGCCGTCCACACTTACCAGCCTATCGCCAGCCTGCAACCCGGCTCTCTCCGCCGCACCGCCCGGCTCGACCCTATCGATAATCGGCGGAATATCCGGCTCCCAAGGACGAATGCCCAGGCGCTGATACAATAAATTAGGCTGCTGTGCGAGTTCCTCCGGTACCGTCAGGGTTCGCTGCAGTTGTTCACCGCCCTTCGTCTTGACGTCGACGGGAATCGCTTCACCCTCCATGATTCGCTCCAGCAATTCGCCCATGGCTTGGTTCCAGGTAGGCGTCGCTTCACCTGCCACAGCCACAATCTCGTCGCCTTCCGCAAACCCGACCTGAGCCGCCAACGAGCCGCTGGCCACGGGTCCCAACACGGGGCGCATGCCGGTTTCGCCGATCATGAAAACCGCCCAGTAGACCAGAATCGCTAAAATGAAATTGAAGAACGGTCCTGCAAATACAATCGCTACGCGACGAATTAGAGATTGACGGTTGAAAGCATAAGGCAGATCAGCCGGTGCTACTGTTCCCTCCCGTTCATCCACCATTTTCACATAGCCGCCCAAGGGAAGCGCCGCCACGGTGAATTCGGTGCTATCAGGCGTTCTTTGATGACGCCAGAGAATCTTCCCGAACCCCAACGAAAACCGGATAACCTTAACTCCTAATTTCCGCGCAGCCCAAAAATGGCCCAACTCATGAAAGGCGATCAGGATTGTTAACGCTACGATGAAGTAAAAAAGCGTATGAAGGAGCGAAAACATGGGAGCGTTAATACACCGCTAGCCGATTGATATATGACTCGGCCGTCGAGCGAGCGATTCGGTCCGCATCGAGAACGGCATCGATTGTATTGGCGGGGCCCGGCACAATAGTCGCCATGCAATGCTTGATTGTCTCTGGAATATCCGTGAACCGTATCTTACGATCCAAGAACGACGAAACGGCCACTTCGTTCGCGGCATTTAGAATAGCCGGCATCGTTCCGGCTGCACGAACAGCTTGATAAGCCAAACTCAAACATGGAAAACGAGCTTCATCCGGTGCCTCGAAGTCCAATTGTCTGACACTGAATAGGTCCAGAGGTTCCGCCCCAGACTCGAATCGCTCCGGCCAAGCTAAGGCATGGGCGATGGGAATACGCATATCCGGGCTACCCATTTGCGCCAGCACCGTCCCGTCGACATAATCGACCAACGAATGAATGACGCTTTGCCGATGAATAACGACTTGAATGCGCTCAGGCAGCATGTTGAACAACAGGCATGCTTCGATCACTTCTAGCCCTTTGTTCATCATAGTAGCCGAATCGACCGAAATTTTCCGCCCCATAACCCAGTTGGGATGAGCCACGGCTTGATCCGGCGTTACGTCGTCCAACTCATCTAATGGCTTACGCAAAAAAGGACCGCCGGAAGCGGTAAGCAAAATCCGCCGGACGCCGGAAGCCGTCTGACCGGCGCAGTAATCTGCCGGCATGCACTGAAAAATGGCATTGTGCTCACTGTCGATCGGCAGCAGCTTGGCGCCCGACTTGGCAACCTCGGCCATGAAAAGCTGCCCCGACATCACCAGCGCCTCTTTGTTCGCCAAGAATACGGTCTTGCCGGCTCTTGCCGCCGCCAAAGTCGGCAAAAGCCCCGCCGCCCCGACAATAGCGGCCATGACGCCATCCACTTCAGGCAACATGGCCACCTCTTCCAGAGATTTCGTGCCGCTTAGCACTTCGGTATCCGGCAGCCCAGCAGCACAGAGCCGCCGTCTCAATTCTTCAGCCTGCCCTTCGCTACGGAGAACCACATATGAAGGCCGGAACTGCTGACATTGCTCATAAAGCCGGTCCAGATTGTTATTCGCGGTAAGCGCCACGACCCGGTAACGATCCGGATGCCGTGCAACCACATCGAGCGTGCTGACGCCAATGGATCCTGTCGAGCCAAGAATGCAAATGCCTTTCATCTTAATGGGCTCCCTTGTTCGAGGGAGATTTTTCTTCGTTTACGACGCCTTCTTCCACAAAACCTTCATCGTTTGTCCCCTCCTCGTCATGAGGCGTTATGTCTCCGGAACTTTCAGCAGGCAGCTCCTCGGGAATGACGATATTTGTTTCCAACTCCGCCGTCAAAAATACTCCGAGCAGCAACGAACCGGCATAAAAGATCGAAACTGCCGCCAGCAAGCTATCGATGCGATCGAGAATTCCACCGTGCCCCGGTAATACGGCGCCACTGTCCTTCACCCCGCGAACGCGCTTTGCTAGGCTTTCGAAAAGGTCGCCGCATACTGACGCTGCCACTGTAAACAAAGACAGGAACACGAAATCGGCAAGGGCGATAGCTTCGAGCTTTGCGAATAGCCCTACCGCAATTGCCAGGACCGCCGCAGCGAACAAGGCCCCATAAACCCCTTCAACGGTCTTGCCGGGACTGATCGGTTCCAGCAACTTGGTATGGCCCCAGCGCTTACCCACAAAATAAGCCGCCACATCGGCCGCCCAAACGAGAAATACCAGATAAAAAACCTGTTCCTGACGAAAATTCAAGCGCAGCCAGACCATCAAGATCCAACCGGTGATCAGCACGAATGCACCGGCGGCCAGTTTCGCAGCAAGCGGATACTGGATCTTGACCAAACGCTCAGGTATCCGACGGAACGCGATTCCCCACACGAACCACCAGGCCACTACGGGCCAGTAAAACCACTCAGGCAGTTCACCCGGTGCCCAGTCGATGGCGAAATACCGCGCAGCAAGCAGAAAAGCGAACACCACACCGACGAAACTGAGACGCGACGATAAGCTACCGAGACCGGAAAGATTCGCCCACTCCCAAGCGCCAGCTAAAATAATCGCGCCCCAAAACACCGCAAAACCGTCAGCGGGCAAGAATAAAATCGCGGCGATAATGAGCGGCGCCAGCACCAAAGCGGTAATGACTCGATTTTTCAGCATGACTGTCTCGTAAATAGCAAAATTAACGGGATTCGCTTGTCTTAGTGCAAACGTTTTCTGGAACCAGATCCTCGACTTGCTCGCTCGTATATCCGAAGCGGCGCTGTCGACTTGCGTAGTCGTTCAACGCGAGTTCGAGTGATTGTTCGTCGAAATCTGGCCACAAGGCAGGCGTGAAATAGAGTTCGGTGTAAGCCAGCTGCCACAACAAGAAATTGCTAATCCGCTGTTCGCCACCGGTGCGAATGAAAAGATCGGGCTCGGGCAGATCCGTCAGGGTCAACTGAGATTCAAAGACATCCGCGCTAATGTCTCCGGAACACAGCTCGCCTCGTGCGACCTTTTCGGCCAGCGCACGGGCAGCCTGCAAAATATCCCAGCGGCCGCCGTAATTAGCCGCGATGGTCAGGTTCAAATGGGTATTCGAACTGGTAAGCCTTTCGGCAGCCGAAATCTTTTCCTGCAGCGCGGGCGAAAACGCCGCCCGATCGCCGATCACCCGAAGCCGGACGCCATTTTCATGAAGCTTTTCGGTTTCCCGCTCCAAGGTTGTCAAAAACAGCTCCATGAGCAGAGACACCTCTTGCGGAGGACGCCGCCAGTTTTCGCTGCTGAAGGCGAACAGGGTGAGCGCCTCGATTCGGCGCTTCAGACAGTGTTCGATAACCTTTCGTACTGCCGAGACACCGGCGCGATGCCCAGCCGTACGCGGCAGAAAACGCTTTTTTGCCCAACGGCCATTACCATCCATAACGATGGCGATATGGCGGGGCAGCCGGTCATCATCGATAGGGACAGCGGGCACTTCCATATTTAGGTTCCGAACTGATCATCATTTTGGAAAACGAGATGCCCAACCGTTCCTGAGTGAAATCGGTTTCGCCGGGGGCACCATCGAATACTGGCTGATAATTATTGAAGAAAGAGCCGAATTTCGACACGACCGGAAGGGACCGATTAAATTGCCATTAAGTCCGCTTCCTTTTCGCTCAGCAAACCATCGACGTCTTTAATGTACTGATCGGTCAATTTTTGAACTTGCTCTTGACTGCGTCGCTCCTGGTCTTCCGAGATTTGCTTTTCCTTCAACGCAGCCTTGAGCTCATTATTGGCATCGCGCCGTATATTGCGAATCGCGACCCGAGCATTTTCGGCTTCGTGACGCACGACCTTGATCAGGTCGCGCCGCCGTTCTTCGGTAAGCGGCGGCATGGGGACACGGATTACCGAACCGGCAGTCGAGGGATTCAGCCCCAAATCGGACGTCATGATCGCCTTTTCGATAGCCTGAACCATACTGCGCTCCCATGGGGTCACGGTCAGTGTTCGGGCATCTTCGACAGCGACGTTGGCCGTTTGCGTTAACGGTACCTCGTTGCCGTAGTAAGACACCATGATGTGATCCAAGAGGCTGGGATGAGCTCGGCCGGTCCTTATCTTGGCAAACTCATGCTTGAGCGCCTCGATACTCTTCTTCATTCGTTCCGCAGTCCGTTTTTGAATATCGTCGATCATGGTTATCTACCGGTTTCAATTAAGGATCCAATATCTTCGCCCAGAACCACGCGCATGACGGCCCCGGGATCGAACACGTTCATCACCCTCAGCGGCATATTATGGTCGCGGCACAAAACCAGCGCCGTGGCATCCATTACATTAAGGCGTTGATCCAAGGCCTCGTCATAGGTCAGCCTCGAGTAAAACCGCGCATTGGAATCCTTGAGCGGATCCGCCGAATAAACCCCCTCCACTTTAGTGGCCTTAATCAGCAACTCGGCATTGATCTCGATCGCACGCAGGCTGGCTGCCGAATCCGTCGTGAAAAATGGATTGCCGGTACCCGCAGCAAAGATGACTACCCGCCCTTTCTCAAGGTGTCGGACTGCACGACGCCTGATGTAATCCTCGCAAACCTGATTGATTTTCAAAGCCGACATGACGCGGACCGGCTGCCCGAGTTTTTCAAGGGCGTCCTGCATAGCAAGGGCATTCAGGACTGTGGCCAGCATACCCATGTAATCGCCGGTAACCCGATCCAAGCCTTCTGATGCCTTTTCCGAGCCACGTATGATGTTGCCGCCCCCAATGACCAGCCCCACCTGGACACCGATCTGACACAAATCATTTATTTCGTGCGCTAGACGCTTAATCGTTTGTGGGTCGATACCACTTCCCTGTTCACCCATAAGCGCTTCGCCGCTTAACTTCAGCAGAATTCGGGTGTATTTAGGCGCGCTCATCGGTTCAAATTCTGTGTTGTCGATTGGTTATCCGCAAACCCCTGACGGGTCGCCGTGCAAAGCACTCCGCCAGAGGTTTACTCACGAAAGTTTAACTGTTTCTTACTTGTGCCATCACTTCTTCGGCGAAATTGCTTTCTACCTTTTCTATGCCTTCGCCAACCTCGAATCGTACAAAGCGACCTACGCTAGCTCCTCGGCTACTCAGCAACTTACCGACAGTCTGATCGGGATCTTTGACGAAAGGTTGACCGAGCAAGGTAACTTCCCCCAGGAATTTCTTGATCTTGCCCTCTACCATTTTCTCGACGATATTAGCAGGCTTCCCTTCGGCTTCAGCCTGCGCCTTGGCGATATCCCGCTCCTTGGCGACCGTTTCGGCAGGCACGCCTTTTTCGTCCACGCACAAGGGTTTACTAGCCGCGACGTGCATGGCGATATCCCGACCCAACTCCTGATCACCGCCGACCAACTCGACAAGAACACCGATCCGGGTTCCGTGCAAATAACTCGCGATATTACCGCTTTCCGATGTAATGCTCTCGAACCGCCGCACATTGATATTCTCGCCGATTTTGGCAACCATAGCCCGGCGCGTTTCCTCCACGCTGGATCCCGAGGACGGCATCACAGTAGCGAGCAATTCGTCGAGCGAACTAGCTGTCGAATCCAATGCGGTTTGCACGACGTTATTGACGAACTCTACGAAATCATCGCCCTTGGCGACGAAATCGGTCTCGCAGTTGATTTCCACGATGACCGCACGCTTACCATCAGCACTCGTTTTCGTAGAAATACGGCCTTCGGCGGCAGTGCGGCCAGACTTCTTGTCTGCTTTCGCGAGACCCGCTTTCCGCATCAACTCAACTGCGGCTTCCATATCACCGTTGGCATCCTGCAACGCCTTCTTGCATTCCATCATCCCCGAACCGGTGCGTTCGCGGAGCTCCTTCACCATTGCGGCACTGATATTCATTGACCGAACCTCATCATTAATTGCTTATCATCGCTATTCAAGCATTTACGCTTATAAAAACGCCCCCTGATGGAGGCGTTTTGAGCGTATCAACGCATTCAGGCACGAAAAACGCATGCCTTACTCGGCATATGCGCTAGCCGCTTCCGCAGCGGAATCCGAACTCGTCTCGGTATTTGACTCCATCTCCACAAATTCGTCTTCCCCTCCGGCAAAATCGAGACTGTGCGCCTTGCCTTGCAGGATGGCTGTCGCGGCGCTCTGCGCATACAGCTGAACAGCACGAATGGAGTCGTCGTTGCCCGGTATGACATAGTCGATGCCGACCGGGCTGTTGTTGGTATCGACAATGCCGACGACCGGAATGCCCAGCTTTTTCGCTTCGCTGATGGCATTCTTTTCATAGCCTACATCCATAATGAACAACACCTCCGGAAGCCGGTCCATATCCCGAATCCCGCCCAAACTATGCTCCAACTTCTCCAACTCGCGCATCATGCCGAGCGCTTCCTTCTTGTTGAACCGCTGCAAGCGACCGTCGTCCCGCATCGCTTCAAGCTCTTTCATGCGAGCGATAGATTGTTTGATGGTCTTGAAATTGGTGAGCATTCCGCCCAACCAGCGATAATTCACATAAGGCATACCACAGCGCTTGGCTTCATCTTCGATGACCTTGCGGGTGGTTCTCTTGGTGCCGACGAAAAGAACTCTGCCTCTGTTGGCCGCCTGCTGTTCGAGGTATTTCATGGCCTCATTGAACAGAGGTATAGTCTTTTCCAGATTGATGATATGGATGTTGCTCCGCGCGCCGAAAATATACGGAGCCATCTTGGGATTCCAATAGCGCGTCTGGTGACCGAAATGTACGCCGGCCTCCAGCATTTGGCGCATGGTTACATTGGACATTCAAATCTCCTAATAGAGCTGAGCCGGATTGAACCGGCGATGGGTTGAGCCTCCACGCACCCCAACCGGCGACCAAATCACGGGGATGTGGCACCCCGCCGGACGTGACGATACGTGTGTGTTATTGCCAAAAATAGCAGCGCTTTATACCATAACCTGCTTTATTCAACAATCCGACCCTTTTCCCGCATCCTCGCTCGACCGAGCGCCACACGAACCAACGAATCTCGCGATGAGCATCATCCTGAAAACGCCTGCCGAAATTGAGAAAATGCGTGTCGCGGGCCGACTCGCTGCACAAGTATTGGAAATGATTGAGCCATTCGTGGTTCCCGGGGTAACGACTGAAGAACTGGATCAAATTTGCCACGACTACATTGTCGATGTGCAAAAAGCCATTCCCGCTCCCCTGAATTACAAGGGATTTCCCAAATCCATCTGCACCTCGGTGAACCATCAGGTATGCCACGGCATACCAGGTCCGAAGAAACTGAAAAGCGGCGATATCGTCAACATCGACATCACCGTAATTAAGGACGGCTATCACGGCGACACCAGTAAAATGTTTCTGGTCGGTGAAGTGCCCATACGAGCCAAACGCCTGGTGAAGATCTGTCAGGAGGCCATGTATCTGGGAATTCAGCAAGTACGTCCTGGCGCGCGGTTGGGCGATATCGGCTTTGCCATTCAGCGTCATGCGGAGTCCCACGGCTATTCCGTCGTGCAAGAGTTCTGCGGGCACGGTATCGGCCGGAACTTTCATGAAGACCCCCAGGTGCTCCACTACGGCAAATCTAATACCGGAATAATGCTGGAACCGGGTATGATTTTCACCGTCGAACCCATGATCAACTTGGGCAAACGCTACGTGAAAATACTTCCCGACGGATGGACCGCTGTAACTAAAGACCACAGCCTGTCCGCACAGTGGGAGCACACGGTTTTAGTTACGGCGGATGGCTACGAAATCCTCACCCTGCGTCAAGAAGAGGCACACGCGATTGAAAACGGCCGACTTAAACTCGCCGCGTTATGACGATATCCTTTCGTCCGCCGAGCGCATCAGGTCGCTTAGAGAACATATCCAACAGAATAATGCGGAGCTAACCGAGCGCTTTCACGCCGGCATACCAGCCGCCGAACTGATTCGGGCGCGCTCCGATTTCATCGATGAACTGCTCGGAGCCTGCTGGAATCATTTCCTCGGATCCGACGCCGAACAGCTCGCACTTATTGCGGTAGGGGGCTATGGCCGACGCGAGCTGCACCCTTACTCCGATATCGATGTTTTGATTCTCCTCGATTTTCACCACAGCGGCGCGAATCGAGCCGAAGAACCGCCCTACCGGCAAGGCTTGGCCGATTTCTTCAATTTGCTGTGGGACATTGGCCTCAAGCCCGCTCACAGCGTCCGTACGATCGAAGAGTGCGTGGAACAGGCCCGGCAAGATGTGACGGTCATCACCAATCTCATGGAATCCCGACTGCTCCATGGTTCCTCGGCGTTGTTCAAGGAGCTGTGGGCGCGTATCGGCCCCGAACATCTCTGGTCCTCGCGAGAGTTCTTCGAAGCCAAGATGGCTGAACAAGCCGCACGCTATGCCAAATACCACGACACGGCCTACAACCTGGAGCCTAATATCAAAGAGGGCCCGGGCGGTCTCCGGGATATCCAAATCATCGGATGGATTATCAAGCGCCATTACAATGCGTCGAATCTGAACGATCTGCTCCTGCACGGCTGGCTAACCGAAGCGGAGCACGGCGAGCTCATGCAAGCGCAGCATTTCCTCTGGCAGCTCCGTTTCGCCTTGCACACGTTGACCGGGCGTTGCGAAGATCGCCTGCTGTTCGAGTATCAAAAGGAGCTGGCCCTACAGTTCGGATATCAGGATCCGGACGTCAACCAAGCGGTCGAGCAATTCATGCAGCGTTATTTCCGCACCGTCATGGGACTGGAGCGGCTGAACGAAATGCTATTGCAACTGTTCAAGGAAGCCGCACTGCATCGCGATGAAGATGCCGTAATCCTCCCGATCAACAGAAACTTTCAGGCGGTCAACAACTACATCGAGGCACTGCACCCGAACGTTTTTCGGGAACAGCCTCTTGCCCTGCTGCAAATATTTCTCCTATTGCAGCAAAACGCCAGCTTGTTAGGCATACGCGCTGCGACCATCCGGCTCATTCGCCAACATCTCTACCTGATCGACGAGAATTTCCGCAACGATCCCGAAGCTTGCCGGCTTTTTATGGAGATCCTGCGTCAACCGGGAGGCATCACGCATCAACTGCGGAGAATGAACCGCTACGGCATTCTGGCCGCGTATCTCCCGGCTTTCGGCCGCGTCGTCGGCCGCATGCAGTATGATCTCTTCCACGTTTACACCGTGGACGAACATACGCTCTTCGTAGTACGCAACCTCAGACGATTCGCTCTAGAAAAGCACAGAGCCGAGCATCCCCTCTGCAATGAAATTTTTCAGATCATCGAAAGACCGGAGCTTCTATACATTGCCGGCTTAATGCACGACATCGCCAAAGGTAGCGGCGGCGATCATTCCGTCATCGGCGCGGACATTGCCGAGGGTTTTTGCCAACGCCACGGCATAAGCCGTCGGGACACCGACCTGGTCAAGTGGCTGGTTCAGAACCATTTGCTCATGTCCATGACAGCTCAGCGCAAGGATATCAGCGATCCAGACGTCATTCATGAGTTCGCCACCGCCATCGGCAACCAAGACACGCTGAATTATCTATATCTCTTGACCGTGGCCGACATTCGCGCCACCAACCCGAACCTGTGGAACTCGTGGAAAGACGCCCTGCTCAAGGAACTGTATCTCACGACGCGGTGGACATTCCGCCGAGGACTCACAAAACCGCTGGAACAAGAAGAAAAGATCAATGCGGTCAAAGCGGAAAGCCTTGCTCTGCTGAGGCGCTTAGGCATCAGCGACCGGACCATCGAAAAAGTCTGGCAGATGGTTAACGACGAATATTTTCTGCGCTATTTGGCGGAGGAAATCGCCTGGCATACCGTGGCCATCAGCGCCTGCAAGCCGGGAGACTTACCCCTGGTCCTGTTGCGCCCGGTCAGCCAGCGGGGGAGCGCGGAAATTTTCCTGTATGCGAAAGACCAGGATTTCATATTCGCTTACAGTACGGCGGTTTTGGACCAACTCGGATTGACCGTCTTCGACGCCAAGATCATCACTTCCGCCGATGGCTACGTGTTGAACAGCTATCACGTCCTCGAGCAGACTGGAGAACCGATCAACGATCACCTGCGGCAGGCCCAGATTTGCAGCCGATTGCGGGCATGCCTGCTACAACCGAGCTGCACACCGCTACGCGTCCATCGGCGCGAACCGCGGGAAATAAAACATTTCACGGTACCCACTCAAATTTATTTTCACGACGACCCGCAGAACCGTTATTCGATTCTGGAATTGGTCGCCACCGACCGCCCTGGGCTTTTGTCGAAGGTCGGCCAAGCGTTCAGGGAATGTGACGTGCGCCTCTATAATGCAAAAATTTCCACCATCGGCAGCAGAGCCGAAGACATTTTCTATATCACCGACCATCGCGATCATCCGCTAAACAGCGAACTCCAGAAGCGCCAATTGAGCGAAGCGATCATCGCGCTGGTGGGAACAAATTAAACGTTTTTCCGCATCCGTTTCAGATATAGCGGAGTCCGCAACCCCGTTTTTTCGTCAAAGACTCGTGCTATGCTTGCGGCGACCGATCAATGGGTCGTACCTTTTGGAAGCCATGTTTCCAAGCCTAATCGGAGGATAAAGCCATGCCGACGGTTGCAGATCCGCTGCTCGAAAACTGGTATCAAGATGCCGAGACCGGACGATCGTTTCGTGTTGTCGCATTGGACGAGGAAAACGACGCCATCGAAATCCAGTATCTCAACGGCGATCTCGGCGAATTTGACTTTGCCTCTTGGTACGAATCGCCTTTCGCGCCTATAGAGCCCCCCGAAGACTGGAGCGCTCCTTTCGATGACGTGGAAATCGATGACCTCGGTTACACCGATCCGGATTTGCATGAACCGGATCAGCGGGATCTCACCTTGGACGACTTTCTAAACGAAGAAGACGAGCATTGATTTTCGCTTGGCTTGACTCGCCTCGTCGCCGCCCGAACGATCACGATGCGGGAAATGCGCTGTATCGCTCGATGAATCCGAACGTTTCGGCTACGGGCTTGCAGGTTAGATGTCCCTGGTAAGTGTTTACGGCCTTGGCAAACCCTGGATTTTCGCGAAACGCCGTCAAGCCCTGATTGGCTAACTGGAGGACATAGGGAAAACTGGCCTCGGTTAAAGCGATCGTCGATGTCCGGGGATAAGCGCCGGGCATGTTGGTCACGCAGTAATGGATGACGCCGTGCTTCTCGTAAACGGGTTCCGAATGAGTAGTAGGCCGCGAAGTTTCCACGCAGCCGCCCTGATCGATGCTGACGTCGACGATCACGGAACCGGGCTGCATCGATCCGACCATATTCTCGGTCACCACGTAGTCTGCCTTGGCCCCGTGCCGCAATACCGCGCCGACGACTAAATCGGCTTCACATATACGGCGTGCAATGGCGTCCGGCTCGGAAGCAAAAAACTCGAGTTCCCCTGAAATTTCGCGCTCCATCCGCTCGCCCTTGGCCTTGTCGATGCCTGCAACAGAAACCTGAGCCCCAAGCCCCCACGCCGTCTGCGCGGCGTGAAAAGCCACGACCCCGTCGCCTACGATCAACACCCTTCCGTGTCTCGCGCCCAGAACCTTGCCGAGCTGCACCCCTCTACCGCCATTGAACTCGGCCAGATAATAAGCGCCGACCAGTGCCGCCATGTTACCCGCGACCGCGCTCATGGGAGCGAGAATCGGCAATCGACCGGATCTGTCCTCCAAGGTTTCGTATGCCACCGCCATAGTGCGGCGTTCCAGTAAGATCTCAGTGAGCGAGCGAGGCGCCCCCGCAAGATGGAAGAAGGTAAACACGATCTGATTTCGGAGAAAAAGGTACTCCGATTCTATCGGCTCTTTGACCTTGAGAACCAAGTCCGAATTCCATGCGTCCTCGACGCCGCAAATACGAGCGCCCATCCGAACGTATTCCTCATCCTTAAATCCGGAACCGAGCCCCGCATTCGTTTCGATCAAAACTTCGTGCCCCGCCTCGACAAGTATCGATGCTTGATGCGGCGTCAGCGCGACGCGGTTTTCGTTATTCTTGATTTCTTTAGGTACCCCGATTCTCATAGCAGTATGCAGCTCTACAGACTTGAAACTTATGAACGATTGTATACGTTCGGAGGAACCAGGCCATCCTCAGAACGACTCGAGCTTATTCTCTAGTCTAACCGTAGTCGACGCTTTGGCGTGTAACCCAGAGCCACATACTCTGTCGAGCGATCAGTCAGCAAAAACAATTATCGAGGCCGACATCTCCGCGATTCTAAAGTGAACATCTGAGCCCGACTGAATCGGCCTCAATATCGTAGCGAGGCGGAGGTTTGTGCCTCCGCCCCGATGCAGACAATCTTGTTCTCGCTTTGCCACGCGAATCCAAGACCGGAAGGTCTGGTCCCCGAGATCGCTCACCGGCGCCATTCGGCAACCAGCTTAAGGCATTCCCGGCGCCACTGGCACTCGAATTCTTTGCACTCCATGCGATCCTCGGACAAAAAACATGCGGCTTTACCCCTGGCTCGTTGGATAGCCCACACGAGTTGTTTTTCTGTACGGAAATATTCGAGGTCTCGGATACCCTCATGGCGGGCTAAATTCAATAGCTCTGCAGCGATCATCAATCTCTCCTTGGTTTCAGATGCATAAAAACAGCGCGACTACGCGCTTCAACTTCCTTGGAACGAACTTATCGATTAATTGAAAGCCCCTAATTCTCCTTTTTAGCCTGTGAAAAACATTCTTCTCGCCATAAACAACCATGCTGATCGCAGGCAGCATCGCGAGCCGTACCGAAGCAGTCGAAGTTTCCTTCGACAATCTGGATCTTTCGGATCAGATCCCGCTTGTTCATGCGGCCTGGAACCAAGCCCATACGTTTGGCGATCTCCCGAACTTCATCGACACGCATAACGAACCTCCTCCGGAAATCGATTAATTCTGAGATACGAAGTTGATGATTGCATTACAAGGACCAAACCAGCCTTAAGGAAATCCAGCCATCAAGCGTCTCAGGACTTTTCAAGCAACATGCGTGCCGCAAAATCGGCCGCCCCGATCAACCCAGTGTGAAAATTCAAGGCAACACGGACCGGGACAGCGCAGAGAAACTCTGAAAGCCGGCCTTTAGCACAAAAACCTTGCATGAAATGGCCGTCCTGTAGTGCGGGCAGAATCTTTGGCGCAATGCCGCCGCCGACCAGCACGCCGCCGGTAGCGAAACACCTCAAGGCCAAGTTGCCGGCCTCCGCACCAAAAATGCGCGCGAACAGGGCCAGAGTTCCCCGACACAGCGCATCTCCCCGATGCAAGGCATGCGTGGTGATTTCCCGTGCGGGGTCCTCCGCCTTCTTTATCGCGCCGGCCAATTCGGGCGATTCGGGCGCATAGTTTATGTCGCGTAGATACTCGTAGACATTGACGATTCCCGGTCCGGACAAGATCCGTTCATAACTCACGTGCCCTCCGAACTTGTTTCGAAGATATACAAGCAAGCCGTCTTCCATGGTGTTGTTGGGCGCAAAGTCCCCATGCCCGCCTTCGGTTGCCAATGCACGATAGAGATGACCATCCCAGTACAATACCGCCTGGCCGAGCCCGGTACCGGCTGCGATGACCGCCCGGTTGCCGGTTGCGGGCACTGCACGGGGATTCAGCTCGACCCACTCGTCGGGCCGCAGCCAGAGCAAACCTAAGGCCATGGCCTGAAGGTCGTTCAGCAATTTCACCTTGGAGATGCCCAGCAGGGGCATCAGGCGCCTCTCGTCAATCAACCAGGGTAGATTGGTCGTTTGGCAGCGGCCGTCGACGACGGGGCCCGCGACTCCGAAGCAAGCGGCGTCCAGCGGTTCGCTCTGATCCCTCAAGAAATCTTTAACAATGTCCTCGAACGAGCCATATCCCGCACTCGGATAGGTCTCCTCCCTCAATATTGATGCGGGCAGTCCTTCCAGCCCCCCGTCGTACAAAGCCAGGATCGTTTTCGTTCCACCCACGTCGCCCGCTAGTAGCATGACGGCCCTCCCTGTCTCTTAGGAGAGATCAATAAAATCGGTATTCCTGAAACGTGCTCACCCTCCCCTTCTTGTCGAAGAGCAGCACGGCGAACGGATCCTTTTTCCCGCCCATTTCCATTCCAGGCGTACCCGCAGGCATGCCGGGAACGGCTAATCCCGCCGCCTCGGGCTTGGCTTGCAACAGCTTCTGGACATCCGCAGCGGGAACATGGCCTTCGACTACGTAACCGTTGACCAGCGCGGTATGGCAGGATTGCAAATTCTCCGGCACTCCCAGTTCTTTCTTGATCCTGTCCATATCGTTGGATTTGATATCGCGCACGGTAAAGCCATGTTTTTTCATGTGCTCCAGCCATTTTCCACAGCAGCCGCAAGTAGGGCTGCGATAAACGGTCATTTCCACCGGGTTCTCGAGGACCGGTACGCCTTTGTCCCATACGCTCTCTTCGGCACGGATCGAAAACGGCGACAGAACTACCGTTAGTAGGATCAAACGCAAAAATTTCATTGATCACTCCAGGTTTAAAACGTTTCCCCGTTCAAAGTGGCGACCACCGAGCGCGACCCTGCAAGATCACGGTGCTCGCCCAAATAGATGCCCTGCCAGGTGCCTAACAGCAATCGCCCGTCGCCGACCGGAACGGTTACGCTGGAGCCCATCAGACAGGATTTGATGTGGGCCGGCATATCGTCCTCCCCCTCCAA
Source organism: Methylocaldum gracile (assembly GCF_053646815.1). NCBI lineage: Bacteria > Pseudomonadati > Pseudomonadota > Gammaproteobacteria > Methylococcales > Methylococcaceae > Methylocaldum > Methylocaldum gracile. The sequence continues at coordinate 882,590 of NZ_CM132196.1, read as the reverse complement.
GGTATGGGTGTAATGAGCCGAGCCGTCGGGCGCCAGACTTCTCAGGTGAGTTTCCAGGTCGCGCCGCACGCTCGGGTCGGCGTTTTCATTGAGAACCAACGATGCGGAGGTATGCTGAATGAAAAAATGAGCGATACCGATGCGGAATTTCCTCAATTCAGGCAAAAGCCCCAGCAATTCTTCGGTGATTAGGTGAAAACCGCGCGCTCGCGGTTTTAACGCGATTCGTTTTTGTAGCCACATTTTGGCGTATCGGATTATCTGCTTTATGAATTTTATTAATCAGGCCCGTAAATACCCTCCTGGTATTTCGGGCCGCCGCCCAGGCCGGTACACGCCCGGCCTGGGCTCACGCGGCTTGTCGCCGCGCCGGGGCATCCCTGCCCCCGATTAACCCGGCCTATATTTATAGGCCGGGTTAATAATTATGGTTTCACCATAGCCAATCCGTCATACGGCGTAAATACGCGTTTTCCTGACTTGATTAAAACGTCGAGAACACTGCGGCGGACTCCGAACGGTCAAAACACTTTCACCGCCGTGGCTTTAAAACTGACCCAAACTTCCTTCCCCAGTTCCAAACCGAGGCTTTGCAGCGATTCGAGTGTAATCCGGGCGTTAAGTTTCTCGCCGATATCAATGGTAATCCTCGCCCGCCCCGCCTCTTCCGCGATCATGATGATACGGCCGCGAAACGAATTACGGAGACTGGAATTCAGAGGTTCCGGGGAGAGCACGATCTCCTCGGGATCGACGGAGAGATGCGATCCCTGATCCAGCGCACGCGGCACCTGTATCGCCAGCTTGCCGGTGTCGAACACGCCGTTTCGTAGCGCTCCGCGAAACAAATTGACGAGCGGCGCCCCGACCGATCTTCCGGCGAAAAGGCTGATGGACTCGTCGGCGAGCGCGATACCCTGCACCTGCTCATGGGTGCTGAACACCACCGTGTTCCCACTTTGCCGCGCATAATTCGAGAGCACCTGCTCGACCAAGCGCACATTACTTTGATCGAGATACGTAAATGGCTCGTCGAACAACAGCACTTCGGGTGCCGGAGCCAGCGCTCTCGCCAAGGCAACCCTCTGTTTCTCGCCTCCGGAAAGCGCCCTGACGGATCGCTTTTCGAATCCGGCAAGTCCCACTCGCTCCATTGCATCCATTGCCCTGCGGTGCCGCTGTTCCTTTCCGATACCGCGCAGCCTCAGTCCCAACTCCACGTTATCCATCACGCTACCCTGAAGCAGATAAGGACTTTGCGCCACCAACCCAACGCGGCGCCGAAGTGCCAGAACGTCCTCTCGCCTGACCGGCTGACCGAAAAAATACATTTCGCCGGCATCCGGATGAATCAGAAAAGCGAGCAGCTCGAGAAGCGTGCTCTTACCGGCGCCGTTCGGACCGATCAGCGCCGTAATCCGGCCGGCGGAGATCGCCAGATGATCGATGGTCAACGCCGGCTTATCGCCATAAGCAAAAACCACGTGCTCCAGCCAATACGCTCGCTTCAACCGGCACTCCGGTCCGCAGATTGCAGTAGCCAATTCACCGAAAACGCGACCAGCAGCAACATCATGCCCAAAGCCAAACCGAGCTCGAACTCGCCTTTACTCGTCTCCAGCGCGATGGCGGTCGTCATGGTACGGGTAAGCCCCTGGATGTTCCCGCCCAACATCATCGCCGTTCCCACTTCTCCGATGGCTCGCCCGAAACCGGCCGCAACCGCCACCAACAGGGCCAAGCGGGTTTCCGACAATACCAGCCCGAACTGCTGCGCCGGGCTGGCGCCTAAAGAGCGCAACGTAGGCAGCAGACGCGGATCGGCGGATTCGACGGCGGTCATCGCAAGATTCATGATGAGCGGAAAAATCAGCACCGCCTCGCCGATGATGACGGCCGTCGGGGTGTACAAAAGAGCGAGCTCGCCCAACGGCCCGCGGCGGCTGAACAACCCGTAAAAAATCAGGCCGATCATAACCGTCGGCATCGCCATCGAAGCGTTCAAGCTCCGCCGCAGGAGCCGCTTTCCCTTAAATTCAATAGATGCCGACCAGACGCCGGCCGGAACCGCGAGAAGCGCTGCGCAAACGGTTGCGGTAAGCGAGATCTCGAGCGATGTCCAGACGATTCGGTAAACCTCGGGATCGAACTGAAAGATTAGACGGAGCGCGGCAAAAAAAGAATCGACAAAGTAGTCCATGAAGGAATAACAGGAGCGGCAGGACCGAATTTTGCGAAAACACGAAAGAACAAGCAAGTTTTCCAGTTACTCTGTTCTCGCGCTCAAAAAATCGACCTGCACGATTCAATCTTCGCTGACGGCCCGTGCTGGCTGACGATACAATAGAATCATTTCTCATTTGGACGTATTCCATCCATCATGCGCACCAGCCAATTTCCGCTCAACACCATCAAAGAAACCCCGGCCGATGCCGAAATCGTCAGCCATAAGCTGATGCTGCGCGCCGGTCTGATCCGCAAGCTCGCCGCCGGCCTTTATACGTGGCTCCCTTTGGGGCTGCGCGTACTCCGCAAGGTGGAAAACATAGTCCGCGAGGAAATGGATCGCAGCGGCGCTTTGGAAGTGCTCATGCCGGCGGTGCAACCCGCGGAGCTCTGGCAGGAATCGGGGCGCTGGGATGTGTTCGGCCCGGAACTCTGCCGATTCAAGGATCGCCACGAGCGCGATTTCTGCCTAGGTCCCACTCACGAGGAAATCATCACCGATCTGGTCCGCAGCGAAATCAAAAGCTACAAGCAGTTGCCGGTCAACTTTTACCAGATTCAAACGAAATTCCGGGACGAGATCCGCCCGCGGTTCGGCGTCATGCGGGCTCGCGAATTCCTGATGAAGGATGCCTACTCTTTCCATCTCGACAAGGACTCCTTGCAGGAAACCTACGACCGGATGTACGAGACTTACTCCCGTATCTTCGAACGGCTGGGACTGCGATTCCGTGCGGTGCTGGCCGATACCGGCGCTATCGGCGGGAGCATGTCCCATGAATTTCACGTGCTGGCCGATTCCGGCGAGGATGCCATCGCCTTTTCCGACCGGAGCGATTATGCCGCCAATGTCGAGATGGCCGAGGCCGTCGCTCCCGCGGAGGCACGTGCGCCTGCGAGCCGTCCCATGGAGAAGATCGCTACCCCTGGCAAGACCAGTATTGCCGAGGTAGCGGAATTCCTGAACGTCCCTGCTGAAAAAATCGTCAAGGCCATCGCCGTGATGATCGGCAAGCGCGACCTCGATAGGGAGTGGGAAGAGTTTTGCCTGTTACTGCTGCGGGGCGATCATGAGCTCAACGAAGTGAAGGCCGGAAAGATCCTCGGCAGTTTCCGCTTTGCCACCGACGATGAAATCGAGCAGCACATGGGCTCTCGGGCGGGCTACATCGGCCCGGTCCAAATGCCCGGCGCGAAAGGAGCCATAAACGTCATCGCCGATCGCCCCGTTCCGGCCATGAGCGATTTCGTCTGCGGCGCCAACGAGAAGGGGTTCCATCTGATCGGCGTCAACTGGGACCGAGACCAACCGGCGCCCCGACATGTCCACGACCTCCGCAAGGTGACGGAAGGCGATCCTAGCCCGGACGGCAAAGGAAATCTCCGCATCGCACGCGGCATCGAAGTCGGGCATGTCTTCCAGCTCGGCACCAAATACAGCGAAGCGATGCAGGCCACGGTGCTCAACGAAGAAGGAAAAAACCAGGCGCTGATCATGGGCTGCTACGGCATAGGCGTGTCACGCGTGGTCGCCGCCGCCATCGAGCAGAACCACGACGAACGGGGAATCGTCTGGCCCGAAGCGCTCGCACCGTTCCAGGTCGCTCTCGTGCCGATCAACATGCACACATCGGAACGGCTGCAGGAGATCGCCGAGCATCTGTACCGCTCTCTTCGGAACGAAGGGATCGAAGTCTTGTTCGACGACCGAAAGGCTCGTCCCGGCGTCATGTTCGCCGACTTGGAACTGATCGGCATTCCGCATCGGGTGGTCGTCAGCGAGCGTCTGCTCGAATCGAATCAGGCCGAATACAAGGGGAGACGGGATGCCGAAGCGATTCAAATTCCGCTGGAGGAAGTCGTGCCGTTCATTCGGGCGCGGCTAAACGGCATCGGTTAGCCGCAGCCCGGCGTCCAGTTGCGGGACGCCGGGCCGTCCGTCCACAATTTGCGCGGTTTGATCGCGCAAGTTGGAACCGCCCTCGTATGCCCTTATACTATGGCCCCGCTTTTTAAGCGGTAAGGCGCTGAACTATGGAACCGAACCGTCCGGCATGAATCCTCATCTGCAAAAACTACAGCCCTACCCGTTCGAAAAGCTGTCCGAACTCAAGCAAGGAATTACTCCCCCGGGCGACAAGCCTCATATTGCCCTGTCGATAGGCGAGCCCAAGCATCCGACGCCTCACTTCATTGCCGAAAGCCTGATCGCGCACCTCCACGGGCTGGCCAATTACCCGGCCACCAAGGGGCTCTTGGAACTGCGCCGAACCATCGCGGACTGGCTGTCGCGCCGGTTTTCCCTGCCTCCGGCGAGCGTGGACCCGGAACGCCACGTACTGCCCTGCAACGGGACCCGCGAGGCGTTGTTCTCGTTCGCTCAGTATGTCATCGATGCCGCCGAGCAACCGCTGGTATTGATGCCCAACCCGTTCTATCAGATCTACGAGGGCGCAGCCCTGCTGGGCGGTGCGGAACCCTATTTTCTCAATACGACACGAGAAACAGGCTATCTGCCGGACTTCGAATCGGTGCCGGACAAGATTTGGGAACGTTGCCAGCTGATTTACATCTGCTCGCCCGGCAATCCCTCAGGCTCCGTCATTAGCGCCGAGACACATAGAGCGCTCATCAATCTGTCCGAGCGCCATGATTTCATCATCGCTTCGGATGAGTGTTATTCCGAGATTTATCTTGACGAATCGGTTCCGCCTCCAAGCTTGCTGCAGTCTGCCCATGACATGGGCAATACGGAATTCAAGCGCTGCGTCGTGTTTCATAGCCTCTCCAAGCGTTCCAACGCGCCGGGACTGCGGTCCGGTTTCGTTGCCGGGGATGCCGATATCCTCAAGCAGTACCAGAGGTATCGCACCTATCACGGCTGCGCGCTCTCGCTGCCGGTTCAGCACGCGAGCATCAAAGCCTGGCAAGATGAAAAGCATGTCACGGAAAGCCGAGCGGCGTATCGGCGGAAGTTCTCCGCAGTCCACGACGTTCTGAAGGACCATCTGGATCTGTCGATACCGCCAGGCGGCTTCTATCTCTGGCCCGATGTCCACCGCGATGATTGCCAATTCGCGCAGGATCTTTATGCGCGGCAAAATCTGACCGTGCTGCCCGGCAGTTTTCTGTCCCGCGAAGCGCATGGGATCAATCCCGGCCAAAATCATGTCAGGATAGCCTTGGTCGCCCCTCTGGAGGAATGCGTGGAGGCGGCCCACCGCATTCGAGAGTTCATTCAATCCATGTAAATCGAAAAGTAAAGCCATGTCCTTAGAAAACATCATCAACGAAGCCTTTGAAGACCGAGCCCAGCTCACTCCGACCTCGACCAGCGCGGTGATCCGTGAAGCCGTTCAGGAAGCCTTGACGTTGCTGGACAGCGGACGCGCCCGTGTCGCCGAAAAGAAAAACGGGGATTGGGTCGTCAATCAATGGCTCAAGAAAGCCGTGCTGCTGTCTTTCCGGATCTCCGACAACCGCATCATGGAAGGCGGCGAGACGAAATATTTCGACAAGGTCGAACCGAAATTCGGCGGCTTCAGGCCGGAACACTTTGCCGCCATGAGCGCCCGCGTGGTGCCGCCGGCGACCGTCCGGCACGGCGCCTACATCGGCCCCGGTGTCGTGCTGATGCCGTCGTTCGTCAATATCGGCGCTTACGTCGATTCCGGCACGATGGTCGACACCTGGGCGACGGTGGGCTCCTGCGCCCAGATCGGCAAGAACGTGCACCTGTCCGGCGGCGTCGGTATCGGCGGCGTGCTGGAACCCTTGCAGGCTGCGCCCACCATCATCGAGGACAACTGCTTCATCGGTGCGCGCTCGGAGATCGTCGAAGGGGTGATCGTCGAAGAAGGTTCGGTCATCTCCATGGGTGTCTACATCGGCCAGAGTACCAAGATCTACAACCGAATGACCGGCGAGATCACTTACGGACGCGTACCGGCCGGCTCGGTGGTGGTATCCGGAAACCTGCCCGCGAAGGATGGAAGCCATAGTCTTTATTGCGCAGTCATCATCAAGCAGGTGGACGAAAAAACCCGCAGCAAAGTCGGTATCAACGAACTGCTACGCGATTGATCGAATTCCGAGACGCGCAAATCCATTCGGGAGAGTTCCATCCCAACTACGAGGTAATACCATGAAGAAGAGCCTGTTTTTGACTTTCGCCCTGTTGTTTTCGGCAAATGTTTTCGCCTCCACGGACCATTACATCCGTCGTGAGGGCGATCATGTCCAGCATCTTAAAATCCGCAAATTCGGAGACGACATCAAGGTGACCATGGACGTGGATTTCGAGCCCACCGGTTCGACCGAGGAAGGCCGGAGATCATGTTCCGCGGAAATTTCAGGCGAAGCCAAGGCAGTCAGCGAAAACGAGATCGTGCTGAAAAAACAGGCAGAAGGCGAAGCTCACTATTGCGCGCTGAGGATTTTGCTGTCCAATGACGGTGCCAAGGTCGAGCAATCGCCGGACTGTAAATATTTCGTCGCAGGCATCTGCCATTTCGACAGCGAAGGGCGAGAACTGATCAAGGTTAAATAAACGGGTTGGTTGTCCTCGAAAATGCGAAGCCCTGCTCACACTGCGGGGCTTTTTTTATCCCAGGAGAGCGTTTCGACTCCTCGTCGAGTACCGAAGCAGAACGCCACGGTCAAATCGTCGACAATTGCTCCGCCATCTCGGCCAAAGTTTGCCGGGGCAACTTGCCGGTCTCCGAACGAGGCAATTTGTCCAGCAAATACAAAGGGCGAGGCAGGAAAACCGGATCGAGACGCGCCTGCAATTCTGCAAGCAGCTGTTCCTTAGTCTTGCCGGGAGCTACGGCGAACGCGATCAGGCGGACGGTCCCTTCAGGGCCATCCGGCAAAAAAAAGACCCCGTCCCGGACCCCGTCTATCTCGTTCAGCACATGATTCAGAGCATCGAGCGAGGTGCGCTTTCCGGCGATGTTGACCAGATCCGCGTTGCGTCCCAACAGTTTGAACTGCCGAGCGCCACAACATTCGATCAAATCGTTCAACACGACAGGTCCGGGAAGATGGTGGGCATCGACCCATGATTCGCCACCTTTCGCCTGAAAACGCACGCCGTCGAACGCATGCCACATGTCGTCTCGACTCGTGCGGCGGGAGGCAATCGATCCCGCTTCCGTACAGCCGTAAATCTCCAGCACGCGGGTTCGAAACAGACCTTCCGCCTTGGCTGCCCAGTCGCGAGAAAGCGGTGCCGTAGCGGAGACGATGAGCTCGATCTCCGGAAGATCTTCCCCGGCCTCGATCAGTGCCCGTATGTGCACCGGCGTCGTTACGAGGATTCGCGGCTCCGGGCACAATTCCAAAGCGGCGCGGATATCGGCCGAAAAAAAAGGCTTACCGGAGTGCAGCGCCATTCCGCCAAGGCAAAGCGGCAGAAGAATACTGGTCTCGAGACCGTACATGTGCTGCGGCGGTACCGTGGCGATGACACTAGCCGACTGCTCCGGCCTCAAACCTAGGCCAGCCCCGATCAGTTTCGCACTCTCGCAAAAGCTCAGCCACGTTTTGACGTGAGCTTTCGGCTGGCCTGTGCTACCGGACGTAAACGCGATTGCAACTACTTGATCTCCCGGAATTTCCGGGATGTAAGCGTCCTGGCGTGGCGTCTGTCGTGGGCTGCAATCGTAACGGACGATCGTATCAAGTCCTTCCGGAGACTCCGGACCGTCAACTAGACAATAGAGCTGCGGATATTGTTCCGTCACTTGCTGCAAGACCCTAGGTGCCCGGCTCGGCGGCAGCAGGTTGATCTGCCCTTTGAACACGGCTGCGGCGAAAGCCGCGAGAAACCGGTATCGGTTCTCGCAGAGATTGACCATGTAAGGACGATCGGGGAGATTTGCCGCCAGATTGATTACTTCCCGGAAAAATTCGCCCAAAGTTATGGAACGGCCGTTATCAATAGCGATAATTCGGGCATCGCTAAAACGGTCGATCAATGGATAGTGCGGCCTGAGGAGGCTGGCGCCGTGGGAGATGATCTTGTCTTGATATTTCGTTAATGGCCTGTTTGCCACGGGTGTTATTCACTATTTTTAGGATGAATGTTGCGCAAAAACTATACGCAAAGCGCTAAGGTATTTAAATGAAGCAACTGTATTCTCCTGTATACAAACCGTAACTCTTTTGGAGCCGGCGTTCCATCTCTAGTTTTTGCCAGAAGAATTCCTGCAATACGACCTGCCTGCAAAACGTCGCGCCAATTTGCCGGACTGAAACATTGAAATCCGCTCCAAACTCGACTTAAACCAGCAGATAAATTTACAAGCTTCGGCACAATCTGGTATTAAGGGAATGGCGCTTCATTTCGCGCCCCGTGTCGATCTAAGTTCAACAACCTCAAGGAGAATTCCAATGAAAAAGATGATGACAGTGATGGGTGGTTTGTTGTTAATCAGTCCTATCCTAGCCCACGCGACCAGCCATACCCAAGGAGCCGGTCCCAGGGGAGATGGCGCGAGTGGTTGCGGCTGGGGAGCGTTGCTGTTCGACGGCAACAGCGGCGTCGGCGCCCATTCACTCGCGATTACCACCAATGGCAGCTTCGGCAACAACACTTTCGGTATATCCTCCGGCACCAACGGTTGCGACGCCAACCAAACCATTCGCTACAGGGGCGGCCGCATGTACATCGGGGCCAACATGACCAAGCTGGCCGAGGACATGTCTCGCGGAAACGGCGAAACACTTGCCGGGCTTTCCGAAGTTATGGGCATCGCAAAAGAAGATCGCCTGGCCTTTTTCGCGCTGGTCAAGAAACATTTCGCCGTGATTTATCCGCGAGAATCCGTTACCAGCGACGAGGTAATGGACGCCTTGATCGTCGTGATGAAGTCCGACTCCGCATTGGCGAAGTACGTCGGCTGATCCCTAGCTTGCGAGGCGCTCCCCGAAATATGAAGCGCCTCTTCTTTCATCCGCCGTGAAGTCGCTCTTATGCCTCGTTGTTGCTCTGACATTTCAGACGGCAGCTTTCCGCGCCTTTGGGTCGGAAAATCCCTCGATACTGCTTCGACAGGCGCGAGCGATGCGTCTGCACGACGACCCTACCTGGCTGGCCCTGGGCCATTACCGGCGCACTCCCTTCGGAGACTGGGCCAGCGATGCGGACGACCCGGCCTTTTTTCTTGCCGAAACGGGTCAACACGATCCCGACGCGGAATTATCCGCCACCCTTCTAGCCTATTTTGCGCCAGGAGACGGAGACGAGCACCCTCGGTGCCGATTTCCCGCTCGTTATCATTGGCTAAAAAGCCGGCTCGATTTCGGCGGTTCGCTATCTTCGGATCACGACTGCAAAGCGTTTTCCGAATGGACCGAGACCCTGAAGGCCCATTCGGTAAGCCTGATCTTTCCCGCATCCTACCTGAACAGCCCGTCATCCATGTTCGGGCATACTTTTTTGCGCCTGGACCGCGAAAATCAGGATGAAAATGCACGTCTGCTGGCCCATACGATCAATTATGCGGCGGACGTGAATGTGGCGGACAACGAATTGTTCTACGCGTACCGAGGTCTGTTCGGTGGCTATCCGGGCGTGATTTCGGTACAGCCGTTTTATGAAAAAGTTAAGGAATACAGCGACTTCGAAAACCGCGATATTTGGGAATATTCCCTTAACCTGTCGCCCGCCGAAACCGCGCAACTGATCCGTCACGTCTGGGAAATTCGGCCGATTCGGTTCGACTATTACTTTATCGGAGAAAACTGCTCTTATCGTATTTTGAGCTTGCTGGATGTCGTGCGTCCGGCTCTTGCGCTTCGGGAGAAATTTCCCTACCGCTCCATTCCCTCGGATACCGTGCGCGCCATCGTTGATGCGGGATTGGTCGAGCATGTGGATTACCGTCCATCCGCGGCAACGGTGTTGAACGAGCATACCCGCCAGCTCACGTCTGACCAACGCCGCGTGGCCAGACAGTTGGCAGATGGAAAAATCGCGCTGGACAGCGCTGCTCTTAGACCGATGTCTGCCGCCGAACAAGCGGCTACACTGGAGACGGCATACGAGTCTTTGCGCTACCGGTCGTTGGCCGACAAATTGCCGAGGGAGCGTGTTGCCGGTCTGAGTTATAAACTCCTGCTGGCCCGCAGCCGGATCGATGACGTTTCACCGCTAAAACCGCCGGAGCGTCCGGCCACTCGGGATGATGAAGGGCACAAGCCTTGGCGCGCCGACCTCGGCTTCGGTTTTTTCGATCATACGGCGTTCGGCTCATTCCGATTGCGCTCCGCCTATCACGATCTGACCGATCCTTTAGCCGGCTACCGGCTGGGAGCCCAGATCAAATTTCTCGATGCCAGTGTCCGGTATTACGAAGACGAGAGATTCCGCGTCGAAGCCGTGGATGTCATCAATATCGCATCATTAACCCCGCGCACAGAGTTTATCCAGCCCTTGTCCTGGTCCGTCGGCCTCGGCGCCCGGCGAAAATTGCTTGAAACCGGCCGACCGTTGGTCGGCTATCTGGACGGAGGCGTCGGTTTGAGCTACAGCATCGGCGACGGAATGATCTTCGGCCTAGTGAACGGCACGCTTGAAGTAAGCGAGTCGGTTCGACCGAACGTCGATATCGGGCTTGGCCCCCGCATCGGCTGGCTGTATCGCGGCCTGGGCGGGCAGGGACTGCTGGACTTTCGAATTGACTGCTATATCGTGGAAGACGAGTATTGCACGGGCGGATTGCGCTTGGACCATACGGTGAATCTAGGCAAGGACTATGCGCTGAACCTGCGTCTCGGCCGAGACCGGGGAGAGCGTACTTATGCGAGTGAATTTCTTTTGTCGGTGCGGCGGTATTTTTGAGAGTCGAACAAATATTGCCGCGTATTTGCATCCGGCGCTGATGGAGCATTACCGTGTCCCGATGCTTTTTCCGAAATCTTTTGATTATTCCGTTCGCCCTTAGCCTTTCCGGATGCGCCAGCCTGCTTTTTTATCCGGACCGGGCGATGCGGCTCACACCCGATGCCTTAGGCCTGAAATACGAAGATGTGAACCTGGTCACCCCAGACGGGATTAAATTGCACGGCTGGTTCTTGTTTGCTCGCGGCGCCCCGCGCGGAACGGTATTTTTCCTCCACGGCAATGCCCAGAACATCAGCACTCACATCTATAGCGTCGCCTGGCTGCCGGAAAAAGGATATCAGGTGTTTCTCCTCGACTATCGCGGCTATGGACTATCCGACGGCTCGCCAGGTCTGCCGGAAGTGTTGACCGATGTGGCTACAGGCTTTCAATGGCTTTTGAGCGAGCCTCGCGTAGTGAACAGAAACCTTTTCCTTTTAGGCCAAAGCCTGGGTGCAAACTTGGGCGCCTACTTCGCGGGCGCGAGTCCGGAAACGCGCCAACGCTTAACTGCGATCGTTTTGGATGCGCCGTTTGCCAGCTATCGCGAAATCACCCGTGACAAACTGGCCCAATTCCCGATCACGTGGCCGCTACAATATCCGCTCTCCCGACTGATGCTGGACGACTATAGCCCGATCAAAAATATCGCCGAGATATCACCATTGCCGCTGCTCATCATCTGCAGCGAAACCGATGACATAGTGCCGGCCCGTCACAGCATCGCGCTGTTCGAAGCGGCCGGCGAACCCAAGTCGCTCTGGGTCACCGAAGGATTTCACATCGCCACCTTTGGTCAAGAGAAAAACCGCCAACGCTTGCTCTCTTTTCTCGAGGAACATGGACGTTAAACGCTCCAGCGACCAACAATCTTAAGCCTTGAACGAAATGGCCGTACCGAGGGACAGCTCTAAGTCTCGATCGGCGCGTCCACAGTTGACTGCGATTTCAATCAGTCCGATTGAGTTTTGATACCAGAAGGCTTGGGTGGCGGGAACCGAACAAAATGTGTTAGCCTGCCGTAACGACTGGCCATTTGCACAGAGCGTCATTCCGCAGTATTCAGTCCTGTGCCGCATTCCAGTAATGGCATTGCCGTAGTGATCGAAATAGATGATCTCGGCGAGATCGGACGGCCATTCGATCAGATCCGGTTTCTGATGGTTGTGGCTCGCCCAGCTGAAGTCATGGGTGGCAATGCGTGCAGCGATAGGAGCGAAAAGATCGCGGCCGTGGAAACTCGACGAGAGCATCCTTGGACGCCAATCGATCACCCGCCATTCCGCTTCGGCCGATTGCGCTGCCACAGTATTGAGGAGACCGTTATCCGGCCCCACAAACCATTGCCCATCCGCTTGTAGAACAACCGGCAACCGTTCACCGCCGACGCCGGGATCGACCACGGCAAGAAATACGCTACCGGTCGGAAGTTGTTTGCACAGGGCTGCGAGTAGATATGAACTCCACCGGGGCTCGCCCATGGGTGCGTTGCTAACGAGATTTACAATGTCGACTCCCGGCGCCCGCAATCGCAGCACCGCTTCCATTTGCCCAAGATACGGCCCCTCTGAACCGAAATCGGTAAATAGAAAAATCATATCGGTGTCAGCAACAGCGGATTGACGGCTATGGTCTGACCTTACTCGTCTTGGAGGTTTGGAATCTGCTCTATGCGTCTAGGCCGAAACAATCGCGAAAATACAAGCCCCAACTCGAACAGCAGCCAGATGGGCACTGCCAAAAGACTTTGCGAAACCACGTCGGGAGGTGAAAGCACCATTCCGATGACAAAAGCGGCCACAATAATGTAAGGCCGTTTTTCGGACAGGCTCTCTCGGGTAGAAATGCCGCTCCAAATTAGCACGATGGTCGCAATTGGAACCTCAAACGAGACCCCGAAAGCGAAGAACAAAGTTAGTACGAAATCCAGGTAATGCGTAATATCGGTCATTACCGCTACTCCCGCCGGCGCCGTTGCGGTCAGGAACCCGAAAATCAGAGGGAAGACCAGATAATAGGCAAACGCCATACCCCCATAAAACAGCACTGTACTTGCAAACAGAAGCGGCAGCACCAGACGGCGCTCATGCTCATATAAGCCCGGCGCGACAAAGGCCCAAACTTGGTAAAGAATATACGGTATCGACAGGAAAACCGCCGCCACCAGCGTAAGCTTGAACGGTGTCAGGAATGGCGAGGCGACATCGATCGCGATCATTTGCGAACCGGGCGGCAAATGCTTCATGAGCGGCCCTGCCAAATAAGCGTAGATCTCGTTGGCAAAATAGGCCATGCTCATAAAAACAAACAAAACCACGAGTATGCACCGCAGCAGTCTATCCCGTAGTTCTACTAGGTGAGAAATAAAAGGTTGCTCGGTGTCTTGCATCTGTCCCCGACTATACTTTTTATAGTTCACCATCGCGGTGCTTAGAAGCAGGCTCTTTTTCGTCCGTTTCGTTCGGATCAGATATCGACACGCGATCTTTCTTTTTGCCAGGTCGCACCGGAGTCGATAATAACTCCACCTTTTTCTTTTCTTCTAATAAAGATTGACGCAACTCTTGCAACTGAAGCTCATGGTCAATTTCTTGCCTCACCGAAGCGGCCATTGCACGAGCCCTTCGAACCCACAGTGCGACCTCTCTTGCCACCTTGGGTAGACGCTCCGGACCGAACACCAGAAGCGATACGACACCTACCAAGACCAATTCCCAAAAGCCAATATCGAACATGCTTTTTTGAATCGTTGTTAGGTCGTCTTGTCTTTGTTCTCGTGGACCGCCTCTCCGTCGATCGTCCTCCCGGATTTCTCTTCGTCCCCCTCGCTCATCGCACTACGAAAACTCTTTATTGCCGATCCCAGATCGCCGCCAATGTTACGTAGTCGTTTGGTGCCGAACAGCAACAGTACGATCAAGAAAAGGAGCAGTAGCTCCCATATACCGATACCCATCAATTTACTCCTACATGCTTTTAGTGACGTTAACTCGAGAGATATTACCGAATTCGCTTCGTTAAAAATAACCAGGCATTTTCCCGGCCAAGATCCAGTACGATTCTCTGCATCCGTTTCTTGGTCATTGGTAATCGCCATATTCTACTGTTAAAGAATTTACGGGCACATAGAGCGAGCTGGCCACTGCAAATTAAAACCACGAAAATAAGACCGCACAAAATCAAATAAGTTAGGCCTACCGTATAAAACTAGCACTACTTCCATCCGACATCCCGTTTCACTCCGACCTTGGCGACCGCTGACACCTCAGTGCCTAAGGTAAATCATCCATAACAGCCCCTCCGGCCAAGAGACAAGATCGCTGGCACTTTCCTTGCGACGTTCTGCCTTAATCACCTATAATCAATGGTTCCGCCAAGCCGACTAATTCTACGCCGGGTTGCTACTGTCTAGCTTTTTCTGGATAATCCCCGACTCGAACGAGCCTACTCACAGGTTTACCGTATGCAAACGATGATGCTCAAAGCAAAGCTACACAGAGCTCGAGTGACACACTCCGAACTCGAGTATGAGGGCTCTTGTGCCATTGATGGTTTGCTACTCGAACGCTCGGGAATCAGAGAATATGAACAAATCCACGTTTATAATGTTAACAACGGGCAAAGGTTCACTACCTACGCCATTCGCGCACAAGAGGGATCGGGCGTAATTTCTGTCAATGGCGCTGCCGCTCGTCTTGCTGCTCCTGGAGACATCATGATTATATGCGCCTACGTAGGGTTAAATCAGAGCGAACTCATCGGCTATAAACCCACACTGATCTATCTTGGAGAACACAACCAAATCGTCCGGACGGGTCAGTCGATACCCATACAAGCAGCCTGAGCTCAACTGCGTCACCTACTGATTTAGCGGTTTGCATTTAATAACTTAGCCGAATCGCCGGGACTAACTGACAGTTCGCCATCGTGCCGCCAATTCACATCCGCAAAACCGCCGCGGTCACATCCGCAGCCTGACGGTTGGGCTTAACATCGTGCACGCGAAACAAAGCCACTCCAGCCGATACTCCAAGAACAGTAGTTGCTATCGTCGCCCCCACCAGTTCCGGCGG
Organism: Methylocaldum gracile; assembly: GCF_053646815.1. Taxonomy (NCBI): domain Bacteria; kingdom Pseudomonadati; phylum Pseudomonadota; class Gammaproteobacteria; order Methylococcales; family Methylococcaceae; genus Methylocaldum; species Methylocaldum gracile. Next base: position 867,401 of record NZ_CM132196.1, on the reverse strand, counting down.
ATGACTCTCGCCGCAGATCGCCCCCATAAAGCGCTTCCTGCTTGTCCCTAATAAAACCTTATAACCCGTCGCCACGAAGCGACTTAGCTCTTTAATCAACCGCAGATTGTCGTCTTTCCGCTTTCCAAACCCGATGCCAGGATCGATGACAATGTTCTCGGCCGCAACCCCTTCTTTCATTGCAGCTTCTGCCCGTTCCATTAAGAACACCAATACTTCTTCGACTACATCCGTATACACGGGGTTATCTTGCATACCTTTTGGCTCGCCCTGCATATGCATAAGTACCAACGGCACACCAACCTTTGCTGCTACCGAGAACATCCTTGGGTCATCCCTACCGGCCGAGATATCATTCACCATGTTTACGCCAGCAGATATCGCTTCCTCTGCGACGCGACTTCTTGTCGTATCGACGCTTAACATCACATTGTACGGCAAATGGCTGCGCAAAGTACGAACGACCGGAATGACGCGGCTAAGTTGCTCCTCTTCGCTAACCGGCTCTGAGCCGGGCCGCGTAGACTCCCCACCGATATCGATGATATCCGCACCCTCTAATACCATACGTTGCGCATGCAATAACGCGTCCGCTGGCACACAATACCGGCCACCATCCGAAAAGCTATCTGGAGTTACGTTCAGAATCCCCATGATAAGGGGCTTATATTGCATGACGGAGTTCCCGCGCAAGAGCACCGTTAGATGCCGAAAATTCCGCTCGGTGACGGTAGTATAAATGAGCGACCGATATTTTCTCAGCCGCTTCCTACGTTATATGAGTAGGCTAGGCAATGCGGAAAACTTTACTTTGCTGCAGAGCAATTGGCCCGCATAAGCGGGCCAACGACATTGGCCATTCAGGCCAATCTTGCACCTTAGCCGGCGTCCGGCTCTTATGCGTTTGACCGATCAACAAGTTCTACGTATGCCATGGGTGTGGCATCGCCCCTGCGGAAACCGCATTTCAAAATCCTTAAATAGCCACCCGGCCGATCCTTAAATCGGGGTCCTAACTCGTCGAACAGTTTTACAACTGCGTCACGGTCTCTGATACGCGCAAACGCAAGGCGTCGTGCGGCTACGCTATTCTTCTTCGACAAGGTGATCAAAGGCTCAGCAAACCGCCTGATCTCTTTCGCTTTCGGCAAAGTCGTTTGAATGATCTCATGTTGGATCAAGGAGGCAGTTAGGTTTCGAAACAAGGCGTTTCGGTGACTGCCGGTAATATTTAGTTTTCTACCCGAATTACGATGCCGCATTTGTTACACCCACACAAATTTAAGAGTCTTGTTGGTCACGTTTAAGACCCTCGGGAGGCCAATTTTCAAGTCGCATGCCAAGTGACAAACCCTTCGTCGCCAAAACATCCTTAATTTCAGTCAGCGACTTCTTTCCAAGGTTTGGGGTTTTGAGCAAATCCACTTCGGTCCTTTGAATCAGATCGCCGATGTAGAATATGTTTTCCGCCTTCAAGCAATTAGCGGAGCGAACAGTCAGTTCGAGATCATCAACCGACCGAAGCAGCAACGGATCGAACTGCGGCCTTTCTTCGCTGATTCTCGGCGTCTCCTCACTTTTGAGGGCAACGAATACCGATAGGTGTTCGTTCAAAATCGATGCAGCTTGTCGAACCGCTTCTTCTGGATCAACCGTCCCATTAGTTTCCAGCTCCAGAATAAGCTTATCTAGATCCGTACGCTGCTCGACACGAGCGTTCTCTACCAAATACGAGACGCGCCGAATCGGGCTAAAAGAAGCGTCGATATTAAGCACGCCAACTGCGGTTTCCGCCTGCCCGGAATTCCGCGCGCCCACCGGCTGATATCCTCGACCCTTTTCAACTTTGAGCGTCATGCTTAACTTCCCGGAGTGCGTCAGATTCGCGATCTCCAACTCCGGGTTAAGAATTTCCGCATCGTGGGTAAGCTCTATGTCGCTTGCGGTAACTTTGCCAGGACCCGACTTGTTTATCTTAAGCGTAACCTCTTGTCCGGTCGGTATACGAATCGCGAGGTTCTTAAGGTTCAAAAGAATGTCAATAACGTCTTCTTGAACGCCATCTATCGTAGAGTACTCATGCAATACCCCTTCTATTGTTACTTCCGTAACTGCACAGCCGGGTATCGAGGAGAGCAGAACTCGCCTCAGCGCATTGCCCAGGGTATGACCAAACCCCCTTTCCAGAGGCTCGATTACAATCCTCGCACTGTTTCGATCTATGGGATTGACGTCAACCAACCGCGGTTTAATTAGATTCGCCAAGTAGTTTTGCATCGATTAGGAACAACAATTATTTGGAGTACAACTCGACAACCAGTTGCTCGTTTATTTCAGCGCCCAGATCACTACGTTCAGGCACTGACTTAAACACGCCCCGCATTTGCTTTGCGTCGACATCCACCCAAGCAGGAAATCCATACTGTTCCAAAACTTGCAGTGCATCTTTAACTCTTAGCTGATTCTTTGCCTTTTCCCGTACTGAGACAACATCTCCTGGCGCGACTTGGTAGGACGGCACATTCAAGACCTTGCCATTAACCGTAATCGCTTTGTGGCTAACAAGCTGGCGCGCTTCGGCCCTGGTGGAAGCAAAACCCATGCGATAGACCACGTTATCTAAACGAGACTCGAGCAGGTTCAGCAAGTTTTCGCCGGTTGATCCCTTTCTGCTCGACGCGGCCTTATAATAATTCCGGAATTGGCGCTCCAATACGCCGTAAATTCTCCGCAGCTTCTGCTTCTCGCGGAGCTGAGTTGCGTAGTCCGACATACGGGCGCGCTTCTGGCCGTGCTGCCCCGGCTGTTGATCGAGCTTGCACTTTCCTTCGAGCGACTTGCCGCGCGATTTAAGAAACAGATCCGTGCCTTCTCTTCTACTGAGCTTGCACTTCGGCCCTAGATATCTAGCCATTTTTCGCCCCTCTGCTTATACCCGCCGTTTCTTTGGAGGACGGCACCCATTGTGCGGTATCGGTGTGTCATCAATAATATTCGTGATCTTAAATCCCATATTATTGAGCGTCCTTACCGCCGACTCTCTGCCTGGCCCAGGTCCCTTTATTCGCACATCCAGATTCTTCACGCCATAATCCTTTACTATGCTTCCCACCTTTTCTGCGGCGACCTGAGCAGCAAACGGCGTGCTTTTCCGAGACCCGCGAAACCCCGAGGCCCCAGCAGTTGCCCATGCGAGCGCATTACCCTTACGATCTGTAATCGTTATTATGGTGTTATTGAATGACGCGCTGATGTGAACAACTCCGTCAGAAATATCTCGTTTAATCCGTTTTGCGGGACGACTAGATGCAGCCATGTCGATGTCTTACCTCGAAACCACTCTTTAGATTTATTTGCGAATCGGCCGTCGCGGACCTTTTCTGGTTCGTGCGTTAGTACGGGTCCGTTGCCCGCGAACAGGGAGACCTCGCCGATGCCGCATTCCACGATAACAACCCAAGTCCATTAGGCGCTTGATATTCATCGCGCTCTCGCGCCGAAGATCCCCTTCCACAACAAACTTCGCAACTTCCTCGCGGATGCGCTCGATATCACTGTCCCCGAGTTCCCTGACCTTAACCGAGGGGCTCAGACCAACATTCTCACAAATCAGTGATGCCCTAGATCTGCCGATACCATAAATCGCCGTAAGCGAAATAACTAGGTGCTTGTGATCCGGGATATTAACTCCCGCAATTCGTGCCATTTATCCTGCCTCCACATCAACTCTCTAGACTTAGGCTGAATCTCGCATCATACCACGTCATTTAAGAATACGCTATTCAATGATTAGCCTTGGCGCTGCTTATGACGCGCATCCTTACATATTATGCGAACAATCCCTTTTCTCTTCAAAATCTTGCAGTTTCGGCAGATCTTCTTAACTGACGCACGAACCTTCATTAAAATTCCCCTGATGATTGTAAACCGTGATTCTAAAACCAGGTTAACTGAGCTTGATATTGGACTTCTTTAGTAAACCTTCATACTGGTGCGAAATGATGTAGGTTTGGATTTGTGACATAAAATCCATTACCACCACCACTATGATCAGCAGAGAGGTTCCGCCGAAATAGAACGGCACGTTCCAATAAACGATTAAAAATTCGGGCAGCAAGCATACAGCGGTAATGTAAATGGCGCCCGCCAATGTCAAACGCGTCATCACGGCATCAATATAGGCTGCGGTTTGCTGGCCAGGCCTGACACCCGGAATAAACGCGCCCGATTTCTTCAGGTTCTCCGCCGTTTCATTCGAGTTGAACACCAACGCGGCATAGAAAAAGCAAAAAAAGACGATCGCGCCGGCGTAGCACAACACGTATAGCGGTTGCCCGGGTGATAAAGTTGTGGCGATATCCTGCAGCCAACCAAGGTTCTTAGTGTTTCCGAACCAACCCGCCAACGTTGCAGGAAATAGGATGATACTAGACGCAAATATCGGCGGTATCACACCCGACATATTCAACTTCAAGGGCAGAAAACTCTTGTGAGCAGCATACATCCGCCGTCCTTCCTGCCGTTTCGCATAATTAATGGTAATCCGCCGCTGCCCCCGCTCAACAAACACGACGAGCGCCGTTACTGCTAGCGCAATACCAAACAGAGCGACGATACTCATCATGCTCAATTCACCGGTTCGCGCTAATTCGAGGGTGCCGCCAACTGCCGACGGAAGCCCAGCCACAATACCGGCAAAAATTATGATAGATATCCCATTTCCAATCCCTCGTTCCGTAACCTGCTCGCCAAGCCACATCAAAAACACGGTTCCGCAGACCAGCGACACAGCCGTGATAAACAGGAAGTGAATTCCCGGGCTAATAACGACAGGGACACCTGAGGCGGATTGGTTTTGTAGCGCAAGCCCGACTCCGATGGCCTGGAACGTTGCGAGAAAAACGGTGCCGTACCTCGTGTACTGGTTGATTTTTTTCCGCCCTGACTCACCCTCTTTTTTTATCTGCTCCAGCTTCGGGATTACGCCTGCCATCAATTGCATAATGATTGAAGCCGAGATATACGGCATGATCCCAAGAGCAAATATACTCAGGCGCTTCAGCGCGCCCCCTGAAAACATGTTCACCATGTCCAGTATCGACCCGCCTTGCTGCGCGAACATCGCAGCCAAAGCCTTTGGATCAACTCCAGGGATGGGAACGTGTGCCCCAATTCGGTAAACGACGAGAGCGCCGATTACGAAGAGAAGCCGTTGGCGAAGCTCTGTGAGCCTACCAAACCTTTCGCTTAGGGTGGAGTTCGCGATGCTCACTTATGCCTCGATTGTGCCGCCAGCCGCTTCGATTTTTGAACGCGCGCCCTTCGTAACTTTAATGCCGACAAGGGTCACCGAGGACGTCAACTCTCCCGAGTCAATAACCTTGACAGAGCGAGCCTGCGCCGGAACCAAATTTGCCGCCTTTAACGCTTGGATATCGACTTTCTCGCCAGCCAGCCGATTAAGTTCGTTTAACCGAACCTCAGCGACGAACGCTTTTACTCTCGATTTAAATCCGACTTTCGGCAGTCTCCGTTGAAGCGGCATCTGTCCGCCTTCGAATCCTACCTTATGAAAGCCTCCGGCTCGGGCTTTTTGGCCTTTATGTCCTTTTCCGCTGGTCTTACCCAATGTAGAGCCAATGCCGCGCCCGACGCGGGTTCTCTTTTTTCTGCTGCCTTCCGACGGCCTAATCGAATTTAGGAACATTTAAGCATCCTCAATCTTGAGCATGTACGCAACCTTGTTGATCATCCCGCAGTTAGCCGGTGTTGCGCTAACGTATACCGGTCGGTGCATACGTCTGATGCCAAGCCCGCGAAGACACGCCTGGTGAGACTTAAGACGCCCGATCTCGCTCTTTATCTGCGTAACTTTGAGTTGCTTCTCGCTCATTTATCTTTCCCCGAACGATTATCTGCCAATTTCCCGCGCTTGGCTGCGATGGAACGAGGGTCTCTGATCTCCGTCAGTCCTTTAATCGTTGCGCGAACGACGTTAATGGGGTTATTTGTTCCAATACACTTGGCAAGCACATTATGTATGCCAACAACCTCGAATACCGCGCGCATCGCACCTCCCGCGATGATCCCGGTACCTTGAGATGCCGGCTGCATAAATACCTTGGCAGCCCCAGTGCTAGCAGTGATTGCGTAATGCAAGGTGTCACCGTTGAGGCTCACCTTACGCATATTTCTCCGGGCTTGCTCCATTGACTTCTGGATCGCGACAGGAACTTCGCGCGCTTTGCACAAGCCATACCCGATCCGACCATTCCCGTCACCAACAACAGTTAACGCGGTGAACCCGAACTGACGGCCGCCCTTTACAACTTTGGCGACGCGCCTGACCGCGACCAACTTTTCCTGAAACCCTTCGGCCGAACTGCTCTGAACGTTTAGGCTCGCCATAACTCCCCCTAAAACCCAAGCCCGGCTTCACGCGCGGCGTCAGCCAATGCTTTGACACGACCGTGATATTTGAATCCTGATCGATCGAAGGCCACATTTGATACTCCCGCCGACAGCGCCCGTTCCGCTATTAGCCTGCCAATCGCTTTGGCCGCCTCAACGTTTCCGGTCGACGCCAAGCTGGCCTTGATATCCGGCTGCAACGTAGATGCCGACGCGAGGACCAGCGCCCCATCGGCGCTCGTTACCTGTGCATAGATATGACGCGGCGTCCGATGGACGGTAAGCCGATTCACGCCTAATGACTTGATGATCGCTCTGGCTTTCGTCGCCCGCTTCAATCTCGCCGATTTCTTATCCATCAATCACCTACTTCTTTTTCGCTTCTTTTCTGACGACTTCCTCTTCCGCGTATCGAACACCTTTTCCCTTATAAGGCTCCGGTGGTCGATATGCTCTGATGTCGGCAGCAACCTGACCCACCCGCTGTTTGTCGCACCCCTTGACCACAATCTCGGTCTGGGAGGGCGTTTCGATCGTAATACCCTCCGGAGCGGTAAGCTCAAGAGGGTGGGAAAATCCCAGCGAGAGACTCAATACGTCTCCTTTCGCTTGAGCCCTATAGCCAACGCCAACCATCGTCAATTTACGAGCGAAGCCAACGCTCACGCCCGTTACCATATTCGCAATGTTTGCACGCGTGCTACCAGCAAGCGCATTAGCTTGTCTATCGGCTTTATCGGCTAAAATCGATATATGACCGTCTGCGATTTCAACTCGAACTTTGGGACTCAAACTGCGAGTCAGCGCACCTTTAGCACCCTTTACGGTGATTACGTCACCGGAAATGCTAGCCTCCACTCCTTTCGGAAGAGCGACCGGATTTTTTGCTATTCTGGACATTGATAAGTCTCTATGCTCGATTACGACACCAGACAGAGGACCTCGCCACCATGCCCACCCTCTCGTGCATCCTTGTCTGTCATAACGCCTTTCGAGGTGGACACGATCGCCGTACCTAGCCCGCCCAGAATCAGGGGAAGCTTGTCTTTCGATCGGTAAATGCGACGGCCGGGCTTACTGACGCGTTCGAACTGCTCGATAACGGGCTGCCCTTTGTAATACTTGAGCTGCACACAAAGCGAGGCCTTCCCGGCATCCTGGCTTACCTGATAATCCGTGATGTAGCCTTCGTCCTTCAATACGCGGCATACTGCGATTTTAACGTTCGACGACGGCATAACGACTTCGTTTTTTCCGGCGGCTTGCCCGTTTCTTATACGGATGATCATATCAGCCAACGGATCGGTCATACTCATTTCAAATTCTCCGTAAACAAAACGGTTGGGCTCAGACGGTGATTGGGTCGACGATCCACTCTTACCAGCTTGCCTTCGTCACGCCCGGCACATCGCCGCGCATAACCGACTCACGCAGCTTATTCCGTCCGAGACCGAACTTCCGATAGAACCCGTGCGGCCTACCGGTCAAACTGCACCGGTTGTGGAGGCGCGACGGCGACGCGTCTCTGGGGAGCTGTTGAAGCTTTAGTTGCGCTTGGTATTTCTCTTCATCCGTCGACGACACACTCTGAACGATGGTTTTCAGCTCAGCCCGCTTTTTGTAGTGCTTGCTAACCAACGCTTGACGCTTCTTTTCTCGTGCGATCATAGATTTTTTTGCCATTGCCGTTCCTATGTTCTAAACGGAAACTTAAACTGCTCCAACAGCGCACGGGCTTCGTCATCGCTGCCAGCCGAAGTCGTAATGGTTATGTCGATACCGCGTATAGCGTCGATTTTGTCGTAATCAATCTCGGGGAAGATGATCTGCTCCCGGACACCCATGCTATAGTTGCCACGACCGTCGAATGACCTTGGGCTCAATCCGCGGAAATCTCGAATCCGCGGTATCGCTATATTGACAAGCCGATCCAAAAATTCATACATCCTATCACGCCGCAGCGTTACTTTGCAGCCTATGGGCATGCCCTCTCTGATCTTGAACCCGGCGATTGACTTTCTGGCGATCGTTACGATGGGTTTTTGGCCGGAGATCTTTTGCAGGTCTTCCATCGCGTTCTGGAGTATCTTCTTGTCGGCTACGGCTTCGCCTACTCCCATATTAAGGGTGATCTTTTCCAGTCGCGGAACTTGCATTACCGATTGGTAGTTAAATCGCTTGATCAGCTGCGGAACTACCTGTTCTTTGTAAATAGATTGAAGCCTAGCCATTTCTGTTATCCGCAAAATCAAACGTCAATAACTTCGTTCGTGGACTTGAAATAACGAACCTTTCTACCGTCGGCCAAAAGCTTAAAGCCCACTTTATCGGGTTTGTTTGTTCCCGGGTTATACAGTGCCACATTAGACCGGTGAATCGGCATAGCCTTTTCAACTATTCCGCCATTTATTCCCCTCATCGGAATCGGTCTTTGGTGTTTCCGAACCAGGTTGATACCTTCGACGACGACCCGATCGTCCGAGGACACCGACAAGACCGCACCCCGCTTCCCTTTGTCTTTCCCGGTGAGCACTACAACTTGATCGCCTTTCTTAATCTTTCGCATGACGCAAGGATCCTCGTTAAAGTACTTCAGGTGCGAGCGAAATGATCTTCATGAACTTTTCGGACCGCAGTTCTCGCGTAACCGGCCCGAAAATGCGCGTGCCGATGGGTTGATGCTGATTGTTAAGCAACACTGCCGCATTGCCGTCGAACCGGACAACCGATCCATCTGTCCGACGAACGCCTTTTCTTGTCCGCACAACCACGGCATTGTAAACCTCGCCTTTCTTAACGCGTCCGCGAGGAATAGCATCCTTAACGCTAACCTTGATGATGTCGCCGATGTTTGCATACCGGCGATGCGAACCACCGAGCACCTTGATGCACATGACCTTTTTAGCGCCGCTGTTATCAGCCACATCCAGGTTGCTTTGCATCTGAATCATCTTCGATACCCCTTATTTATTGCCGTTGCCCTTCTCGTTGTCATTTAGTCCGCTCGACCACTCTGTCCAGCATCCAAACCTTTTTCTTCGATAGCGGACGGCAGGAAGAAACAACTACGACGTCACCCTCGTGACACTCGTTATTCTCGTCATGGGCCAACACCTTGCTCGTTCGACGTACGAACTTTCCATAAACTGGATGAGATACCAACCGCTCCACCAGAACCGTGATCGTCTTATCCATTTTGGAGCTGATAACTCTTCCCGTGATGGTACGGGACGTCTTGACTGTTTCGCTCATACTGAAAAGCTCTTTTCGGTTAGAACCGTATTTACCCTGGCGATGTCCCGCCTAATCCCTTGCAGTTGATCCGATTTGGTTAATTGACCGGTAGCCTTTTGCATCCTGAGGTTAAAGCGCTCTCGGTGAAGTTCGAGCAGCATTTCTTTAAGTTCGCCCTCGGTTTTCGATCTAAGTTCGCTGGCTTTCATCACATGACCGTCCGAAACGAAAAAGTTGTCTTTATCGGAAGCTTAGCTGCGGCAAGCTCGAACGCTTCACGCGCTAACTCTTCGCTCACTCCCTCAAGCTCGTAAAGCATCGTGCCAGGCTTTATCTCCGCGACCCAGTACTCCACGCTTCCTTTTCCACTCCCCATTCGAACTTCGAGCGGCTTTTTCGATATCGGTTTATCGGGAAATACGCGAATCCACATCTTTCCACCACGCTTAACATGTCGTGTGATAGCACGGCGCGCGGCTTCAACTTGCCTCGCAGTGATCCTTCCCCTCTCCACGGCCTTCAGACCAAACTCGCCGAAACTGACCCGGTTACCTTTGGTGGCGAGGCCTGTGTTTCTGCCTTTCTGCTGTTTTCTATATTTCGTTCTCTTCGGCTGCAACATGGTCTACTAGCCCCGGTTATACCTCAGATGAAGCGACGCCTTTGGATTCGCTTTCTCCGGTTGAAAAAACCTCGCCCTTGAAAATCCACACTTTCACTCCGATGACTCCGTAAGTTGTCTTCGCCTCGGCGAACCCATAGTCGATATCGGCACGAAAGGTGTGAAGAGGAACACGTCCCTCGCGGTACCACTCACTACGTGCAATTTCTGCGCCGTTCAGCCGCCCGCTTACGTTAATTTTCACTCCTTCGGCACCAAGCCGAAGAGTGTTGGTCACGGCGCGCTTCATCGCACGCCGGAACATGATTCGCTTTTCCAACTGCTGGGCAACGCCTTCCGCCACGAGTTGAGCGTCCAGTTCAGGTTTACGAATTTCCTCTACACTTACCTGAACGGGAATGCCCATCATCGATGACAACTCTCGACGCAAGGCATCGATATCCTCACCCTTCTTTCCAATGACTAGACCAGGTCTTGCCGTGTGGATGGTGATATGCGCATTGTTCGCCGGCCGGTTAATTTGGACACGGCTGATCGATGCGTGTCCAAGTTTCCTTTTTAGGAACTCCCGTACCTTCAAGTCGTTGAAGAGAAACGCCGAGTAGTCCTTGCTGGACGCGTACCAGCGAGAGGTCCAATCTTTGATGTAGCCGAGCCGTATCCCGGTCGGATGAACTTTCTGCCCCATAAATATCCTTTATCGATGCTCTGAGACGTGAATCGTTATATGACATGTACGCTTGAGGACACGATTAGCTCGCCCCTTGGCACGTGGCGACATGCGCTTCAGCGTAGGGCCCTCGGCCACTTCGATCACACTGACTAACAACTCGTCCACGTCGGCGCCGTCGTTGTGCTCGGCGTTCGCTATCGCAGATTCCAGCACTTTCTTTAAAATTCGCGCAGATTTCTTCGTGCTATAGCTGAGTAAATCGATCGCCTTGTCGACCCTCAGTCCCCGAATTTGATCGGCCACCAACCTGCACTTTTGAGCAGATACGCGCGTATTGTTTAGCTTCGCTACCGTTGCCATGTTTCACCGCCTCCAATCACTTTGTCTTCTTGTCGGCTTGATGGCCTTTGTACGTTCGAGTCGGGGCAAACTCTCCAAGCTTGTGCCCCACCATGTTGTCGGTCACGAGCACTGGAACGTGTTGGCGGCCATTGTGTACCGCCAAGGTGTATCCGATCATCTCAGGGATGATCATCGAACGGCGAGACCAAGTCTTTATGGGCTTTTTCGCCCCAGACTGCCCCATGTCCGCTACCTTTTTAAGTAGGTGATAATCGACAAACGGTCCCTTCTTAATCGAACGTGGCACGTCTTCTACCTCTCATATCTATTTTTGCTTACGACCCCGCACGATCATGGCGTCGGTGCGTTTGTTGTTTCGCGTCTTATACCCTTTGGTTGGCGCACCCCATGGAGATACCGGGTGTCTGCCACCAGAAGTTCTACCTTCACCACCGCCGTGCGGGTGGTCGACGGGATTCATCGCCACGCCGCGCACGGTAGGCCGAATACCGCGCCATCGGGTAGCTCCAGCCTTACCTAAAGAAATCAAGTTATGTTCGTGATTTGAAACTTCACCGATCACGGCTTTGCATTCGGCAAGCACCTTGCGCATCTCGCTCGACCGCAGGCGGATAGTTGCGTACGCACCCTCTTTTGCAACGAGTTGCGCGGACGCACCTCCGCTACGTGCTAGCTGAGCACCTTTTCCCGGCTTGAGCTCGATGCAGTGAATCAGCGTACCAATGGGGATGTTTCTAATCGGTAAACAGTTGCCAGGGCGTATGGGCGCATACTCCGATGAGACAACCTCGGCCCCGACGGTCACCCCTTTGGGCGCAATGACGTATCGCCGCTCGCCATCTTTGTAAACCACGAGCGCGATATGAGCTGTTCTATTCGGATCGTACTCTATACGCTCAACTCGGCCGGGTATCTCCAGCTTGTCCCGTTTAAAGTCGATCACACGATAAAACTTTTTGTGGCCGCCGCCTTTATGACGCGTCGTCACTCGGCCTTGATTGTTTCGACCGGAATTTCTCGTCTTTTTTTCGACGAGACCTGCATAAGGCTTCCCCTTGTGAAGACCTTCTGTCCGTACTCGAACCACAAACCGTGAACCGGCCGAGGTGGGTTTCGATTTAATTAGCGCCATCTGAAATTCCCGCAATTATTTACTGTTCTATGTTCTCGCGTTTTTCCTACGCTACGGACAGATCGATATCGAATCCCGGCTTCAGTTTCACGTACGCTTTTTTCCAGTCGGAACGTTTACCTATAAACCGCCCGGATCGCTTAACTTTTCCGCCCACATTCAGGACATGAACCGAGGCCACCTTAACATTGAACATGAGTTCAACGGCCTCTTTAATCTGAGGTTTACTCGCGGTCCGTTTTACACGAAAAGCAACCTGACCTGCTTTTTCAGCGGCCGCAGTGCTCTTTTCCGAAATAATTGGCGCCTCGATGACGCTCATTAGTTCCAGCTGTCTCATGCTAGGCCGACCTCAAGTTGCTTTGCTGCTTGTGACGTCAAAATCACTTTCTCGCTATGTACGAGGGCCACCGGATTCACGGAGCTGGCAGTGCACACCAACACGTCTTGGAGATTCCGCGCAGCCAAGAACAAGTTTTCATCAAGCGCATCGGTAACAACCAACCCTCGCTTAAATCCGAGACCTTGAAGCTTCTGAAGAAACTCCTTTGTTTTAGGAGCCGAAGGATGAATATCATCGCTGATATACAACCGCCCTTGACGCAACAGCTCGGACAGAATCGACCGCATAGCAGCCCGGTACATCTTCTTGTTCAGTTTCTGTTCATAGGACCGGGGACGCGCTGCGAATGTAACACCGCCCGTACGCCAGAGAGGGCTTCGAGTTGTACCGGCACGAGCACGACCACTGCCTTTTTGTCGCCACGGCTTCGCACCGCCGCCGCTAACTTCTGAGCGCGTCTTTTGCGCTTTTGTACCGGATCGAGCTCCAGCGAAATACGCAACTACTAGCTGGTGAACAAGAGAATCATTGTAATCCCGCCCAAACACTGCCTCGGAGACTTCGAGCGGCGTGCCGCCATCGACAGCCGATGGAATCTGCAACCCCATATTACCCTCTTTACTTCTTAACAGCCGGCTTAATTAAGACCTCGGCACCTTTCGCGCCTGGCACAGCCCCCTTGATCAGAAGCAACGAGCGCTCCTTATCAACCGCGCACACCTTCAAACTTTGCACGGTGGTCGTGACACTACCAAGGTGTCCGGCCATTCGTTTGCCTTTAAAAACGCGACCAGGCGTTTGGTTCTGACCGATAGAACCCGGCGCACGATGCGATAACGAGTTTCCGTGCGTAGCATCCTGGGTTCTGAAGTTGTGACGCTTAACCACACCCGCAAAACCTTTACCGATACTCATACCCTGAACATCGACGTATTGCCCTTCCTGGAAAATGTCTACGCCCACCTCGGAGCCCACCGAGTATTGACCCGCATCGCCCTCTTCTACACGAAATTCCCATAAACCGCGCCCAGCCTCGACACCCGCCTTAGCGTAGTGCCCGGCCTCCGGCCTGGACAAACGGGACCTCTTCTTAACCCCAGCGGTCACCTGAATCGCCCGGTAACCGTCTGTATCCAATGCCTTGACCTGCACGACGCGATTCGGCTCCACATGGATTACGGAAACCGGCACTGCGGAGCCGTCTTCGGCATAAATACGGGTCATGCCGCACTTCCGCCCAACCAAACCTAACGCCATCGATCGCTCCTAAATACGTCAATTCAACTTTATTTGTACGTCTACGCCGGCAGCAAGGTCGAGCTTCATCAAAGCGTCAACCGTTTTATCCGTCGGCTCAACGATGTCCATCAAACGCTTATGGGTCCTCAGTTCGTATTGGTCGCGCGCGTCTTTATTGACGTGTGGCGAGATGAGAACGGTGTAGCGCTCTTTTTTGGTCGGCAAGGGGATCGGTCCCAAAACCTGGGCACCGGTTCGCTTGGCCGTTTCAACGATTTCGCTGGCAGACTGATCGATCAGTCGATGATCAAACGCCTTCAGACGGATCCTGATTCGCTGTTTTTGCACAGAATTACTCCAACACCTTGGACACGACACCGGCCCCGACGGTCCGGCCGCCTTCGCGTACCGCAAAGCGCAAGCCTTCCTCCATCGCGATCGGCGCGATCAATTTCACCGTGATCTTGACGTTGTCCCCCGGCATGACCATCTCCACCCCTTCCGGCAACTCCACCGCCCCCGTCACATCCGTCGTCCGGAAGTAGAACTGCGGCCGATAGCCATTGAAGAACGGGGTATGACGCCCACCCTCTTCCTTGGACAACACGTAAATCTCCGCTTCAAAATGGGTGTGCGGGGTAATCGTGTTCGGCGCCGCCAACACTTGACCACGCTCCACATCTTCCCGCTTGGTGCCGCGCAGCAACACCCCAACGTTATCGCCCGCCACCCCTTCGTCCAGGAGCTTCCGGAACATCTCGACACCGGTGCAGGTAGTCTTGGTGGTCTCACGCAGACCAACAATGGAAATCTCGTCCCCAACCTTGACCTTGCCGCGCTCGATCCGCCCCGTCACCACCGTGCCGCGCCCCGAAATCGAGAACACGTCTTCGATCGGCATCAGGAACGGCTTCTCAATGTCGCGCTTCGGCTCCGGAATATACGCATCGAGCGCATCCACCAGCTTCAAAATCGCCGGCACACCGATCTCGCTCTGATCCCCTTCCAGCGCCTTCAGCGCCGAGCCACGCACGATCGGAGTGTCGTCTCCGGGGAAATCGTACTTGGACAGCAGCTCGCGCACTTCCATCTCGACCAATTCGAGCAGCTCGGGATCATCCACCATATCGGCCTTGTTCAGAAAGACCACGATATAGGGCACCCCAACCTGACGCGCCAACAGGATGTGCTCACGGGTCTGCGGCATCGGACCATCCGCGGCCGAGCACACTAGAATGGCACCATCCATCTGCGCCGCACCGGTAATCATGTTCTTGACGTAGTCGGCGTGACCGGGGCAGTCGACGTGCGCATAGTGTCGTGTGGGGGATTCATATTCCACGTGCGCCGTCGCGATCGTAATGCCGCGCGCCCGCTCTTCCGGCGCCGCATCGATCTGATCGTATGCCTTGAATTCGCCACCAAAGCGCTCCGCACCCACCTTGGTCAGAGCCGCCGTCAGGGTCGTCTTGCCATGGTCAACGTGACCAATCGTCCCGACGTTCACATGCGGCTTTGTGCGCGTAAATTTCTCTTTGGACACGACCTGGATACCTCGCTACTTCTTATTTTCTAAACATTAACCCACAGATGCCTTCTTAATCACCGCGTCCGCAATGTTCGCAGGGGCTTCTTGGTATTTCTTGAATTCCATCGAGTAAGTGGCTCGACCCTGACTTAATGAGCGCAGAGTGGTCGAATAACCAAACATTTCCGCCAAGGGAACTTCCGCCTTCAGCACCTTGATGCCGGCATTATCTTCCATCCCGAGCACCATGCCGCGCCGCCTGTTCAAGTCACCCACGACATCACCCATATAATCCTCCGGCGTCTCGACGTCCACACTCATGATGGGCTCAAGCAGGACCGGATTGGCCTTACGGGCACCCTCTTTGAAACACATCGAGCCAGCGATCTTAAATGCCATTTCGCTGGAGTCTACGTCGTGGTACGAACCGTCGAACAGCGTGACTTTTACGTCAACAACGGGGTAGCCGGCTAATATACCATTTTGCAGTTGCTCTTGCACACCTTTATCCACTGCCGGAATATATTCCTTCGGAACAACGCCGCCTACGATCCCGTTGACAAACTCGTAACCGCCAGTCTCTAACGGCTCGATCCGCAACCACACGTGCCCATACTGACCGCGCCCACCGGTCTGGCGAATGTATTTCCCCTCTTGCTCGACCGACTTGCGGATGGTTTCCCGGTAGGCCACCTGGGGCGCACCCACGTTGGCTTCAACCTTAAACTCGCGCTTCATTCGGTCGACGATAATCTCCAGGTGCAACTCCCCCATGCCGGAGATAATGGTCTGCCCCGACTCTTCGTCAGTGTGAACGCGAAAAGACGGATCTTCCTGAGCCAGTCGCTGCAGCGCGAGCCCCATCTTTTCCTGGTCACTCTTGGTTTTCGGCTCCACCGCAACCGATATTACCGGCTCAGGGAACTCCATTCGCTCGAGAACCACCGGCTTATCCACAGCCGAAAGGGTCGTCCCGGTAACAATATCCTTCAAGCCGACGCAGGCAGCAATGTCGCCAGCGCGAATCTCTTTTATCTCCTCACGGGTATTGGCATGCATGCGCAACAATCGACCGATGCGCTCTTTGTTTCCGGATTGCGAATTAATTACGCTATCGCCGGAGCTCAATACACCCGAATAAACCCGAACAAAGGTCAGGGTACCCACGAACGGGTCGGTCATAATTTTGAACGCAAGCGCCGAAAACGGCTCATTATCTTCCGATCTGCGCTCAACAGGCTGCCCGGAATCCGCATCCGCTCCTTTTATAGGAGGCACATCCACCGGGGACGGCAGATAGTCGACAACCGCGTCCAACATGGCCTGCACACCCTTGTTCTTGAAGGCGGAGCCACAGAGCATTGGAACGATTTCGAGGCCGATAGTCCGCTTACGGAGCCCGCCTTTAATCTCGTCTTCAGAGAGCTCACCCTGCTCCAGATATTTATTCATCAACTCTTCGTCAGCCTCGGCCGCAGCCTCGACCATCTTTTCCCGCCACTCAACAGCAGCGTCCGCGAGCTCTGCGGGAATGTCCGCATACACAAACGTCGCGCCGTGGTCTTCTTCGTTCCACACAATAGCCTTCATCTTCACAAGGTCGATTACGCCTTTGAACGAATCTTCAGCACCAACGGGAATTTGAATCGGAACCGGGTTCGCGCGCAGACGCTCACGCATCTGCTTATAAACCTTAAAAAAGTCCGCCCCCGTCCGATCCATTTTGTTTACGAACGCGATGCGGGGAACGCCATATTTCGTAGCCTGGCGCCACACCGTTTCCGACTGGGGCTGAACACCACCAACCGCGCAGTAGAGCATGCAAGCGCCATCCAAAACGCGCATAGAACGCTCTACTTCGATCGTAAAATCGACGTGCCCAGGAGTATCGATAATATTGATACGGTGCTCAGGATAGTTGAGACCCATACCCCGCCAATAGGTCGTAGTCGCCGCAGAGGTGATGGTGATACCACGCTCCTGCTCCTGCTCCATCCAGTCCATAGTAGCGGCGCCATCATGAACCTCACCGATCTTGTGATTTATGCCGGTATAAAACAACACACGCTCTGTGGTGGTAGTCTTACCCGCATCAATATGCGCGGAAATCCCGATGTTCCGGTATCTCTCGATTGGAGTCGTGCGTGCCACTGCTTTAACCTTCGCTAACCTAATTGGAGATAAGAAGTCACTGCTTACCAGCGATAATGAGAGAATGCTTTGTTTGCCTCTGCCATTCGGTGCGTATCTTCACGCTTCTTCACAGCCGATCCGCGATTCTCGTTCGCATCGAGCAGTTCGGCGGCCAACCTCATGACCATACCCTTCTCACTCCTCTTGCGAGCAGCATCGATTAGCCAACGCATAGCCAAAGCAGCCCTACGCGCCGGACGAACCTCAACTGGAACCTGATAGGTAGCCCCACCAACGCGACGCGACTTGACCTCCACCAGGGGCTGAACGTTTTCCAGAGCCTTGGTCAACACATCCAGGGACGATTGACTGGTCTTGGCAGAAATGTGATCCAAAGCACCGTAGACCACCTTTTCAGCCACGGACTTTTTTCCGTCCAACATCAACATATTGACGAAACGAGCCAGTATTTCGCTGCCGAAGCGCGGATCCGGAATAACTTCTCTTCTTTGAGCGACTCTTCTTCTAGACATAACGCAACCTGGAACTCAGTTAACTTTTCGGTCTTTTCGCACCGTACTTGGACCGCCCTTGGCGACGCTTTTGAACGCCCGCAGTATCAAGACTACCTCGAACAATGTGATACCTCACACCCGGCAAGTCTTTTACACGACCACCCCTAATTAAAACCACGGAGTGCTCCTGCAAATTGTGACCCTCTCCACCAATGTAGCTGGTCACCTCAGCACCATTCGTCAGGCGAACACGAGCCACTTTTCTCAAAGCGGAATTCGGTTTCTTAGGCGTAGTCGTATAAACGCGCGTACATACGCCACGCCTTTGAGGACAACTGTCCAGGGCCGGCACATTGCTTTTGTCTTTTTTTCTGACTCGCGGCTTCCGAACCAACTGGTTTATCGTGCTCATTACCAAACTCCAAAACTTTTTCGCTCAACCTTCGGAAAAATCGTCACCAGAAACCTTGCCCACCCAAAACGTTAAAAGGCGCTGGTAAAGCGGCGAAATTTAAAACTAAAAAACCGACTTGTCAACATCACGCGACCGAAACCTAAAAACCCCAGAATCGCGAGACACAAAGAAATTGGCACTTCGAGAAACATCCCTTCTTAGCTGCGCCGAGATCTACGGAGGAATAAACCAGAACCGCGAACTTGGACGCTACCCACAATCCAATTACCCTCAATCCCGGCTCACAATGACGATCGAGCACATCAACGCATCTTCACAGCCCATCACACCAATCGCCGCGGACTGATGACACCCAAGAAGACAGAAGGGATAAGAAAGAAACCTTGCCAGGACCGCCCCGCGGCCCCAGAGATCGCACGATGACTTCTTACTCGCGAGCCTGACACCAAAAAGCGAACAGAACTCACAACATGGAAATGTGGCTCCCCCGGACGGGCTCGAACCGCCGACCCGCTGGTTAACAGCCAGCTGCTCTACCGACTGAGCTACAGGGGAACAAATTGAGTCGTGGGATTATAGAAACAGACCAATCCCCTGTCAAACCCCACGCAAACCGTACAAGATGGCGCGCCTGGAGAGATTCGAACTCCCGACCACCTAGTTCGTAGCCAGGTACTCTATCCAACTGAGCTACAGGCGCGCGGCAGAATGCGTATTATGAATTATGGCACATGCCTCGTCAAATTATTTTTCTTAACAACTTCACCGCTTCTGATAGTTGCACCGGCCCTAACCGGAAAAGGTCACGCACCAGCAAAAACGAATCAGAGCACTCCCACAGCAAACCTCTACCCATGCCTTGCCCGCAGGTGATGCCGATTCAATGCGAGCCACTGAAGACCTATGATGGGAATAGCGGCCTCAATTCGGCCCCGACTAAGCCAGTCCATCGCTTGATCGAAGCTCGCCACGCGAGCCAGAATATCTTCGTGCTCCTCTTCAACACCGTGAATACCACCCAAGCCCCGTGAGTCGACGATTCCACAATACAGCGTAATTTTTTCCGAACAACCGCCGGGCGTCGGAAAAAACTCGGCAATACGAATAAGCTCAGTGATTTCACATCCCGCCTCCTCGGCGGCTTCGCGATAGGCGACGTCTTCTGGACTTTCCCCTTGTTCGAAGGCTCCCGCCACGATTTCGAGCAACCACGGATCCCCATTCACAAACATGGCTCCGACCCTGAACTGCTCGATAAGCACCACTTGATCCGCCACAGGATCATAGGGAATAACGGCAACGCTCCTGCCACGATGAAACAACTCCCTATCCAAATAGTCACTCCAGCCTCCACGAAACAATGCATGCCTAAATCGTATGCGCGACAGACTGAAGAATCCGCGATAGATCGGCTCTTCCTTGATCAACTCGAACGCCTTGTCGATTTCATTCATAATTGCGCCGACCTAGTTCAAATAGGGGCCGGCCGATACAGCAGTGCGCAGCATGTGGCCGAATGTGATACCAATGCGACTTGTGACGCGGTCCCAAAGATTTTCCTCCGGTGTGTAATTGACCATATCCTTGGCACCGATCACCGATTCTGCAACAGAACGGACATCCCCAAGCCCATCCGCTAGTCCGAGCTTAATACCTTCGTCACCCGTCCAAACCAGCCCCGAATACAGTTCAGGAGTATTCTCCTTGAGGCGTCCGGCCCGCCCTTGACGGACGGCATCGATAAACTGTTGATGAATTGCATTTAACACCGATTGCACATGTTCTTTTGCCACGGGGTCGACCGGCGAAAAAGGATCGAGAATCGCCTTGTGTTCTCCGGCCGTCATTACTCTGCGCTCGATACCGAGTTTGTTAATAGCATCCACGAATCCGAAGCTGTCCATGATTACGCCGATCGATCCGACAATGCTCGATTGGTTGACGAAGATCTTATCGGCAGCGGAGGCAATGTAATACCCACCAGAAGTGCACATATCCGCAACCACCGCATAAATCGGGAGCTCCGGTTTTAGTTTTTTTATCCGTCGAATCTCCTCGTAAACGTAAGCCGACTGAACGGGGCTACCACCTGGCGTATTCATGCGCAATATGATCCCTTTTGCACCAACTGCTTCCGCGGCTGCCCTAAGTCCTTCGATAATGGCATCGGCATTAGCCTTTTCCCCGGCGGCGATCATCCCCGCCACGTCAATAACAGCTGTATGACTTTTCTCCCCCCTACTACGCTGATCCGACAACGGTTGTGCAACCAACCAAAGCGCAACGCCAAAGTAGGCCAGCATAAGCAGCTTAAAAAATATTCCCCAGCGCCTCGCCTGTCGCTGTTCCGTAAGAGACGCCAACAGCACTTTTTCCAGCGTATCGCGCTCCCATGCGGGTGAAGGCGTCGGTGTTTCCGGCTCTTGCTCGATTTCACTCATGTCGCGTTGGTCCATAGCGTTATCTCAGTCGACTTCGTTTGCCTCAGATTCAAACCAAAGTAATTCGTCAGCTCAGAATTTCCAGAAGGTCGGTAGTCCGCTCTATACATGCCAAAGGATCAAACTCAGCCAACTCGAACAAATCATTCGCACCGCATCCGACACCTACCGCAGCGACCCCGGCATTGTGAGCCATGCGCAGATCATGAAGCGAATCACCCACCATTAAAGTCCTCTCTCGGGCGATGCCGGCTTCAGACATGAGTTGAAAGAGCATTTCCGGGTTCGGCTTGGAAACCGTCTCATCCGCACAGCGGGTCGAATGAAAAAACAGCTCCGTCCCAGTTGCGGCAAGCGCATGATTCAACCCCGCGCGGGTCTTCCCAGTAGCGACCGCAAGGCGGTAACCGCGCCCCCTCAACTCCGTCAACATATCGAGCACACCAGCGAATAAACCATCCGCACTAATTATCCTGTCACCGTAATGACGGCGATAACCTTCCGCCAAGCGGCGCGCCATTTCGGAAGGATATTCGGGAAATAAAGCCTCCATCGCCTCCATCAACCCGAGACCTATGACGGATTTAGCCTCTTGGTCAGACGGAATAGGGAGACCGCAGCCGTGCGCAGCCCGCTGCAAGCAATCCACGATCCATCCGACCGAGTCGAACAGAGTGCCATCCCAATCAAAAACCAAAAGATCGAATTGGTTCCTCATCGCGGCAGCACTTTAAGAAATTCGGAAAGCTCCTGATCAAGCGGAGCCTTTACCTCGATCGGAGTGCCCGTACGCGGGTGGAGAAAAACCGTTTCCAAAGCGTGAAGAAAAAGACGTTTCAAACCAAGTCGACGAAACTCCCGATTGACTTTCTCATCGCCGTACCGCTCATCGCCGACAATGGGATGCCCCATAGATTGAGCGTGGACCCGAATTTGATGGGTTCGCCCAGTAACCGGACGTGCCTCAACTAGCGTCGAATCAAAATAGCGCTCCCTTCGCCTGAATTCGGTAACTGCGGGCTTACCCTCGCGCGCGACCTTAACCATCCGTTCGCCGCTCTGCAAGACATTCTTTTTTAACGGCGCATCCGCAATCCATCGCGCTCTCGCCCACACTCCGGCAAGCAGTGCCAGGTAAACCTTCTTTACTTCGTCACCACGAAATTGCGCGTGCAGAGCTCGCAGGGCACTGCGCTTCTTGGCGATCAGCAAACAACCGGAGGTATCTCGATCCAAACGGTGCACAAGCTCCAAGAACCGTGCCTCCGACCGGATTTCCCTCAACCCTTCGATCACACCGAAACTCAATCCACTACCGCCGTGCACGGCCATGCCAGCAGGTTTATTAAGGACCAAAAGATCATCGTCCTCGTACAAAATGCGAGGCTCCAAACGGGCTCGCACGAAAGTCTCCGGAATTTGGCTGGGATTGCTCATCGTTACCCTAATCGGTGGAACACGGATCACATCCCCCGTATCCAGCCGATCTTGGGCCTGAATGCGTCCGCCATTTCGGCGGACTTCACCGGTACGCAAAATTCGATAAATATGGCTTTTCGGCACTCCCTTAAGGCGTGTGAATAGAAAGTTGTCGATTCGCTGCCCCGCGCTCTCCTCATCCACTTCGATCCATCTGACAGAGGCGCCACTCAATGCTTGTTTCATAGGAACATAATATCAGCTTTGCCCAGCCAAATTGATGACTCTCCTTAAGATTGTTATAGTTAGCTTACGGTTGACAGCAACCGAACGCCTAGTAGTTATCCGGACCGTGCCCGGTGGTGATAGCCCATGAAGAATTAGAACGGCCTGGACTAAATGGTCGATAAGAATGCCTATAAAGCAATCTGTCTCGGGGCTACATGACATGGGGCGGGAGAATCGTAAGTTTCGCGGTTAAATGAGGACGCCGTCGCGCAGAGCGGCGGGATACGACTCGATTTTCGAGGTAGCGGGGCTCGACTGCTCACACGTCAGCCCAAAATAGTCCATCCCTGGCAAATGCCAGATCTAACCGAGAACCGTTTGCTGAACGGAATTATTGGCGACAGACAGAACATTTTGTTTAGAAGGTCAAAGTACCAAACAGAAAAATTTGGCCGGAAAAAACGACAACAGTAGGGTTTTTTCGCTCGACCCATGACGAGCGAGTATCGCGTGACCTGAAGAGAAGAATGGAACCCCCCTCCTCCGATTGAGGCAGGGTATCCCTCGCAACGTCAAGATTCGGTTTTCAGCGCAATAGGCGCATTCACGTCAATTGAGAACACGCTTTGATTGATAAGAACAATGGCTGCATGAAACCGCTTGCCCGCTTCTTCGGGGAACCGCTAAAGGACCAGCCGGATGAGAAGAATGTTAATCAACGCCACTCAGCCCGAAGAACTTCGGGTTGCACTGGTGGACGGACAAAAACTTTACGACTTTGATATAGAAATCCCTTCCAAAGAACAGAAAAAAGCCAACATTTATAAAGGTATTATTACCCGCATTGAACCCAGTCTCGAAGCGGCCTTCGTCAATTATGGCGCCGACCGCCATGGCTTCTTGCCATTCAAGGAAATTACGCCGAACTATTTCGGACAGCCCCTGGACGAGGAATTTTCCCGCCGGGATATCAAGGATTTAGTCAAAGAGGGACAGGAAGTCATAGTTCAGGTCGAGAAGGAGGAGCGCGGGAGCAAAGGGGCGGCGTTAACGACTTACATCAGCCTGGCCGGCAGTTACCTGGTGCTAATGCCCAATAATCCGCGCGCCGGCGGCATTTCTCGACGTATCGAGGGCGATATTCGTTCCGACATGCGCGAGGTTATGAATCAACTCCAAATTCCGGAAGGCATGGGGCTTATCGTGCGGACTGCCGGGGGCGGCAAGTCAGCCGAAGAACTTCAATGGGACCTGAATTACCTTTTGCAATTGTGGGAGGCTATTGACCGCTCGGCCAAGGAAAAGGCCGCCCCGTTCCTAATCTTTCAGGAAAGCAACGTGATCATTCGTGCGCTGAGAGATCATCTCCGCGGCGATATCGACGAGATACTGATCGATGATGCGGGCACTTTCAAGCTGGTGCGCAGCTTTTTGCAGCAGGTCATGCCGCAGTTCATCCAAAAGGCAAAGCTTTACCAAGACACAGTCCCGCTATTCAGTCGTTATCAGATCGAAAGCCAGATTGAAACAGCTTACAGCCGCGAGGTCCCTTTGCCATCCGGTGGAGCCATCGTAATCGATCACAGCGAAGCCTTGACAGCGATCGACATCAACTCCGCCCGGGCAACCAAAGGCGGCGATATCGAAGAAACAGCGCTAAATACCAACTTGGAAGCCGCCGACGAAATCGCGCGCCAACTCAGACTGCGGGATTTGGGCGGTTTGTTCGTGATCGACTTCATAGACATGATGGCGGCGCGTAATCAGCGGGCCGTCGAAAACCGATTACGTGACGCGATCAAGGCGGATAGAGCCCGGATACAAATCGGCCGAATCTCTCGTTTTGGTTTGCTCGAGATGTCCCGTCAGCGCCTCCGACCGTCGCTCGGTGAATCCAGCCTGCTCACCTGTCCACGATGTAACGGCCAAGGCTCCGTGCGCAGCGTACAGTCGTTGGCACTCTCGGTACTGCGTATCATCGAAGAAGAGGCGATGAAAAAAAATACCGACAAGGTTATCGCGCATCTGCCCGTAGATTCGGCTACCTACCTTCTCAACGAAAAGCGCTCGGCTGTCGCGGACATCGAAAAGCGCCACCTAGTTAGTGTTATCGTAATACCGACCAAACATCTTGAGACGCCGGCGTATGAAATCCAGCGCGTGCGAAGCACTGGCGCAGAGGAAGAAGGAGAGCGGAAACCGAGCTATCAGATGCTGAAGTCAGCTGAATCCGAGCTCCCCAGATTTACGAGGGAAAGCGCATCAATCAGCGCGGAGCCTGCCGTTAAGGAATTCCTGCCCGCTCATCCGGCTCCGATTACTAGCGCAGGGAAACACGCCGCAGGTGGCTTCATAAAGCGGTTCTGGTCGATTTTGACCGGCGGCAAACTTGAGGACGAAGCGGAAGCTGTCGTCGAAAAGCCTCAGCCGATACTCTCACAAGTCGCTCAACACCGCCCCCATCGGATAGCCGACTTCAAACAGCGTCAGCAGTCAATGAGCGGGGAAATGCTTGAAACCAGAGAAATCGAAGCCCGAACTCCAATTCCGGAGAAACAGGAATTCGGCAATGGTGACCGGCGAACCCGAGATCAGTCCAGACGCGGGGGGTCGCGCAGGAGACGCCCGAGGCGGGGCGAGCCCGGCTTAGCGCGTAGCGGCCAGCAAAACCAAGCTAGAGAGATCGCCCCGGAGAAAATCGAAGACGCCAATCTCCCG
Organism: Methylocaldum gracile; assembly: GCF_053646815.1. NCBI lineage: Bacteria > Pseudomonadati > Pseudomonadota > Gammaproteobacteria > Methylococcales > Methylococcaceae > Methylocaldum > Methylocaldum gracile. Next base: position 841,987 of record NZ_CM132196.1, on the reverse strand, counting down.
ATCCCGGAGCGTCAAACGATTGGGTACAAACCTACCGAAGAGGCACCGACTGAGACAATCATGTCCGCTCTGGTTTCCGACAATGGGGTCCAAATCGTAACCGAACCAGACCGTCCGTCGCTGGAGAAAGAGGAAAAGCCGGAGATTCCTGCGGTCCATTTGCCAAGGCCCAGGGCGCCCGAGGAATCTCGGGGCGAGCGCGAAAGCATAAGCTCAGTTAGTACGCCGGTTATCGGGTCCTTTGAGCTTGATTCACCATCGGATGATAGCGAGGAAACCGAAGCGGAAGATTTGAGTCTCGAAGCGCGTAAATCGCCTCGCCGATCCTTGGCCAAACGCCGGGGGCGCGGCAGACGAGATAAGAGGTTTAGCGCCAAACGAAGTGAGTCCAGCGAAGGACCCGATGACAGTATTCACGAAGATCGCCGCGAAACGGGTGAAGTGGTCTCGACGGCCAATGACAACCGAGCCACCGATGAGCACCGACCAGCCGAAGAAAGTCGGAGCACTACTGCCGTTGTCGTACCGGACAAATCGAGTGTCGAAAGTGGCACGGAGTGATTTTGGCCAGGGAGAAAGAAATAGCGTGCTAGTCAACTTGTCGGGCGGCTCTGCCGCCCGACAACTTCTTCGTTTGTCTTAGATCTACCGTATAATCCGAGGGCCTTTGTCGCACTGCAAATGGCTCGTACAGTTCACTTCTTAAACAATCTTCAGCGCTCAGTCACACCTCCAACTCGCTTTGCAAGTGGCTATTCAACATCTCCTCGGCATGCGCCAAGGTTTGCTGGGTGACACGGATTCCACCAAGCATACGCGCAATCTCCTGCTTCCTCTCTTCACGAGAAAGCTTTCGGACGGTCGATAGTGTTACCCCATCGGTGCTGACTTTTTCTACTAACAAGTGGTAATGACCTTGAGCCGCAACCTGAGGCAGGTGGGTCACGCAAAATACCTGCCGCCCCTGTCCCAGCGCGCGCAGTTTTTGACCGACGATTTCGGCCACCCGGCCGCCGATTCCCGTATCCACCTCATCGAATATCAAGCTCGGAACTGTCTTGGAGTCGGTAGCAGCCACCTGAATGGCTAGACTGATGCGTGACAATTCGCCGCCAGACGCGACTTTGGCCAAAGGACGCGGCGGCAATCCCGGGTTGGCGCTTACCAAGAACTCGGCCTGATCCAGGCCAAACGGGGTCGGTTCTTTCGCATTCTCGGCACCCACATCCACCAAAAACTGCCCCTGTGGCATGCCCAATTCCTGAATCATCTCCGAGATCCGTGACTGTAACCGGCTAGCGGCCGTACGACGGCGTTGGGACAACATATCGGCAACTTTCCCGTAATCCGTGAGGACCTGCCGAAGATCCGACTCCAACGCTTCGATTCTTTCCGATCCATGGGCGATACCGTTCAATTCCGAGCGTAGCGAATCAAGCAGTCCAGGCAATTCTTCCGGCCGGACCTGGTGTTTGCGGGCCAAACGATGGATATCGCCAAGGCGCTGTTCAAGCCAGTCCAGACGACCGGGGTCGGCCTCAATCCGCTCCAGTTGACGACGGAGCTGCAATGCCCCTTCTTTAACTTGCACTTGCGCTTCATTTAGGAGAGCGGTCGTTTCTTCCAGTTCGGGAGCCAGCCGGCTCAAATCCGATAGGGCATGGATAGCTTGCGCCAGGCGCGCGTTGACCGATTGACTTTCATCTTCATAGAGGAGTTCGAGCTGCGCCTGACCGGTGGTGAGAATTTTGCCAACATTGGCAAGGAGTGTATGCTCGTCAACTAGGGCCGGGTAATCGAGCCCAGAGATGTCGTGCTGCTCCAACTCGTCGATTTGGTAGCGCAACAACTCTTCGCGGGCGGCTTGATCCTTGGCTGTATTGGTAAGCTTTTCCAGCTCGCACCGAGTACTTCGCCAACGATCATAGAGATTGCCGATCTGGACCAACAACGATTCGTTCCCAGCGGCTTCATCCAGTAACCGGCGCTGCTCCGCTGCCTTCAGAAGATGTACATGAGCATGCTGGCCGTGTATCTCGACCAAGCTGGAACCCAACTCCTGCAAGGCTTGCAAGGTAACCGGGCGACCATTGACGAAAGCCTTCGAACGGCCGTCTTGACTGATAACCCGCCGCACCAGACACTCGCCGTCCTCCGATAATTCATTTTCGTCGAGCCAGCGACGCGCATCTGCAGCATCCTCCAAGCCGAACGAAAGACTGATCTCGGCGCGCGCAGCCCCGGGGCGGATGAACCCCGAATCGGCACGCTCGCCCAAAGCCAACCCCAAAGCAGTTAATAATATCGATTTCCCGGCGCCGGTCTCGCCGGTTAGCACGGTCAATCCGCGCTCAAACTCCAGATCGAGTGATCGGACGACGGCCAAATCTCTGATGCTGAGGTGGACAAGCATAGTCAGCTTCGATAACCGGAGCTCCAGTTGAGCTTCGCTCTGAGAATCTCAAAGAAATCATAGTCAAGCGGATGAAGAATGCGAAAAGTCTTAGGTTCTCTTCGAATCTCGATGCGATCCTCTATTTCGACATCAGGAAACGACACATTGTCGCAAACGACCTGAGCTTTGAATTGTTTGCTGGGACGGAAGGCAATTTCGATTACGCTGTCGTCATCCACCACGATCGGACGATTAGACAAGGTATGGGGATTGATCGGCGCTAATACGATAGCCTTAAGCGTGGGATAAAGAATCGGACCTCCAGCCGACAGGGCGTAAGCCGTAGAGCCCGTGGGAGTTGACGCGATAAGCCCATCAGAGCGTTGCGAATTCAGAAAAACGCCGTTGATCGATGCCTCAATCTCGATCATGCTGGCGGCATTCCCGCTATGCACGACTACTTCGTTAACCGCCGTCTGCTCGTATATCACATGACCGTTGCGAAAAATTTTCGCCCGCAACAGAAAGCGCTCATCGGCACTGTAGCGTCCGTCAAGAATTTCATCGAGCTTCGCTCCGGCGTCCGACGGAGAAATATCGACCAGGAACCCCAATCGCCCCAGATTGACCCCAATCAATGGAATCTCGAACTGCGCGAGAACACGCGCGGCGGATAAAAGTGTGCCATCGCCGCCAACCACAATTGCGAGATCGCAGCACTGGCCTATTTCGGCAACGGTACACGTTTCCGGCGAAGAATCGGCTACGAAATGAGCGCAGTCCCGTTGCACCAAAACACGCAGGCATCTCCCGGTAAGATGTCCGTAAAGCGAGGAAAGGGTTTCGGCTATGCGTGGCGCATCGGGCTTCCCGATTAGGGCTACGTTCCGGAAAATGGATGGCATATGTGTCTGAAGCCGCGAGCGTCCCGCGTCACTGTAAATGGGGCTGACCGGTACCGCAGCTTACATCTGAGACTGCAAATAGTTCTGCAGGCCGATTTTCCGAATCAACTCCGCCTGCGTTTCAAGCCAGTCGACCTGCTCTTCCTCATCTTCGAGTATCTCTTCCAGAAGATCTCGGGAGACATAATCTCCGGCCTTTTCACAAAACTCGACCGCTTCGCGCAGCAAAGATACGCTTTGAAGTTCCAACTGAAGGTCGCAGCCGAGCATTTCCTCCGGATTTTCTCCGATCTTCAAATGCCCCAAATCCTGCAAGTTTGGCAATCCTTCAAGAAACAAAATACGCTCGATCAACTTGTCGGCACGCTTCATCTTACCGATAGATTCATCATATTCGTGCTTGTCGAGCTCGCCCAACCCCCAGTTCCTGTACATTCTCGCATGAAGAAAATACTGGTTAATGCCGATCAGTTCGTTGCCCAGCACGCGATTAAGATAATCGATAACCGTCGAGTCGCCTTGCATAATTCTCTCCTTGGATATGGAAGCGTTCGCCATGTGGTGACCTAAGATTTACACCTAATTAGACGCCGCTTTGCTCGATATGGTATGAGCTTCTTGACACATTATCTAGGGGTTGCTAACTTTTTAGCACTCGATGGTCTCGAGTGCTAAAACCCCCACCATTCGAGGATACCGGTGCCTAAATATCCCCAATTGAGCGAGCGAGCCCAACACTTGCTTAAAGTGCTGGTGGAGCGTTATATCGGCGAAGGCCAGCCGGTTGGTTCGCGGGCTTTAGCGCGCGACACCGGCTTGAATTTAAGCCCGGCGACGATCCGCAACATCATGGCGGATCTCGAAGACATAGGGCTGATCACATCGCCACATACGTCAGCGGGACGCATGCCGACGGTAACCGGCTACCGTTTTTTTGTTGATACCTTGCTGACCATCAAACCTTTGCAGCAAGACATCATCCGACAGCTCCGCCAGGACCTGAATACTCAGGAAGATCCCGACGATTTGCTCGAAGCCGCCTCTCGCGTCCTCTCGGAAGTAACCCATATGGCGGGCCTCGTGATGTTGCCGCGCAGGGAGATAGTCACCTTCAGACACATCGAATTTATCCCGCTGTCCGGTCAACGCTTGCTGGTCATCCTGGTCACTAACGAACAGGAAGTCCACAACAAGATCATTCACTCACCCCGTCAGTTCACGCCTGCCGATTTGCAAGCGGCAGCAAATTTCCTCAATTCAACCTATGCAGGCAAGGATCTAACTGCGATCCGCGAGAGTCTATTTAACGACTTGCAGGAAATGCGGAATCGTTTAAGCCAGGAAATTATTGATGCGGCTGAAATCGCGGATTTGGCGCTTAAGGATAAAGGAAAACGTCGGAACCCGTTTGTGCTAACCGGCGAAATCAATCTGATGGATTTTGCCGATTTGGCCAATATGGAGCGGCTCCGTTCCTTATTCGAAACGTTTCATCAGAAGGAAGACTTAGTCCATCTACTAGACCGTTGCCTAGAAACCCCCGGCGTCAAGATCTTTATAGGCGAGGAATCCGGCTATCGTGCGCTGGATCAGTGCAGCCTGGTAACCGCCTCCTACTCTCTCAATGGCGAGGCGGTAGGCGTACTCGGCGTTATCGGCCCCACCCGCATGGCGTATGAGCGGGTCATTCCTTTGGTTGACATTACCGCGAAATTGTTGGGGGCCGCCTTGAATCAAAAATCGCTGACCCCATCTTAATTCTTAACCCATATTGGTAGAAATCGTCGACCTGTGTGCGTGCATAGGCACACGGGCTCATTATTTTTCGTTGAGGAGCAGTTATATGAGCAAAGACCAGGCTTCGCCCGAATCGGCGCCAAAGGCGCCAGATCAAGCGGAACAAGCCGCTTCTGTCGACACGGCAATCACAACGGAAGAAGGTGTTGTCGAACCAACGCCGATCGAGCAACTTGCACAGCAATTGACCGAAGCAACTCGCCGAGCGGAGGAGAATTGGGACAAATTCGTACGCACCCAGGCCGAGTTGGAGAATTTGCGCCGACGCTCGGAAAAAGAACTCCAGAATGCCAATAAATATGCTCTGGAGAAATTTTCGAAGGAGCTATTGACCGTGGTCGATAGCCTCGAACTCGGGCTGCAAGCGGCCGTCGGAGAGACCTCGGATGTGGTGAAATTGCGCGAAGGCATGGAGCTCACGCTAAAGCAGCTGAATTCGGTACTGGAAAAATTCAGCGTCCGAGCAGTGGATCCCATAGGCGAAAAGTTCAATCCGGACTTACACCAGGCCATGGCGATGCAACCGACCACTGATATCGAGCCCAATACGGTGGTAAAAGTTTTCCAAAAAGGATATCTCCTCCATGATCGCCTGTTACGTCCGGCCATGGTGGTTATTGCCCAAGCCGCCGCAGAATCCACGCGCATCGACGAGCAAGCTTGAAATCAGCCTTGGCGCCCCCATATTAACGCTAAACCCACACCTAACCCACAAGCTATTGATTAATTTGGAGAATTAAATGGCGAAGATTATTGGCATCGATTTGGGCACCACCAATTCCTGTGTGGCCATTCTTGAAGGGGGCAAACCGCGCGTCATCGAAAATGCCGAAGGCGCTCGCACCACCCCCTCGGTCGTGGCCTTTACGGCCGATAACGAGGTACTGGTCGGGCAGTCCGCTAAGCGGCAGGCGATCACCAATCCCAAGAATACCTTATATGCCATAAAGCGGCTTATCGGACGCCGCTTCAAGGATTCTGTGGTTCAAAAAGACATACATCTTGTGCCGTACAAGATTGTCGAAGCCGATAACGGCGACGCGTGGGTCGAAGTCAACGGCAAAAAAATGGCCCCCCCGGAAATTTCGGCACGCGTATTGATGAAGCTGAAAAAGGACGCCGAAGCGTTTCTCGGCGAGGAGATCAAAGAGGCGGTCATCACCGTACCCGCGTACTTTAACGACTCCCAACGCCAAGCAACGAAAGACGCCGGCCGCATTGCTGGGCTCGATGTCAAGCGCATCATCAATGAGCCGACCGCCGCAGCCATGGCCTTCGGTCTGGACAGAAAGCACGGAGACATCAAAGTTGCGGTCTACGATCTCGGCGGCGGTACGTTCGATATTTCCATCATCGAAATTGCCGAAGTCGACGGTGAGCATCAGTTTGAAGTACTTTCCACCAACGGCGACACCCATCTTGGCGGCGAAGACTTCGACCTGCGCATCATCGATTACATCTGCGACGAGTTTAAGAAAGAGAACGGCATCGACCTGCACAATGATCCGTTGGCTCTGCAACGCCTGAAGGAAGCGGCGGAAAAGGCGAAGATCGAGCTGTCTTCGAGCCAGCAGACCGACATCAACCTGCCCTACGTCACGGCCGATGCGAGCGGGCCCAAGCATCTCAATATGAAGCTTACCCGTGCCAAGCTCGAATCCTTGGTCGAGGATCTGATCTTGAAGACAAAAGGCCCGTGCGAAACCGCGCTCAAGGATGCTGGCCTCAAGCCCAGCGAAATCAACGAGGTTATCCTCGTCGGTGGGCAGACGCGCATGCCGAAAGTTCAGGATTTCGTGAAGGACATCTTCGGCAAAGAGCCTCGCAAGGACGTCAATCCGGATGAAGCGGTGGCGCTCGGTGCGGCGATCCAAGGCGGCGTTCTGGGTGGACAGGTCAAAGACGTACTGCTGCTGGACGTCACTCCGTTGTCTCTAGGCATCGAGACCTTGGGCGGCGTCATGACCAAGCTGATCGAGAAGAACACCACCATCCCCACCAAAACCGGGCAGGTCTTCTCGACGGCCGAGGACAACCAAACCGCGGTTACGATTCACGTCCTGCAGGGCGAACGTGAAATGGCGAAAGACAACAAGTCTCTCGGCAAATTCGATCTGACCGACATCCCGCCGGCTCCGCGCGGCATACCGCAGGTCGAAGTGACTTTCGATATCGACGCCAACGGCATCCTGCACGTGTCGGCCAAGGACAAGGCTACTGGCAAGCAGCAATCGATCCGCATCACCGCCTCCAGCGGCCTGACCGAGGACGAGATCAAGCGTATGGTCAAGGATGCGGAACTGCATGCCGAAGAAGACAAGAAACTGCACGAACTGGTAACTGCGCGCAATAACGCAGACGCCATGATCCATGCAACGAACAAGACGCTGCACGAACTTGGCGATAAAGTGGAAAGCGACGAGCGCAGCAAAATCGAAGGTGCGATTAGTGAATTGAAGACCGCCATGAACGGTGACGATAAGGCGGAAATCGAGCGAAAGACTGAACATCTGACCGAGCTTTCGGGTAAACTGGCGGAACGCTTATACGCACAGAAAGGCGAGACAGCTGGTTCGCCCGGCGCTGAAACCGAACAACCGACGGAAGCCAAGGCAGGCGAAGATGTCGTCGATGCCGAATTCGAAGAAGTGAAAGAGGATCGGAAATAAGGCCTTATCGCTCGGTTTGGCACTGTGCCATGAATGCAGATGAGCGGAAGCAAACTGCTCTGCTCATCCGCCCTCCTCTCCTAAGTTTATGCGTAAAGCAGTCGAGCTTTCGGGTGAGGGAAGGTGGCGAGGAATTAACGCCTGAGTATTTCGGGCAAGTTTGATGCGTCCTGCGCATTGACTCCAACTTAGCCGCAGGCAAAGCCCTGCGGCTCTTTATGTTATGGCGAAAGAAGATTATTACGAACTTTTAGGCGTGGCGCGAAACGCGAGCGATAGCGACATCAAAAAGAGCTTTCGTCGCTTAGCGATGAAATATCATCCAGATCGCAACCGCGACAATCCGAAAGCGGAAGAGCAGTTCAAAAAGATCAAGGAAGCCTACGATGTGCTTTCCGATCCGAAGAAGCGTTCCGCTTATGATCAATTCGGCCATGCCGGAGTTGATCCATCCATGGGCGCAGCCGGTGGGTTCGGCTTTACCGGCGAAAGTTTCAGCGACATCTTCAGTGATGTCTTTGGTGATATCTTCGGTGGCGGTGCGACAGGCCGAAGACGGGGCAGTCGCGTGCAACGCGGTGCCGATCTTCGCTATAACCTGGAGATCACCCTCGAGGAAGCGGTCGCGGGCACCGAAGTCAAGATCCGCGTACCGACCTTCGTAACTTGTGACGAATGCAATGGCACCGGCGCCAAGAAGGGCACGGGACCCACGACCTGCTCTACTTGCCAGGGCCATGGCGCCATCCGCATGCAGCAAGGCTTCTTCGCCGTGCAGCAAACCTGCCCGACCTGTCACGGTACGGGCCAGCAAATAAAGGATCCTTGTCGCGTCTGTCACGGGCAGGGACGTGTTCAGGAAACCAAAACGCTATCGGTCAAGATCCCGCCAGGTGTGGACACGGGGGATCGTATCCGTTTGGCCGGCGAAGGCGAAGCGGGAGAAAGCGGAGGACCACCGGGCGACTTGTACGTACAAATCTCCGTTAAAGAGCACCCGATTTTTACCCGGGATGGTGCCAATCTCTATTGTGAGGTTCCGATCAGCTTCCCGACCGCTTGTTTGGGCGGCGAACTGGAGGTTCCAACGCTCGATGGCAAAGTGGTACTTAAGATTCCCGCGGAAACCCAAACCGGCCGGCTGTTCCGGCTGCGCGGCAAAGGGGTAAAACCGGTGCGCGGCGGCCCGCAGGGCGATCTGTTGTGCCGAGTCCGTATCGAAACGCCGGTACATCTCAATAAGGACCAGATCGAGTTGATCAAGAAACTGGACGACTCCCTGAGCGGGGGCGGCAGTCATCACAGTCCACAAGCCCATGGCTGGCTCGACGGAGTGAAACAGTTTTTCGACAAACTCGGGCTTTAATTGCCGGATTGTCGAAACGCCGCAAGGCCACTGATCGACACAAAAATACCAAAGCCATATCTCAGGAAAACCATAATGATCAAAGTTGGAATCGTCGGAGCCGCTGGTCGCATGGGACAAGCCTTGATACGCGCCTGCCTCGACACCAACGGAATGCTCCTGACAGCCGCGGTGGAGAGAAAAGGCAGCCCCGAAACGGGGAAGGACGCCGGAGAGCTTGCCGGACTGTCGAAGCTCAACATCCCCGTGGTTGACGACCTGAGCCGCGTCATCTCGGGCCTCGATGTCGTCGTCGACTTCACTCGCCCCGAGGCAACCATGGAACATCTCGCGGTGTGTCGGGAGCACGGTAAACGACTCGTTATCGGTACGACTGGCTTCACGCCTGAACAGAAAGCGGATATCGAACATATCGCACTTACGATGCCGCTCGTACTAGCACCGAACATGAGCGTAGGGGTAAATCTTTGCCTCAAACTGTTGGAAATCGCTGCGAAGGTCATCGGCGAGCAAACCGATATCGAGATCATCGAGGCCCATCACAGGCATAAAGTGGATGCCCCCTCCGGGACGGCATTACGTATGGGCGAGGTCGTGGCCGCCGCACTCGGCCGAGATCTGCGCGAATGCGCCGTCCATGGACGGGAAGGCTACACCGGGGAACGCGATCCCAAAACGATAGGCTTTTCCGTGATTCGGGCTGGCGATATCGTGGGCGAACATACCGTGATGTTCGCCGACGAAGGCGAGCGCGTCGAAATTACCCATAACGCGACCAGCCGCATGACCTTTGCCAAGGGAGCCATGCGCGCCGCCATTTGGCTTATGGACAAAACGCCGGGCATTTACGACATGCAGGACGTACTGGGGCTCAAGGCCTAACGGCTTACCTTCGCCTTAACGTGACAATTAGGTAATGGACAGTCGATTCCGTCCGTACTCTCCATGGGTCAACCGCCAAGTCAACACGCTTAAACTTCTTAGCAGGTCGTTTCTTAAGCCGCGGCTAATCCGGCTCACTTTCTGCCTTATCTTTTTCTTGCCGGTAGCGACGGCTGCTCCGCCACAAGCTGCCATCGCCAGCGCGCACCCGCTCGCCACGGAAGCCGGTTTTGAAGTTCTGGATAAAGGCGGTAATGCGTTCGATGCCGCGGTGGCCATTAGTGCAGCGCTCGCAGTGGTCGAACCTGCGGGATCGGGGCTCGGCGGCGGCGGCTTTTGGCTTCTTCATCGAGCGTCCGACGGCAAAACGGTGATGCTGGACGGTCGAGAGCGGGCTCCCTTCGCGGCCCGGCCCGACATGTACCTCGATGACGAAGGAAAAGCCGTGCCCAACAAATCAGTCAACGGAGCTCTTTCGGCGGGCATTCCAGGCATGCCGGCCGCGCTCGCGCATCTTGCCCGGCATTACGGACGACTCCCACTCTCTAGCGACTTAGCGCCGGCTATTCGCTATGCCGAAGACGGATTTCCCATAAGTGAACGTCATTGTCGACTACTGTCATTTCGCGCCGACATACTGCGCGGGTCGAAAGCAGCAGCCAACGTTTTTCTAGTCAACGGGAAGGTGCCCGAGCCCGGTGCGCTTTTGAAGCAAAAGGAACTCGCGAATACGCTCAAGCAGTTCGGCGAATCCGGCAACATCGGCTTTTATAACGGCGATACCGCGAAAAGATTAGTCGAAGGCGTCCGAAGTGCCGGCGGCATTTGGACCTTACAAGACTTGTCCAATTATCGTGTAGTCGAGCGGGAGCCAATTCAAGGCTTCTACCGTGGAATACGCATAACCGCGCCACCACCGCCTTCCGCGGGCGGGATCGGCTTGATCGAAATCCTGAACATATTATCCGGCTACGATCTGAAAGCCGTCGACAGCACTACCCGCAAGCATCTCATAGTCGAAGCCATGCGGCGCGCCTATCACGACCGCGAGCGATTCCTGGGTGATCCCGATTTCGTAATGATGCCGCTACGTCGGTTACTCAGCCCGAATTATGCCGCCGGTTTACGCGCGGCGATACACCCGAGCCGAGCACTCCCGAGTCTGTATTTAAGTCAGTTCAACGCCCCTGAGCCGGATGGCGAAAACACCACTCATTTTTCCGTTCTAGACAGGGAAGGCAATCGTGTCGCCGCCACTCTAAGCATCAACTATCCTTTTGGCTCCGGATTTATGCCTCCTGGCACCGGCGTATTGCTGAACGACGAGATGGATGATTTTGCCGCTCATCCCGGCTCAAGCAATGTTTACGGATTGGTAGGCGGTGAGGCTAACACCATTGCACCCGGTAAACGGATGCTGTCCAGCATGACGCCGACGTTTGTTGAGGACCAGCATCGCATAGGCATGATCGGAACCCCCGGCGGAAGCCGTATCGTCTCCATGGTACTGCTAGCCGTTTTGGATTTCGCCGAAGGCCACACACCGGATTCTTGGGTGTCCATTCCTCGATTTCACCATCAATATCTACCGGATGTTATCCAATACGAACCCGGCGGCCTAACCGAGGAGGAGCAAGTGGAACTTAAGAAAAGGGGGCATGAGTTGAAACCCATCGGTCGCCGCTACGGTGACATGCAATCGGTTCTCTGGGACAAGAGCATTAATCGCGTTTACGCCGCCAGCGATCCGCGAGGCGAAGGCTTGGCCAAACTGAAATAGAGTGTTTCGCTGTTGTCCGAGGACTTGCGTTAACTGGACCTATGCGTCGCTTTTTCCGACACTGCATTGACGCGCGTTCGCGCAGCGCTCTCTATATTTGAATGGTCAATAACGCTTACGAAGCATTGTTTAAGTCTTGGCGGTCGAGAGAGATCACTCGACCGCCACGCTCACCTCAAAGCTTGGCATCGGGCCGCACAACGCGCGACGTCTGAGTTCGTAAAAAATCGCACGGACGATGCACTGATTTTAGATGTCCGACCTTACCTAGACCCTCCGCTACTTCCGCGTATGGGAATTCCATCCGCCCGGTGACGCCCTTCAGGCGCTACTACGACAACTTGAGAGTGGTCAAATAGTCCTTAAAGCTATCACTCAGTTCTGGATGTTTCAGACCCTGCTCTACCGTTGCGATCAAATATCCGAGCTTTGAACCGCAGTCATAACGTTTACCATGGAATTCATAAGCTAGAACCGGTTCCTCGTGCAGCAGCATCGCAATAGCATCGGTAAGTTGAATTTCGCCCCCGGCCCCTTTAGCCACGTTATCGAGTTTGTCAAAAATGGCAGGGGTTAAAATGTACCGGCCAACTACCGCCAAATTCGAAGGTGCATTTTCTGGCTTCGGTTTCTCGACGATTTGCTCCAACTTTCCAATGTTGTCTTGAATCAGATTAGCTTTAACAATGCCATAGCTTTGAGTTTCCGAAGGAGCGATCCTCTCAACTCCCAGCACCGAACACTGCCATTCGTCGAAGATTTTAACCATCTGCGACAGACAGCCGGTATGGCCATCGTCGATCATGTCGTCAGCCAGCAACACGGCGAAGGGTTCATCTCCAATCACAGCCCGAGCACAATTGACTGCGTGCCCCAAGCCCAAGGCTTCCGCTTGGCGAATGTAAACGCAAGTGACATGAGGCGGGACGATGTTTTGAACAATCCGCAAGATCTCCGACTTACCGCGGTTGGCCAACTCGGTTTCAAGTTCGTAGGCCTTGTCGAAATGATCTGAAATTGCCCTTTTCGTCCGGCTGGTAATGAACACCATGACGTCGACCCCGGCCGCAACCGCTTCTTCCACGGCATATTGGATCAATGGCTTGTCTACAATAGGCAACATTTCTTTCGGGCTCGCCTTAGTGGCTGGAAGAAATCGCGTTCCTAGGCCGGCAACCGGAAAAACTGCTTTTCTTACAATCCTCTTCATTGTTTGCTTTGCTCTTTACTCAACCAAATTAAATCTTGTGTTTATCCTCGAGATATCGAAGCACTATCTGAGCACATGTATCCAAAGAGTCGACACCTGAATGTAAGGTAATTTCAGGATTTTCTGGCTCCTCGTACGGAGAAGAGATGCCTGTAAAATCAGGAATTTCGCCAAGTCGAGCCCTCTTATACAAACCTTTGACGTCACGATTTTCGCACACCTCTACCGATGCATCGCAGTAAACTTCGATGAAATCTCCCTCACCGACTAGTGATCTCACCATTTGTCGGTCCCGTCGAAACGGGGATATAAAAGCCGTCAGAGCAATAACGCCTGCATCGATGAACAGCTTACTCATCTCGCCGATGCGGCGGATATTTTCCCGTCTGTCTTCTATACTGAACGCTAAATCAGAGCAAAGTCCATGCCGTACGTTATCGCCATCGAACACGTAGGTACGACATCCCCGTTCGAACAGCAGCTCTTCGACACGATGAGCCAAGGTCGATTTACCGGCCCCGGAAAGGCCGGTAAACCATAAAATAAAGCTTTTGTGCCCATTAAGCCGCTCTCGCTTTTCTCGTGTTACGGACGCGTTGTGCCATACGATGTTTGAACTCATAGAAATCACTTTCACTCGTTTTAATTCCCTCGAGTATTTTAGCCTTGAGTTCGATGGCGCTCACCAAGGATGGAAATTTATTTTTCAAAAAAAAGGCTCCACGAAGGAGCCTTTCGGAATCGATAGTCGATTTTTGATTATTTGGCCTTGGCAGATGCCGCTGCCGAATTTGGTGCTTCAGCGCCGACAGTAATCTTGTCGCGGTTCTTTTCGATTGTCGCGGTGCCAATTCCTTTGACACGCGCCAAATCATCCGCCGACTTAAATTTGCCGTTTTTTTCACGATCCTGAATAATCGCTTCCGCTTTTGCCTTGCCTACACCGTTTAAACTTTGGGCAAGCTGGTCGGCCGTAGCGGAATTAATATCTACTGGTTCAGCTGATACGCACCACGCACAGCTAAAAAGCATTAATGCAAATATAACTTTCCTAAGCTTCAACATGACGGCTCCTGTAGGTTGCAAATATGTTGCAAGCTTAAAGCTAGCAGTCGATGCCGCATATGCAATTGAAATTACTGTAGGAATTTTCGGATTTTTGCGTAAGCTTTTGCCGACAAGTCATTTAGGCAGTGCTTTACAGATGAGAGACCGATGAAAGCAGCGCTTGGGTTCTGTTACTGCCGAAGCGGACAGTATTGGAGGCGTTCTCATAGACACCTTCAAGGCAGTTGATAGGCGTGGTTGCTGACACTCCAGCGCATTCCACTGCACTTTCCAAGATTGACTTGTCGCCGGACCCAGACGATCCCAGTGCAGCAATGCACGTCGGAGCACGTCACGGCTGGATGGCAATTTTTGTGAGGAAGGACTTACACCGGCTGGTGTGCTAAACAGAATATGCTAGGACAGAGACAGAGGGACGGAGACGCAATACGATGCCTTTAATGGACCAAATCTATATCGCCTAATTTGTGGCGGCCTCAGGGGCAACTCAACTCCGCGCTTGATTGACTCGATCTCGCAGTTCTTTGCCAGGCTTAAAATGAGGTACAAACTTGGAAGCCAACTCGACTGAGTCGCCTGTTTTTGGATTCCGCCCCATCCTCGGTGGACGATAATGCAGCGAGAAACTCCCGAACCCTCTAATTTCGATGCGCTCGCCCGATGAAAGGGCATGGGTCATATGTTCGATCATTCCTTTTACCGCCAACTCGACATCCTTAAACGCCAAGTGGCCGTACTTCTCTGCTAAGAGATTGATCAATTCTGACTTTGTCACTGTCATTTCCATAAATAGCGGGGGGCAGTGTGTCCGCCCCCCTTGCTTGACCTGACTATTTATTTTCCATCTGTTCCTTGAAGATATCTCCCAAAGTAGGCATACCGGAGGAAGATTGCTGTGAGTACCCCTTGATTGCAGCAGCTTCCTCTTCTTGATCCTTCGCCTTAATCGAGAGAGTAATGGATTTGTTTTTCTTGTCGACCCCGATGAACTTCGCTTCGACTTCGTCGCCTACCTTCAACTGGGTACGAGCGTCTTCTACTCGATCGCGAGAAATTTCGGACGCGCGGAGATAGCCTTCAACACTGTCAGCCAGGGTGATAACTGCCCCCTTAGCGTCGACTTCCTTGACAACCCCGTTGACAATGCTGCCTTTCTCGTGGGTCGCCAAGTAATTCTGGAAGGGATCCTGCTCCAACTGCTTTATGCCGAGCGAGATTCGTTCCCGCTCAGGATCGATGGCCAGGATGATGGTCTCCACTTCATCGCCTTTCTTGTACTGGCGAATCGCTTCTTCGCCCGGAATGGACCAAGAAATGTCCGACAGATGCACCAGACCGTCGATAGCACCTTCCAGTCCGATGAAAATACCGAAATCGGTAATCGACTTGATGCTGCCCTTAATCTTGTCGCCCTTCTTGTGGCTCGCAGCAAATTCTTCCCAAGGATTGGGCTTGCACTGCTTCATGCCGAGAGAAATGCGACGACGCTCCTCGTCGATGTCGAGTACCATGACCTCGACTTCCTCACCCAACTGGATAACCTTGGCCGGGTTGACGTTCTTGTTGGTCCAATCCATCTCGGATACGTGAACGAGGCCTTCGACGCCCTCTTCCAACTCGACGAAACAGCCGTAATCCGTAAGGTTGCTGACCTTTCCGAAAAGGCGCGTGCCCGGCGGATAACGACGTGCGATATTCAGCCACGGATCCTCTCCCAGCTGCTTCAAGCCAAGCGAGACGCGATTCTTTTCCTGATCAAACTTAAGTACCTTGACCTGGATTTCTTGACCGATCTGAACGGCTTCCGAGGGATGCCGCACTCTCTTCCAAGCCATATCGGTAATGTGGAGCAGGCCGTCGATGCCGCCGAGATCGATAAAGGCGCCATAATCGGTCAGGTTCTTCACCACGCCCGTGACGATCGCACCTTCTTTCAGGTTCTCGAGCAACGCTTCCTTCTCGGCGCTGAACTCGGATTCCACTACGGCGCGGCGGGAAAGCACAACATTATTGCGCTTTTGGTCGATCTTGATGACCTTGAATTCGAGGTCGCGCCCTTCCAAGTAGGACGTGTCGCGGACCGGACGCACATCGACCAGAGATCCGGGCAAAAAGGCGCGCAACGCACCGACGGCCACCGTGAAGCCTCCGCGTACCTTGCCCGTAATTCTACCGACCACGGTCTCATTCTTCTCGTACGCCTGTTCGAGCTCTTGCCATGCCTTCAACCGCTTTGCCTTGTCGCGGGACAACAGCGTAGCCCCTAAACCGTCCTCCAGCATGTCGAGCGCCACTTCGACCGTGTCGCCGATCTGTACTTCGATTTGTCCGTCGGAATTCAAGAACTGCCATTTGGGTATGACGCCTTCCGACTTCAATCCCGCATTGACTACGACCACATCGGGGCCGATATCGATTACGGTGCCCGTGATGATGCTGCCTGGGCGCATTTCCGCCTGAGCCAGACTCTCTTCAAACAATTGTGCAAAGCTATCGCTCATAAAACGAACTTGGTTCTAACAGCCAAGTTTCCCTAGCCGTTTGGGTTAATTGGTTAAACAAATTGCCGAGCAAACGCCGGCAACGCCTCAAAAATTACCGATTACGATCTTACCTACCGCCTATAATATCGAGACATCGGGCGATAACTTGATCAATCGTGAGATCGGACGAATCAATCAGAACAGCGCCATCCGGTACAGTCAGCGGCGCCTCAGCACGTTCCTTGTCGCGCCGGTCCCGTTCTTCAATCTCTTTCGTTAAGCGTTCAAGGTTAACATCAGCCCCCTTCTCTTTCAACTGCTTATGCCGCCTTTTTGCGCGCACTTCCGCGCTGGCAGTTAAAAATATCTTATACGGGGCGTCGGGAAAAACGACTGTGCCCATGTCGCGGCCGTCTGCGACCAAGCCGGGTTCTCGCTGAAAATCGCGCTGCTTCTGCAAGAGTGCCTGTCGTACCGGTCCATAAGCGGCGATCTTCGAAGCCGTGTTGCCGCAGTCTTCCGTCTGGATTTGACAGGCAATATCCTGGCCGTTCAGAAGGATGCGCGGCGGATCGTTCGCCTCGAATTGAAGATCCATCGACCGAGCGACACTGACAACGGCGTCGACATTGTGGGGGTCGATCGCAGCCTGGGTAACGGCGAAGGCCAATGAACGGTAGATGGCCCCGCTGTCCAAGAAATGCCAGCCCAGCGTCTTGGCCAACGCACGGCTCACCGTCCCCTTGCCGGCACCGCTCGGCCCATCAATGGTGATCACCGGCACCTTCGTTGTCATAGGATTTCGCCGAAAATGGCAGAGATGTTTAGGCCCATATCGCGCGCCAACTCCACGAAGCTCGGAAAGGATGTATTGACGTTCGCGCAGTCGTCGATTTCGATCAGGCCGGCGGCCCGCAGCGCGGCAACAGAAAATGCCATGGCAATACGATGGTCGCCGTGGGAATTTACTTTCCCCCCGGACAGTTTTCCGCCCCGTACAATCATACCATCCGGCGTCGGCTGGGCGTCGATGCCCAAGGCTTGCAAACCGTCAGCCATTACTTGGATACGATCGCTTTCCTTGACCCGTAGTTCCTCGGCGCCGGTCAATCGAGTTTCCCCCTCGGCGCAAGCCGCGGCGACAAACAGAACCGGAAACTCGTCGATCGCCAAAGGCACCAATTCTTGCGGAATCTCGATCCCGCGCAGGCGACTTGAACGGATGCGGATATCCGCAACCGGCTCACCGCCCATCTCGCGGACATCGACGACCTGAATATCCGCCCCCATCAGACGCAGAATGTCCAAAACCCCGGTACGAGTCGGATTCACGCCCACATGCCGGAGGGTGACATCGGCATCTTCGCCGATTGCTGCGCCGACCATGAAAAATGCCGCCGATGATATGTCGCCAGGCACATCGATGTCGCAGGCAACAAGTCTCCCGTCCGGCTGTACGCATACGGTATCGCCTTCACGAACCACCGGATAGGAAAATCCGGCCAACATGCGCTCGGTATGATCGCGCGTAGGAGCCGGCTCGCGCACACACGTTCTACCGGCGGCGTAAAGCCCGGCCAAGAGAAGACAGGACTTGACCTGGGCACTGGCCACCGGCATATCGTAGTGAATCCCCCTCAGCTTGATGCTGCCTCTAATCTTGAGCGGAGCGGTTCCCGCCTCGGTAGTTTCCACCACTGCGCCCATCGTACGTAGCGGCTCGGTTACTCGCTTCATGGGGCGGCGGGAAAGAGAAACGTCGCCGGTCAAAACCGAGTCAAAATGCTGCCCCGCCAACAGACCGCAAAGGAGACGCATCGACGTGCCCGAATTCCCCAGGTACAACGGTTCTTTGGGCGCACGCAACCCATGCAGCCCCACACCTCGAATGCACACCTGCCCGTCTTGCGGGCCCTCGATGTCGACGCCCATCGCCCGAAACGCATTCATAGTGGCGAGGCAATCTTCCGCTTCCAAAAAGCCGGTGACGCGGGTCGTGCCTTCGGCCAGCGCACCCAACATGATGGATCGATGGGAGATGGATTTATCGCCGGGCACCCGGGCCTCTCCGCGAAGCGTGCCACCCGGCTGCACCCGAAAGCTGATCGTGTTGTTCTGCATGGACCTGTTATTTTTCAAGTTGATCTAAGAATCGTTGTCGCGCACTGCGGGCTTCGGAGAATAAAGAATAGAGTTCGTCCTCGGCCCCTCTCGAAATCAGACCAGCGGCCACACTAAGCTCTTCGCGGAACTGATGGATCAAGGATACGATTTGCCGCCGGTTCGCGAGGCAGATATCCAGCCACATTTTCGGATCGCTGGACGCGATACGGGTAAAGTCCCGAAATCCGCCAGCGGCATACTGAAAAATTTCCTGCTGCTCGTCTTTCTTACCTAGCATGTAAGTCAGCGTAAAGGCCAACACGTGAGGCAAATGGCTGGTCGCGGCCAACACTTCGTCGTGATGGGCTGGCTCCATTTCCGAAACCTTGGCTCCTATCGCTCGCCAAAAACGCTCAACCCGCTTGATGGCCAGCGGCGACGTGTTGTTTAGAGGCGTCAGGATAACTCGCTTGCCCTGATACAAATCGGCGGTCGAGGCATCCACACCGCTCCGTTCGGCTCCCGCGATCGGGTGGCCTGGCACAAAATTGTCGGGAATTTCACCAAAAACTCTTTCGGCGGATTCGATGACATTACACTTCGTGCTGCCCGCGTCCGTAACGACCGCTCGGGTGGACCATACCGGCTTCAACGCGCTAAAAATGGCATCAAAGGTCCCGACCGGGGTCGCGATCATCACCAAATCGGCACTTGCAGCGCCTTGCGATGTATCGGAATATCCGACGTCGATGACACCGCATTCCAATGCGTTTCGCAAGTTATCGGTATCGGCATCGACGCCCACGATTTCATGGCAGAGCCCTTTGGCGCGCGCGGCACGCGCCACCGATCCGCCGATCAGCCCCACGCCGATGATGCATAGACGCTCGATCATAAGGCCAAGACACGGTCCAGTGCGGCCAGGAAAATCCGGTTTTCTTCCTCGGTACCGACGGTGACCCGCAAATGATTGGGAAGCCCGTAATTGGCAACCGGCCGAACGATGACGCCCTGCCGTAACAGCGCCTCGTAAACCGGGGCTGCCGGTCTTCCCATGTCGACCATAATGAAGTTGCCGACCGAAGGAATGAAGCTTAAGTCGCGCTCGGTGAAGGCTTCGCTTAGTCGACGCAAGCCCTCTCGATTCAAGCTAACCGAACGGGTCAGATGATCGTTGTCGTCGAGTGCAGCCTTGGCGGCTTCCAAGGCCAGAGAATTGACGTTGAACGGTTGCCGCACGCGATTCAAAAGATCGGCAATCGCTGGGCTCGACACCGCATACCCGACCCGCAGCCCCGCCAGTCCATAGGCTTTGGAAAAAGTCCGGATCACGATCAAATTGGGAAAATCGGACAGCCACTCTATGCAATCGGGATAGTCGGGAGCTTCAACATATTCGAAATACGCCTCGTCCACAACGGCGATGACATGCTCGGGAAGGTCGCCGAGAAAACCGCACAACTCCGATTTCGTCAAATAGGTCCCGGTCGGATTATTGGGATTGGCAATGAATACGACCCGCGTCGATTCATCAACTGCCTGGGCCATGGCTTGCAAGTCATGGCCATAACGCGGCCCGTGAGAGCCATCATGGGCCGGTGCAACGACCGCCTGTGCGCCGACGGCTTGCGTCACGATGGAATAAACCGCAAAGGCATATTCGGAATAGATCGCTTTCGACTGCGGGGACAGGAAAGCGCGGGCCACCAACTCCAGTGCGTCGTTGGAACCGTTACCCAAGGTAATCTGTTCGGGTCGGACATCGAGTTTGCGCGATAATGCGGCCTTGAGCTCGAAACCGCTGCCGTCCGGGTATAGGTGGATTTCGGATGATGCACGACGTGCTGCTTCGAGCGCCTTCGGGCTAGGCCCTAGAGGGTTCTCGTTCGATGCCAATTTGACGATATTGCGTAGCCCTAACTCCCGTTCCAGTTCACTGATGGGTTTGCCGGGCAGGTAAGGCGTGAGCGCCCGAACTCCGGGAACGGCTAAATGTTCTGCTTTCATAAAGATGAATCGAATACTAGGATCGAACGATCAAGACGAGGCCCGAGGATAAGAACCGAGAATTTTCAACATCGTGACGCTTTTCTCAACTTCCTTTAATGCCTCCGCCAATCGAGGTTCATTCCGGTGTCCTTCCACATCGACGAAGAAGACATAGTCCCACGTACCCCGGCGAGACGGTCGGGATTCGATTTTGGTCATGCTGATGCTGTGCCTCGCAAAAGGCTCGAGGACAGCATAAAGAGCGCCGGGATTGTTCCGGGTCGAGAGGAGTAACGACGTCTTATCGTTTCCGGTGGCTCCGACCGGATTCCGCCCGATCACCAAGAACCGCGTGGTATTGTCCGGCTCGTCTTCGATGTTGCGCTCCAGAACATTGAGTCCATACAGCTCGGCCGCCACTTCCCCCGCTATGGCCGCGGTATTCGGCATGACAGCGGCAAGTCGTGCCGCCTCGGCATTGCTGCTGACGGCGGTCTTCCGAACGTTCGGAAGATAACGATCCAGCCATTCGCGGCATTGAGCGAGAGATTGTTGATGGGAGAAAACTTCACGTATTTCTTCGGAGCTACTCAACTTGCTCATCAGGTTGTGGTGAATACGCAGCCCCACCTCGCCGGCGATGAGCAAAAAGGATCGCAAAAAGCTATCCAGGGTGTGGGTGATCACCCCTTCGGTAGAATTTTCGACGGGCACCACGCCGTACTGGCAGGCGCCGCTTTCGACAGCCCGGAAAATTTCGTCGATAGCCGGCAAGGGCACCGCCTGAATGGCATGGCCGAAGTGTTTGTAAGCGGCCTGCTGCGTAAACGTGCCCTGAGGACCGAGAAAAGCAACGGTCAACGGTTTTTCCAAGGCCAGGCATTCCGACATGAGCTCGCGGAAAAAACGGGTGACTGCTTCCTGGCTCAAAGGACCGCTATTGTTTTCGGCGATGCGCCGCAGCACTTCCGCTTCCCGCTCGGGGCGGTGAAAACAATCGACCTCGCCCGCCGCCGTCTTGATTTCGGCAACTTGCTGGGCGCAGCGCGCACGCTGGTTCAACAGCTCCAAGATCCGATCGTCGATCGCATCGATCTCCTTGCGGAGGTGAAGCAACGCAGTATCGACAGTCGATGTATTGTTCGAATTCTCCATGACAACTCGTTATATGACGCGGGCGGAAAGCACTCCCTTGATGGCCCGGATATGTTCCAGCGTTTCGGCGGGCACCTCGGTATTGAGGTCGATGAGCGTATAAGCAAGTTCACCTCTCGACTTGTTCAACAAATCGAGAATATTGAGGTTGGCGTCGGCCAGCGCACCGGAAATCTGCCCTACCATCTTGGGCACGTTCTCATTCGCTATTCCGAGGCGGACGCCCTCGGTCCGCGGCATGACCACGTCCGGAAAATTCACCGAGTGTCGGATGTTACCGTTTTCCAGAAAATCCCGCACTCTATCGGCCACCATTACCGCACAGTTTTCCTCGGCTTCGGCGGTGGAGGCACCGAGATGCGGAAGTACGACTGCGTGGGGATGGTCCAGCATGGCGCGCGAAGGAAAGTCGCATACATAAGCGGCGAGATGGCCTGCGTTCAGAGCGCCGTACACGCTGGCGTCGTCCACGATGCCGGCGCGAGAAAAATTGAGCAAGACCGCCCCTTTCTTCATGATGCCGATTCGTGCCGCATTGACGAGGTGGCGCGTCTGATCGTTCAGCGGCACGTGCAAGGTCAGGAGGTCGACCTTCGCAATCAAATCGTCGATGCTCGCGGCCCGCGCAACCGACGAAGACAGCTGCCAGGCGCTTTCGACGGTAAGCAGCGGATCGTAACCGATCACATGCATGCCCAAACCCGTCGCCGCATTGGCCACTCTTACGCCAATAGCGCCCAGTCCCAAAACCCCCAAGGTCTTGCCCGCCAGCTCGAAACCGGCGAATTGTTTCTTAGTTTTTTCGACGCGGTGATGAATCGTCTCGTCGTCGCCCTCCAACTGGCGGGCAAAGTCCCAAGCCGTACAAATGTTGCGGGCCGCCAATAGCATCCCCGCAATGACCAACTCTTTCACGGCATTGGCGTTGGCGCCCGGTGCATTGAACACCGGAATGCCGCACTTCGAATACTCCGCGACGGGAATGTTGTTCACCCCGGCGCCGGCACGTCCCACCGCCTTCACCGATTCCGGGATGGGCACGCCGTGGAGGTTATGGGAGCGCAGCAGTATCGCGTCGGGATGCTGAATTTCCGACGCAATCTCGTAACGGTCGCGGGGCAGTCGCTCTAATCCGGCCACCGAGATGTTGTCGTAGGTGAGAATCTTGAACATGAAACTATCCGTGTCTGCGCTCGAACTCGCGCATGAATTCGATTAAGGCATCGACTCCTTCTTCAGGCATCGCGTTGTAGATGCTAGCCCTGAATCCACCTACCGACCGGTGCCCCTCCAGGTTCACTAATCCTGCTGCTTTGGCTTCGGCCAAAAACGTTTTTTCCAGGTCCGCTTTCGCCAGCCGGAACGGGACGTTCATGCGGGAACGATAAGCCGGCTGGATGGGGTTCGAATAGAACGTCGAACCGTCGATAGCGGCGTACAGTTTTTCCGCCTTACGGATATTGCGCGCTTCGACGGCAGCCAATCCGCCCTGATCCCTCAGCCACTCCAACACCAGGCCCAGCAAATACCAGTTGTAGGTCGGCGGCGTATTGAGCATGGAACCGCTGTCCGCCTGCTTCTTATAGTCGAAGATCGACGGCGTACCAGTCAGGGCCTGCCCGATCAGATCTTCGCGCACGATCACCACGACGATACCGGCCGGCCCCATGTTTTTCTGCGCGCCGGCGTAAATCAGGCCGAATCGGCCGACATCCAGCGGGCGCGACAGGATATTGGACGACATGTCGCAAACCAGCGGCAGCCCGGCCGAGTCAGGAACATCCTGGAATTCGACCCCGCCGATGGTTTCGTTGGCGGTGTAATGGAGATAAGCCGCATCCGGATCGATGCGCCAATCGGAGCGAGGCGGAACAGTCGTAAAGCCGCTTTCCTTGGAACTCGCCGCAATAGCGACCGAGCAGTACCGCTCGGCCTCGGAAACGGCCTTCTCCGACCAGAGGCCGGTATTGACATAGCAAGCCTTGAATTTTCCCCGAAGAAGATTCATTGGGACCGCCGCGAATTGTCCGGTCGCGCCACCTTGTAAAAACAAGACTTTGTAATTCGCCGGAATCGTCAGAAGCTCGCGCAGGTCCGCCTCGGATTTCTCGGCGACGGCGACAAAATCTTTGCCGCGGTGACTCATTTCCATGATCGACATACCAGTGGAATGCCAATCCGGCAACTCTTCGCGCGCGCGGAGCAACACCGGCTCGGGAAGCATGGACGGTCCCGCGCTGAAATTGTAAACCCTAGCCATCGTCGCCCTCCTGGTCTTCATCCGTTTCCGCCAACTCGTCGTTTTCGCCCTCAAGGACCGGAATCCTGTCCACTCCGACGACTTTTTCACCCGGACTGAGGCGGATCACCGTCACGCCTTGAGTATTGCGCCCGAGTTCCCGAATCTCTTCGACCCGCGTCCGCACCAGCGTGCCGGCATCGGTGATCAGCATGATCTCGTCCGAATCCTGAACGAGTACGGCGCCGACTACCGAACCGTTACGTTCGCTGGTTTGGATGGCGATCACGCCTTGGCCGCCGCGGCGGTGTATCGGAAAGTCGCTCAGCGCCGTACGCTTGCCGAACCCGTTTTCGGTAATGTTCAGCACCGAACCCTCGGTGCCGATGATGAGGGCAATGATCTTCTGGCCGTCGTGCAGCGTCATGCCGCGGACGCCGGTTGCGCCACGCCCCATGGGCCGCACGTCCTCTTCCTCGAAGCACACGGCCTTGCCCGCATTGCTGAACAGCATGACATGCTGCTTGCCGTCTGTGATGGCCACGTTCACCAAGTGATCGTCCTGCCGCAGATCGATGGCGATTTTCCCGGACGGGCGCGGACGCTCGAACTCCCGCAGCCCCACTTTTTTGACGATACCCGAGGCGGTCGCCATGAAAACGTAATGGCTTTCGTCGAATTCCCGAATCGGGAGGATGGCATTGATGCGCTCGCCCTGCTCCAGCGGCAGCAGATTGACGAAAGGCTTGCCGCGCGACACGCGGCTGGCCGAAGGCAGCTCGTAGACCTTGAGCCAGTACACCTTGCCCACGCTCGAAAAGCACAGAATGGTGTCATGGGTGTTGGCCACGATGAGTTTTTCGATGAAATCCTCTTCCTTGGTGGTCGCCGCCGCCTTGCCGCGCCCGCCCCGCCGTTGCGCCCGGTAGGCGCCGAGCGGCTGCGATTTCACGTAGCCTTCGTGGGAAACCGTGACCACCACGTCTTCCTCGGTGATCAGATCTTCCGCGGACAAATCGAGACGGTCCTCGATGATTTCGGTGCGACGCTTGTCGCCGAACTGGTCGCGGATGGCGACAAGCTCGTCGCGGATGACTTCCATCAATCGCTTGTCGCTGGCCAAAATTTCGAGGAGCTCGTCAATCTGCGCCAACAGCTGCTTGTATTCATCGATGATCTTGTCCTGCTCCAGCCCGGTCAGGCGGTGCAGACGGAGATCCAAAATTGCCTGCGCCTGCTCCGGCGACAGGTTGTAACCGTGTTCGGTCAGACCGTAACCGGCCGCGAGGTTTTCCGGACGGGACCGCATTGCGTCTTCCGCCCTGGCCAGAAGATCCGAAACCACGCCGGGACGCCAGGTGCGCTCCAATAGCCGCTGTTTCGCTTCCGCAGGATTGGGCGACGTCTTGATCAGTTCGATCACTTCGTCGATATTCGCGAGAGCGACGGCCTGACCTTCCAGGATATGCGCACGTTCGCGCGCTTTTCGAAGATCGTACAGCGTGCGCCGGGTGACGACTTCGCGGCGATGATCGATAAACGCCGCGAGCAACTCCTTGAGGTTCAGACAGCGCGGACGTCCGTCCAGCAAGGCCACGGTATTGATGCCGAACACGCTCTGCATGGCGGTCTGCTGATAGAGATTGTTCAGCACCACTTCCGGCACTTCGCCGCGCTTGAGTTCGATCACCATGCGCATGCCGTCCTTGTCCGACTCGTCGCGCAGCCCGGAAATGCCCTCCAGCTTCCCCTCCTTGGCCAGCTCGGCGATTTTTTCCATGAGCCGGGCCTTGTTCACCTGATACGGCAACTCGCTGACGATGATGCTGGTGCGTCCGCCGTCTTCCTCGAAATCGCAGCGGGCACGGATGTAAATGCGGCCCCGGCCGGTGAGATAAGCTTCACGGATGCCGCTCGCCCCATTGATGATGCCGGCCGTGGGAAAATCCGGTCCCGGGATGTGTTCCATCAGTTCGGCGATGCCGGCATCCGGATTCTCTATCAGCAACAAGCAGGCGCTGATGACTTCGGTGAGATTGTGGGGCGGGATATTCGTCGCCATGCCCACCGCGATGCCTGCCGAACCGTTGATGAGCAAGTTCGGAATGCGCGTGGGCAGTACCGAAGGCTCTTTTTCGGATTCGTCGTAGTTCGGGATGAAATCGACCGTCTCTTTCTCGAGATCGGCGAGCAATTCGTGCGCAATGCGGGCCATGCGCACTTCGGTATAACGCATGGCCGCCGGCGGATCGCCATCGACCGACCCGAAATTGCCCTGACCGTCGATCAACATATAGCGCAGCGAAAACGGCTGGGCCATGCGCACGATCGTGTCATACACCGCGGCGTCGCCGTGCGGATGGTATTTACCGATGACGTCACCCACGACGCGGGCAGACTTCTTGTAAGGCTTATTCCAATCGTTGCTCAGCTCGTGCATGGCGTAAAGCACGCGCCGATGTACCGGCTTCAAACCGTCACGCACATCCGGCAAGGCGCGCCCCACGATCACGCTCATGGCGTAATCGAGATAGGACTGTTTCATCTCGTCTTCGAGACTGACCGGAATAATTTCTTTGGCGAAGGAAGTCATGAGGGAGTGCTGTACCGTAAAGGAGCCGCGCCGCTTCAGATACGCCGCGTAAATAACCAACCGGCATTATAACCGTTGAGGCGTGGCCGCTCCACTAAAGCAGGAACGACAGTTGTTCACCGTCCCTGTGCATAAGATTGTGGGCCGACCTTAGATAGGCAATCTAAATCATTGTTAACCCGGCCTATAAATATAGGCCGGGTTAATCCGGGGCAGGGATGCCCCGGCGCGGCGACAAGCCGCGTGAGCCCAGGCCGGGCGTGTACCGGGCCTGGGCGGCGGCCCGAAAATGCCAGGAGGGTATTTACAGGCCTGATTAATAATACCCAAGACATTCAAGAAAATGGCGGAAATCTGGTCAGTACCGGACAAGCACCCGGCTTACCGCCCCTGCCGCCTCCATCGATCGACGATGCCCTCGATGTCTAAATCTTCCGGACCGGACTTCCACGCCGAATAGAAATCCGCGTCGTTGCTGTTGGGCGTCGGGTCGGGCTTATAAATCTGGGTCCGGGTAGGGAGTGGGATGGCCTCGCCGAGGATCATGGCCTCGCCCCGGCTGAGAGACGTCAGGATATCGACCAAATCGGACTCGCCCTCCGGCACCAGCTTGCGCACATAGTCCTGGTCGTCGGGATTGGTAATGCGCAGGCAGATGTACGTGCCGCATTGCGACAATACCGTTTCCGACAACTCGTGGGGCCGCTGACTGATAACCCCCAAACCGACACCGTACTTGCGCCCTTCCTTGGCGATCCGCTCCATGGTCTTGCGAGTGCCTTCAAACTGGGTGTTGGACTCACGGGGAATATAGGCATGAGCTTCTTCGCAGACCAGGAGAATGGGAAACTCTCGGTTGAACGGGTTCCAGTAATTGAACTCGAAGGCCAAGCGCCCGATCTGCGCGGAAACGGTCGGACGCACGTCGAAAGGTACCGGGCTCAAGTCGATAATCGTGATCTGACATTTGGGGTCGCCCAATCCGACGAAATCCCGCAGCAGCCCGGGCAGACTCTCCGAGCGGTTCCGTCTTACCGGATTGAGCAGAAAATCATAGCGCACGTCATTGAGCCGGCTCAGCAGCTTGACCAGAAACTCGTCGAACTGGCCGAACAGCGGGCCTTTGGTCTTGCCGAAATCGGTGCGGAATTCATTGGCTTCCTTGAAGCTGTCGTAAACCTCCTGTAACGAGAAATAAATTGGCGAGTCGAGCGAGATTGTTTCCAAATCCAGGGATTTCGCCGATTTTTTCTTCAACTCGTAAATCGTCTCGCGCAGGAAAGCAGTCTGTATGGCAGCTCCCGGGTCGTTGCGATCGATCAGCAGGTCGAGCAACTCGGCGAAAGTCATCAGCCAATAAGGAATTTCCAGGGCTCGGGCGTCGAGATAACGCGTCTGTTCCGGCTTAAAGGCGGAATGGAGAGCCCTGCTCCTATCCTTCCAGCAATATTCGCCGTGCAAATCGAGCAGGATGATATGCGCGTTGGGCATGGCATCGACCATGCACTGAATCAAACTTGCCACCGACCATGACTTGCCGGAGCCGGACTGCCCGAGAATAGCGAAATGGCGACTGCACAAAGCCGACGGATCCAGGTAAACGCCGGTCGAGGGATGGCTGCGGAGATAGCCGGGATTGAACCGATACTGCCGGTAATTCGCGAAAATCGAATCGATCTCGTCCTCGGCCACGATGTGCACTTCGGCGCCGGGTGTCGGAAAATGCCTTACACCGCGCTGGAACACGCCTTCATCGGTAATTTGTCCGAGCGGCGTAAGCGCGACCAGGCTGCCGGCCGCGGAACGGCATATTCGACCACCGGAACGATCTGCTTCTACATGATTGATCAGCGCCAAGGATCGAAAACCGTGCTGACGGATCGATACGTAAGATCCCGGTTGTCCGACCACTTTGAGCTCACCGTCCACCGACACAGTCGGGCAAAAGCCTTCTTCCTCGCTCAATAGCTTGGCTACGAATTGACCGTTGCGAACTTCCAGCAAATGACCAATCAGCGTATCGGTGTGTTCGGACATAACGGACCCCTAAAAAGCGCCTGTAAGAAAACCGGAGCCTCCAGCCGGTTCGGTCCGACGGCTGGGAGCCGCCGCTCGCTCCGATCCCGACAGTCACTGTAGAACTTCTGGAGAACTGGCCCAAAAGTTAGACCAGTTCGGCGAATATGCGAATCGGGCCGGTGCGATTCGGCCTGCGCCGCCGCTCTTGGCGCCGCTCGCTTCCTACTATCCGAACTGCCTCGCTGGCAGTACAAGGACCAGGGAAACGCCAGCGCTAAAAATAAGAAATTTCTTGTTTCCTCCCACCTATACTCTAGGCCGTCATCCCCATGGTCCCCGGATTTTTCCTAACACCAGCGCGGATGGCCTTTTCGCAACGTGAACGAACCCTGCCTCGACGATGCAAACGGAACGCGCGCCCGCGCTTTGCCTGCCGAGCGGACTGAACAAAGGCTTCTCTATGAAAATCAATCTTCCCGTCACTGCAAACGAATCGACGTATCCCGCCGGTACACAACTGATCTCGACTACCGATCTTAAGGGAATCATCACTTACGCGAACAAGGACTTTCAGGCGGTCGCCGGGTTCACCGAACAGGAGCTATTGAATAAGAACCACAATATCGTTCGACATCCGGATATGCCGCCGGAAGCGTTCGCCGATCTCTGGACCACCTTGAAAAACCGGACCCCTTGGATGGGCATCGTCAAAAATCGATGTAAGAACGGCGACTATTACTGGGTGGACGCATTCGTTATGCCGATGCTGGATAAAGACCGCATAATCGGCTACGAATCGGTGAGGGTGAGTCCTTCACGGGAGTACGTTGCTAGGGCCGAAGCGCTCTACCGGTCGTTCCGCGAAAAAAAGTTCAAGCTGCCTTCGCTGCTCCGATTGAGCTTCTCGGCGAAAGCGTTCGTCGGATTTCTCGTCGCCATGGCGCCCCTGCTAGCTCTCGGTTTTACCGGAGCCGGCGCGCAACCCGCGTTTTATGCGGCAGCCGCCGTCAGTGTGGCCCTCTCGTTATTCATGGCACGTCTTCTCACACGGCCGCTCACCCAGGCTGCGAATTTCTCCAAGCAGTTCATCGACAACGGTATCGCCCGAAAGGTCTATGCCGGAAGAGATGATGAAGTGGGCCAATTGCAGACCGCTATCGTCTCCTTGCAGGCTAGGCTGCGAACCGTAATCGGGCGCTTCGATGATGCCGCCGCCCGGCTCCAGGACATGGCGACTCACGCCCGGCAGGCAGCGGGCCAGACCAGCAACGACCTCACCCATCAGCAGTCGGAGATCGCCATGGTAGCGACGGCGGTCGATGAAATGACGGCAACCGTTCAGAGTATCGCCCGCAATGCCGCAGAAGCCGCTTCCGCAGCCGACCGCGCGACCCATGCAGCCGGCAAGGGCAAGCATGCCGTGGGGCAGACCAGCGTTGCAATCGACGACTTGGCCCATGAGGTCGAGAATGCCGCACAGGTGATAGAAAAACTGGAACAAGAAAGCAGAGGCATCGATGTCGTAGTCAACGTGATCCGCGACATCGCCGATCAAACCAATCTGTTGGCCTTGAACGCCGCCATCGAGGCTGCGCGCGCGGGCGAGCGGGGACGCGGTTTCGCGGTCGTTGCCGAAGAAGTACGCAAGCTGGCGTCTACCACCCAGAGTTCGACCCGGGAAATCCAGAAAATCGTCGAGCGGCTGCAGAAAGAAGCCCAGGAAGCCACCGCCGTTATGGAGAAAGGCCGCCGGCAAGCTCAAGTGAGCGTGCAACAGGCGGAGGTCTGCAATGAAACGCTTTCCGAGATCACGCGAGCGATTGAAGAAATCAAGGATATGAATGTGCAGGTAGCAAGTGCCGTGGAGGAGCAATCCTGCGTCACTCAAGAAATCATGCGCAACGTCGAAAACATCAACCAAAAAACCAAGAACATCGCGAAAGAGGCTGAGCGGACCGCCAACACTAGTGAACAAGCGTTACAGTTGGCTGTGGATCTTGAAAACCTCATGAACCGTTTCGCCCAGGCCGACGAATGAGCGATTCGACTAACCATCCAATCGGACGCTCGAGACTTTGCGCACGGGAAGCATTAACCGATCAACTGACAAGAGCAAAAGCCGACGACCGGCCATCACGAGAGGAGCTCGAGCCGGGCTGTATCTATAGCGTTTTCGATGTCCTCCCCGCTGGGATAAGTCTCTTTCTGGGACTCATATCGAGCGAACAAATCGCCCGGAATCCGGACCGGATACTGGCGGACTTGGTGGTTGACCCGACTCCGGCCCCTGTCCATGAAAACACGCCGCTCGAAATCGTGAAAAGCAGGCTGGAAAACGAGCACCTGGCGGCTCTAGCGGTTTTCAACGATAGCGGCGATTTTATCGGAGCCGTAACCCGAACCAGCCTGATTGACGCGCTCCTGAAGCGCGAAAAGGAGCTTTTGTCGGATGAATCGCATCGCCATGCCGAATTGTCGACGAATCGCGATCCTTCGCCATCATGGTCCGAGCAGCTGAGATCGCTTAGCCTAGCGACCCGTTCCTTGCTGCGGATCATGAATACGATAAAGCTGGAACGGCATCTATTGGAAAGTTCTCTCGAATATCTGACCCGTCTGCTGTCGGCGCGCTACGGGGCGATCGGGATTTTCGACGAGCAAGGCCAACTCGCCGAATTCATCTACACAGGTTTGAGCGAAGAACAGGCGCAGCGCATCGAACACTGGCCGGAAGGAAAGGGACTCCTCGGGAGGGCACTGGCCCGGAACCAGTTTCTGCGGCTGCAGAATCTGCACGAGCACCCGCATGCGGCGGGATTTCCGCCGGGCCACCCGCCCATGCGCAACCTTCTCGCCGTCTCGATTTCCCACAACGGAGAGACGTATGGGCGCCTCTATCTCTGCGATAAGACCGACGGCGGGTTCTTCGACGGGGACGACGAACTTCTCGTCGCCACCTTTGCAGATACTTTAGCCTTGGCAATCCGGAATATCTGGAACAAAGAAGGACGCCGGCGCGCCGAAGAACAGCTTCGAATCGCCGCCAGCGTGTTCGAAACCAGTTCGGAAGGCATCCTCATCACCGACGCCAAAGCCAATATCGTGATGGTGAATCGTGCGCTGACCACCATCACCGGCTACTCGAAAGACGAGGTGATAGGACGCAAACCTTCGATGTTCAGTTCCGGACGGCACGACCGGCAATTCTATCGCCAAATGTGGCTCAGCCTGGATGAATCCGGCCAATGGCAGGGCGAAATCTGGAATAAACGGAAGAGCGGCGAGATCTACCCGGAATGGCTGAGCATCACTGCATTGAAGGACGACGGACATCAAGTCATTCGCTACATAGGTGTATTCGCCGATCTAAGCTCCCGAAAATTTACGAATTCTCTCGTCGATCAGCTGATCAATCACGACCATCTGACCGAACTTCCTAACCGACTGATGTTCCGCAATCACCTGAAAAAAGCCATCCTCAGGGCGCATGGCGAACGCAAGCAGGCAGCGTTGCTGTACCTCGACATCGACCGCTTCAAGACCATCAACGATACTTTCGGCCACCAGATCGGCGACCGCCTGCTGCAACAGGTTGCCGAGCGGCTGACAAAGTGCTTGCGTGAAAAAGGACGCACCCGCCGAGGCGACGTCGTTGCCAGGCTGGGCGGCGATGAATTTGCACTTATTATCAACGACCTGGGTGGCCCAGACGATGCGAATAATATCGCCCAGCGGGTGTTGAAGGCATTTACGGAACCTTTTCTGTTCGGCAATCGTACACGCCGCATTACCGTAACCATCGGCATCGCTTTGAGCCCCCGCGATGCCGAAAACGTCGACGACTTGATCCGCCACGCCGATTTGGCGATGTACGATGCCAAGCACCAAGGCCGGAACACCTATCAGTTCTATTCCGGCAAAATCCACGAGAAAAACAGCACGCGGCTGGATTTGGAAAACGACTTATACAACGCCCTGGAGCGAAGAGAATTCTCGCTTCATTATCAACCTCAGGTTGACCTACGAAACGGCCGCATCGTCAGCATGGAGGCGCTCATCCGCTGGAATCACCCGGACCGCGGCATGATTCCTCCAGACCAGTTCGTGCCGCTTTTGGAAGACACCGGCCTGATTAATCCGGTCGGAGATTGGGTACTCGAGCAGGCCTGTCGGGACTGTCTTCAGTTCGGGAAAATCCTGGGAACCGATCTCAGCGTCTCGGTGAACCTGTCCGGCCATCAATTCCGGAATAACCTCACCAAGATCATCGGGTACATTCTGTCACGCGTCGGTCTTTCGCCGTCACGGCTCAAACTGGAGCTGACCGAAAGCCTCGCGATGCAGCAGGTGCAAGAGACCATCGCCGTGTTGGATCAGCTGGCCGACATGGGGATCGACGTGCTGATCGACGACTTCGGCACCGGTTATTCCTCGCTAAGCTACCTGAGGCAATTCAAAATTTCCGCCCTTAAGATCGACAAATCCTTCATCGCCGGCGCGTGTTTGGAGAACGATAACGGAAAAATCATTCGAGCGATCATCGGTTTGGCCCACAATCTCAACCTGCAGGTCGTTGCCGAGGGAGTAGAATCGCCCGAACAACTCGAATTTCTCCGCAGCCACCATTGCCATTTTGGCCAGGGCTATTTGTTCAGCCGGCCGCTGCCGCTTTCAGAGATCGCCCAGTTGGCAGGGCGCCGCATGGATCGCAGTGGCCCGTTGAACTGACAAGAATCTTGGACCAATTCCTAATCGCTCCCGGAACTGCCTGCCGTCAGCCTTGAATCCGATACCACGCCAGGCCGATCCATTCGTGAAATGCGAAGGCGCTGTTGGTTATGGCCCGATAGCTGGGTACAAAATCGATCGGCCTGAGGCGGTCCGTCGGCACATATCCCGTTCCGGCAGGGACCACTTCCAAGCCTTCCCGCTCGAACTCCGGAACCGCTCGCGGCAGATGCCAGGAATGGCTGACGAGATAAATCCGGCGTATGCCTGCTTGCCTGAGAATCGGTGCGGAGAATCGGCCATTCTCTCTCGTATTTAGGGACCTGCTTTCGACCCAGCGGACCGGGACGCCGAACTCGTTCTCCAAAATCGAGCGCATGATAGGACCTTCCGCCGCGTAGCCTTCGGGCGCGCCGCCGGTGACCAAGATCGGTTTTCCGGTCTTGCGGCACAAGGACGCTCCGTATCGAATCCTTTCCAGAGTGCGATCATTGACGGTTGCATCGCCGCCATACTCCGGTGCATTCGACCGAATGCCCCCGCCGAGAATCACGATGGCTTCCGCATCGCGGTCGACGGCAGGCAGAGGCGGAACCTGGAGCGTAGCCAACAGACAGTTGGACACGTAAGGTATCGACAGCAGCCCCAATCCGAAAAGGCCGACGGCGATCAAACCGCGGCCCAGCCGAGGCCGCATCTTGAGCTGCCAGAAACCGATTGCTCCGATAACGAGCATGTTGAGCGGAGGCAACAGCAACGCAGCGAAAAGATTGGTAATAGACCAGTTCCAGTTCATGATATGACTATATTTATGAAAAGAGACAGCAGAACGTATTAGCGGACATCGGGGACGGGATAGCCGCTAGAATCAGAAGAAAAGCACGAAAATTCCAGGCTGCGTTTTTCCGCTTCCTCTCGTCCGGCTCGTAATATTTTTCAACTGCTCTTCTATCATTGAGAGCTCAGATCCAATCCACTTATTGTTGTCGAGACCATTTCATGCAATCGATCAAGGCTCGAGTCTTTAAGCCTTTTGTATTTCTTAAAGTTCAAATGGCTTATGTTTTTGTGGCCGTCCTGCTAACGTCTCCTGTTTCCCGGGCCGAAACCCAGAGTGCCTCCGCTTTTTATGAAGACGCCTTGGTTTATTACAACAAGGAGGATTACAACACTGCGGTGATTCAACTGAAGAATGCTCTACAGTTATCACCTGGACTACCTTCGGCTCATCTGCTTCTGGGACTCTCTTATCTCAAACTAGGAAACGGAGAACTAGCGGCCGAGGAACTGCTTAACGCCAATCGCCTGGGCGCGGATCGCTCCTTGACCGTAGTGCCACTCGCCCAGGCCCTACTAACGCAG
Organism: Methylocaldum gracile; assembly: GCF_053646815.1. Classification (NCBI taxonomy): domain Bacteria; kingdom Pseudomonadati; phylum Pseudomonadota; class Gammaproteobacteria; order Methylococcales; family Methylococcaceae; genus Methylocaldum; species Methylocaldum gracile. Next base: position 807,244 of record NZ_CM132196.1, on the reverse strand, counting down.
ATGAAGTACCACGATCTGCTCGCGACGGTGTCGGCCGAAGGTTTTCCACCGGAGCTTCGGTCCGAGATTCTCGCTCTACGCGGACAAGCTTATACGGAGGTGCGGGATTTCGAAGCAGCGGCGGCGAGTTTCCGGGAGGCAGGGAAACTCGATCCGAAAGCCGTTTCGCCATTGGTTGGGCAGGGAACCCTGCTCTTGCGGCGAGGCATGGTGGACGACGCCGAAAAGATCGCAGCAGAAGCCGTATCCCGCGATGCGACCAATGCCGATGGCTGGAATCTCAAGGCGTCGATCAGTCACGCCAAGGGGCAACATGAACAAGCCATAGAAGAATATGGCCGCGTGATCGACCTAGAACCGAAGCACTACGAGGCCCGACTCGCCCGCGCCGGCCTGCTGTTCGAGCTGGGCAAGAACGATCATACTTCGGAAGACCTGAATTTTCTGCGAAAGACGCAACCCTTCGAGCCTAGGGCCAACTACCTTTACGCGCTGTTAATGGCGCGTAAAGGTGCGCCCGAAGCTGCGAAAACCGCGTTGAACGAAACTGTAACCGTTATCGATGGACTCGATACGCAAGTCGTAAGGGGAAAACCTACTTTATTGCTGGTGGCGGGGTTATCTAATTACAACCTGCGCCACTTCGAAAAAGCTCGTGAATTCCTGACCCACTATTTCGAGCAATATCCAGGCCATGCAGAAGTCGCCGAAGCGCTCGGCTCGGTGCTGGTGGAGCAAAGAGACCATAACGAGGCTATCCGTATCCTCAGCCAGGCACTCAAGTACCATCCCGATCATTTCCGCTTGCTGTATTTGCTCGGCACCGCTTACATGCACAAAGGCCAGCATTCGGACGCGATCACCGCACTCGAGAAAGCGAGCCAAGCCAGCGGCGGTTTAGCGGAGGTCAAAACCCAGTTGGCATTTAGCCGCTTGGGAACGAGTCAGCAGAACATCGGTATCAGCGAACTGAGATCCATTCTCGAGAACGATCCCGGCCAGCGCCCAGCGGCAATCGCGCTCGGTGTGCTGTACCTAAAACGGGGGCAGCCAGCGGAAGCCGTGAAGATTCTGACAAAGTCGCTGGAGCGAGAACCGAATAACCTGACGCTGATCAACATGCTGGCGGCGGCCCAAATGGCATCCGGGGAGCGCGATTCAGCCCGGAAGAATTTCGAAAAAGCGCTCTCAAAAGACGCCAGCTTTCTTCCTTCGCTGATTAATCTCGGCAAGTTAGATCTAATCGAAGGGAAAATCGAGCAAGCCGAAAATCGCTTCTTGGGTATTCTTCGAGAACGGCCCCAGGATACGCAGACCATGATCCAACTCGCTGCGCTGGAGGATGCCCGCGGACGCAGCACCGAGGCTCTACGGTGGCTCGAAAAAGCGCGAGCCGCCGATAACAAGGCCATACACATCAAACTCAAACTGATCGACAGGTATCTAGGAGTCCGCGATACCCAAAAAGCACTCGCTGTGGCTCAGGAAGCGGAAACGATAGCTCCCGACAATTTGGACGTTTTGACGGCGTCCGCCCGCTGTCAGCTTGCCCTTGGTAAAAAACCGGTCGCGCAAGTTATCTTGCAGAAGATAGCCCGCTCGGCATTCAACGATGCCGAGCGATTGTTTAAAACGGCTGGATTGCAAATCGCTGCGGATGCCGTGAGCGACGCAATCTGGTCTCTCGAAAGCGCCGCCCGCGCCAACCCGGATTATCTTCCCGTCCAGGCGGCTTTGGTGGAGACTTACCTAAAATCTGGGATAACCGAAAAAGCCATCGAAGTAGTAGAGAATCTGCACAACCGACATCCCGACCTCGCTTTGAGCGATCAACTGACGGGCGACATTCGGATGCATCAATCCCAATACGCCGAGGCCATTGTCAGTTATCGATCCGCCTTCCAGAAGAACCAAGATTCACTGGGCGCCGTCAGGCTCTATCAGGCGCAAAGACTGGCGGGGAAAGGCGAGGAAGCGTTCCGTTTCCTGGAGCAATGGGTAAGTTCCCACTCGGAGGATTTCAATTCGATGCAAGCCCTCGCCGAGGGCTATCTCCAGGCTGGGAAACAGGCTGAGGCGATCGGGTATTTCGAACGGATTCTCAAAAGATACCCGGACTACCCGCCTACCTTAAACAACCTGGCTGTTCTCTATTCGAATGCAAACGACCCGAGAGCTTTGGAGCTCGCGGAACGAGCCCACAAAGCGGCTCCGGACAACCCCTCGGTGAACGACACGATCGGATGGATTCTCGTGCGACAGGGAAAGCCTGCCGAAGGATTGCCCTACTTGCGGAATGCCCATATTCGTTCGTCGTCCGACCCCGAAATCCGTTACCACACTGCCGTCGCCTTGGATGCACTGGGCCGGAGAAAAGAGGCCCTTAACGAGCTAAACGAAGCTTTACGTGCGAATACGATGTTCGATGAGATCGAAGACGCGAAGAAATTACAGGCTAAGCTGCAGGATCATCGGTAAGCGGGCCGAGATTCGGATCGCTGTACGACGCTTACATTTTCCTTGTCGAGAACAATCGCTTGAAAAATTCGTTACTTAAGAAACGAGCACCGATTCACCCAAGTTTTTCGTTCTCGTTCTGTTCCCACAAGCGCGTCCTCATGTCAGTTTTTTTTACAGTTTTTCCATATGGCCGTCGCTCATTAGCGACATTAAAGCCCATGCCATTGAAAATTAACAAAAAAACAGTATTGGCACCTCGGTTGCATAATACTTGCTGTAACAACAATAAAACGATGAGTAACAGAATGCGTACACTGAAACGACTCGGTAAATTCGCTTTGGTTGGATTCTTTGCTTCATTTTTAGCGCCCATAGCTTCGGCGAACTATACCTGGGGACTCCCCAACAGTGGCATCACGACGACTAGCGGTGCTCCGGGCCTAGAGTGGTCAGCCTACGTAAATTCAAGCAACACCTACGGAAGCGGAAATCTCCGGACAGCAAACGTAGGCACCTATTCCGGAGGATTGGGCGTTTGTTCCGCCGGCGACTCAAGTTGCTCCACACCGGAACACGCGATGGACAATTACCGACGCATTGATTCGATAGTCTTCGCTTTCGATGCAGCCGTCGCACTGGACCAAATCACCATCGGATGGCCGAATTTTGGCAACACTAGCCAATGTGACATTGGCTATACTCAAATAACCTGCGACACGGATATCACGGTTCTGGCGTATACCGCAGATACGAGCGACACCGCTGTGTTGCCGAACCTAACCGGATACAACTATAGCAATCTAACCACGACCGGCGGGTGGTCCTTGGTTGACAACTACGCCAATTTACAAAAAGACCAGCCGACGAACATCAACCCGACCGGCATCACCTCCAAATATTGGCTGGTCAGCGCCTACAATCCGAAAATTTCCTGCGGGTCTGGACAGACTTGTGGATTGACTACGAAAGACGACTTCGTGAAGATCGCCTCGCTGCACGGCTTGATTCGCACTCCTCCCCCGACTTCGGGAAGCCCGGTTCCAGAGCCGGCGAGCCTCTTGTTGCTGGCATGGGGCATTCCCCTGCTGAAAACTCGTCGCGGCAAGAAGACGCTAACTGCCTAACTGAAGTGTTATCCATTGGTCCGCGCCGAGCCGCCACTCCAGTTAAAGTGCTGGCGGCGAGACGGGCCTTTCGCTTCTTCCTACGTGTTCAAACAAAGGAGCAAATTCCGAGGCAGCAAGGCAAGGATCGCCCACCCCGAATACCGACTCGATCACCGCCAATAAATCCGCCCCGGCATGTACCAACTGGCCACCGTTCTCAGCCGTAACGCCGCCAATGGCCGCGATAGGAATGCTTAACCGCCGCTTGGCCAACGATAACGTTTCGAGGTGAGCGCAAGGCGCATCGGGCTTGGTCTTGGAAGGGAAAAACCGGCCAAAAGCGACATAACTGGCACCGCCGGCTTCGGCCCGGACGGCGAGATCGACCGAATCGTAACAGGATACGCCGATGATGGCGTTCGGCCCCAGAACGTCCCGCGCTTCCGTCAACGACAGATCGTCCTTACCCACGTGCACCCCGTCGGCACCGACACGACGGGCAAGTTCCACATCATCATTGATAATCAACGGCACGCCGCCGTCGCGACAGACGGCCAAGAGACGCGCCGCCTCGCGTAGCGGATCGCGGGAGGCTTTCGCGCGGTACTGAACCACGGCAGCCCCGCCCCGAATGGCTGCCGCCACAGCCTCGGCCAAGGCTTGTTCATTCCGGTAAGCTTCTCGAGTGATGGCATAAAGCCCAGAGCGGGGAAACGGTAAGCGGATGTTATGCATGTCCTGGTCGATCAGCCCTTAATGGGTAAACTGGTGAATGGGCATTTGAGCGCCAAATTTGGCGCTCTCAGAATCGCCGAACAATTCCGTGCCGGATGCCAATATTACCGAAATTGCATGCCAATCATCTTTATAGCGCTCAGCACTTTACCGGGATTCAGCGTAAATGCTACTTTTTTTTTGATGCAGGCCTTGAGCATGAATCCATCGCCAAAGCCGTGCAATCGCAACGATCCCCAGCATGGTGGCCATACCTAAAAAGAAATCGGGACGATTCAGAAGCGCTTCCCGAGTCTCTGCGATCAATTGGGGCGTCAGTTCTTTGTACAGGAGGTAGCAGGCGATCGCGATGACGAATACCGCAAAGATCCGCCGCAATGATTGTCCACTGACATGGCGAGAGAGCAGTCCGCCTAACACGCTGCCAACGATTGCGACGCCGGTGACGATGGAAACCAATTCGAGATCGATACTGACGTGAGTAATATATCCGGCGAGGCCCGCAAACGATTTCATGGCGATGACCAACAATGAGGTGCCGATAGCCGCGTGCATGGGCAATCCACCGAGCAAATTCAAGGCAGGCACGACCAAGAAGCCGCCGCCGGCACCAACCAATCCGGTGAGGACACCAACCATGAGCCCGTCGAATATAATCGCCAGCAAAGGGAGATCGGCCGGACAAATCGGCTTAACCGCATCCGCTTCCACGTTGTTTTGCCGTCGCCCGCGCAACATCGCCAAAGCTGTGCCGAACATAATGGCAGCAAACAGCAACAGCAAAACGCCGCCCGGAACATAGGCCGCCAGCCGTCCGCCGCCATAGGCACCCACCATGCCCGCGATGCCGAAGATCAGTCCGGTACGCCAGCAGACCCGCCCGTTGCGGGCGTGATTGACAACTGCGGCGAGGCTGGTGACGCCCACGACGACTAGAGATGTAGCAATGGCTGTTTTAGGTTCGATATGGACCAAATAGACCAGCACCGGGACTGTGAGTATCGATCCGCCACCGCCGAGCAATCCCAGCAGCAAACCGATCACGAGCGATAAGATGACGACGAGGGTCATGAGCAATCTCCCTCAAATACCGGATGACCCGACCTCTCAATTACGCACAGAGGCCGGGTTCCGGTAATGTTTCTCTGGCGAGCGAGCGTTTCAGCCGTGGCGTACGGCGAGTTCCCGGCCGCAGGCTTGGTTTGCCGGCAACGCCTGATCGATGTACTTCGGATACGGCAGGTCAAGTTTATTCATGATATCGATGAATTCCTCGCGACTCTTGCCGCCTCCCACGCGTGGATTTTTGGCCATCTCCTGTTTGATGGTAGAAACCGTGTTGCCGTTGTAGTCATGCCCCGGATAAACCAGAGTATCGGGCGACAGGGTGAACAGTTTCTTGATGATGCTGTCGTACAGCCGACCGGCATCGCCCTGCTGAAAGTCGGTACGCCCGCAACCTCCGATGAACAACGCATCGCCGGTAAAAACCCGGTCGCCGACGACATAGCTTACGCAGCCGTTGGTGTGGCCGGGAGTGTGCCGCACCTCGATTTCGATGTCCCCTATCTGAAGCAGGATGCCGTCGGTCACCAGAAGATCGGCGCACATGGCGCCAGCGTCACGGTGCACGACGCTCTTGCTGCCCAAACGCTCGCGCAAAAGCCCGGAGCCCGTAATGTGGTCGGCATGGACATGAGTCTCCATCGTGTAGCGCAGATCAAGGTCAAGTTTTTTTATTAGGCCAATATAATTTTCGACCTCGGTCGCGACCGGATCGATCAGCAACGCGCGACGGGTCCGTTCGCAGGCGAGCAGATAGGTGTAGGTAAAGGTATCGGGTTCAAAAAGTTGTTTGAAGATCATCGTAGCCTCCTTTGGATCAGGAATCCGCCAACTCTGACTGACTACTTACAAAGACCGTGCCTACGCCGGAACAACCCTTCGCATCTACGGCGTGCCCGGCGTTTCGCGGGTTTTTACGACTCCTGGCCATGGCCCTACCTACCCGACGTTTCATTATACGTTTCGCGTGATACATTATGTGCAACAAAACACGTCGCTTGAAACACCCCCGAAACCTTTCAATCGCCTCATTGTGAGCCAGTTCTCTCCTTTTCTGAATCGTTGGTTGAGCACCGTCGGACCCGATAGAGCCGTATCGACTTTGGCCGAACTGATGGGCGGCGCCGTCTTCGTCGTTAACGCAAAAGGCGAAATTTTGCTATGGAGCCGTGGAGCAGAGCGCCTGCTCGGCTTTTCCAGCGAGCAAGTGCTGGGACAACCTTGTAGCTCTGCCATCCGTTGCCGAGATCGCGATGTTCGAAATAGCATTGCCCAAGAAGGAAGGATCGACGGCGTTTCGATTGAACTCGATCATGCACAGGGCGGAACCGTCCGCGTCAAACGCTCGGCCCAAGCTTTCTTCGACGCCCAAGGGCGTTTTGCGGGAGCGATCGAAATGCTTTGGCCGGCAGAGGCCGAGCCCAGAACGAAAAGCATCGGACTGCAAGCGGCGGATAAAGCGGAAGTCTTTCATGGCCTCATCACCCGCGATTCCGCCCTCAAGCAAGCCTTCCAAATCATCCGCAACGTCGCCCAGACCGAAGCAACGGTTTTGATCCGGGGCGAATCGGGCACCGGCAAGGAATTGGTCGCTCAAGCCCTGCACGAGGAAAGCCATCGCCGCAGTCATCCGTTCTTAGCCATCAACTGCGCCACGCTTAGCGCCAATCTGTTGGAAAGCGAGCTCTTCGGGCATGTCCGCGGCGCATTCACTGGCGCGATCAAGGATCACCAGGGACTGTTCAAACGCGCCGACGGCGGCACGATTTTCCTCGATGAAGTCGCGGAACTCCCGCTGGAGCTGCAAGCCAAGCTGCTGCGCGTACTCCAGGAGAAAACCTTTATCCCGGTGGGCGGCGATCATCCGATCACCGTGGACGTGCGCATCGTCGCGGCCACCCACCGGTCGCTGCGCGAGGAAGTCAAGGCCGGACACTTCCGCGAGGATTTGATGTACCGCTTGCGCGTGGTCCCCATCTTTCTGCCGCCGCTGCGGGCACGGCGGCAGGACATCGGTCTTCTGTTGCAGCACTTCATCGACCAGCACAATCTTCACGGGCCGCGCCGTATCCAGAGCATCGAACCGGAAGCCATGCGGGTGCTTTTGGATCATCACTGGCCCGGCAACGTGCGCGAACTGCAAAATGTCGTGGAATACGCCTTTGCCGTGGGACGGGGCGACGTACTGCAGCTGGACGATCTGCCGCCCGAATTTCGAGAAGAGCCCCTATCGCCGACGGTCGCCGACTTGCCGGTAACGGAAAACGAGGCCGATCGCATTCGCCGAGCCCTGGCATCCGCCCATGGCCATATCGACCGCGCTGCGCAATTGCTCGGCATGAGCCGAGCGACCTTTTGGAGAAAGCGGAAGAAGTACGGGCTGTGAAAGAACTGCGATATCGTTGCCGTTACGAGCCGGCATCGGCGACGAACTCGATGACCGTCGCGCGTGTTTGGGGAATCGAACTCGGCCATGGACACGACAGCAGCTCCGCGATCAACGCGGGATTTCCCAGACGATCGCTGTTGGTCGCCTACTCTCACGGGACCGTCAGATCGGGATAGCAGAAAAATTCATCCGAGGTCATCCGAACCTTGACCTCTCGAAACGTTCGAAATCCGTAGCCTCACGCTGCGCGAGCTTCGCGACAACGTTATAATCTCGCCGTTTTTCTCTTCTTCACGCAACGGGAACATCATGTCCAACCAGACTGTAAAAAAGGTCGCCCTTGCCTACTCCGGCGGGCTCGACACCTCTGTCATCCTCAAGTGGCTGCAGGAGACCTACGGCTGCGAAGTCGTCACCTTCACCGCGGACATCGGCCAGGGCGAGGAGTTGGAGCCCGCGCGTGCCAAAGCTCAGGCTCTCGGCATCAAAGAAATCTACATCGACGACCTCAAGGAGGAATTCGCCCGGGATTTCGTGTTCCCGATGTTCCGCGCCAATGCGATCTATGAAGGCGAATACCTCTTGGGAACGTCGATTGCCCGACCCTTGATCGCCAAGCGTCTCATCGAAATCACCAACGAGACCGGGGCCGACGCCATCGCCCACGGCGCTACCGGTAAGGGCAACGATCAGGTCCGGTTCGAATTGGGCGCTTACGCGCTGCGGCCCGACATCAAGATCATCGCCCCTTGGCGGGAATGGGATCTGAATTCGCGCGAGAAGCTCCTGGCCTATGCCGAGCGGCACGGCATTCCGATCGAAATGAAACGTGGCAAGGCATCGCCTTATTCCATGGACGCCAACCTGCTGCACATCTCCTACGAAGGCGGCATTCTCGAAGATCCATGGGCCGAACCCGAGGAAGACATGTGGCGCTGGACCGTGTCCCCGGAAAAAGCAGCGGACAAACCGACCTATATCGAGCTGAGTTACGAGCGCGGCGACATCGTAGCTATCAACGGCGAATCGCTCTCACCCGCACAAATCCTGGCGAAGCTCAACCAACTGGGCGGCGCTAACGGCGTCGGCCGCTTGGATATCGTCGAAAACCGGTACGTCGGCATGAAGTCCCGCGGCTGCTACGAAACACCGGGCGGCACCATCATGCTCAGAGCCCATCGCGCCATCGAATCCCTCACGCTGGACCGCGAAGTAGCACATCTGAAGGACGAACTGATGCCCCGCTATGCCAGCCTAATTTACAACGGCTACTGGTGGAGCCCGGAACGTCTGATGCTGCAAGAACTAATCGACGCCTCGCAGGCGGCAGTGAACGGCGAAGTCAGAGTGAAGCTTTACAAAGGCAATGTGACCGTCGTCGGCCGCAAGTCCGACAGCAACAGCCTGTTCGACATGAGCATCGCCACGTTCGAGGACGATCGCGGCGCGTACAACCAGAAAGACGCGGAAGGGTTCATCAAACTCAATGCCTTACGCATGCGGATTGCTGCGAAAAAAGGTCTGAAGTTCGTCTAAACGAAAAAAGCCCGTGGTCTTACCGCGGGCTTTAAGAATTCCGTTGGGCGGGAGAGTGAGACCGCCCAGGAAAATGTCTCTTAGCTGATTCCGTATTTCTGCATGCGATAAAGCAAAGTATCCCGTGAGATTCCCAAAAGCCGGGCCGAGCGGCTGCGGTTGCCATTGGTCCGCGCCAAGGCCTGGCGAATCAGATCCATCTCGACTTTTTCCAGATCGATGCCCAGCTCAGGCAAGTCAAATACCGGCTTCTGCGACGGCACCCTATTGACGATCTCCAGAGGCAGATTGCCCTCATCGATAGTCCGCCCGGCCAGCAGGATGGACAGTCGCTCGCACACATTGCGAAGTTCTCTGACGTTGCCAGGCCAGGAGTAAGTTGCAAGCCGGCTGAGAGCCGCCTTGCTGAACGAAGCCTCCGGAAGCTTATGCTCTTCGGCAAACTGCATCATAAAGTGCTGCAGCAGCAACTGGATGTCGCCCATGCGCTCGCGCAACGGCGGTATCTCGATCGGAACGACGTTGAGACGGTAATAGAGGTCTTTACGGAACTCTCCCCGCGCAATCTTTTCCTGAAGATTGGCATTGGTCGCGGCGATAATCCGGACGTCTACGTTCAACGTATGGGTTTCGCCGACCGGCTGAATCTCGCCGGTCTCGAGGAAACGCAGGAACTTCGCCTGCAGAGCCATGGGCAGAGAATCGACTTCGTCGAGGAATACGGTACCCCCGTCAGCGGCTTGAAGACGGCCGGTTTGACCATTCACCGCACCGGTGAACGAGCCTTTGCGATGCCCGAACAATTCCGACTCGGCCAACGCCTCGGGAAGTGCGGCGCAATTCAGCGTGATGAAAGGTTTATTTGCACGAGGACTATGTTCTTTCAAAGCATGCGCCAGCACCTCCTTGCCGGTACCGGTCTCTCCGACGACCAAAACAGTCACGTCGGTCGCGGCAATCATTCTGGCGCTGCGCAATAACGCCTCGAAATTCGGTGATTGGCCGATCAGCTTCTCAAACATAATCTCACCCTCCTCCTTCTTTTAGGAACCTATTGTATGGCGAACCATGGGGTTGAGCCAAGGGAATGCCGCCAATAGGGCCAAGACAATCAGAGTGACCCCTGCCGCCTGGCGAAATTTCTTCATATTGGACAACCGCACCATTAACGAGGTCATTATACCGACGCCCATGACGGCAGGCAAAGTACCTATGCCGAACGCCAATATGGTGAAGGTGCTGCGCACCACATCTCCGGTCGTCGCGGCGAGCGCCAACGCGGTATAGACCAGACCGCACGGCAGCCAACCCCAAATCATGCCGAAGATGAAAGCCTTGGGCAAGGTCTCCACCGGGATCAGGCGCCGGCCGTAAGGCTCGATTCTTTTCCAGATGATTCCGCCGGCCTTCTCGATGTAAGCGAATCGCGGAAACCAGCCGGCGATATGCAGACCCGCTCCGGCCATGATCAGTGCGGATATGATTTGCAAGATGCGATGCCCGTGCCCTTCTCCGAGCGGCATACTGAGAACATGATGAGCAAGACCCGCAAGCAGCCCCCCCAACGAGTAGCTGGCTATGCGCCCCAAGTTGTAGCTGAATACGAAGGGCATGAGCAGGGATTTTTGCTCGCGGATTTCCCGCCTCAAACTCAGGGTCAGCGAACCGATGATGGAACCGCACATCCCTAAGCAATGCAGGGAACTGAAAAGCCCCATCAGCAGGGCTACGAGATAGGACGTGCTGAACGCGGTTTCGAGATGGTGCATAAGGGGGCGAACGATAGCACAAAAACTTATAGGTATAACAGATCGGGCTTAACGATAAGCTGCCTCGGCGCGTATCCTGGAGAGCCCTTCGTCAGGCAACGTTCAGGCGAGTCGACGGGAGCGAATCGGGGGTCCCACAGTCAGATTAAGAACTGCCATCGCAGGAGAAATTCCATGAAACTGCGTTTTGCTGCTGTTTATTTTCTTTTCGCGAGTCAGGCCACGCCGGCAGGAGCCGCGACTCTTTATCGTTGGACGGATAATTCGGGCACTGTCCGCTACGGCTATCATCCACCCGCGGGCATGAATGCGACTCCGGCCGAGGACGAGCAGCGAAACGTTTATAAAGGCCCGATCGACGCAGTCTGCCGAAATCTCGCCAAGGACCATTTGCGCCGGATCGATCGGGAAATGGATCGAATAAAGAAGATGCCGGCCGGTTTGGGACCGGAGTACGAATTGACGCCTGCGGCCAAGCAAGAGTTGATTTTGGACTTGCTCGCTCATCGCGCCGCCCTATTGAGCGGCAGGAAGGCGTCCGAATTCAGGTCTCCGAGCGGGCAGGACATGGAACGGCTGAAGGAAAGATATCGGGAGGAGAAGGCCCGCTTGCAGCAAGCTTTGGAATCGAAAGACGAAACGATTCAAACCCAGCAAGATCAACTGGAACGGGCACGCCGGAAGGTCGAGGCCGCAAGGCATATCCCGATCGCGCCATATCCGATAGTGGTTCCGGGAAGCGTCCACCGCCGCTAATAGTCGACTATGGACGGATCAGTACCTTAAGGACGCCCGGCCTCTTGGCCAATTCGAAGGCTTCGACCGCACGAGCTAGAGAATATTCCGCATCGATCAACGGAGAGGGATCAACGGCTTTCTGCTCCAGCAAGCGCAGGGCCGAGTCGAAAGGACCGCAGCGAGAACCGAGCAGCGAAATCTCGTCCACGACCAAGGAAGAAAGATTCACGTTTACGCTGTCCCGATAAGTCGATTTCAACACCAGCGTGCCGCGCGGGCGGACGGCGCGCCGGGCAAGATCGAAACCGGCCGGCGAACCGGTCGCCTCGATGACGATGTCGTAATGTCGAGCGGGAATCTCGTCTTCGGCAATCAACCGGATTCCCCGACTCAGAAGCAGCGCTTTCTGCCGGGGATGTCGCGCCGAAACGCACAAATCGCAGCCGGTAAGCGTCAGCGTCTGAACAATGAGCTGTCCCAATCGGCCCGCTCCGATCAACAATATTCGATCGCCGGCATTTATCGATATTTGCCGCTGAATTTGCAGCGCCGCGGCGAGTGGTTCGGCAAAGACCGCCGCCTCATCCGGCACGGTGTCCGGCACCCGATGCAGATTCCGCAAAGGCAAGGTGAGATATTCGGCGAATGCGCCGCGCCGATCGCGGATACCGAGCACGGTACGGCGCGCGCAGTGGGTAGGAAGATTTCGCCGGCAGATCTCGCACTCTCCGCAAGAGACATTGATTTCACCGACTATCCGGCAGCCTATGAGCGTACCATCGGGCGAGTCGGCGACTTCGCCGACGAATTCATGTCCGGGAATGCCGGCGTAAGGATAATAACCCCGCACCAACTCCAAATCCGTGCCGCAGATGCCCGCGAGCCGCACCCGAACCAGCGCCTCGCCTGCGGGCGGGACGGGAATGGAAAGATCGTTACGAATGGAGAGCCGTCTGTCTTCCAGCCAAAGGGCTTGCATAGCGGGACTCGCGAGACGACAAGCCAGAGCTGACGTTTTAACTCGCCACCCTTCTGAACACGTTTTCGATCTGCGCCTGCACCTTTTCCGCCGCCTCGCGCGGATTGTCCGCATCCCGTATCGGGCGGCCGACGACGATGTAATCGGCGCCGTTCAAGAAGGCTTGCTCGACCGTCACGACCCGCTTCTGGTCGTCCGTCGGACGGTTTTCCACGGGACGAATGCCGGGTGAAATGACCAGCAGCTTTTCGTCGATCTCCCGCCGCAATGCGGGAACCTCAAGGCCCGAAGAAATCACGCCGTCGCAGCCCAAGGCCAAAGCGCGCCGGGCGCGGGAGAGAACCAAGCGCTGCACGTCGCACTCGAAGCCGAGATCCCTGAGATCGCCTTGATCGAGGCTGGTCAATACCGTGACGGCCAGAATCTTGAGATTGCCCTTGGCTTTCGCAGCGGCTTCCATGATCGCATCGTTGCCGTGCACGGTGGCGAATTCGACGCCATGGGCGCTCAGGGCTCTAACTGCCCGCGCAACCGTTTCCGGCACGTCGAAAAACTTGAGGTCGGCGAAGATCTTCTTGCCCCGCTTCTTGAGCCATTCGATCAATTCGAAGTAGTCGCCGGCCATGAACAGTTCCAGCCCGATTTTGTAAAAACTCACCGAATCGCCCAAGGTTTCCACCAGGTCCTTGGCTTCGGTCATGCTCGGCAGGTCCAGCGCCATGATGAGGCGGTCTCGGGGAGGGATAGGTTTCTTCGAAAGGGTGTCGGTCATGGCTGTTCCTCTTTTTCCGGGTCGTTCGACCGCTGTGGTCTCGGTGTCGGCACTGCGATTGCTAGAATAACGCCTCCTCGAACCCAGGAGTCGCGAATGGTTTCCGTGCTGATGCAGATGGCCGTATTGATCCTGTGCGGCGCAATGTGGCGCATTATACGGCCTGGCGGCCTGGATGCCGATCAAACTCGCTTGGTGCTGACCGCTGTGGTGTTCCATCTTTTGTTGCCGTCGCTGGTGCTTTCCGTGCTGTGGACGGCCGATTTAGGTATCGAAACGCTGAAGATCTCGCTGTTCGGCGCGGGAATCATTCTGTTCGGCATCGCCATCACCTGGCTGGCTGCCCGAATCGTCAGGCTGGCTCCGCCACGCCTGGGCGCCGCGATGCTGAGCATCGCTTTCTCGAACGTGACTTACATGGGGCTTCCCGTGCTGGAGCAGACCTTCGGTGCGTGGGCACGCACCATCGTCATTCAAATCGATTTGTTCGCATCCATGCCGCTGGTTTTTACTCTCGGTATCCTGATCGCCCGGCATTACGGTACGACGAATTCTGAAAACGATTCGATGCTCCGCTCTCTGCTGCTCAATCCGCCGCTCTGGGCCGCGGCGGTCGCACTAGGCCTGAATTTCGCGGGCGTGGCGCAACCCGCCTGGATGGAGCGGTTTTTGATGGGCTTGTCTGCGGCCGTCGTGCCTCTCATGCTGATTTCACTGGGACTCGGCCTGCGCTGGAATTCCTGGCACAGCCGTAACCTGCCGCTCGCTTCGCTTGTCGTGGCGTCCAAAATGGGCGCCATGCCGTTGTTCGGTCTGGGATTGGGACTCTCCCTGGGATTCGAGGGCGATACCCTGACTGCGTTGGTGCTGGAGGCCGCCATGCCGAGCATGCTGCTCGGCGTCGTTTATTGCGACCGCTACCGCCTCGACACCTCGTTCTACGCCCTGGCCGTCTCGCTGACCACGCTCTTCGCCATGGTCTCCCTACCCTTCTGGCATCATCGGGTGGCTGCCATACATTCCGGACATTGATCATGCAAAGACCTGTCGCAGAAATCTTTTCGCAAGGGGATGAAGTCGTCACCGGCGAAATCACCGATACCAATTCGGCCTGGCTGTCGCGAAAGTTGACCGCCCTGGGGTTTGACGTGGCCCGGCATACCGCGGTCGGCGACCGGCTGGAAGCGTTGGTCGATCTGCTCCGCGAAATCGCCGGGCGCGCCGATCTTTGCATTTGTACCGGCGGATTGGGACCGACCTGCGACGATCTCACCGCCGAAGCAGTCAGCCAGGCTTTCGGCCCGCCCCTCGAACTGGACGAAGATGCGCTGGCTCAGGTCGAGTCTTATTTCATGCGATTCGGACGCGCTATGCCGGACGTCAACAGGAAGCAGGCACTCCTCCCGCGCGGCTCGGAGCGTCTCGACAATCTTTGGGGCACCGCTCCCGGCTTCGCCCTCACGGCCGGCCGCTGCCGCTTCGTCTTCATGCCCGGCGTGCCCGGCGAGATGAAGGCGATGTTCCGTCGCTGGATCGAACCGGATCTGCGCCGTCGCTTTCGGTTGTGTCCGGCGCGGCTGGTGGTATTGAACACTGTGGGCATGGGCGAATCGAGTCTACAGGAGCGTCTCGATCGAATCGCCTTGCCGCCCGAGGTAAAACTCGGCTTTCGCGCCGGAGGACCGGAAAACCAGGTCAAGCTGCTGTTTCCCGCCGATTTCTCCGAGACCGAGATCAACGACATCGCAAAACGCGCCGCCGACGCAATCGGGGATGCAGTATTTTCGATCGGCGGCTCGGGGGAAGCGGAAAACGACATAGCTTCGGTGGTGGGCCGCGAACTCGCCGCGCGCGGGTCGACGCTTCATGTCGTCGAAACTCTGAGCGGAGGCAAGCTGGCCAACCGCTGCGCCGGCGAGCCCTGGTTCCGCGGAGCGGTCGTGATCCCGGATTCGGCCGGCCTGTGCCGATATTTCGGAGTGGAGCCGTCCGACGATCTTGCCCAGGCCGCAGCATGGATTGCCCCGCGTCTACGGGAGCAAGGCGCGGATCATGCGCTTGCTCAAATCGCGTACTACGCCCGCGACAAGCTACACGACGAAACCGCAACGATCGAAATCCATTTCATCCTTGCGGCTCCCGATGGCGTCTGGCGGCAAACGCGGACTATAGGCGGCGGTACCGCACGTAAACAATCCACCGCCACGGCGCTTAGTTTCGATCTCTTGCGTCGGTATTTCCAGAAAAAACCAGGTTTCCACGCCTTGTAATTTGGCACAAAGCGGCCGTCTCAAGCCCTGCTGACGACTCGTCGCTCGGTCAGCAATCGGTTCAGCACGGCGCGATTCTTAAGAAGATCCGCCAACGTATACCGATTCAGAACTTCCTGAAAGGCCGAGACCGCTTCCTGAAGCACCTTTTTCAGGGTGCAGCCCGGAATGATTCGGCACAAACTGCGTCCGGGATCAAGGCATTCCACAACGTGGAAGTTGCTCTCCATGTGGCGTACGACTTCGCCGATATTGATCTCCTCGGGAGGGCGTCCGAGCTCTATCCCGCCATGCTTTCCGCGCGTGCTCTTGACATAGCCCTTTGCGGACAGCTCCTGAACGACCTTCATCAAATGGTTGTGAGACATATCGAACACGCTGGCGATCTCGGCGATAGTCACCATGCGTTCAGTGTGTATGCCGACATACATCAGCACTCTTAAACCGTAATCGGTGTAACGGGTCAGCTGCATTTAGCACCTCGAATGGACAATTAGAGCCGTTTTACGATACCGATTGGCTTAAGGCAAATGCGGCACACAAGTATCGACTCAATAATTTCTTGACTTTTTCGGTCATGCCGTCTTGAAATATAAACATGCATGTGCGATACATTAGAACCGTAATCATGTATTTGATATGCATGATAAACAAGATGCCATAAGAGATGCATCAATTTTTTGGGCCGACGTCAGGTCCGGAAACGGACTGGAACCCTTTATTAGGAGTGTGACTATGAGTCTCTCGTGTATTCTCCGACGAACGTCATCGTTTCTCTCATCACCTTTGCTGTTGGCGATCTTTTTTATCCCGATCGCGCAAGCGGAGTATGTCCCTGCCAAAACCGATTCGGTTTCGGGGAGCACCCATCGCATCACCTTGCGTGCCGCCCCCTTACCGTCCGGGCAATTCGGCTATCAGATGGTGAGCCATAAGATCCAGACTGCTGGTGGCCAAACCGAGGATGTCACTGCGCGGTACAGCGACAAGCCGACCATTCCGGGCCCTGCCATCGTCATGACCGAGGGCGATGTTGCGGAAATCACCCTGGAAAACGGCATCCCCAACACCGATCAGCCCGTCAGCCTGCACGTGCACGGGGTGCATTTCGATATCCGCAGCGACGGCACGATGAAGATGCTCAACGGCGTTGCCGACGAAGCCGCCTTCCCCGGCAAGCCGTACACCTACAAATGGACCGCAGCGCCGGGTACCGCGGGCACCTGGCCGTATCACGACCACACCTTCGGCAATCCCATGCTCGGAGCCGAGGACAAGGGACTGTTCGGCACCCTGATCGTCAATCCGCGTAGCGGAAAGGTGCCGGCACTCATCAACGGCAAGATCGAGGATGTGAATGTCGGCGATATCAAACGCGAGTTCATCCTGTGGATGCACGAAACGACATTCTGGGGGATGGAAGTCAATAACATCCTCAAGGGCAAGCAGGTTCCGCTGTGGACCAATCCCACGGTGGGCGCGCGTCTCGGCGAGAAAGTCCGCTTCCACGTGATCGGGCTGGGAACCGCCTTCCACACCTTCCATTTGCACGGGCACCGTTGGCTCAACCCCGGCACCACCCATGTCGTCGATACGGTCAACATCGGACCGATCAGCCGCGACACGTTCGTCGTCCAAGCCGGCGAAGGCGTCGGCACCGGCGACTGGCACTTCCACTGCCATGTCATCCAGCACATGCAGGCCGGCATGATGGGTGACTTCAAAGTCGTCAAGTAAGCTCTATCAAAATCACATCAAAACAAGAGGTTATGAATATGAATAAGTTTCGCAAACTGACCACCGCCATTGCCGTGAGTCTCGGAACCATGAGCTTGACGCCCATCGTGAGCGCCGAAACAGCCTCGTCCGAAGACGACGTCATTCTCAGCGTTCCGGGCGTCATGCCGGTCGGCGCGCTGGAAATGACCGACGAGCCCGGTCGGTGGTTCAAAGACCCGACGGATGGCGACAGCCTGGTCGTGGTCAAACCCGGCGACGCGGTCTTGATCAAGATGACCGACGTCAACGCCGAACACACGATTACCAGCCTGTTGTGGCAGCCCGGCGCCGCCAAGTTCCCGGTCGACCAGGACAAGCCGTCGAGCGCCAGCGTCACACAAACGTTCGATAAACCCGGCCTGTACGTATTTACCTGCAAGGTCCATCCCTACATGTTTGGCGCCGTCGTAGTGGATGACCCCAATACGGAAGGGCTGGATCTGGGCAGCGAAATCCAGCTCGTCACCGGGGCAAAAGTGCCGACCACCAGCGATATCGCCAAGAAGCTGCTTCGGACCTTCTTCGTTGCCACCACGCCGTCGCTCTGGCGTGACTATTCCAAACCGAACTGGGACCTAAAGCTCCCGTCCATCCCCCTGAATCTGGGCGGAACCGTCATCAGCCTGGATGCGCTGAACGTATCCATGCCGAACAAGTTGTCCAATCCGGCTACGCCCGGTGTCGGCGAGGTCTGGGTGAACGCTCAGTTCGAGACCATCAAGGGCAAGAGCAAGCCGGGTTCCGCCACACAAGTTGACGCAGCGAACTGGACCATCAAGAAAAAGGTCAAGGGCGTCGACATCAATATGAACAATCCTCACAACATGTGGACGGACAGGTCCTACAAGTACATCTATCAAACCGAATGGTTCGATAAGCGCTTGGTCACCTTCGACCGTGAAACCGGACAGATTTACGGCGCTCTGACGGTCGGCCAATCGCCTTCTCATGTCATGTCGCGACCGTCGGATGACAGCCTGACCGTGGCACTCAACGGCGAAGACCGCGTATTGAAGCTGACCGGAGGCAAGCACCCGACGGCTCAGGACAGCGTTAACACTGGCCCGAACTCCGGACCCCATGGCCATCACGTGACCCATGACGGCAAATACGCGCTGACGCCGAATGCCTTGGCGGGCTCCGTATCCATCGTCGATCTGGACAGCGGCCAGGCCTCCACCGTGCCGAACGTCGGCGTGATTCCCATCGCCATCTGGGGCGACGCGACCGACAAGGCCTATGTAGCCAACCTGCTCGGGACACCGCCGCTGCTCAGCACCCTGAGCGTGATCGACATCAAGAGCAAGCAGAAGATCAAGGACATCGATCTCGCTGCGGATTACGATCCGATCAGCGGCAAGACGACAGGCGAGGCGTATGGCTTGCTGCCGATCCAGACCCCGATCAGCCCGGACGGAAAATACGTGGTCACGGCCAACACTCTGAGCGCAACCATTACCATCACCGACACGTCGACTCACAAGGTGGTCAAGAGCCTGCCCTGCGAGCCGGGCTGCCATGGCGTCAACTTCGGCATGAAAAAAGGCGGTGGCTACTACGCCTATGTCGCCAGCAAGTTCGCCAACGACCTCATCGTGGTCGACATGGACAAGCTTGAAGTCGCCGGCCGCGTGATGCTCGCCGACGTCAAGGATGCCGATATCGTCGGCAACAACGGCATGGGCGGCCAAGGCGTCCTGCCGCTGCCCGTCGCCGATCACGGATGGATCGAGCAAACCGCCAAACTGTCGGGCTCCGGCCAGCTCAGCGCCGAGGTCGAGTCTTGGCTGGGCGCTCTGACGACCGCTCAACGCGGAATTGAATTATCCGGAAAGATGGTGCAATCGGAGGGCAAGCACTGATCCGGAAACGGTTCCTCTTTTTCCAAAGTTAGGAGCTCTCCGCCCGCTCAAGCGACACTATGGCGCTTGAGCGGGCGTCTTTTCGTTTCGACGACATCCCTTCACACGCTACCCCGAGTCGCGGATTCGGCCGCAGACTCGACTTTATTCCAACTTTCACGGATACCAAGACTCACGAGCCCTCTCTAACGGTATGATCGGGCGATCCGTCAGGAGGAGATTCAGTGATGCCTTTCACTCGCCGTCTGAGATTCTCGGTCGCGCTGCTGTGCATCGGACTCTTCGGCACAGCGGCTCACGCCGACGAATATGCCGCCAAACGCCAGGCTCTGATCGATGAAATCCGGCGCGAAACACGCTGGGTCAGCAGCGAAATCGGCAAAACCGAGTTGGACGCCCAAGTCCTGGCCGCCATGGGGAAGGTTCCCCGGCACGAGTTCGTGAGCGAGGATCTGCGCAGTATCGCGTATGCGAACCGGCCTTTGCCCATCGGTTACGGACAAACGATTTCCCAGCCTTTCATCGTGGCGCTGATGACCGATCTGCTGCGGGTCAAACCGGATGACACGGTGCTCGAAATCGGCACCGGTTCCGGCTATCAGGCGGCCGTCCTGGCGGAATTGGCCGAGCGGGTCTACTCCATCGAGATTGTGCCGGAATTGACCCAAATGGCGACGGAACGTCTGAAACGGCTGGGCTACGCCAAGGTTGAGACCAAGACCGGC
The DNA here is from genome assembly GCF_053646815.1 of Methylocaldum gracile. Lineage (NCBI taxonomy): Bacteria > Pseudomonadati > Pseudomonadota > Gammaproteobacteria > Methylococcales > Methylococcaceae > Methylocaldum > Methylocaldum gracile. The sequence goes on along the minus strand of NZ_CM132196.1, from coordinate 787,059 downwards.
GACGGCTATTACGGCTGGCCGGAACACGCGCCTTTCGATGCCATCATCGTCACCGCCGCCCCCACGCAAATTCCGCCGCCGCTGGTGCAACAGCTCAAGCCGGGCGGCCGCATGATCATACCGGTCGGCGGACAATTCCTGTTGCAGTATCTGGTGCTCGTCGAGAAGAGCGAACAGGGCAAGATCTCGACTCGGCAGATCGTGCCGGTGCAATTCGTGCCTTTGACTGGCGCTCATTAGACATGGCCGATTCCGCGATCGAATCTCGCCGCGACGAGGAGCGCGCGCGCCATGAAGCGCCGCCGCGGCTGCTCTTGCTCTCGGTTTCGCTGATTTCGGCTGCGGCGCTGGTCTATGAAATCCTCTTGATGCGGCTTTTTTCCGTTATCCAATGGCATCACTTTGCCTACATGATGATCAGCTTGGCGCTGCTCGGCTACGGCGCGAGCGGAACGTTCCTGACGCTCGCACGGGAATACTTGTTGCCCCGTTTCGGCGCCGCATTCGTTCTCAACGCGGCTTTGTTCGGCTTGAGCGCGACATTGTGCTTTCTGGCCGCGCAGCAAGTGCCCTTCAATGCGCTGGAAGTGCTTTGGAGTCCGCGGGAGTGGGGGCATCTCGTTCTGATCTACCTTATCCTGACGCCGCCCTTCTTTTTCGCGGCCAACTGCATCGGCCTGACCTTCCAGCGCTACAAAGCGACGATCGGCCGCACCTATGCGGCCGATCTCTCGGGAGCGGGAACAGGCGCTTTGGCGGTCGTTCTTATGCTGTTCCTGGTGTTTCCGTTGAATGCGCTGGTCCTCGCGAGCGGAGTGGGATTTGCGGCCGCGTCCTTGGCCTGGATCGCATTGGGGATGCGCCGCCGCGAACTGATCGCGCCTTTAATTGCCGTGATTGCCGCTTTGTGGCTTTTGGTTCATTGGAGCGGTGTGGAACTCCGGCCGGTGGAATACAAAAGCCTCTCCCAGGCATTGCGCGTGTCCGGAGCGGAGCGAATCGAGGAACGTTCCAGCCCGCTCGGGCTGCTCAGCGTGGTGCGCAGCCCCGAAGTACCGTTCCGCCATGCGCCGGGGCTCAGCCTGAACAGCCCGGTTCCGGTGCCGGAGCAACTGGCGGTGTTTACCGACGGCGAAGGCATGAGCGCCATCAATCGTTGGGATGGAAGCCGAGGCAGGCTCGCTTTTCTCGATTACGTGCCGTCCGCCCTGCCGTATCACCTGTTGCCTCGGAAGCCGAAAGTCCTCGTTTTGGGCGCGGGAGGGGGCAGCGAGGTGCTTCAGGCGATCTATCACGATGCGGAACGCATCGACGCCGTGGAACTCAATCCGCAAATGATCGACCTGGTATCCCGCGATTTTGCCGATTTTGCCGGGCAGGTTTACGGTCAGCCCTCGGTTCGCGTACATGCGGCCGAGGCGAGGAGTTTCGTCGCCGCGTCGGCGGAGCATTACGATTTGATTCAAATCGCCTTGCTGGACGCCTTCAACACCTCGTCGGCGGGTTCCTATGCGCTGAATGAAAGCTATCTTTATACGGTTAAGGCCCTGCAAGCCTATTTGGCGCACTTGAGATCCGGCGGTTTTCTGGCCATCACCCGCTGGGTCCGCCTGCCGCCCCGGGACGAGATCAAGCTGTTCGCGACCGCTGCCGATGCCTTGGCGCGTCCCGGCGTGAGCGCGCCGGAACGGCGCTTGATCTGGATCCGCGGCTGGCAGACCAGCACCCTGTTGATCAAGAACGGCGAAATTTCCGATCCGCAGATCGCCGCGCTGCGGCAGTTCTGCGACGAACGCTCATTCGACCTTGCTTACTACCCCGGAATCGAAGCGCAGCAAGCCAATGTCCACAACCAGTTGAAAGAACCTTATTTCTTCGAAGCGGCGACGGCCTTGCTGAGTCCCGAACGGGAATCGTTTACAGAGCGCTACAAGTTCGATGTCCGTCCAGCCACCGACAGTCGGCCGTATTTCTTTCACTTCTTCAAATGGCCGCTTTTAGCGGAAGCCTTCAAGCTGAAAGGGTCGGGAGGACTTTCGCTGCTCGACATGGGCTATCCGATCCTGCTGGCAACGCTGCTCCAATCGGTGATCATCAGTACCTTGCTGATCCTGGCCCCGCTCGGGGTCTTGATGCATCGGAGCGACGGCGGGGCGAAGAATAGCCGGCGATCCCCGGTTTTCGGCTATTTCTTCGCGATCGGCTTGGCATTCATGTTTACGGAAATCGTTTACATACAGAAATTCATTCTTTACCTTGGCCATCCGCTCTATGCCGTGGCGGGGGTCCTCGCAGGATTTCTGATCTTCGCTGGACTGGGAAGCCGATATGCGGCGAGGATTACGCCCCAACAGGCCGGAATGCATATTTCTCGGGCTACCAAAGCGATTATTGCCGTCTCCGCGGTTTATTTCTTAACGCTACCATCGCTGTTTGATGCATCCATTGCCCTTCCCGCCCCTATCAAAGTGACGGTCGTCCTCGCCTTGATCGCGCCGTTGGCGTTTTTTATGGGTATGCCTTTTCCGCTTGGGCTTTCGCGGCTGGCGGTCGAGGCGGAGCGGCTGATTCCCTGGGCTTTCGGAATCAACGGCTGCGCATCGGTCATCGCCGCCATTCTGGCCACGGTATTGGCCATTCACGTCGGTCAGTTCTGGTTATTGGTCGCCGCCTTGTCGCTTTACGGACTGGCGGGTTTTGCGGCGCCCCACCGGGGTTGAGATCGACGCACCGGCTTTCTGGCGTTTCGGCCGGTCCGGGCCACGCTCAGGAACCCAAGTCTTTCCGTCACGTCTAAGATTCGGATAGGAATGTATCCGCCGCTTTGCTTCAAGGATGAGAGGCGGTTTTTTTCATTGAATTCATGTTTTGCCGATACGAAGCCCAAGCTTCGCAAGGACGCGAGGTTCTGTCATGAAGTATCCGCTTGTCATCGCCATGTCATTGCTGGCCGGCTGCGCACCGATATTACGCGAGGAGCCCTTGACCAGCCGGATCTATCCCCCCACGGCCGAGATCGATATTCTGGATTCCTGGCCCGAAGACAGGGCGTTCATCGAAATCGCGGAGATTACGGCCCGTGCCGACCGGGAGACCGTGGACGCAATCGTCGATCGAGCCAAAGCGGCCGGTGCCGATGCCGTCCTCTTCGGACCGCCCTACCATTACGGCGATGTGGTCATATTGTTTGCCGGCGGCAACATCGGCGGACATCAGGCGGGAGGGATCAACACGGTTCCCATGACGCGAATCCAGGCTCGGCTGATCAAATATCTGCCATGACCGATGTCGTCCATGATCCGATCACTGGCAACTCGAAGTCTTGATCTGTGACCCGGTATCCGGCTTCCTCAGCCGATGCTCGGCAATCACGCGGGTAATGTCCTCCAGCCTCACCGGCTTGATGAAGTGGTGGTCGAAACCGGCCGTGAGGCAGCGGTAACGGTCCTGATCCTGGCCGTAGCCACTGATGGCGATCAACAGGGCCTGCCGGTTCTGAGGCATGGCGCGCAACTTTTGCGCCACTTCGCAGCCGTCCATCACGGGCAGCCCGATATCCAGCAAGACCACATCCGGAGCGAATCTCTGCGCAATCGCGAGAGCTGTAGGACCATCCGGCGCCCGCTCGACCTCGCACCCTTCCAGCTCGAGCAGCAAAGATAATCCCTCGACGGCATCCGCATTGTCGTCAACCACCAGCACGCGCAGCGCGGCGCGTTTTTCCGCATCGGTATCGTCCGCTGGCTTCGCTGTCGACTGCTCCGCCGGCTTGTCGGATAGCAACGGCAACCGGACGACAAATTCGGAACCCTTGCCGATACCCTCGCTCTTTGCCTCGACACTGCCGCCGTGCAAGTCGACCAGTTGTTTCACGAGACTGAGCCCGATGCCCAACCCACCTTTCGCACGATCCAAAGAACGGTCGGCTTGGGCGAAAAGGTCAAAAATGCGGGGCAACACCTCCGGACTGATCCCGACACCTGCATCCCGCACCCGGATGACGGCCTGTTCGTTCTCCGTTGTCGCCGTCAGCCAAATCTGTCTGTTCGGCTCGGAATATTTGGCGGCATTGTTGAGCAAATTCGATACGACTTGCGCGATTCGGATCAGGTCGCCTTCGATCCAGACCGGCTCGGAAGGCAGGGATAGGCTGATGCTGTGGCCGTGAGCCTGAATCAGCGGCCGGCTCGTTTCCATGGCGTGGTTGACGATGGTGGCCAGTTCCAGCGGCTGCTTGTTCAAGGTGACCTTTCCGCGGCTGATGCGGGACACGTCCAACAAATCGTCGACCAGTCGGGTGAGATGCTTCGTCTGCCGCTCGATGACATCTCTGGCCCAAGCGTACTGCGGTCCGTCGCCGCTGGTCCGATGCAGGATCTGTACGGCGCTCATGATCGGCGCCAGCGGGTTGCGCATTTCGTGCGCTAGCGTGGCCAAGAATTCATCCTTTTGCCGGTCCGCGGCAGTCAACTCTTCGGTCTTACGGATCAGCTCATCCTGTAGCTTTTTCATTTCGGTGATGTCGAGATTCATGCCCGCCCAGGCTGTCACCTTGTCTTCGGCGTTCCGGATCGGGACGCCGCGACTCAAAATGCGGCGGTAAGAGCCTTCCGCGCTCCGGATACGATATTCGTAATCCCAGAAGCAGCCGGCTTTGACGCAGTGCCTCCAATGATCCAGGATGGGCTGCAGATCCTCCGGATGCACACGCGAGGTCCAACCGACGTGTATGCACTCGTCCAGCGTCATCCCGGTCATTTTCAAGAACGAATCGCTCAAGTAGCGGATATCGCCGTTAGGCTCGCAGATCCAGGCTCCGAAAGGGATCGACTCGCCGATCGCACGATAGAGCGCCTCCGATTCGGCGAGAGCAGCCTCCGCGCGGCGGCTTTCAGTGACATCCCGAAAAATCAGAATCACGCCCAATAACCGGCCATCCATGCCTCGTATGGGCGCAGCGCTGTCGCTGATCGGAATTTTCCGTCCGTCTCTCGCAATCAGCACCGTATGATTCGCGAGACCGACGACGGTGCCGGTTCTCAGTACCTTTTCGACGGGGTTCTCGATCGGTTTGAGTGTCTCCTCGTTAACGACGCGAAACACGTTCTCCAGTGGCTGGCCGCGCGCTTCATCCTGAGTCCATCCGGTCAGCGATTCCGCAGTCGGATTGAACAGTTCTATAAGACCCCCGGTATCGGTGACGACGGCCGCATCGCCGATGCTGGTCAAGGTCACGACAAAACGATCGCGCTCGACGCGGAGCTGTTCTTCGGCCTGCTGGCGTCTGAAAATCTCGTCTTCCAATCGCTGTCGCACCTGCGACTCGCGCCGCACGAGCGCGGTTCGCCATAAACGGACCAATAGGACGATGGCAAGTCCCACTACGACAAAAACGCCTAGCGGAATCCATTCGCCAGTCCCCTCGCCCCTCGGCGAACCGACCGGAGTTACCGTGAGATAAGTACCCAGCACGGCGCCCAATAACGTGGCCAGCAGACCTGGGCCGAATCCGCCGTAAAGAGCGCCTATTAGCACCGGCAGCAGAAAGGGCATCACTATGGGCGCGCCTTGATACGATTGGCGCAGGAGCAATATGGCCAGCGCTACGGCAACCGTCGCGCCGAACGATAGGGCATACGCCGATACGAACGAGAGCTTGGAGTGAACCATGACGAGAATCCTGTCTCCATCAAACGGCGAGATTCCGGTTAGCGGATATCGCACCCGGGCAGCGGCCATGCCGGGCAATCCGCATCGTCGGCCCGATGTTAACACGGTTCGGCCGGCGAATCGCTCGCATCACTCATCGCCCGCCAGTGAACCCTGGATAGTCGACTAAGCCGCCTATCCGCCGAGTTCAAGAAAATGAACGTTTAGCGCCTTGGAAACAGCATCCTTGCCGCGGCCAAGGCACGAAAGCCAAGATTTAAGTCAAACCGATCTTCAGCCGCTCCATGGCCTTCTGAAGATTGGCCATGCTGGTGGCGATGGAGAGGCGCACATGACCCGGAGCGCCGAAAGCGGAGCCCGGAACCACGGCGACGCCGCCGTGCTCGATGAGATGCTCCGATAGACCCAAGTCGTCGAAAATTCCCGGCATGCGATCGATCACGCCTTGCACATTGGGAAGGACATAGAAGGTCCCGTCGGTTTCGAGACAGGATACGCCGGGAATGCTGTTCAACTCGCTCACCACGTAATCGTGCCGTTCCTTGAAGGCCTTGACCATCTCGCCGATAAAGGACTGATCGCCGGTCAAAGCGATTTCTGCGGCCACCTGGGAGATGGACGTGGGGTTGGATGTGCTTTGCGACTGGATATTGGTCATCGCCTCGATCAGCTTCGCGGGTCCCGCCGCATAGCCGATGCGCCAGCCGGTCATGGAATAGGCTTTGGATACGCCGTTCAAGACCACGGTGCGGTCGTACAGCTCCGGGCAGACATTGAGAATATTGCAGAAGCTGCCGGCCTTCCAGACGATGTGCTCGTACATGTCGTCGGTGGCGACGACCACGCCCGGATAGTCTTTCAACACCTCGCCGAGGGCTTTGAGCTCCGCTTCGCTGTACGCCATGCCGGTCGGGTTGGACGGGCTGTTGATCACGAACAACCGGGTTTTCGGCGTCAGCGCCGCCTTGAGTTGGGCGGGCGTGATTTTGAACTTCTGCGACTGCGGCGCGTCGATAATGACGGGGACGGCGCCTGCCAAGAGCACCATGTCCGGGTAGGACACCCAGTACGGCGCGGGAATGATGACTTCGTCGCCCGGATTCAAAAGCGCTTGCGCCAGATTGTAAAAGCTCTGCTTGCCGCCGCAGGATACCAACACTTGCCTGACGTCGTAGTCGAAGCCGTTTTCCCGCTTGAACTTTGCAACCACCGCCTTCTTCAGGCCGGGCGTACCGTCGACCGCCGTATATTTGGTGAAACCGTCCTGAATGGCCTTGATGGCGGCCTGTTTGATATGCTCGGGGGTATCGAAATCCGGCTCGCCGGCTCCGAGGCCCACGATGTCTTTGCCGGCGGCGCGCATGGCGGCCGCTCTCGCGGTCACGGCCAAGGTAGGAGAGGGTTTGATCGACTGTACGCGGTCGGAAAGTTTGATGTTCATTGTGTCGAGTTAAAGATTGATCAAATAGGTCAGGCTTTATGCCCCAAAAAATGATACTCGATGAAACCTTGCCCCTGAATCCCACCAGGGGAAAAAGTTTCGATCTTCATAGCCAATTCAAGCCGTCCGGCGATCAACCGGAAGCGATCCGGCAACTGATCGAAGGTCTCGGCGACGGCTTGTTACACCAGACTCTCTTGGGCGTCACCGGTTCCGGAAAAACCTTCACCGTCGCCAATGTCATTCAGGCCGTGCAGCGCCCGACGCTGATCCTGGCGCCGAACAAGACGCTGGCCGCCCAGCTTTACGGGGAAATGAAGGAATTTTTCCCGGAAAACTCCGTGGAATACTTCGTTTCCTATTACGACTACTATCAGCCAGAAGCGTACGTCCCGGCTTCCGATACCTATATCCAGAAGGACGCCTCGCTCAACGAGCATATCGAGCAGATGCGCCTGTCGGCCACCAAGGCGCTGATCGAGCGGCGCGACACGATCATCGTGGCGACCGTGTCCTCAATCTACGGCTTGGGCGAGCCGGCCTCCTATTTCAGCATGGTGCTGCATCTGGTGCGCGGGGACATGATCGATCAGCGGACGATCCTGCGCCGCCTGGCCGAATTGCAATACACCCGCAACGAAACCGAGCTGCGCCGCGCCACCTACCGGGTGCGGGGCGATGTGATAGACGTGTTTCCGGCGGAATCCGAAAGGGAGGCGCTGCGCATCGAGTTGTTCGACGACGAGATCGAACGGCTATCGCTGTTCGATCCCCTGACTGGGGAGATCATTTCCCGCATCGCCCGCTACACGGTCTATCCCAAGACCCATTACGTCACGCCGCGGGAAAAAATCATGGAAGCCGTGGATCAGATCAAGGCCGATCTCAAGGTACGGCTGGAGGAGCTGCGGTCTTTGAACAAGCTGGTGGAAGCCCAGCGGCTGGAGCAGCGCACGCTGTTCGATCTCGAAATCATGCTGGAAGTCGGCTATTGCTCGGGCATCGAGAACTATTCGCGCTATCTCTCCGGCCGCGCGCCGGGCGAACCCCCGCCCACCCTGTTCGATTACCTGCCGGCCGATGCCTTGCTGGTGATCGACGAGAGCCACGTCACCATTCCGCAGCTCGGCGCCATGTACCGGGGCGACCGCTCGCGCAAGGAAACGCTGGTGGAGTACGGTTTCCGCCTACCCTCCGCCCTGGATAACCGGCCGCTCAAGTTCGAGGAGTTCGAGGCCCGTTCGCCGCAGCGCATCTACATTTCGGCGACGCCGGGACCGTACGAACTCAAGCATTCCGGAGCCGTCATCGAGCAGGTGGTGCGGCCTACCGGCCTGGTGGACCCCGAGGTTGAAATACGCCCTGCCCTGAGCCAGGTGGAAGACCTGCTTTCGGAAATTCGCGAGCGCATCGCCCGCAGCGAACGGGTGCTGGTCACCACGCTGACCAAGCGCATGGCGGAAGATTTGACCGAATATCTGTTCGAGCACGACATCGCCGTGCGTTACCTCCATTCCGACGTCGAAACCGTGGAGCGCGTCGAGATCATCCGCGACCTCCGGCTCGGTCGGTTCGACGTGCTCGTGGGCATCAATCTGCTGCGGGAAGGTCTGGACATCCCCGAAGTCTCGCTGGTCGCCATCCTCGACGCCGACAAGGAAGGTTTCCTGCGGTCTACCGTTTCGCTCATTCAGACCATCGGCCGCGCCGCCCGCAACCTTCGCGGGAAGGCAATCCTCTATGCGGACACGGTCACCGGCTCGATCCAGCGGGCGATCGAAGAAACCGAACGCCGCCGTGCCAAGCAGATCGACTACAACAAGCGAACGGGCCTCACCCCGACCGGTATCTCGAAGCGCGTGACGGACATCCTGGAAGTCCCGATACCGGGCGCTTTACAAACGGGTTCCGGGAAAAAGAAGCTGGCCAAAGTGGCCGAGAAAGGCGCCGACTACCACGCGGTAAAACCGGCGGAAGCCGCCAAGCTGATCAAGCAGCTCGAAGAAAAGATGTACACCCACGCCCGCGAACTCGAATTCGAGGAAGCGGCACGATTGCGCGACGAAATTCGGCGGATTCAGGCGGAAGTGTTTTCCGGGGCATAGGCGTACGCTCAAAAGCCGCTCAAAGACAGTAAGAAAGAAACGCGTTTCGGGTTATTCGATCCAAATCATAGTTTCCGGCATTATCTTTCGTCTCAGCACTCTGGTTGCTGATTTCCATGGTCAAATCGAGCATCTCGATCGAGCTATATTGGACTCTGGATGGATACCGTGTCGTGGTCTGGTCGAGCGGAAAGGTCGCTTACGCCAGGACCTATGCCTTACGCCAGGTCGCACTGAAGGCTTGCAAACGGCTGGCGAAATCGCTGACTGCTCCGCCGGAGAACCGGGACCGCCGCCCCGAGTAATCGAATATCGGAAAGCCGGCGACCTCAAGCATTGCGAACCGCACGTCCGAATTCCTCGATGGCTTGAACGGACAGGGGATGATCGCCCATCTCGAGTAACAGGGGCAAAGGAATGGTGACGTGATGAGCGCCCGCGACCACAGCCTGCACCACTTCGCTCGCGGATTTCAGACTCGCGACCAGAATCGTGGTCGGCGTGTCGCAGGCATCGACCACCTCACGCATCTCCGAAACCAGCGCCGCGCCGTCGCCTTGAAGACGCGTGCTGCGGTTCACATAGGCGATCGAATACGCCACGCCCGCCTCGCAGGTGAGATACGTCTGCGCGGCACTGTAGCTGGCAGTCATGCCGACCTTGACGCCTTCTTTGGCGAACTTCGCGGCCAGCACCAGATTTTCGGTGGTCATCCCGATCTTCAGCGCCACGTTGGACCTCAAGGCCAGGAAACGCCGCGCTTCGGCCTCGCGTTCGGACACGGTCGGCGCGGTCAGCTGATAAAAAACCGGACCGGGGCAAATGTCGGCCAGTTCGGCGATCACATCCTCCGGCTTGCGGTCGACTTTCGCCATCAAGGTCGGATTGGTCGTTATCCCGGCGACGAAGCCGAGCGTCATCGCCTGGCGTGCGTCGGCGGGGAAAGCTGAATCCAGAAACAGGGACATCGTGTTCTCCTCATAAGGTTAAATCTATCGGCAAAGGATTGCCTTCCCATGGCTGGGCCGTTGTAGGTCAGGAATCCTTTCCCGACGTAGGGTTCGTCGGCAAAGGATTGCCGACCTACCGCAGCCATCGGCCTGTGCTGATTGGCTTTCTATTGAATCGCGCCGATGACTTCGCGGATGTCTTCCATCACCCAGGTCGGCGCATAATCGAGGTCGGCCAAGTGCGCCCGCGTGGAAATGCCCGAAAGCACCAAAATGCTCCGAATGCCTGCGCGCACGGCACCGAGGATGTCGGTGTCCAGGCGATCGCCCAAGGCAACGGTTTCTTCGGGCGGCACCTGCAAGCGCTCCATCGCCAGTTGATACATGATCGGCTCAGGCTTGCCGATGATGGTGGGTTCGATACCCGTGGCGGCTTGCAAGGCCGCCAAGACCGCGCCGTTGCCGTGGGTCATGCCATGCTCGGTCGGAAGAGAAGTGTCGGGATTGGTGCCGATAAACTTCGCTCCGGCGCGAAGGTTCAGGGTGGCGGTGGCCAGCTTGTCCCACGACAGGGTTCGGTCCAGGCCGCAGACCACGTAATCGGCATCCTTTTCGTAGAGTTCCGCCAGGCGGAAGCCGTTTTCGAGCAAAGCCCGGCACACGCCGTCCTCGCCGATGGGGAACACCTTGGCACCGGCCGGCGCGTGCTGCTTGAGATACAGCGCGGCGGCGAGGCCGGAACCGATCACCTGCTCCCGGTCGACGCCAACGCCCATGCGGGCGAGCTTGGCGACGTACTGCTCCGGCGTGTTGCTGGCGTTGTTTGTGGCCAATACGAAACGGATGTCACGGGCCCGCAGGGTCTCGAAAAACTCCACCAGTCCGGGCATCGGGCGATCGCCCTCCCAGAGCACGCCGTCCATATCGATGATCAGGGCGCGAATGTCGTTGAGTGTCATGAGATCGATTCTCGATTATGGATTGCCGATCGAAGCGCGCCTAAATTACCCTTTGATGGCCGGCTCGTCGATACTTGGCCGCTTTTCAAAAACCGTAAACAACCCCGAAGAGTAGTCCCATGTCAGCAAGCACCACTCAAATCAAGGCCTACATCCAGGCTGCCGATGCCGTCATCCGCGAACACGCCGAAGAAGTCACCGAACTCGACCAGGCGATCGGCGATGGCGATCATATCGCGAACCTGCAGCGGGGCCTGGCCGCATTGGACGCGTTGGCGGAAGAGCTCGGGCGAATGGATTGGTCCGCCGCCTTCCAGAAAATCGGCATGAGCCTCATGAGCAGCGTGGGCGGGGCTTCCGGTTCGCTCTACGGCACGTTCTTTCTGTCCATGAGCAAGGCCATGCGGGACAAGGACATGAACCTACCCAATCTGGCCGAAGCCTTCAGCCAGGGCGTCGAATCGGTCAAACAGCGGGGCAAGGCCGATTTGGGCGAAAAAACCATGCTCGACGTCTTGATACCAGTGGCGAACGCTTTGCGACAGGCAGCGCGAGAGTCTTGGGAATTGCCGCAAGCTTTGGAAACGGTCAACCGCGTAGCCGGGGCAGGCTGCGAATCGACCCGCGACATGATCGCCACCAAGGGACGAGCCTCGTTCCTCGGCGAACGCGCCCGCGGCCATATCGATGCAGGGGCGAGGACCAGTCAGTTGATCATCGGGGCGATCGGGGACGTGCTGGCGAAGAGCTCACAGTAGACCCCTCCGCGGCTTGTTAGGTATCCCGGGAACCTTCTTACAGCTTATAGCCACTTGATTTCTACCTCTGCCCCCAGGGATTCGAGCACGTGCCGGATTCCCTCAACGCCCTTGTCAGAAGGAAGAGTTAAAGATACAAGCTCTCTGGCCATTATGCGGCGAGCCAGACGCTTCGCTTCAAGTCGTGGTTGCTGCCCAAACTCCACAAGCCGGGGCACCAATTGGTAGCGTGCTTTACCATCCCAATCTGTCCATGATCGGTTTGCATCCCAACTCAATACAGTAATTTTGATGCCGTTTTTCACAATTAGGACCTAATTCCATTCGGCATTCGAGTGAACACTCATCGTAGGGTGGGTTAGCGAAGCGTAACCCACCGATTCGAGGCCGCTCGGTGGGTTACGGCCTCGCGGCCTACCCCACCATCGATGGGTTTCGCTTCGCTCTACCCCTCCTACAAAATGAATGCCTTATTGAAAGCGATTTGGAGTAAAACGTTCTCAACATCCCCACCTCAACGCCGCCGTATGTACCGGCGCATCCCACAACCTGATCATCTCTTCGTCCAGCAGAGTCAGCGTGACGGAGCAGCCCGCCATGTCCAGCGACGTGGTGAAATTGCCGACCAGCGAACGGACGATGCTCACTCCGCGCTGATCCCAGAACTGGCGAGCGAGATCGTAGACCAGATAAAGCTCCATCAGCGGCGTCGCGCCGAAGCCGTTGACGTGCAGCAGGGCCGGCTGGCCTTTGGCGGGTTTCAGCTCGCCGTCGATGGCTTGCGTCAGGTGCTCGACGATTTCCGAAGCGCTCGCCAGAGCCATGCGCTCCCTGCCCTTCTCCCCGTGTATGCCCACGCCCATTTCCATTTCATTGTCGGCGATCTCGAAGGTGGGCTTGCCCAGGGCCGGAACGGTACAACTGGTCAGCGCGACGCCCATGGATGCGGTGGCCCGCACCACGCGCTCGCCCAGCGCCTTGCAGCCGGCCAGGTCCATGCCGGCTTCCGCCGCCGCGCCGACGATCTTTTCGACGATAGTCGTGCCCGCCACTCCGCGCCGGCCCATGCCCTGGTGCTCGGGGATGGACACATCGTCGTGCACCAGTACGGTCTCGTGGGGGCAGTCGAGCATTTCCGCCGCGATCTCGAAATTCATGACATCGCCGGCGTAATTCTTGACGATGAACAATACGCCGCCGCCGTTTTCCGTGGCCTCCGCGGCGGCGAGCATCTGATCGGGCGTGGGCGAGGTGAATACCTGTCCCGGACAGGCCGCGTCCAGCATGCCTAAACCGACGAAACCGGTGTGCAAGGGCTCGTGCCCGGAACCGCCGCCCGAAATCAGCGCCACCTTGCCCGGTACGCGCGGCGCGATGCGGACCATATAGCGGGGTTCCGGATTGAAGCGAACGATATCGGCATGCGCCAGCGCAAAGCCGCGCCCGCTTTCATCCAGCAAACTCTCGACAGTGTTGATGAATTTCTTCATGGGATTCCTTAAGACGTTCGATAACTCGTTAACTGAAGCGGCCCGCGGGCCTGGATAGCGTGCCTGAAAGCAAACCATCGGGCCCTCTTCGGGTCAAGCTTTGTCCGAACGGGTGCATGTCGGCAAAGGATTGCCGACCTACTTAGCGACGCCCTTTCGTAGGTCGGCAATCCTTTGCCGACACAGCTATACCCCGGTAGGAACCGCGCTAGAGGCCGCAACCTGCCGCGACTGCCCCAAAATGGCGTAACAGACCGGCGTGAGTATCAGGCTGGCCCCCATGCCGAACAACAGCCCGGCGGCCAGCGACAAGGTCATCGGGACCAGAAATTGGGCTTGCTGGCTGGTCTCCAACAGGGTCGGCAAAAAACCGGCGAAGGTCGTGAGAAACGCCAGCAGAATCGGGCGGAAGCGGACGGTGCAGGCTTCTAAGACCAGGCTATGGGCTTTGGGCTCTAGGCTACAGGAAGCAGCGATTGGCGAATCTTGCTCGCTGTCCTCTTCTAAAGCCTCGAGCCTAGGGCCTGTAGCCTCATGTTCCTTGATGTAGTCGAGCAGCACCAAACTGTCGTTCACTACCACGCCGCTGGCGGCGATCATGCCCACCAGGGATTCCATGGATAAAGGCAAACCCGCCAGCCAGTGGGCGAAAACCGCGCCGCACCAGGCGACGGGCGCGGCCAGCAGAAAAATCAGCGGAATGACATAGGAGCGGAACGGCACGGCGATCAGGGCGTAGATCACCACCAGGGCGATCAGGGTGTAGAAAGCGAGAGCATGAACGGACGCCTCCTGCTCGATTCGCTCCTCGCCCAGGCCTACGTCCAGCCCCGGGAACTGCTGTTTCAAACGGGGAATTTCCGCTGCTTCCAGATCGGCATAGATCGCATTGAGGTCCGCCGACTTGGGATCGACCCGCGCTTGCACTTTCAGCACACGCTGCCGATCCTGCCGGGCCAGCTTGGCGTAGCCGGGCACGAGGTCGATCTCGGCGAGGGTCCGAAGCGGCGCTTGTGCTCCGTTGGGCAGGCGGATCGGCAGATTATGCAGATCGTCCAAGGACTGCCGCTCGCTCCGGGGCAGGCGCGCCATGACTTTGACTTCGCTGCGCCCTCGTTGCAGCCGATGAACTTCGTCGCCGTAGTAGCCGTGCCGCGTCTGCTCGGCGACGTCTTCCAGCCGCAGCCCCAAGCGTTCCGCTTCAGGCTTCAGGCGAAGGCGGATCTCGGGTTTGCCGGGTTCGGCGGAGTCCACCACGTCGTACACGCCGGGATATGCGGCCAGTTTGCGCTTGAGCTGTTCGGCCGCCGCGGTCAGCAGCGACGGATCGGGCGCCCCGAGGTCGAGCTCGATATCGTAGGGAACATCGCCTTCCTTGTAGAGAAAATCGATTTTCGCGCGCCCGATGTCGCCGATGCGCCGGCGCCATTCCTGGATGAAATCCTCGACCACGATGTGTTGCCGTCCTTCCGGCGAAAGCTCGGTCCAGAATCCGGCGCCGTGCTCCCACACCAGCGTCTCCAGACCGACGATTACCGAGGCTGGCTCCAGGCTTGAGACCTGAGGCTGGAGACTTGAGGAAGATAGTGCTGCTGTTTTCTCTCTGCCTTTTCCTCCAGCCTGATCCAGTTCATCCCGCAACTCCAGCAAAGCCCGCTCCACTTTTTCCGCCGCCCGGAGGGTTTCACTATAGGGCGCATCCTGCGGTAACTTCAGATTGACCCAGAAACTGTCCTTGGTGACGTCCGCCTGCAGCGACAACCGGATATGGCCGCCGGCCACCAGCGCGGCGCCCAGCATCAGCAATACGGCGAAAGCGGCAACGGTGAGATAGCGCCATGCCAAGGCTTTTTCCAGAAAGGGTCCGTAAATCCGCCGGACGAAATCCTCCAAACCGCGGTTGAGCCTGATACGCAATCTCTCCAAGCGAGAGACATATGGGCCGGGTCTTGAGGGAGCGGCCAAATGCGCAGGCAAGATCAATAGCGCCTCGATTAAAGAAAATACCAGCGTGAGAATCATCACCAGGCAGATCGGCCGCATCATCTCCCCCGCCCAGCCGGGCAGGAACAGGCCGGGCAGGAAGGCAACCAGGGTGGTCAACACCGCCAGAATCACCGGCTGGGCGACGCTTTCCGCGCCGCGAATGGCACAGGCGAGGCTATAGGCTCTAGACTCAAGGTCTTGATTTTCCAGCGCCTGAGGTCTAGAGCCTAGCGCCTCTCCTTGAGCCTTCAGCCCATGGCCTAGGGACTCTGGCCTAGAGTCTAGAGTCTGTTCCTTATGCACCGCATCCCCGACGATGATGGCGTCGTCCACCAGAATACCCATGGCGAGCAGAAAACCGAACAGGGACAGCATATTGAGCGAGATGCCCAGCATCGGCATCAGCCAGAGCGCGCCGAACACCGAGGTGAGAATCCCCGCGCCGGCCCACAAAGCCACCTTGAATCGCAGAAATAGGCTCAGCACGGCGCACACCAGAACGAAACCGCAGAGGCCGTCCTCGATGAGAGTCCGGATGCGCTCGTCGTAGGCTTGGGAATCGTCCCACCAGGTAATCATCGAGAGCCGTTCCGGCAGCCGGGCACTCATCTCCTCCACATAGGCCTTGACCCGGCGGGCGACCTCGACCGTGTCATGCTCGGCGTGGATTTCCCAGCCCTGAGCCGTCTCGCCGTTGTGGCGCCATGCCGAGAGGCGTTCTTCCAGGCCGTCAGTGACGGTGGCTACGTCGCGGAGCAGCACCCGGCTGCCGTCCGGATGGGTTTTGAGCACCAGATCCCCGATCGAAGCTCCCTCTCGGGCTTTGCCCTTGACCCGCAGCAACAGTTCACCGGCCGGGCTCTTCACCATGCCGCCGGGCAGGTCCACCGAAGTCCGTCGGACCGCGTCGGCAACATCGTGCAGGGACAACCGGTGTTGCCGCAGCCGTTCCGAAGAAACCTCGATGGCGATTTCGTAAGGCACGTCGTAGTAATTGAGGGCGCGGGTGACGCCGGGTAACCGCGCCAGATCGCCCTGGATACGTTCGCCGAGCCGCTTGAGGATGAGCGGATCGGTGGGACCGTGCAGCGCCACCCAGATGACGCCGTCGTCGCCCTCCCGGTAAGCCGGCTGCACCTCGATCTTTTCGAGAGTCTTCGGCAGTCGCTGAATGGACTGGACCCGCCCGCGCACGGCGTTCATCACCCGGTCTTTGTCGTGACCCGGCAGAACCACCACATTCACCCTACATTCGCCCTCGCTGATCTCCGACTTGAGCCGCTTGACGCCCGGCAGATCGTAAACCGCCTCTTCGATGCGGATGCACACCGATTCCTCGATCTCCAAGGGCCCGGCACCAGGATAGATCGCCTTGATTTCGATTTGGTGGGGGAGAAAGCGTGGAAACACCTCCTTGTCCATGACGATCAGGCTGCCGATTCCGCCGAACAGGATCAGCAGCATCAAGAGATTGGCGGCGACCGGGTTGGAAGCGAACCAACCGACGAGACCCGAGGAAAAGGTTTGAGACTTGAGGCTGTAGGCTTGAGAGCTATCAATTGGAGGCACGGTCATTCCTTTCCTCCGGCCCCAAGTCTCCAGCCTCGAGTCTCACGAGCATTCCCTCCACGGGCACCTGCACGCCGCCGATGACCACCTTCTCCCCGGCAGCCAGTCCGCCGCCGATCAAGACCCGATCGGCTTCGGTGCGCAGCACCGCGAGGCGGCGGATATGGAGGTGCCGCTCGGCGTCCACCACCAGCGCTTCCTGAGCCGCATTGACGGCGCCGGGCGGCAGCACGAAAACCCCGGACTGTTCCCTGCCATCGATCTCAGCCTTGACGAACAAACCGGTCAGCAAGGGTTGGGGATGTTTTTGCGCATACGGCTCCCGAACTTCCGCCACGAGATGCAAGAGGCCGGTCGCGTCGTCGACTTGCGCCTCGCTGCGCACGATGCGCCCCTCCCAGCGCTGTTCGACGTTCCCGAGATCCGCCGTCAAAATAACCCTGGGGCCTTCGTCGCGATGGCCGTTGCGCCGGCCCAGGTCCAGATCGAGGTATGCCAGTTGATCGGTCGAAACCGGCAAGCGCACCTCGGCCACATCGGTGGCATAGACCCGCGCCAGTTTTTCGCCGGGCTGCACGTATTGGCCGAGTCCCACGTACTTGGCCAATACCCGACCTGCGAACGGCGCGTGCAGTTCACACCGGCTCCGCTGCACGCGAGCCTTGACCAAATCGGCTTCGGCGGCTTTCAGCTTGGCCCGCGCTTCGGCCAGTTGCGGCTCGTGCAGGATGAGCGGCGAGGGCTGTCCTTCGCCGAGAGCCTGCCATTCGCTTCGAGCCTGTTCCGCTTCGGCTTCCTCCTGGGCGAGCCGACGCTTAGCCTCCGCAAGCTGGGCTTCGGCGGCGAGGACGGCCTGATCGTAGTCGCGGGGGTCGAGGCCCACGAGTTCCTCGCCCATCTCGAAGAACCCGCCGGCGACGAAATCGGGATTCAACCGGATCACCTTGCCCGCCACCTCCGCGACCCAGTCGATTTCGTTGCGGGGCATGACGACACCTTGTGAACGCACGTTCAACCGAACGGTCTGCGGCTCGGCACGAACGACCGAGACCAGCGGCGGTTCCGCTTTGGCGGGCTGGGTTTCCAGCGCCGGCCGGTGGGATACGATGGCATAAGCGCCGACCGCGCCGGTCAGCAACACGAGAATGGGGAGGAGGATTTTCATCTGGACGTTAACTACGCCGGAGGGAAAGCCCCAAGCTTCGACGCCTATCTCGCTGCTCGGGCGGGCACCCGGCGCACGCTCTCGGTTCGGCCTCAAGTCCAACGTCCAAAGTCACCAGCCTCATGCCTCTCCAAGACTCACCGGCAGTTCACCTGCCCCGTTTGGTGCGTGGGCCAAAGCCCGGCCGAGACGGGCCCATCACAATCAAAAAACCGGCCATCGCAAGACCGGTCCGGCGTGTATCTGTACCCAAAGCGCCGGGCGGCGTTTCAGCCATCCGTGTCATCGGCTATCCAGCTTGGCCTTGGCGGCCGTCGCCACGGCACCGATCTGTTCGACCTCGGCGCGGAAGCGTGCCTGTTCAGCGTTTGCCGTCTCGGCGATGACCGAGTTGTCTGCATTGGCTTCCTTGACGATGCAGTCGTTGTAGGCTTGCGCCTTTTGCTGCCAGTCTCTCGCCGCCTTGAGACTGCGGTTGTAGGCGTCGACGCTGCGGGAATCGATCTCCGGCGCGGCCGGCCGCGTTCCGCAACTTGCCGGACTCCATTTGCCGTCGGCGAGAGTACCGGCATGGATCTCCAGCGCAACAATCAGCATGACAAGGGCGGCAGTCAGTGTGCGTCGTTTCACGGATTACTCCTGAAGGGAATAGCAAAACCAAAGACTCGGCCAAAGGCAATTTGCCGCAGCCATTCCATATAAGACGTTTGACCGCCCCAAAACCCGTACTCCGGTCACTCATTTTTATTGGTACGGCAAATAGTGAGTCCGTGTGTTCCGCTTTACGCGGGCCGCAGAAGCGCGGGAATCCGTTCGTTGAATTATGCACATAGTGCTGACAAAATTATGTGCATTGAAAATAGGATTTTAATCCCATGAGAACGCATGTCGATTTGGATGAAAACCTGCTTGATCAGGTAGTGCAGTTGGGCCGCTTCCCGACCAAAAAAGCCGCTATCCAAGCCGCTCTGACCGAGTTCGTCAAAACGCTCAAACGCCGGCAACTGCTGGCCTTGCGCGGTCAGATCCCGTGGCAGGGTGACCTCGATCAGTTACGCGCCAGACCGAACCTCGAAGAAGACTGATGCTCGTCGATACCTCGGTTTGGATCGACTATTTCAACGGCCATGCCTCAGCGGAAGCGGATCGGCTGTCGCAGGCGCTAGCCGATGCCGAACCTATCGCGCTTCCGGGTGTAGTATGGACGGAAATCCTGCTCGGCCTGCGCACCGAATCCGAAGCGGTCAAAATTTCCGGTTTGTTGGAAGCGTTCGACTACGTCAAAGAGCCTGCGCAGTCGGATTATATCGAGGCCGCAAGGATTTACCGGGCTTGCCGCGCCAAGGGCTATACCATTCGATCGACGATCGATTGTGTGATCGCGCGACTCTGCCTGCGCGACAACCTGCCACTACTCTGCAAAGATCGCGATTTCCAAGCTATCAGCCAATGTTTTCCCTTGCGCTTGATCGCGATCTGAAAAACGCGACGCAAAATACTGAACGAGACCAAGCCAGAGGCTTAATAGAGTCGACAATCGCAGCCGCTCCGTTCCTCCTATTGCCTTAAGTCTTCGGCCTCTTACCAGCCCCCCTCACAGCCTCCTCGAAGATTCCGGCGATCCGGTCGATGTCGCCCGCGGTCACGATCAGAGGCGGCAGGAAGCGGGCCACGCTTCCCTGACGCCCGCCCAATTCGAGAATCAAGCCGCGATTGAGACATTCCTTTTGAATCCGGCGCGCCAGTTCGCGGCAAGGCGGACGAGCGCCGAGACGATCGGGCTCGGCTCGCGCATCCACGATCTCGGCGCCGATCATCAGGCCCCGTCCCCGCACGTCGCCCACATGAGGCGACTCCCGTTGGATACGGCGCAGATGGGCCATTAAACGCTCGCCCATCGCGTCCGCATGGCGGTCGAGCGTCTGCTCCTTGACGAATCGCAGAGTCGCGGCGCCCGCCGCCATGGCCAATTGGTTGCCTCGAAACGTGCCGGCATGGGCGCCGGGCTCCCAGCGGTCCAGACTTTCGTGGTAGACCGCCACGCTAAGCGGCAGTCCGCCGCCCACCGCTTTCGAAAGCACCAACACATCCGGCAGGATGCCGGCATGCTCGAAGGCATACATCGCTCCCGTGCGACCTACGCCGGTCTGTACTTCGTCGACGATCAAGGGAATCTCCCGTTCGCGGGTGATGCGCCGTATTTCCCGAAGCCACTCGTCCGGCGCCGGAATCACCCCGCCCTCCCCTTGCACGGCTTCCAGGATCATGCCGGCGGGCGGCGCGATGCCGCTGTTGGTGTCGTCCAACAGCCTCTCGATGTAGGCGATGGATGCGCGCCAGGTCGCCTCGCCGCCGAGATTGAACGGGCAGCGATAGGCGTAGGGATAAGGCAGGAAATGCACCTCGGGCATGAGTCCCCCGATCGCCAGCTTGGGCCCGGTCTCGCCGGTCAAGCCCAGCGCGCCGTGGGTCATGCCGTGGTAGGCCCCATGAAAAGCAAGGACCGAACGCCGACGAGTGGCGGTCTTGACCAGCTTGAGCGCCGCTTCGATGGCATCCGCCCCGGACGGCCCGCAGAACTGGATACGGGCGTGGCCGGCGAATTCGTTCGGCAGCGTAGAGAAAAGCTCCTCGACAAAAGCGTCCTTGACCGGCGTCGTCAAATCCAGGGTTTGCCAGGGCACGCCATCGGCCACCGCGCGTTGCACCGCTTCCACCACCACCGGATGATAGTGCCCGAGCGTCAAGGCCCCCGCCCCAGCCAGGCAATCGATATAGCGCCGTCCGTCGGTATCCTCGACATGAATGCCTTCGGCCCGGCGAATGGCGATGGGCAGCTTGCGCGGATAGGTCCGGGCGTTGGATTCGAACGCCGTCTGCCGATCCAGATAATACGCGTTGCCCGAAATATCGTTCCGCCTCGTTCGATTCGATGACGCCAACGATAATCCGTCGGCCCCGGCTAAGGGTTCCTGCGAGGGAAGGTCAATTTTCGGCTCCGCAACAATGTGCGTCATGATGACAACTCCGTTTCAGTTTTATGCGATTCGTTGCCCGAAGCACTTCCGGGCATCTGGTCCCACTGCCATGCGGCACCGGGCATTTCCGCAAATCCTTGCCCCCTCTCTTCCAATCCCACTGAATTCAGTCCTCCACTGGCACCAGATAAAGCCGATGAACGAGATCATCGACTAAAAAAGGCGTAGGAGTTCCTTCCACCCAAGCCGAGTGTTGGTCGTCATAATGTGCCGACAGCGGATGCCCGGATTGGCCTCCCGGCATATGGAAAAGGCCGTTGAGTTCATGACCCGGCGCGACCACCATACGCTCGCTGGCTCCATAGCCGGGCGAGTAAACGCGGACGCATTCGCGGCATCCCGACACGGGAACCGGCGGCATGTCCAGGAAGGTGCCGAGCAATGGAAGCGCGGATGAAAACGGATGGGCGATAGACACGCGATTGACCGCGCCCCAAGTCAGCGATTCCGCGGACTCGCCTCCATACTTAGCAGAGATGTTACGCTCCGACCGTATCAGGAGATCGCGGAGAAAAGCATCCCAATCCGGATAGCGTTCTTTGTGAGGCAACAATTCCGGCAATTTCGCCTCTAGAAGTTGCTGCAAGGGCTCATCGATGGTCGCTCTCTGAAGCCGGAAGCCGGGATCTAGGCTACGACACCTCGTCAGGTAGGGAGAAATAACCTCGTCGAGCAACAAGCGGCGAAATTCCACCAGCAGCGCAAATCCTACCGACCCTTTTTCCGCGGAACCGTCCCACCTTTCCAAGCTCTCCCGCCAACGTTCCCCCGCCTCGCGCGCATCGCCGGGCGGAAGAGACAGGGCAAGCCGTTGATAAAACCGATAGAACTCCACCCGCGTGTCGAGTTGCAGGGTAAGCATATCCCGCTCGTCGAGATTATTGGCCATGGAGAGTTTTTCGGCGATTCGGTGGGCGCGGTGCCCGTGGTCGAAATCATGGCCGATGACATAGGGATAATCGTCATTGAGCATCCGCTGATTGGCGTTGACGATGAAACCGGCTGACGGATTCACCGAGCGTGGCAGCTCTTCGGGCGGAATGTAACCTTTCCAGCCGCGCGAGCCATCTGCCCAAGAGCGGGTAACCGATCCGTCGAAACCGAAGCGTCTCGGGATTTTCCCCGTGTAAGTCCAACCGATGTTGCCTCGGCTATCCGCCGCCATGGCATTCAAGGGCGGACCGCCGCCCCGGTTGAACACGGCCTGGGCGGCAGCGACATCCTCCACCGCATCCAGGTTGAGAAGATGCAGGTCGGTAGCCTCCGGATCCAGGGCGGTCCAGTGTACGGCCACCCGCTTGCCCAGTAGGGGTTCGGGCAGAGCGGGTCCCCAGATGGTTTCCAGTACTTTGAACGTGCGCTCGGTTCCGTCCCGTACCGGCACCGTTTCGATGCGTTCGCCGAAGCGGGCAAATCCCTGAGGCGTGCGATAGCGTCCGGGATCGTCCGGATCGAGTTCCAGTTCCACCAAATCGACGAAATCGCCCTCTATGTTGGTAAAGCCCCAGGCCACCTTACCGTTGGAACCCACCACGACCAGAGGGATTCCCGGCAAGCCAAGACCGGTGAGCTGCACGTCCTCGTAGCGAATTTGCACCCGGTACCATATGTTGGGGACACGTAGCGACAAGTGCATATCATTTGCGAGGATGGCTCGTCCGTCCCAAGTTTTCGAAGGACCGACCACCCAACCGTTCGATCCCTTGGGGGCAGGACCGTCCGTTGCCAAACCGGCGTAGTGTTCTCCAGCATTCCTCAGCAAGGCAGACAAGTCCTCCTTGGGAATCGGAGGGAGCCGAGTCCGAGAGGCTTTGCCGCTTAGAAGTTGGTTGGTGTAGCGATCGACGGCCGGAGAGAAAAACGCATTTACCGCTTTCGGCAGGGCGGCCTCCATGACCGTGGCCATGCGCTCCGCTTCCCCCGTCCATCCCAAGTCCTCTTCCATGGCCAGCACCACCAGCAGGCTGTCCTCGGGCCGCCAAGCGGAAGGCCGATATCCCAACAGCAAGAATTCGAACGGTACGACCGGCATGGACGCCATTCCCTGGTTGATCCCCGCGGCATAAGCCTCCAACACCCGCAACTGATCCTCCGGAAGGCGTTTCACAATAGCTCCGGCCACATGTTCGAAACCCATTACCCGATGCCGATGGTCCGACTCCACCAAATCTTCTCCCATGACCTCGGCCAGCCGTCCCGCCATTTGCCTCCTCAGCAGATCGAGTTGAAACAGGCGGTCGCGAGCGGTCACAAAACCTAACGCATAAAAGGCGTCCTCGCGGGATTTTGCCGAAATCGAGGGAATTCCCTGGCTGTCGAATTCCACCACGACGCCCGATGCAAGCTCAGTAAGCCGGTAAGTCCCCTGCTCGGGGGGCAACGATAGTCGTAGCGAGCAATACCCCGCCAAGCAGCCGGCACCGATCAAAATGACGGCGCCGAAAAACAGGCGATGCGTTACTTTCGTGCTCGTTCGGTTCCACCGCCGTGACGACATTCGGTTCGATAGCTCTGCCGAAACCGCCGATTTTTCTTCCTTGTCTCCAGGGCTCGAGCAACCCATTTCAGGCTCCATGGCCGACCTCTAACATTGTCGTAGTAGGGGCGGCGAAATTTTCGGCTCTCCCATGGCTATCGCTCGCCTCGGCCACCGGCACCTCGAAAAGCTTTCCGTCCCGCAGCTTGAGACAACGATCCGCCAATGAAAAATACGCATCGTCGTGAGTAATCACGATAACCGTCTTTCCGCGGGATTTTAGGGAACCGAGAATCTCTCGGTAGAAAATCCTCTTGAATATCGGATCCTGATCCGCAGCCCATTCATCGAACACATAGAACGGACGATCTTCCAGATAAGCAACCAGAAGTGCGAGCCGTTTTCGCTGCCCTTGCGATAAATTGACCGTAGAAAACTTACCGTCCTTGACGGTGACCTTGTGAGCGAGGTCCAGATGCTTCAGGTATTCCCATATTTTGCTGTTGGATTCCAGATTGTCGAAGCCCAATAGGTTTTCGAACAGGAAAAAGTCGAAAAAAATGGCCGAGAAGTGCTGTCGATAATATTCGAGATTTCCATCGTTTATCGGTTCGCCATCCAACTGTATTTCTCCGCTTTCCGGCCGATATAATCCAACCAATAAAAAAGCTAACGTGGATTTCCCGCTGCCGTTTCCTCCAATAATAAAAACGATTTCACCGGGGTATAGAGTTAGGTCGATAGGGCCGAGTAAGAACTCCACGCGCCCGTCTTCTCCACGATAACAATGCTGGACTTTCGAAAGCTCCAAAATCGGCGTACGCGCTTCGGGATCTCTTCTTGGAAGCAGCCCGTAATCCTGATTTTTGCCGGAAAGCCCTTTCTCCAGAGCGTGAATCTTTCCGGCCGACACCCTGGCTTTCGACAGGATAGGAATAACTTCGAGCAGAAGCTGGAGCGGCATAGCCATGTATAAAATGATCAAACAATAGCCTCGCGCGATCTCGGACGGAATTTCCTGCCACTGAGGCAGAATGAAAAGAATCGTACCGATCACTGCGTAAAACAATCCGTTTCCCCAGTTGATGGCGACCGCATACCACAGCATTGCCAATAGCCTATTCCGACGGCAATTGATAATCGAAGCTTCCACGCAGTCCGACAAAAACGCCCGGCGACGCGGCTGATTGAGCTTTAGCTCCTTGATTCCATCGGTCATGTTCCGAATGTATCTATATACCGAATCCTCGTGCTCGCGGGCGACCACCAGCCATCGATAGGCCCAGTATTGAATCGTCCTAAAACTGAGGACGCCGACGGCCATGGCCCCTAACACGATCCAGAGGATATCCCTCGATAACCAGCCGAGATAACCCAGGCCGCCGAACACCACGGCGATATTGACGCAAATGGAAGGAATTCGGGTGAACGCCTCGGAGACTGCCGCCACATCTTCTGTGAGATTTGCCAAGGCCTTGCCGGGGCCCATTTTCTGAAATTCAGCCAGCGGTAATTCGAGAATTTCTCGACACAGCCTGATTCGTAAATCACGAATCGTATTTTGTCCTAGGAATATGACGACGTATTCCGATACGAGCCTGGCCGCGATAAAACTGCCACACAGTCCGACGAATATCGGCCAATACTCGTCTATAGAAGCAGGGGGCTGCAGTGCGCCATTGATCACGGCGAGCAGTGCGACCCCGCTAAGCCCACTAACCATGCCCGTTAGGGCAGCGATCAAGAGCGCGATCCATGACCGAAACGGAAGAAAGCCGAATAAATCACTCATCGGGTTGTCACATTATCGAGACCGAGCAGGTTCAGTGCGGCGTATTTCGAGCTCGACGCATCGCTGTTTCTTGTGCAAGAACGCATATATAAACTCCCAGTTCATTCTGCCGACACCCCAGACACCGTTGCTATCCGGCCCGATATCGGCTTTCATAATAATCCCGATAGGGGTATCTCCCCTATTTTCAGAGGAGCAAAAATTTCCCAATGAATAAGCTAATAATCTTGTATTGCGATTAGTTTCACAAAGCTCGACTGGTTGCGGACAATGCGAATGATGGCCGATGATCATATCCCACATATTTAATAAGCTGCGGCCGTGCAGCACCTGATGATATTTAGGACGCAATTGCATTTCGTATCCCCAGTGCGGATACAAAATATTGAATTCGGCATCGCCAGCAAAATAATCATCGACCTCATCTATCGTCGCTACGAATTCGCATTTTTGATTCGACCAACGGGTACAACCGACAATATTTACCTTACCGTCAATGAGCACAGACGGTTCATCCCGCCTTCCCACGGTTATAAAGCCATAATCTTGCAGCCGCCGGTAGGATTCGCAAAACCCATCCCAGCCATAATCGCCCGTGTGATTATTGGCACAGGACAGAACCGTGCGCTCAGGTGGAAAAAGCTTGGACAGATGGTCCAAAATCTCCTCGGTGTGAGCCTGGGCCATAAACACCTGCTTGCGGTGGCCGGTAACAATAGTCCCTTCGAAATTACCGACCAGGAAATCCGTATCAGAGAAAAAGCGCCTGATATCCTCCCCGATTCTTAAATCCATTCCTTCGAGGATCATGATATCTCCGATAAAACCCAGCTTTATCCGAGGCATAACGGTATTTATCACGCTGTTATCGGGAACGAATTCTTCGAATGGGCCGTGGCTTCGCGGCGGATTGATCAGGACGTGGTAAATCCACTCCAATCCCTCGACGAGGCTATAAGGCTGGGAAAAATATCGGGGCGGCTTATCGTTATCCCAACCGGGGCACCTTACTGCTACTTTGCGTTTGAGCAGGTCCATCGAACTAATCCGGCGTGTTGTTTCAGGGTGGATGCTTGCAAGTCGCTCAACGAAAGGGCCGTTCCAGAACGCCCGCGTCGACCAGATAATCGAGCGATTTGGCAAACACGCCCTCATCGACCGTCGGCAAGGCGATTCCGGCTTGCCTCAATGCTTCAGCCGTCGTGCCGCATCGATAAGGCACTGAACCATCGTGATGATGTTCTACAAAGGACTCCACCATTCCGGCCATGGTGTGCAAAGGCTGATCGGGCGACCGAGAGGCGAGCGTGGAAAAGGCGCTCATCCATTCCGGGGGTGAAGCCTTTTCAATCCGATACCCATACCTGTCGAGCCAGGCAATAAGATCCGATACCGGTGTCGGATGAGGATTGAAAACGTGATAGGTACGCCCCGGCGAGGAATCGAGGGCGGACAGCCCCACGATGGCGCGGCTGACGAAATCGACGGGTGTCAGCACGAATGACGTCCTATTCGTGGGAAATATCCCGAGATCGAGGCACACCTTAAGAAACCGGCAGTGGAAATCATTCGGATTCCAAGCGCCGGTGCCGCCATGTCCCGTCACGGTGCCCAATCGGTAAACGGTAACCGGCAAGCCGCGGTCGCGCGCGATTCGAATCAGATGCTCGGCCACCAACTTGCTCTGCGAATACCCCATGGTCAAACGGGTATTCAGGCTGGGCAGATCGTCCTCCGAAAATCCTGGCGGCTCGGGCTCGGTTCCGTCGTCGAAAATAGACAACGTCGATACGTAATGAACCGGCTTGACCGTGCCGGTGCAGGCAAGGCGAAGGATCTCCCGCGTACCCGACACGTTGGCGGGTTTCAAAGCCGGATAAGATAAGATCAGGTTGGTCGACGATCCGTTGTGATAGATCACGTCGACTTCATCGCCCAACTCCCGAAACCGCGCCGCCGGCAGTCCGAGAAACGGTTTTGCCAAATCACCGGGCAAAGGCACGATCCGCTGTTTTGCCAAAGGGTTATGGATGGCATAGCGATCGAGGGTTTCTTCGATTTTATTGGCTGCGTCCTCAGCCGAACCGGAACGCACCAGGCAAAAAATCTTTCCTTGAGTTTGCGCCAATAGTTCGTCCAGTAAAAAAGGGCCCACGAACCCGGTAATTCCAGTCAACAACACATTGCGAGGAAGTCCGTTCGGTTTCCCTGGGCGGAAAGCAGGCGTGATGGACGAATCCAGAATCGCTTCCGCGGCCAGATTCACAATGGAAGTTGATGGTTCTTGTTGCTCCGAATTCACGGCATCGCCGAGCGATGCTGCTGCCGAACAAGCCGCGGCGGCATCTTCGAGTATCCCTAAAAGCCTGCCGGCAAGTCGCTCGATGGTTTCCCGCGAATGACAGGCATGGCTGTAGCTCCAATGAACGCGCAATTCACCCGCCACGACCGAGGCATCGATCGACAGGCTGCGCGGCCGCACTCCCGCTGGATCGTTCAGGCGGCAGGCGGGTTCCGGAGCGAGAGAAAACCAAGCGTCGACCGCGGTTCCTTGATCGATTCGGCCAAGGTAGTTAAACCCGATTTGAGGTTCCGGAACGGCTTCCAGCCGGCTGACAAGATCGGGATTCCGATTCAGATAGCGCACGACGCCGTAATCGATGCCGTGGTTCGGGATGACGGCCAGTTGCTCCTTCACCGCTTGGACTATTTCCGGAAAAGCCCGATCGGGCGAAATTTCGAACAAAACCGGAAATAAGGCGGTAAACCAGCCTACGGTGCGCGAGATGTCTACATCGTCAAAAAGGTATTCACGGCCATGGCTTTCCATTTCCAAAAATACCGAGTCGCTTTGCGCCCATTCGGCCAGCACGGCCACTACCGCCGCGAGAAGAACCTCGTTGATCCGCGCGCCATAGGCCAGCGGGGCGTTTTGCAGCAAAACGGACGTTTTCGTCGGGTCCAGCGAAATGGTCACGGTCTCGCCGGTTGCCTCGGAATCGACGCCCCCGGCGAAATCCATCGGCAGTGCAGCGATCCGGCTCCAATCGGTGTTCAGCCAATAGGCGACGTTGCGCTCCGGCATTGCCGTTTGCGCATGATCCGCGAGGCGTTCCGCCCATTGCTTGAAGGCGGTGGTTTTTTTCGGCAACCTCATCTCTCGCGCCGCGAGAGCCTGCCGGTAAAGGGCGCTCATGTCTTCCAAAAGAATGCGCCAACTTACTCCGTCCACCACCAGGTGGTGGATGATGATCAACAAACGGCTGCTCGAATCGCCTCCGCAATCGAACCACACCACCCGAATTAAAGGCCCGTGACGCAAATCGAGGCTGCGCTGCCACCGCGAAGCCTGTTCGGTCAGCGCGGCTTGCCGGCGATCCTCGGCGAGACCCGAAAAATCGACCGAAACGATTTCGACTGCGCCCTCGACATCCTCCGCCAGCACCTGCGTCCAAAGACCGCCGCACTCGCGAAAACGGGTGCGCAAAACATCGTGGTGGTGCAGCAGGTGCCGTATGACGTCTGTCAGTACCGCGGGGACGATCGGCTGTTTTGCCTCCAGCAGAACCGATTGGTTCCAATGATTCGGGTTAGGGAAGGACTGTTCGAAAAACCACCGCTGGATGGGCGTCAAGGGAACTTCTCCCGTAATGATGCCCTGTTCCGCCTGCACGTCCGTGTCGCGGTCCTTTGCTTTCGCCAATGCTTCGATGGTTTGGTATTCGAAGACCTGCCGGGGATGAATGGTCAAGCCGGCCTGCTTCGCCCGATTCACCATCTGCATGCTTAATATGGAATCGCCGCCGATCTCGAAAAAGTTATCCTGGATGCCGACTTTCTCCAGACCCAATACCTGCCCCCAGATAGCGCACAACACGGCCTCGATCTTGGTGCGCGGTGCGACGTAGCGGTCCTCCGATTGATCCCGGACGTCCACTGAAGGTAATGCCTTGCGGTCCAGTTTGCCGTTGGGCGTCAGCGGGAGACGATCGAGAAATACAAAGGCCGACGGAATCATGTAGCTGGGCAACATGTTTTGCAGAAACGCGCGTAACCCGTCGGCGTCGGCCGCGCGTTCGCCTTGCCTTGGCACGAGGTACGCAATCAGGCGCTTGCTTCCCGAAGGGGTTTCGTGATCGGTCACGACCGCTGCTTCGATATCCGGGTGCTTCAGCAACTTGACCTCGATCTCGCTCAACTCTACTCGAAACCCCCTAATCTTGACTTGGTGATCGGCCCTCCCCAAGAACACGATATTGCCGTCGGCGCGGAAATGCGCACGGTCTCCCGTCCGGTAAAGACGAGCCCCGGAGGCATTATCGAAAGGGTTGGGCAAAAAACGTTCGGCGGTCAATGCCGGCTGATTCAAATAGCGGGCGGCAAGACCTTCGCCGCCGATATAAAGCTCGCCGGGTACGCCAACGGGCACCGGATTCAAATAGGCATCCAATAGATATATCCGCGCACCGGGAATGGGGCGGCCGATGGGTATCGAGTCCTCGGAAAATTTCGGCGGGATTTTATATGCGGTGCACCAGACGGTGCCTTCGGTGGGGCCGTATTCGTTATAGAGATCCGCTCCCGGCAGTTGTGCGTAGTGGCGTTCGGCCACTCCCGCCGAGCAAGCTTCTCCGGCGACGATAACCGCCCGCAAGCTATCGAGTTGCCCCGCATCCGCTTGCTCGAGGAGGATATTGTAAAAAGACGGCAGGCCTAACAAATGGGTAATCCGCTCTTTCCTGATCCAATCGACCAGAAACGCCGGAACGGTATGAGTCGAATCATCGGGAATGCACAGTTTTCCGCCTTGGCTCAAGGTCCAGAATATGCCCGCCAAGGAACTGTCGAAGGCAAAGGAAGAAAGCAATAAAAAGCTTTCCACCGGGTTGCGGTAATAGGCAAACCGGGCCTGGGTCGAGTGCAGGACATTGCGATGAGTAATGGCTACGCCCTTGGGTTTTCCCGTGGACCCGGAGGTGTAAATAACGTAGGCCAGGTCGCCGGAATCGATCGTCACCCGCGGATCCGCGACGGGTTGTTCGGCAATCGCTTCCCAATCACAGTCGACGCATGTCGGCGTTATCGATAGATTCGGCAACGCCGCCAGCACCGATTCCCGAGTCAGAAGCAGCGCTGCGCCGGAATCGTCCAGCAGATACGCAATCTCGTCCTTGGGGTATTTCGGATCGATCGGCACATAGGCTCCGCCGGCTTTCAGAACGCCGAGTATCCCGACCACCATTTCCGGCAAGCGACCGATACATAGTGCGACCGTGATTCCGGGTCCTACCCCTTTGCTACGGAGGTAGTGCGCCAGTTGATTGGCCCTGGCGTTAAGCTCCGCGTAAGTCAAAGTCGATCCGTTGCCGCACAGGGCGATTGCTGACGGCACACGCCGCGCCTGATCCTCGAACAGTGCGTGGATGAATCCGTCCGCCGACGTTTCTCCCGAGCGCGCGGGCAGGCCATTCGCACTCTCCGGACCGCCATCCGATAACACGTAGGCGGTTACAGTGCTCCACTCCTCGGTCAGTTGCCGGTTTTCCTCCGGCGTCAGCAGCCGCAATTCGCTGATCCGCGTGTCCGGAGCGTCTGCGATGTGCTCCAGTAATACCCGGAAGTGACTCGCCATGCGGGCGATCGTGCTCTCGTCGAACAAATCGACGTTGTATTCCAGGGATGTGCGCAGACCGTCCGGCTCTTCGGTAACGTGCAGGGTCAAGTCGAACTTTGAAACATGGTTCTCGACCGAGAATGGCGTGATATCCAGTCCGGTTACCCGTATCGAGTCGAACGGCACGTTGTGCAGTACGAACATGACCTGGAATAACGGATTGGAACTCGCATCTCGAATCGGCTTGAGCTTTTTAACCAATAACTCGAAGGGATACTCCTGATGCGGCTGGGTATCCAACATCGTTTCGCGGGTTCGGCCCAGCAAGGCGGTGAATTTCGGATTGCCCGAAAGATCGGTTTGCAGTGCCAATACATTGACGAAAAAACCGATCAGCCCTTCGAGCTCCGCATGGTTGCGGTTGGCTACCGGGGTCCCTACGCAAATATGTTGCTCACCGGTATAGCGATGCAGGAGCACATTGAAGGCGGAAAACAAGAGCGCGAACAAAGTCACGTTCCGCCGGCGGCATAACTGGTTCAGCTTTACGGTGAGTTCCTTGGCCAGAAAAAAGTGGTAGTCGCTCCCGCGATACGTCTGCACCGCCGGCCTCGTCCGATCGGTCGGCAACTCGAAACCGGAATCGGAACCGGATAAATGACGCTCCCAGAACGAAAACATTTTCGCGAGGACATCCGGTTGCAACCGCTGCCGCTGCCAATAAGCGAAGTCGGCGTATTGGATGGGCAACTCGGGTAACGGTGACGGGCGGCCTAGGACATAAGCTTCGTACAGCGTGGCCAGCTCCCGGTATAGAACAGCCGCCGACCAGCCGTCGGTGATAATGTGGGGCATGGTGATGAGGAGAACATGCTCCTGTTCGTCTTGGGTGCCCTCGGCCAAGCGAAAGAGCCTGACGCGCAGCAGCGGGCATTCGGATAAATCAAAAGGCGTTCTCGATTCCCGGTTAAGCAGTTTTCCAAGGTAGTCGCGGCGTTCCGACGGAGATTGTCCGCTCAGATCCTCCACACTGACGGACAAGCTAAGTTCCGGCAGCACTCGCTGGATCGGCTCGGAGTTCGCGATGACAAATTCGGTCCGCAAGGACTCGTGCCGACGGATGATCTCGTTGATGGCTTTTTCCAATGCGTCAACGACTAGCGTTCCCCTAAGCCGAACCGCAATGGAAAAGTTATAGGCGGCGCTGTCCGATTCCAATTGATCGAGGAAGAACAACTGCTGTTGGGAGAAAGACAGAGGCGATGGTCCCTGAGGCCGCTTGGGCATCGTGGATGGTCCAAGCCGACGGGGAATCAGCCGCCCTTGCAGGCGTTCTTGCAAAAGCGCTCGTTTGCTTGCGGATAATGCAGACTTGGATTCGGATAATTCGATCTCGTTTTTCATCCCATTGTCCTTTCCAGACGTTTCTTGAACCCGGCCTCGCTCCGCCTTGCCGCCTTTCGCTTCTGTAGCCAGCGCACGATTCCGCTGACGTAAAGGATCAAGGGCGTGAAACCGATGACACACCATGCGATGCGGCCCGGAAGGCCAATCGCTTCTCCGCTATGCAGGGGCCACATGAGGTTGAGGAATGTCTCGCCGGCGGTAAATTGATTCGGGTCCTGAACCGCCAGCACCTTGCCGGTGTACTGGTCGATCCAGATCTTGGTGCGCGGCCTGAGCCGGTTAGCTTCTCCGGATTGCCTTTTCTCGATGACATAGACGCCATCGGGACCGTCCGGCGTCTGTACTCCACGCAGTTCTGCGCCGGGAAAAACGGAGTCGGCTATTGCCACGGCGTCGGCTATCGAAATCCGGCGCCCACCGGCGGCTGATTCCGATTTAAGTTCGGGGTCCTTTAAATGCTCGGCGCCGATAGGCGAAAAACATCGTATCAACGGCTTTAGATAATCATCGTAACTGAACGAAAACCCGGTAAAAGCCAGTGTGACGAGAACCGTTGCTGCGTAAAAGCCGGTTACTTTATGCAAATCGAAATAAAACCGTTCCGGACTCGCCCTTCGTTTGAAAGTGATCGCGGTTTTCATTTTGTTCCAACGCGGCCACCACAGGTACAAGCCGCTCAACGCGGAAAGCAGCAGGAGCAGGCCGGAGAAACAGACTATGTCAAAACCCAGTTTGCCGGGTTTCGAACCGAGCTTGCCCAAAAGAAAGCTGGCGTGAATCTCGTAAATCAGGGTCGATAAGGATTGCCCCCAAAAGCTCTCCTTAAGAATTTCACCACTGTAAACATCCACCAAAACCCGCAACGGTGCGTAAAATTCATCCATCGTTTCCTCGGGGTTCGGATATATTGCCCACAAATAGGTTTTCCCATACCCAGGCAATACCAAGATCCATTGCCCCTTTCTTTGTGGATGTGCCGCCGTGAGGGTTTGCATGATTTCGTCCAATGAATGTGGTTGCACATCGGATTCGTGATGGGTTTGCGTCGGCAAACCGAGTTCTTCCAATTCTCGGAAGAAAACATTAACCGACCCCGTCAGTCCGAGAACGACGAAAACAAACCCTGCCGCCAAGGCGATAAATAAATGCACCTTGAGCCAGAAAGCGCGAAAACGCCGTCGAAGAGTAAGGTGTCCCGGGTTTCGTTCCATATTCGCGTTCGTGGAATACTTTTTCGTACAGCAATAGGTTTAATCTTTTCTAAAGCGCGACGTCATGACGCCTATCGCGAATTTCGATAGTAAGACCAAAGGACAGCGGCTTATCGTTGAAACCGGTTTTATCGCCAGGCTGTTTTTCGGGTGACAGTCGGATTTGGAAATTTCCGCAAATCATCGCCAAGGCGCTTTTGATAACCAGCATGGCCAAACCTCTTCCCGGACATGAACGCGGCCCCGAGCCGAAACCCAAAAAGGCTTTGCCGTTATGTTTGGAAGATTCCACTTTGGTTTCGCTGCGCCATCGCCGGTGATCAAATACCCTAGCCTGATGAAAATTTTCATCGTCCAGAGCGCAACGCGCGATCAGCAATACCAACGGAGTTCCAGCGGGTATCTCGACATCGTCCATTACCAAATCCGCCTTGGCCTCCACGATCGCGAGGCGGGATACCGACGACGTTCTCATCGTCTCTAAAATAACGGCGTCGATACATTTGAGCTTCTTGATATCTTCAATGTCCTCGATAATGCCGCCATTGCCTAGTACAGCATCGACTTCGTCCTGAATGTCCCTTTGGACCTGGGGGTCTTTGGCAATGCAGAAGAGCACCCGGAGCAGGGTATTCGCTGTAGTGGGTTCGGAGGCCAGGACTATCAACAGAATATTTTCGATGAGTTTTATATTGCGAATATCAGAACCCTTTTCTTTCATGGCTTCTATAAGAAGCCGGACCATGCTCACCGCGTTGCCAGCCCCATTTGTGTCATTTAAAAGGGATCCTTTACGTGCAATGACATTTTTAACGGCTCTGAAGATTTCCCTTATGTCCTCGTCAAAATAATTGTCTTCGGAGAAGCTTTCCAAATGCATTTGCGGCAGTAAGGCATCGATGCGCCTGCCCAAAATAGGGACCAGGTTATGTAAGATATTCTTCGTGACCTCTTGCTCGCCCACTGGCATATCGGCCAGATCGCCGAATACCATCGATGTAAATACCGATATCGAGAAGCCCAAAATCTCCGCTTCCAAATCAATTTTCGAAAGGTTTTCGCCATGAGTGATCCAATGGTTTTTCAAATCTCCGGTAGCCGCCTTGATATATTCGAAATATTGGGCCATATGGCGGGATTCCATGGATGCCGCTATAACTTCCCGTTGACGTTTCCAGCCGTGGTCGTCGGCAGCCTCGATTCCGTCCACTTTCATGGTTTCGAGAACTCTGTTTTTCCTGCTATATGGGCCGAAAAGGTCCGGCCTTTTGCGAAGAATGAAATTGATCTGATTGGCATTCGCGACGACTACTAGCGGCCGGTTCGCAAATTGAACCGTGAAAAGTTTTCCGTACCGGTCCGCTAGCTTCTCGAAGATTTCATGAACCCGGTTGAAGTCAGGCTCCAATACCACCGGGTCCGGATGGCCGGGGAGCGCAGAAATGGTTTTGATACTACACATCACAATCCTCTTTTCCCGGCCGATTGAATCGCCTCTGCTGGTTCACCCCAGATCCACCGGTGTACCTTAAGCCAGACCCTGCACGCGCCTTGAGCGACCGAGACGTCGCGCACCGCTCTGAAGCCCAGCTTCTCTTTCAAGGACGTTTGCAAGGAGGCTCATCGGCATTGCGTGTTCGGGTCGTCTTAGCTATCCAAATACTTGAACATCAAAATTCCACCCGCACCGAACCGATGGCCGTCAGCGGTGCGCCGGGATAAACGCCCAGGCGCGGCGATACATTGATATCCGGATCGGTGGACTCGTAATACGTCTTGTCGAGCAGGTTGCGGATATTGAATTGAGCCGTGACGCGCGTCGGCCCTACCTTCAATCGGTATGCCGCGAAGGCGTCCATCCGCACATAGCCGGGTAATTGGAAGGTATTCTCGACATCGCCTTCCCGTTGCCCCGCCAGTACGCCGCCTAGACCGAAACTCCAACCGTCCGGCGCTTCGTACCCGTTGAGGTCGTATCTGAGCCATAGGCTTGCCGCATGCTCGGGCACATTGTTCAGTCGCTTGCCCTCGTACCCCTTAATCTGGCCATTCAGGGCTCGGTTGTCCTTGGTAATCCGGGCATCGGTGAAGGCATAGCTGCTGATGATGCTCAAGTTGTCGGTAATACGCCCCGCTACGTCCAGTTCGATTCCCTGGCTGCGCTGCTGGCCGATCGCCACGCTGTCGTTGGGATCGGGCGTCGTCAGGTCGGGGGTGAGCAGGTTGTCCTTGGTGATGTGGTAATAAGCCAAGGTAGCGAGCAAACGATCTTCGAACAAAGAGGTCTTGATTCCGGCTTCGAATTGCTCGCCGATTTGAGGATCAAAGGATCTCCCGGTTGCCGATATCCCATTGTTGGCGCCGAGCGAGGTCGTCCAATTACCGTAAACTCCCAGCCACTGCCAAGGCTGGTAGAGAATGCCCACGCGCGGACTGAATCCGTCGTCTTTCCGGATGGTGTCCGGCAGGTTTTTGTCGGCAGCCGAGAAGGAGCTGCCCCGACCTCTACCCGTTTCGATCCAGTCGTAACGGCCTCCCCCCATGATATGCAGCTTGTCCCACAAGGTGATGTGGTCCTGGAAATAAACGCCGTGCCACTCGTCTTTGATCACCGAGCGGTTGTTCTGAAATTCCGTCTCTAATACGGCACTGTCGAATACGGCCTTGTCGATTCCATAACTGGGCGAAGGATTGAATATGTTGATCGCCAGCGCCGGGTCGGGGGTGTCGAAAAAACCCTGGGTGCGGTATTTGGTGAAGGACCGGAAATAGTCGTATCCCACCAGGACGTCGTGGTCGGTTGGACCGATCCGGAACTTGCCGGTCAAATCGAGGTTGGTAGTGTAGCCCTCGCTGTCATAACGCTGGAAAAAGACGTTGCGCTGAAGGATGCCGGTAACGGGATTCAATGCGTTCCCGAACGCCGGTGCAGGGTTGAGAAAGGTTTCGTCGCCATGGCCGAAGTTGGCGAGGAACCGGTTATGGATGGCCCAGTCTTCGTTGAACCGATGGTTGATTTCGGTACCCAGCAACACCCTGGAAATATTGTCCAACGGATCGTTGGGATCGCCGAGGGCACGTCTCACGGGGATATTCGCCGGGCGCTTGCCGATGACAGGGATGCCATAATCGGCCTGGTAGTCCTGATTGAGCCCCTCGATGTTGATCGTTATATCGGTTGCCTCGGTCGGTCGCCACGTGACGCTGGGATAAACCATGATCCTGTCATTGGAGATGAAATCCCGGAACGACTCGTTGTTCTGGTAGGAGCCGGTGAAGCGATACAACAAGGATTTGTCGTCGGTGATCGGGCCGGTAGCGTCCCATTCGGTGCGATAGAAGTCGTACGAGCCGAACCGTTGTTCCAGGGAGTAATAAGGAATGTCGAGCGCCCTCTTGGTCGTGACATGGATCAAGCCGCCGGGCTCCGCGCGTCCGAACAGAACCGACGCCGGCCCCTTGAGCACTTCGACGCTTTGCAGATCGGCCGTATCGAATTCGGAACGGAAACCGCTCGGGACTGCCATTAGGCCGTTGCGGTAGATCAAGGGATTGCGAAATCCGCGAACGATGAAGCCGGTGCCCGCTCCGAGGGAGGATTGCGCTCGAACGCCGCTCACGTTCTCCAGAGCATCCGTAATCCTGGTAGTTTTCTGATCCTCCATCACCGCTCTCGGCACTACTTGAATCGATACCGGCGTCTCGATGATCGGCGTGTCGGTCTTGGTGGCTGGGAAGGATTTGGAAACGGCGTAGTCCTCGTTGTAGGGATCGTTCGGATCGGCCTCCGCTCCCGCACTGACAGTCACTTTCCCGAGCGCGATGGCGTCGGCTGCATCGCCGCCGGATTGAACGGCGATTGGCTTGCGCTCCAGGGTCACCGTCCGTTGGCCGGTGAAACGGGCTTGAACGGGAGCCGCGCTCAGCAGCACTTTCAACGCCTTTTCCGGTGTATAGGCGCCTTTGAGGGGGGCGTTGCGCAGCCCCTCGGCGACATCGCCTTCGTAAAGAACCTGGACGCGGCTCTGCACGGTGAAAGCGGACAGGGCGCGGGGCAAATCTTGCGCCGGAATGTCGAATTGGATCGGCGCTTGAGCGGTCGTCGTGGCCTTGCCGACGGGCTGCGGCTCGGCGCCGACGGAAGCAAGCGGAACATAGGCCGCAAAAGCCGCGGCAATGGCCGTACTCTTGCGGGTAAGGGCACCTGGGCACAGGCCATTCTTCGAACCTGTCTCAACACCATTCCCTCCTTGATGAGCGACAGCTTCTTGTTGTCGATCCTTGTTAATCGACAGGACGTCTTCCCCAGTAAATTTCAAGTTATCGGTCGTTTTCATCGTTATTTTTTCTTTCTGCAGGCTGGTCGAATGACACCTCAGAATCACTCCGCTCCGGGCGAATTCGTGCCGGAATTCAGAGCACAGGAGTTAAGAGGCCTTTGCCGTCCTTGGCTTCTGGACCCCGGCAATCCATGCCGGGGCGACGACTTCAGTAGATGCCTTTACCCACACGGGAAGGTTTCTTACAGTGTTTCTTCAGTTCATGATCCGTCCTCCAGTAACGCCAAGGCTTCCTCTTCCGAAAGGGATTCGAGTTGTTCGATCAGGCATTCCTCGATCACCAAGGCGAGCTGTGTGATGGTGGAGGCCTCGAAGACGCGTCTCAGGGGAACCTCGACATCGAAAGCGGTCCGTACCCGAGACAGCACTTGTACGGCGATGAGGGAGTGCCCGCCGAGATCGAAAAAGTTGTCCTCGACGCCGACCCTATCCAGGCCCAATACGTCTTTCCAGATGTCGGCGAGAATTTCTTCCGCAGGGGTGCGCGGGGCCACGTAGCGCGCTTCCCTTTGAGCGGCGACGTCCGGCGCCGGCAAGGCCTTGCGGTCGATTTTGCCGTTGCTACCGAGAGGCATGGCGTCGAGGCGAACGAAGACCGATGGCACCATGAAGTTCGGAAGCCGTGCCGAGAGATAGGCGCGCAACTGGTCGATCAGGGAAAGACCGTCCGCGGTTTCCTCGCGAGCCGCGATACTCGGCTTGCTCTCCAAATTTTCTCCGGGTTGCGCATCCGGCCCGTTGCCGGAGGGAGAGGGAGAAAACGGCAAGCGTTCCGTGACATAGGCCACCAGACGTTTGCCGCCCGCGCCTCCGTCGTCTCGGGCCACCACCACGGCTTGCTCCACGGCCGGATGCAGGAGAAGCTGCGCCTCGATTTCGCCCGGTTCGATCCGCGCCCCGCGAATCTTGAGCTGGTGGTCGATGCGTCCGAGGAACTCGATGGCGCCGTCCTCCCGGTAACGGCCGAGGTCGCCGGTGCGGTACAAGCGCCCGCCGACAGGGCCGAACGGGTCCGGAACGAACTTTTCCGCCGTCGTTTCCGGCCGGTGCAGGTAACCTCGCCCGACCTGGATACCGGCCACGCAGATTTCTCCGGGCACGCCCACGGGAACCGGGGTGAGCCAGGCATCCAGAAGATACAGCCGGGTGTTGTCCACGGGGCGCCCGACCGGCACGATCGTTTCGGTTTCTGCGGGCGTTTCCGGTACCTCGTAGTAGGAAACGTCGTCCGAGCATTCGGCGGGACCGTAGGCATTGAGCACCCGCACGTGCGGGAAGCGTTTCATCCAGCGCCGGCAGAGGTCCGGCGGAAACGCCTCGCCGCAGGCGATCAGCCAGCGCAGCCGCGGCAGCTCGATACCCCCGGCCATTTCCAGCAGGGCCTGGATCATCGACGGAACCGCCTCCAGAACGGTGACTTCGCGTTCGGCGATTTGGCGGAGAAGCAGGCCGGGATCGCGCACGATGTCGTCCGGGAAAATCTCGACCCGAGCGCCGCATGCGAGAGCCGTCAGGTGCTGCCAGACGGAAATGTCGAAACACTGTCCCGCGGTTTGGGCGATGGCGTCGGCTTCGCTCAAACCCAAAGTCGGAACCTTGGTGATCAGGTTGTTGAACATGCCCCGGTGCTCGACCATGGCGCCCTTGGGCGTTCCGGTGGAGCCGGACGTGAAGATCGTGAAGGCCAGGCTGCCGGGGCCGTGCAGGCGTTCGGGATCGGTGGCCGGATAGCTTTGCGCCACGGGTTCGTCCAGTACCAGCAGCGCCGGCCGCCGGGAGACCGTCCGGCACACTGATTCGGCCCGTTCCCGGAAGGACTTGCCAACCAGCAGCCGAGCGGCGCGGGCTTCCTCCAGCACCTGCGTCAGGCGTGCGTCGGGATGGCCGGGATCGAGCGGCAGATAGGCGCCGCCGGCTTTGAACACGCCCAACATCATCACCAGGAAATCGATGCCGCGATCGTTCAACAGGGCGACCAGCGTCTCGGGGCCCACCCCAGCGGCGCGCAAGGCGTGAGCCAGGCGATTGACGCGGGCGTTGAGTTCACGATAGGTCAATGCCTCGCCGCAGCAGGCGACGGCGACCGCCTCGGGCGCCAGCGCCGTCTGCGCTTCGAAACGGGCCACGATGTCCCGAGGTTCGGGATAGGGATGATCGGTCCGGTTCCATTGCTCCAGGATTGCGCCGCGCTCGCTTTCGGTCAGCATCGGGAGCGAGCCCAGGCGGGCGCCGGGATGGCGGATGAGGCTTTCCAGCAAGGTCTTGAAATGCCCGAGCATCCGTTCCACGGCGGCCGGTTCGAAACGGTTTACGTCATAGGTAATTTGCAGGTGGAAACGCGGGGAAGGAACCAGCACCGCGTTGATCGGATAATTGGAATGGGTGCGGTGCTTGTCGTCGACGATGTTCAAAACGTCCTTGGAACCCCGCAAGGTCGGATCGACCGGCGCGTTTTCGAACACGAACAGGTGCTGGAAGAGCGCCTGGCCTCTGGGAAGCTCGCTCAAAGCTTGTATCTGTACCAGAGGCATGTATTCGTATTGGCGGAGCTCCAGATTGTGGTACAGCAGTTCGCGCAGGAATTCCAGGGCCGGCTGATCCGGCTTGACCTTGACCCGCAACGGCAGGCTGTTGATGAACAATCCCAGCGCCGTTTCCACCCCGGGCAAATCGGTCGGGCGTCCGGCCACAGTCACTCCGAACACGACTTCGTCGCACCGCGAATAATGGGCCAGCATCAGCGCCCAGGCGGCCTGCAAGACGCTGTTCGGCGTCACTTGGCAACGCTGCGCCAAAGCATGAAGCGCCTTGGTGTCTTCCTCGGACAACGGCGCCACCCGATCCCGGACTTGGCTCGTGCCTTTTGTTTCCGGCGGAACCGGCTTGTCCACGACCAGCGGCGTGGGTTCGCCGAATCCGGTAAGATACCGGCGCCAGAAATTTTCAGCAGCCTCCCGGTTCTGCTCCGCAAGCCAGCCGATATAGTCCCGATAGGGTATCGCAGCCTCCCTGGGCGGGCAGGGCTCTCCTTTTACCTTGGCCTCATAGTTCGCCCGGAACTCCAACAAAACCGGGGACTTGCACCAGGCATCCATGAGAATGTGGTGATGGCTGCGGATGAAGCGGTAACGTCGGTCGCCGAACCGGACCAGGCGTATCCGCATCAAAGGCGCCACCGTGAAATCGAAACCCGTTTTCAGCTCGGTTTCGATCAACGCCTCGAACCGCCGTTCCTGTTCGACTGGGTCCATTTCTCTCCAGTCCTGATAATCGAACGGCAGCGCCAGGTGCTTCTGCACGCACTGGTGCGGACTCGAATAGTCTTTCCAAAGAAAGGACGTGCGGAGGATGGGGTGACGGTCCAAGACCTCCTGCCAGGCCGCCTTGAAAGCCTCGATTTCGACATCCCCGTCGATTTCGTAGCGATCGATCATGTGATAGATGCCCGATCCCGGATACATCAGGGAATAGAACAGCATGCCTTCCTGCATGGGCCCCAGCGGATAGACATCCTCGATGTTTCCCGGCGGATAAGGCAGTCTGTCGAGCTCCTGCGCGGACAGCTTGGCCAGCGGAAAATCGGAGGGCGTTAGCCCGGACACGCCGGGTTCGAGACAGTGGGAGATCAGCGTCTCCAATGCCTGGATCACGGCGTCGCCGAGGCGGGCGATGGTCGAGCCGCCATAACGCGCCGCGCTGTAAATCCAGGTCAGTTGGAGATGCCCGCCGCTGACCGCGGCGTTGACCGCCAATTCGTGCGTCCGGCGGTTCGCCGAGGCGCGGGCGATGCCCGATGCCAGCGCGCATTGCCGGAAATACGCGTGGGCGTCGGTTCCGAGGTCCAGGTGGCCGAGATAATTGAACAGGATGGGCGCATCCGCCGAACAGCCTTTTTCCCGCCCTTCGCCGAGCCAGCGCCAGACGGTGTAGTCGAATCCCCGTGCGGACTGGCGGCG
The DNA here is from genome assembly GCF_053646815.1 of Methylocaldum gracile. Taxonomy (NCBI): domain Bacteria; kingdom Pseudomonadati; phylum Pseudomonadota; class Gammaproteobacteria; order Methylococcales; family Methylococcaceae; genus Methylocaldum; species Methylocaldum gracile. The sequence goes on along the minus strand of NZ_CM132196.1, from coordinate 745,132 downwards.
GAACTGCTCCTTGAGGTCCTTGATGATGCCTCCGGTGGCGTTCGCCGGATCGATATCGAAGGTCACCGGGTAGGAGGTCGTGAACCGTCCTATCGTCCGCGTAAAATCCAAATCCCTGAACGGGCCGTTGTCGCGGCTGTGCGCTTCGACCTCCACCCGCAACCGGTGCAGGCCGGACCAGTCCGAAAGACCCTTGACGACGGCGATGAGCAACAATTCCTGAACGCTGGTCCGATAGGCCGCTCCGGCTTCCTGAATGAGCGCCCGAGTGAGTTTTTCGGAGAGCTTGACCGTATACTCGGCGGCATCGGCTTCGGTGTTCGTGCCTTCGTCGCGATCGACCGGCAAAGCCGTTTCAGCAGCCTCCCGCGAGTGCCACCAGGATGGCGCTCTCCCCTCCCCCGCCAGGGTTCCGGCATAGTCCTGAAGCCGCCCAGCCCATTGCCGGTAAGAGGTCGTTTTGGCCGGCAAGGTCACGGCGTGGCCGGAGGCCAATTGGTCGTGGATGAGCACGAGATCGTCCAGCAGGATGCGCCAGCTCGCGATATCCATGGCCAGGTGATGGATGACCAGCAACAGCCGCGCGCCGCGTCCCCGCCCGAGTTCGAACCAGACCGCCCGGAGCGTGGGCCCCTCGCCGAGATCGATCTGTCGCTGCCAATACTCCGCGCGTCCGGCAAGAAAGGCCTCGAACGCCGCGTCAGGGATAGCGGACAGATCTTCCCGATGAAACATGGGCTGCCGCTCTTTCCCGACGTAACAGGCCCGCCAAGCCGCCGCGTCGCGGGAAAACCGCAGCCGCAAGACGTCATGATGGAACACCAGTTGCTCCACGGCGCGCTCCATCAGGCCGGGGTCGAACGGATGCAGCATGTCCAACAGCAGGGATTGATTCCAGTGATGCGGATTCGCGAGATCCTGGGCGAAGAATTTCTGCTGGACCGGCGTTAGAGGAGCCGGTCCTTCGATAATGCCTTGCTCGGCCTCGAACGGAGCCGCGCTTTCCGCCGCCAGCGCCAATTCCGCCACTGTCTGGTGCTGAAAAATCTGCCGCGGCGCCAGGTTCAAGCCGATCCGCCGAGCGCGGCTCGCCACCTGTATGCTGAGGATGGAATCCCCTCCCAGCGAAAAGAAGTTATCGTGGATGCCGACCCTGTCGATGCGCAGCACCTCGGCCCAAATGGCAGCCAGCCGGGCTTCCGCGTCGTTTCGGGGTGCGGCGTATCGGCGCGTCAATTGACGGGAAGGATCGGGCTTAGGCAGGGACCTCCGATCCAGCTTGCCGTTGGGAGTCAGCGGCAAACCGTCCAGGAACACGAAGGCCGCCGGAACCATGTAGTCCGGCAGAGCGATTTGGACATGGACACGCAGGGCTTCCGGGTCCGGTTCGTCGCCGCTGGATACGATGTACGCGGCAAGACGTTTGACTCCGCGTTCGTCTTCCCAGGCCGTCACCACGGCATCCCGCACTTCGGGATGGGTCCGCAGGCGGGCCTCGATCTCGCCCGGCTCGATACGAAAGCCTCGAATCTTGAGCTGATGGTCAGCGCGCCCCAGGAATTCGACGAGGCCGTCGGCTCTCCGACGCACGAGGTCGCCGGTCCGGTACAGGCGCTCGCCGGGGCCTGCACCGAACGGATCGGGAACGAAGCGTTCGGCGGTCAGGTCCGGACGATTCAGATACCCTTGGGCCAGCCCCGCGCCGCCGATGTACAACTCGCCGGCGACACCGTTCGGCACCGGTTCGAGATTGCCGTCGAGAACATAGGCCCGGCTGTTGGCGATCGGGCGGCCGATCGGTACCGATTCCCTTGCCCCGCTCTCCCGCACGTCCGGTTCAATCGGAAGAATCAGCGATCCGACCGTGGTCTCCGTGGGGCCGTAGTGATTGAAGATAAGGCATTCCGGACGCTGGGCGATGATCCGGCCGACCAGATCGTAGGTGAGCACGTCGCCGCCGCAAATCAACGCCCGTCGAGGCGCGATGGTCCTGCCTTCGGCCGAATCCAGGAGGGCCGCGAGATGAGAGGGCACGATCTTCAGCACGTCGATCGGCTGGCGTTCGATGTAGTCGGCGAACACGCGCCCATCCGTGGCGGCATCCTGGTCGAATACATGCAGACATCCGCCGGAAACGAGGGAAGCGAACAGGACCGTATTGCCGAGATCCGCCGCGGGCGTAGATACCATTGCGTAACGAAATCCGGCGAGCGCGGAAATCTGCCCGGCAATAAGCTGGGTGTAATTAGCGAGGCTCCGGTGAGAAACCACGACGCCTTTGGATTGTCCGGTCGACCCCGATGTGTAGATCACATAGGCGGGATGGTCCGGCGTCATCGCAGGGTGCGGATTGTCGTGCGCCGGTTCCGGTCCTTCCGGCCATAGATCCATATCGAGCCGGACGATGGCGGGAAAATGGCTGGAAGCGTTCAAGCCGGTTTGCGTCAGCAATAGGCCGACGCCGGCGTCGGCCAGCACGCGGGCCACCCGGTCTTCCGGATAAGCGGGGTCGAGGGGAACGTAGGCGGCGCCGGCCTTGAGCACGGACAGGATGGCCGTCACGAAATTCGCGGAGCGCTCGACGCAAATGCCGACCCGGCTGCCAGGCCCGACTCCGAGCGCTATCAGATGATGCGCCCAGCGGTTGGCGACGGCGTTCAATTCGCGGTAGGTCAGGCGTTGGTCCTTGCAGGCCACGGCCGGAAGATCGGGGGTGTTGGCCGCCTGCAGCTCGAACAGCCGATGAATGCACGGTTCTTCCGGAAGCGGCGTCTCCGGCCCGATGGCCTGATCCAGCAGCTGGATTCGCTCCTGCTCGCCGAACAGCCTCAAGCCGCCGATACTTGTTGCGGGATTCGCCGCCACAGCCTCTAAGAGATTGCGGAAATGATCGGCAATCCGGGAAACCGTCCGTTCCGTGAAAAGATCGGTGCGGTATTGGAAGGACAGCAGGAGGCTGGCTCCATCTTCGGCCGCCATCAGTTTGAGATCGAACCGCTCTATGCGCTGCCTGATGGCCAGCGGGCGCACTGGCCAATCGTTCCCGACCGACATCTCGCCGTTTTCCCCCAGAGCGAGCTGCGCCAGTTCGCTTCCGATATTCGCTTGCGCCTGCTGCAGCACGAATAGGGTTTGATAGACCGGCCAGTGATCGGCGTTGCGCTCGACATGCAGGCGTTCCACCATGAGGGAAAACGGATAGTCCTGATGTTCTAGAGCACCCAATAAAGCGTCGTGTATCTCCGCCAGATAAACTGAAAAAGGCTTGTCGGCGGCGGGCTGGCTGCGCAGCGGCACCGGATTGACGAAGTTGCCCACAACCGATGCAAAACGGGCTTGACAGCGCCCGGCCGCAGGAACGCCTACGATCAGGTCGGTTTGACGGGTGTAGCGATGGAGCAGGACCTTGTATGCCGCAAGCAACAGAGTGAACAGGGTGACGCCGCTACGCGCCGCGAAATCCTTTAGCCTGTCGGTTTCCTCCCGGCTCAGGCGAACCGCTACCGAAGCGCCGCGGTAGTTCGGTACCGCAGGCCGCGCACGGTCAGTGGGCAGGGCGAGGATCGGGAGTTCTCCGGAAAGCCGTTGCCGCCAGTAATCCCAGTCGGCATTGCCGGCCGGACTTTCCAGATAGTTCCGTTGCCAGGCCGCGAATTCAGCATAGCTGGAAGCCGGTGGGGACAAGCTCGGCCCTGGAACCGTCTCACCCAATTCCGAACGGATTTTTCTCAACTCGTCGACGAGCACGAGCACCGACCAAAGGTCCAGGGCGATGTGGTGGGCGCAAAGCAGGAGGGTATGCGGAGAGGCTTGAGGCCCTAGGCTATGGGCTACAGGTTCCTGGACATCCGAAGTCTTGAGCCTGAAGTCTGGAGCCTTGGTTCCATGTCGATAGAGGACCACCCGCAAGACCGGTCCGTGCGCCAAGTCGAAGGGTTCGCGGATGCGCCGCGCCATGTCGTCTTGAAGTTCGGATTCCGACCAAACCGAGGCGTCGACGGCAGTAAAGAAGTCGGGCAGGTCGGCCAGCGGCAATACCGACTGAAAGACCTCGTCGCCCTCGTTGCGATAAACCGTGCGCAGCATTTCGTGCCGCTCCGCCAGGCGGTAGAAGGATCGCCGCAAGGCTTCCGCGTCGGCGCCGTTCTCGATGCGCAAGGCTAGATGCAGGTTGTAAACGATGCTGTTCGGTTCCATGTGTTGCATCGTCCACATGGAAAACTGGGTCGAAGAAAGGCTCGAGGCTAGAGACTCGAGACTTGAGGAAACGGAGACTATTGCCTGTTCCTTGTCATTTCCTACAGCCTCCAGCCTCAAACCTTCAGCCTGACAGGCAAGAGCTTCAGCCACTTCCACCACCGACCGGTCGGACAGGAATAGCGTCAACGGGGCCTCGATGCCCAATAATTCGTCCACCGTGTGCTTGAGTTCGACGGCCTTCAGGGAATCGAGGCCCGACGCTCGCAGCGGCGATTCCATGGATACGGCGAATTCCTCGATCTTCAGCAGATGGGCGATCTTGGTCCGGAGGAAACGAGCGATCAGCGCGGCGCGCTGCGGGTGAGGAACGACGGACAAGGCTTCCTGCAGAAGTTGGAGTTGGAATTCCTGCGGCGTCGCCTTGCGTTCGCTCGCCTTCCTCATTCCACCCGAAGTAGCCGGGCTGTCCTGCCCGGCAAGCTGCGCGCCCCCTTCCTTCGGGTCGTCCGACCGCGCCAACACCGGTAGAGCACCCTCCAGGTACGCTTGCTTACAGGCTTGGCGGCGCAGTTTGCCGCTGGAGGTCTTGGGAACGCCGCCGGGCTGGACGAGAACCAGTTCGGCGGCCGTCAATTCACAAGCCTCGGCCAGGGTGCTCCGCAAGGATGCGAAAATCGCTTCGTAATCGGCCTTCCGTATGGCTTCGCGGGTCAGTTCCGCGACCACGATCGGCTTTTCCTCGTCCTGACAGGTCACAGAGAATGCGGCGCAGCCTCCGGGACGCAGGACATCCACACTGTCAGTCAGTGCGTGCTCGATGTCCTGCGGGTAATAGTTCCGCCCTCGGATGATGATCAGGTCCTTGATACGCCCGGTAACGTATAACCGGCCGTCGTCGAGTAATCCCAGGTCGCCGGTGCGGAGAAATGAGGCTTCAGGCTTTAGGCCAGAGTCCATAGGCCGGATTCCGCTAGTCCGAAGTCTATGGTCTAGAGCCTCTAGCCTCGCCCTGAAGGTGTTCTCGGATTCCTCGGCGCGGTTCCAGTAGCCCTGCGCCACGCTGGGACCCGAGACCCAGATTTCGCCTTCCCGGCCCGGCAGCCACGGTTTTCCCGTATGGGGATCGACAATTTGGACAATATGGCGATCCGCGGGCAAGCCGCAGGAAACGAGGCTGGAGGCTGGAGACTTGAGGCTTGAGGAATCGCCGATCTTGGGTTTGGCCTTTGTTTCCTCCAGCCTCAAGCCTCCGGTCTCTAGCCTCGCTCCTGTTACAAACAGCGTGGCCTCGGCCAGACCGTAACAAGGAAAGAAACTTTCGCGGCGAAAGCCGCATTCCGCGAAGGCACCGGCGAAACGCTCCAGCGTCGCATGGCGCACCGGTTCGGAGCCGTTGAAGGCCAACGTCCAGGCGCTGAGATCCAGGTCGCGCTTTTGTTCGGCCGTCACCTTGCGAACGCAGAGATCGTAAGCGAAGTTGGGACCGCCGGAAGTCGCGGCCCGATATTCGGAAATGGCCTTCAGCCAGCGTACCGGCTTCTCCAGAAAGGCCATGGGCGACATCAGGACGGCGGTAGAGCCGACATAAAGCGGCTGGAGGATGTTTCCGATCAAGCCCATGTCGTGATACAGGGGCAGCCAGCCGACCACGGTCGAGCGCTCGGTGTGTCCGAAGCTTTGTCGGATGGCCTTCTGGTTGGCGAGCAGATTGCCGTGGCTCACCATCACGCCCTTGGGGTCGCCGGTGGAACCCGAGGTGTATTGCAGGAAGGCGATGTTTTCCGGCGCGAGTACGGGCGCCTGCCAACACCCGGCTTCGTCCGAAGCCACGGTATCGGTAGCGAGCCAGTTCGACGCGGCGCGCAGCGCGCCTCCCACGAATTCATCCCGGAATTTTGCGGCGAGTTCCGCCGTGGTCATGATGGCGGCGGGTGCGGCATCGCGCATCACGGCCTGGAGGCGCGGCAGATGCTGGCGGGTCGGAGGATAAGCCGGCACCGCGATGGCTCCGGCATACAGGCAGCCGAAAAAGGCCTCGATATATTCAAGCCCCGGCGGATACAGCAGCACCGCTCGCTCCCCGACCATACCCAGGGCCTGAAGGCGGGCGGCGATGGCGCGGGCCCGCCGGTCTAGATCGGCGAACGTCAGCCGGCCGTTTTCGATTTCGCCGTCGCCGAGAAAAACGTATCCTTTTCCCAAGGCATTCTCGTTGGCTCTTGCGCCCAGCAGCTCGACCAGATTGGAGCAAGTCATCCCAACATTTCCCGTCACTCCGGACTCCTCGAAGTTGCGCACTGCGGCCTCCTTTATGAGACGTAATTCAGATATGAGCGGTACCAGGGGAGTACCCGCTTGGCGGAAACGCCGGTGCATAGCCCGAGGGCGATCACCGTGTTGTAGTACACGTTCTTGAGCGGCATCCCTCGTCCCAATGCCAAGATTCCCCGAACAGAGCTTTCGCGGGTATGCCAGTCCACATTGAAGGAGATGGCGCAGTCGAGACTGCGGACGTGGTGAAGCATTCCCGGAGGCATGTAAAGCATGTCTCCCGGTTCCACGGTGCACTCTCGAACCTGCGCCTCCCGAAAAAGCGGATGACGCACGAAATTCGGGTTTTCGGCGTCCACTTCGCACCAGCGCCACCGATAGCGGTAACAGTACGGAAGCTGATCGTGATCCAGCAGGATGAAACGCTTCCGCCCCGCCACCTGGAAGAACAGGTTATGGGTGAGCAGGCAATCGAAATGGAGCGGCGTCAGACTATGTTTCGGCCCCAGGAAGAACTGGGCGAACTGCAACCAATAAGGGCGGTACCAGCCCGGAAAATAGTGGGACGGAAAGCCGCGGAGGTCGTTGGCCGCATCGGGTAAGACGCCGAGTAGCGGCACGTCGTGAAAATAGGGCGGCCTATCCTTGGCTGCCATTTCGTCCGATTCAAGCCGGGGTTGGTAGGCCTCCAGTTGATCCAGGTACTCGCTCAATCTGGCGTCGACCGTCCTCAAACCGGCGACGCCTTCATCGGCCAGCCCTTGCTTGAGCTTGACGAAGCGTTGGCCGGAGACTCGGCGCAGATGGTCGAATGTCCAGCGAGCGAGTGCCGGGCAACGGTTGAGCGCCCCGCTCACGACTACCGGAACGCCTTTGGCCACGTACCCGGAGAAAAAATCGGCGGATGAGAGTTTTGCTCTGCGCTCGATTGGAGGGTATTCCTTACCTGCAGCCGGATTCCCCGGTTGCGCGTCTGTCGCCGTTTCGATCGCCGGCTTCCGAAGCATCAAATTTGCCATGCTCCCTCCGAATGCCTGCGTAGTTCCGTACCCTTCAAACCAGCATTTCCCGGCATGCTTCCGGTCGTACTAGAAAACGCTATCGAGTCGGATTCACGGGAAGGAACGGCGGTCGCCGGCTTGGTCGTTGTCGTGCTTTCCACCCAGTGGCGAACCGTGACTCGGACCGGCTCTCCCTCTACCGCGAGAGCCGAAACGAAACCGTGAATCAGGTCGAGAGGGTAAAGCCACCAGCCGGACGGCTGCCCCAGCGCGTCTTGAATCTCGACGGCGGATCGGGTTTCGAGCGGTCCCAAGGGTATGTCGAAGGCATCGAGAGAAAACGACAAGCCGTCGCCACGGCCTTTGACATAGGCCTCCTTTCTGGTCCAGCCCCGAAGAAATGCCGCCGTCTTTTCGGACAAGGAAATTTCGCTGAATTCGGCCTGCTCGTTCGGCGAAAAGACCAAAGGCGCCAGTTCTTGCCAGGGGACATCGTTTCTCACGGGCTCGATATCGATGCCGACCTCGCTATCGCAGGAAATGGCGTATGCCGCCCAGCCCCCGGCATGGGAAAGATTGAACCGGAGCCGCTCGACCGGGCGGCCCGCCACCATTTCGCCGGGAGCGAAATGGGACGCGCAGCGGCCCGTCGGGACGGAGTCCACGGAGGGACTTCGCAATTCCGGTTTGCCAAAAGCGCCATAGGCGAAACGGATTTCAGAAGGGTCGATGTTCAGATATCCGGCGAGCAGCCGGCGGAGAATTCCTCTGGCCGCGGCGTATTGAGCCCGGTCTCGCTCGAACGCGAAGCGGCCGGCTCTTTCCCGTTCGTCATTAGACAAATCTGCGAAGTACCAGGAATAGGATTCGTAAGCGACGGCGCTGTGGTCTGCGGCATTGCCGAGATCAGAAATCAGCGGCACACACCAGACATGCACTTCGGCCGGCGACAGCCGAGGGAAATTAGGCGTAGAAATCACTGGCCGAGACATCCGTATCGCCTTCTCAGAAAGAGCATCCTCCGAACCGGAGAATTCCCACGCGCATCAAGCCTCCTTCCCTGCCGACGCGGCTTCCTGAAGGGACGCCTCCTCCATGTGTCTGCGTAAACTCAGAGGCCGCATGTCCGTCCACACATCCCTGATATAGTCCAGACACTCCTGCTTCGGACCGCTCTTGCCGACCGTTCGCCATCCTATAGGCACTTCCTTGTATTCCGGCCAAATCGAATACTGCTCCTCATGGTTGACGACCACGTGGTAAATCGTCGTATCGTCTTCATCCCAAGCCATGTTTTCGTCCTCCAGATTCGAGTTCAAGCAACCAGGATCGGTTTTCGTCGCCAAGGTTTTTTGCCCCGGATATCCGTATTGACGAAAACACAAAACCGACCCCGTACTCCGGGACGAAAATTTTTGAGGGCGATTCGAAGCGAGGTGTGTCCGAGGAATGGATGCGCTGTGCTGCTGGAGCGTTGTCAGGTTTGGTGTAGTACCCTCAGTAGGTCGGGAATCCTTTGCCGACACCCCAGTTCGGCAAGTGGATTTGTCGGCAAAGGATTGCCGACCTACGACTACGGCTTTGGGATAGGCGTGAGAAAGGAATTCAGGCGGCGAGGGAAGGTGCGCCAGCCCTCGGCCGGATGCGGCGGCTGAGAGCTCAGAGGGTGGGCTGATAAAGCAGGGTCAGAGCGCCGGAAAGATTTACCGAGCTTAGTCCTAAGGTTTTCTCGATGGCGGTAAGAATATCGCGGGGCCGGGTCAGGTCGAAGGCGCCACTGACGACCCGCTCGCGGATGCGCGGATCGGCGATGATGATCTTGCCGGGGAAATAACGATTTATCTCGTCGACCACGGCGGCGAGCGGCTGCATGTTGAACGCCAAGAGTCCCTCGCGCCAGGCCGACGCCTGCCGGGCATCCACGCGGAGAACAGGGCCTATGCCGTCGATGCTGCCGGTCGCCTGCAATCCGGCGCTCAGTTCTATCGCCCGATCCTCGGCCCCCTCGGTGTAGACGCGCACCCGCCCCTCGGACACGGTGACGGTCATACGGTCATCCCGCTCGTATACGTTGAACGCGGTGCCCGTGACTTTGGCCACGCCATGAGCGGTAAGGACGATGAAGGGACGGTCTGGATCGTGGCTCACCTGGAAATAAGCTTCGCCTTCCAGGAGTTTGATCACGCGTCGTTCCGGGGAGAACTCGACCGATAAGGCTGAGTGGGTATTGAGGGAAACTCGGGAGCCGTCCTCCAGCGTAATCTCCTGCCGTTCGCCCCACTCCGTATGATAATCACTGGTCCAAAAGCGAAAAGCTCCCGGCAACCAAAGGTACATGACAAGCGCAGCAGCCAGAGATAAGCCCACGAAGGCACGGCGCGCCGGTCGCCTAGCGACCCTTTGCCCAGCTTTACGGATGAGAGGGGTCGCATCCGTCTGTTCCGACGCCAAAGTCTCTTCTCGTTCGAAGACCCGTCGGGCCGGCTCGTCCAGCAGCGCCCAAAACATTTCGACATCCGCATAAGCCTTGGCATGCAGGGAGCTACGCTTTCGCCAGTCCTCGAAACGATTGCGATCCTCGGGCGTAACCCGGCCGGAGTGGAGTTTCGAGAACCACTCGATCGCCTCGTCGGAGATCGTCGTCTCCACGGGGTTTGGATGCATAACCGCTCTTTTTATCTTGTTGTCTGCGCGACGAACTGGCGTGGCACTTGCCAGCTTTTTCGATTACAGCCGGTCAACTCCTCCTTGTCAAATGATAACGAGTTCGTTGGGAAAATAACGCTGAAAAGTACTTTGCCAGTTTGAACGCAAGTTGGTCTTACTGGGCACCATCAAGGATGGACACGTCAGAGCGGGATTTGCCGCACCCTATTCTTTCGCAGTAGAACGTCGGCGCTATCTAGTCCGCATTCTATCGCGCAGAATCTTCAACGCTTTACCGACCTGTTTTTCCACAGTACGAGGGGAGATATTCAATCGCTCGGCTATTTCGGCATGACTGAGGTGCTGGACCTTGTGCAGCAGAAAGATACGGCGGCATTGCGGAGGCAGTTCAGCGATCGATTGGCCAAGGAGGTCCAACTCTTGGCCTGCTTCCGTGATCTTGTCGGGAAGCGGTTTCGGACAGATCAGGTCTTCTTCCAGCGGCTCGTGATGAGCCTGCGCCGACGCCACGGCCTGCCGCCCGTAATCGACCACCAAATTGCTCGCGATACGAAACAGGTAAGCAGGCAGATTAACTATTTCGTCGACGGAGTTTTGCTGAATAACCCGCAAATAGGCCTCCTGGACTACATCCTCCGCAGTATCGCTGCAACCGAGACGGCGCTTGAGCAATTGCAGCAAGGGTTTTCGAGTTTCCAGGTAAGTCGACTGAATAAGCGCAACGGACGATTTCATTTATTGTTGTTCCTTAACGGGTCTTGGCGCCATCGGGGAGCAAGTACAGTTTTCAAGCCTCGAGAGGAAGATCGTGGCTGAACTATCCGAGCAAGGTCTGTGCCGAGCGCATTTCCGCGCCTGATTCGAGTGGGAATCTAGATGTAGCCTCGCAAACTAGGGCTTATGACTCACTATATGCGGCATATCACACAGCTCTACCATGCCCGGCGCTTCGCTTCTCAAGCTTTACGGTGCCTTGCAGCCGCCTCCGAGCATCTTTGGGATAGCAGTGAGGGATTAGCCTCGGTTAAACGTTTATCGGATAAGGAACAACCAAAGAGAATGGTCGTTAGAATCAGGCGGGAGCGAAAGTCCAGTCTTGAGCAGAAATTGGGCATTCGCTCAAAATGAAAAAGGCCTGCATCGCTGCAAGCCTTTGTTTTACTTGGTGGGCCCTCAAGGACTTGAACCTTGGACCAAGGGATTATGAGTCCCCTGCTCTAACCAACTGAGCTAAGGGCCCGAGAACTGGTCGTTAATCCATGTCAAGGAAACTGCGTAGTTGCTCGGAACGCGAAGGATGACGGAGTTTGCGCAATGCCTTGGCTTCGATCTGACGAATACGCTCGCGGGTCACGTCGAACTGCTTGCCCACTTCTTCCAAGGTGTGGTCGGTATTCATATCAATTCCGAAACGCATCCGCAAGACTTTCGCTTCTCTAGCCGTCAATCCGGCCAACACTTGCTGAGTCGTTTCGCGCAAGCTTGCGACGGTCGCATGCTCGATCGGAGACATCACCCGAGAATCCTCGATGAAATCACCCAAATGCGAGTCCTCATCATCGCCGATGGGGGTTTCCATGGAAATGGGTTCCTTGGCGATCTTTAGAACCTTGCGAACCTTATCTTCGGGCATATCCATGCGGACCGCCAGTTCTTCCGGCGTCGCTTCCCGTCCCATTTCCTGCAACATCTGACGCGAGATACGGTTCAGTTTATTGATCGTCTCGATCATGTGCACCGGAATTCGGATGGTGCGCGCCTGATCGGCAATCGAACGCGTAATCGCCTGGCGAATCCACCACGTTGCATAGGTGGAAAACTTGTAACCGCGTCGATATTCGAATTTATCGACCGCCTTCATGAGGCCGATGTTTCCTTCCTGGATCAAATCGAGGAACTGCAATCCCCGATTGGTATATTTTTTGGCAATGGAAATGACCAAACGCAAATTGGCTTCGATCATCTCCTTTTTGGCGAGACGTGCCTGGCTCTCGCCAACAGAGACGCGCCGATTGATTTCTTTAATGTCGGCGATCGACAGTTGATTATCTTTTTCTATCTGCGCCAGTTTGCTTTGCGCACGCCTCACCTCGTCGGCATAAGAAGCCAATATCTCACCATAGCGCGCCCCCAACAGTTTCTGAAACCAATCGGGATTGCTTTCGTTACCGGCGAAAGAGGCGATGAATTCTGCGCGCGGCATTTTTGCTTTGACGACGCAGATATCCTGAATAATCCGCTCCTGCTCCCGAATCTTCTCGACCGCACTGTGCAACAGATCGGTCAACTCCTTGAAAAACTGGGGCGTTTTCTTGAACTCCATGAAACTTTCCGCAAGAGAGTCGAACGCTTTCTGCGTACGTTCATGGTGATAACCGTGCTTGTGATGTGCATTGACAGCAGCTTTGTGCTGCTTGTTGAAAAGCTCGAGCTTCTCTCTAACGAGTTCCGGGTCAGGCCCACTCTCGGTTTCATCGAGAATTTCGGTGTCGGCCTCTTCATCCAGCAAGACCTCTTCCGACTGGGCTGCCGGATCGAAAAAGTCGGAAATCAAGTCCGACAACCGAGCCTCTCCTTTTTCGACAGCATCGAAGGCCCTGATAAAATGATCCATCGCAGCTGGAAAACGAACCAACTCATTCGCCGCTTGGTTCAGTCCTTCCTCGATGCGCTTGGCGATGCTCAGCTCACCTTCGCGGGTCAGCAGCTCGACCGTTCCCATCTCACGCATGTACATACGTACGGGATCTGTGGTCCTGCCCAATTCGGCATCAACGGAGGAAGCAAGTGCCGCAGCGACTTCCGCCGCTTCGTCCTCATCTTCCTCGGTAACAACGGCAGGTTCGGGAATCAAATCTGCATCCGGCACATCCTCGTGCACCTCAATTCCCATATCATTGATCATGCAGATGATGTCTTCCATCTGCTCCGGATCGACGATATCGCTGGGTAAGTGGTCATTCACCTCGGAAAAAGTGAGGTAACCTTGCATTTTACCTTTGGCGATAAGCTCTTTAAGCTGAGATTGCTGTTGTTCCAGATTCATCAACTGACCCGCGACTGCTGTATGCCCGCAAAACAATACAGTATATTAAAAGTTTGAGAAAACAGGAAACTTAAATTACCGGCCTCATTGACTCATGAGCACTCGCATTTCCTCCCGCTCTTCGGAACTGAGCTGCATTTTTTTCGATTTCTTGATGAGCTCATCCAAACGCTCCCGCTTGAGCTGATGACTGAAACGCATTAAAGCATCTGAGAACTCAGCTCGTATACCTTCCTTGGGCAACAAAGTATCCCACTCTATGAGGTTGGCGATAAAATTTTCCTCCGGCGCACCGCGAAAATGCTCCAGGATACCGCCGCTAGTCGAACCCGGATTTTCATCCAGAATCCGGAGCACCTTTTCGATTAAGTATCCATTCTTATTAACCGTACGCAGCTTACTACGCAGGTCAGCCCCAACCATGGCCGCAAGTTCTGGATTCTGGACCAGAAGCGCCAAAAGGATACGTGATGCAGAGGGCTGCACTCGGCCTCTTACGGATGCAACCCTTGATTCCGACGGTCCTACAAGCTTAGCCGATTTATCGGATGGTTCGACTACCCCATGCCCCGCAAGTTCCTCCAGACGTTTGTCGATCATCTCACGAAAAACACCAGCAGGTAACTTACCAATCAATGGTTTGGCTTTGTTAATCAAAGCGGCGCGTCCCTCTAAGGTGCCTAAATCAAGCCGACGCACCAAACACCTGAAGAAATAGTCAGAGAAAGGTAACGCGGTATCGAGACGGTTTAGGAAAGCATCCGCACCCTCCGATCGGACCAAGGAATCAGGATCTTGCCCCTCCGGCAAAACCAGAAATCGGATTTGCCGTCCGTCCCGTAAGAACGAAAGGCTTGCTTCGAGCGCTTTCCAGGCAGCCTTCTGTCCCGCAGAATCTCCGTCGAAACAAAAAACCAGTTCATCCGTATAACGGAAAAGCAGCTCGACATGATCAGCGGACGTAGCAGTTCCAAGCGTTGCAACCGAATTGGAAATGCCGTTTTGAGCCAAGGCGATCACATCCATATAGCCCTCGACCACGACGATGCGCTCCGGCCTCGGAGACTGCTTTAACAGCTCGTATAGTCCATATACTTCCTTGTGCTTTTTGAAAACGATAGTCTCGGGCGAATTGAGATATTTCGGCGTTTCGTCGCCCATCACCCGTCCGCCAAAGCCCACCACCCTGCCTCGGCGATCCCGAATGGGAAAGATAATACGATCCCTGAATCTGTCATAAGCCTTATCGTCTTTCATGATCATAAGACCCGCCGCCTCCAGCAGCTCCCGCGAAAACTCCGACGGTAGATTTTGCCACCCCGGAGGAGCATAACCCAAGCGATATCGCTGAGCGAGTTCGCCGCTGACCCCTCTGCGTTTCAAATATGTGATAGCTCGCGACGTTTCGGGATGGACTTTAAACTGGTGTGCATAGAATCGGGAAACAGCATCCTGCAGTTCGTAAATGGCCTTCGCCATCTTAGACTGCGGATCTACCGTCGCACTCTGGGCGTCTACCGGAATTTTCAACCCCGCCGACGCAGCGAGACTTTCCACCGCTTCGACAAAACTCAGATGGTCATAGCCCATCAGAAAATCAATGGCATTACCGTGTGCGCCGCAACCAAAGCAATGGTAAAACTGCTTATCGCGACTTACGGTAAAGCTGGGTGTTTTTTCACTATGAAAAGGACAACGAGCAGTAAAGTTGCTGCCGGCTTGCTTAAGCGGCACGCGCGCATCAACCAGATCGACCAGATCGATACGAGCGATCAGTTCTTGAATGAATTGACGGGGAATCTTGCCGGCCATCGTTTATACCGGCAGCTCAGTTCACGCTACGCCGTTCCTAAAAAACATCAAGACTACCGTGTCCTAGCCGCTTAACAGGCTTTTGACCCGCAAGCTAACCATCGACATATCGGCTCGCCCCTGCATTTTTGGCTTCAGCACGGCCATAACTTTGCCCATATCGCCGACTCCGGAAGCACCCGATTCCGCCAAAGCCTCCTTGATCAGAGACTCCACTTCCTCTTCGCTCAATGCTTGCGGCAAGTATTCCTGAATAACGCCAAGCTCCGCCTGTTCCGCAGCAACCAAATCATCCCGCCCTGCCGATTGAAATTGCGTGATGGATTCACGCCGCTGCTTGACCATCTTGTCCAGAACGGCAAGGACTTGCGCATCATCCAACTGAATCCGCTCGTCCACCTCGCGCTGCTTGATGGCGGCCATTATCAGCCGAATGACGCCCAGCCGATCTTTTTCTCCGGCTTTCATGGCGGCTTTCATATCCGCCTGGAGACGTTCTTTCAATACGCTCATCGAAAGGGGCTATCAGGTTTGCGGGCGCCCTTTGCGCAAATTCTGCAGAGCAAACCGTTCGCGGGAAAGCTTTTTCAGATGCCGCTTCACTGCTGCAGCCGCTTTGCGCTTACGTTCCTCGGTCGGTTTCTCGTAGAATTCGCGGCGGCGCACTTCGGAAAGAATACCGGCCTTCTCGCAGGCACGTTTAAAACGACGGATAGCAATTTCAAAGGGCTCGTTTTCTCTAAGCTTAATCGACGGCATGTAGCTTCCCAAGATTGATGACTAAAATGACGAAATTCCCGAGGCAGGATTACCCCGCCAACTTAAAAGTGCTAATTATACTCACTACAGAGCGCAAGGTAAAAGTCAATTTGTATGTACGTACTCGGCATTGAAACATCCTGCGATGAAACGGGCGTGGCGATCTATCACGCCACCAAGGGACTTTTGGCCCATCGCCTGTATAGTCAGGTAAAAACTCATGCGGAGTATGGAGGCGTAGTACCCGAACTGGCCTCCCGTGATCACATCAAAAAACTGGTTCCGCTGATTCGGCAAGTAATCGCAGACGCCCGCATTTCCAAACGGCAAATCGACGGAATCGCTTATACAGCCGGCCCGGGATTGATCGGCGCGCTCCTGGTAGGCGCTTCCGTCGCCCGCAGCCTAGCATGGGCATGGGAAATTCCATCGATAGGGGTACATCACATGGAAGGCCATTTGCTCGCGCCCTTAATGGAGTCCGACCCACCCGATTTTCCGTTTATCGCGCTCCTCGTTTCCGGTGGCCACACCCAGCTCGTCGAGGTAGAAGGCATCGGCCTGTATCACATTTTGGGAGAATCGGTGGACGATGCCGCCGGGGAAGCCTTCGACAAAACCGCCAAGATGCTTGATCTGGGCTATCCAGGAGGTCCCGCGATCGCAGAATTGGCCGAGGAAGGCGACGACCATCGGTTTGAATTCCCTCGCCCCATGACCGATCGGCCAGGTCTCGATTTCAGCTTCAGCGGCCTTAAAACGCATACGTTACAAACATTCGCATCCACCGCCAAAACTCGACAGGATAAAGCGGACATTGCCAAGGCATTCCAGGATGCGGTGGTCGATACACTGGCGATCAAATGCCGGCGGGCGCTCAAGGAAAGCGGGCTCACCCGCTTAGTGGTCGCGGGCGGAGTCAGCGCCAACCGATCTATGCGCGACAAACTTCAGCACATGGCTAGCGAAGAAAACTGCCGGGTTTATTTTCCGCGACTCGAATTTTGCGGCGATAACGGCGCCATGATCGCATTTGCCGGCTGCCAGAGACTGCTCGCCGGCCAAACGGAGCCCCCCGAGATCAACGCTCTTCCGCGGTGGCCCTTAAGCAAGTTAGCACCGCTCGCCCTATCGCAAGAGTCAACAGCCTAAACAAGCGGCAATTCTGAAACCGTCAGGCTTTACGCCCGATCCGCGCTTCCTGTCCATGACGCAAACGCTCGATATTTCCCCGATGCCGCCAAATCAGAAACAAGACCATCACGACCGAGGCGCCAATCAACGCCTCGGAACCGGTCAAAAGCCAAACGTAGACGGGTGCCAGAACGGACGCAGCCAAAGCCGCAAGCGACGAGATACGCGAGACGAAAGCAATCGCAATCCACGTCAATAGAGCAGCCAAGCCTACCATCCATGAAAATCCCAAGAGCACCCCCAAGGCTGTAGCAACGCCTTTGCCGCCCTTAAACTGGAAAAATACCGGGTAAAGATGGCCAAAAAATGCCGCCAACCCCACCAAAGCGATCACAAGCAGGTCAGCGTCAAAAGCCTTGGCCAACAAGATCGGAACCAACCCCTTGGCGGCATCTCCTAACAAGGTAATCGCGGCTGCTTTTTTACCACCCAACCGCAGCACATTGGTCGCACCGGGGTTTTTCGAGCCCTGTTCTCGGGGATCGGGAAGGCGAAACAATCGGCTTACGATTACCGCACTGGATAGCGAGCCTAGGAAATAGGCCAAAGGAACTAAAAACCACACCGCCATGCGCTTATTATGTATCCTGGTTGCCAGTTTTGTAATTTTTATGTTACCAATTCGCGAAATAGCGAAAACCGGTCGGATTGACGATGGACATTATATTTCTACGCGGCCTTGAGATCGAGACGGTGATCGGCATCTACGATTGGGAGAGAAAGATCAAGCAAACCATCCTGATCGATTTGGAAATGGGTACCGACATCCGCGAGGCGGCGGCATCGGACAATATCGAACACACGCTCGACTACAAAGCGGTGTCCAAACGCATCATTTCTTTCGTGGAAGAAAGCGACTTCTTTCTCGTGGAAACTCTAGCCGAGAAGGTCGCTCAAATCGTTATCGATGAATTTGATGTGCCGTGGCTTAGGTTGACGCTAAACAAGAAGGGCGCGATCCGTAAAGCCAGCGATGTCGGAATCATTATCGAAAGAGGAGATAAACGAAAATATGCCTGATGTTTTCCTGAGCATCGGCAGCAATATCGAAAGAGAAAAGCACATTCCTTCCGCTTTGAAAGAGCTGGAAGAGCGTGTCGGCTCGTTGACTGTCTCCGGCGTTTACGAAAGCGAAGCGGTAGGCTTCGAAGGCGCTCGCTTTTACAACTTGGTAGCGGCCTTTTCCACCGAACTCCCGGTATCCGAGATCGCAAAGATCCTGAGCGAGATCGAAAACAATCATGGGCGTACACGAGATTGCAAAAAGTTCTCCTCGCGTACCCTCGATATCGATTTGATTCTTTACGGCGACGAGGTGCTCCAAGAAGGAAAGCTTACATTGCCGCGCGAGGACATCACCCGTTACGCCTTCGTATTGGAGCCGCTCGCGGAGATCGCGCCGAATCGAAAGCATCCGGTGATCGGCGAGACCTACGCCGAGCTGTGGGCCAAATTCGACAAGACTAGCGTCAACCAGTGGCGGGTGGGCTCGGTTTCGGATATCAGCTGAATAAACTCCTCCCGCCATCCACGACCAGCATCTGCCCGGTCACGTACGGCGCATCATCGACCAGAAACAATACCGCTTTCGCGATATCCGAAGCCTCCCCGGCGCGTTTCATAGGAATACGCGCCAAGATTTCAGCTTTCTTCGCGGGATCGGCGTCGTGCTCGGGCCATAGAATGGCGCCCGGCGCGACGCCATTGACTCGAATTTCCGGCGCCAACTCTTTGGCAAGAGCGCGGGTCATCGTCGCCAATCCGGCCTTGGCGAGACTGTAGACCGAATATTTCTCGATAGGATGATCGGCGTAAATGTCGCCGATGTTGATGATGCAACCCTTACGGTCGCGTAGATAGGGAACGGCCGACTGAGCCAGGAAAAACGGCGCCTTGAGGTTGCTGCCCAAGAGGTCGTTCCATTGAACCTCAGTGATCGCTCCAAACGGCGTAGGATAGAAACCGGAAGCGTTATTCACCAACACGTCCAAACCACCCCAAAACGCCGCCGCCTGCCGAACGAGTTCGGTCAGTCTTCCCGTTTCAAGCAGATCGCCCTGCAACAAACGAACCGAGTTCGCTCGCACGGCATTGAGCTCGTTGGCTAAAGCCTCGGCATCGGTCGCCGATCGGTGATAATGCAGCACGATGTTGTATCCGGCCGCATGCAGCCGACGCACGATTTCAGCGCCGATGCGGCGAGCCGCGCCAGTGACGAGCGCCGATTTCACCATACAATTCCCCTTGACTCCCACAGCCTCTACGAGTGATTGCTTTCGAATTGCGCGAACCACTGCCCCGCCCCCAACGGCGAGGTCGGATCGTAATACAAGGACACCAGCTTCAAGTGTCCAAACGGCCCCAATTCCGGTCCCGGCAGCAAAGTACGGAACGCCTCCCCACCCATCAACTGATGGGTGATGGTTTGAAACAGGCGCGCCAGACGTCCGTTCCGCACCATCGTATCCAACATATGGGGTCCGGCGATAAGGTAAATGGTTCGGTAACCTAGCTCGCCCAGCCTGCGCGTTAGCACGTCGCCCTCCACCATTCTGCCCTTTCCCGCCAGAATCACCTCGTAACCTTGCTTGCGCCAATAGTCCAGCTTTGCGGGGTCCGCCTGTTCTCCCGTAGCGATATAACAGGCTTGACGATGTTCTTTGATGGATGCCGGCATCGGAAAATCCAGACTGGCGCTCGCGATAATGATCGCCGGCTGAGGGCTCAGCCCCTGCTCCTCGCGCCACTTCGCGAGATCGCGAGTCGTATCCGTCAAACCGACTTGCAGAATGTTTCCCAAGCGCTTCTGCGCCAGTGAACGGAGATACCCGCCGTGAGTGATTAGGCAATCCGCCTGGCACTCCAGCTCCAGAAACAACCGAAAATCATCCGGCGTGGTCAGGCTTTTCGGAAGGTAAGTCTGACCGCTCGAATCCTCCAGCGCGATCCGCCCGTCCAGGCTGGTAAGGAAATTGGCATAGACGAACGGCGAGTCGGGCGTGCCCTGCCGGTGCAGATTCAGTTGTAGATAAAGTCCTTCTAGAACGACTTCTTCAAAGGGTGGGGGAAACAGACGAAAAACTTTCTTGGTCATTTAAAGAAAGGTGCCGTGTATAGATGCCTCGCACTGAAACGGAAGCAATTTTCGCATGCTCGATACAAAACGTCCGGAATTTCCACATGTCGAATTTCATGACGATCGAAAGTATCGCTATCCTTCGGATAAAGCCGACCGGCCCGTCGCACTCGGCAATACTGGATTGCTGCGGTATCCGTCCGCTTTGAGTCAAGATCCTTCGCCCCGATTAAAGCTGGCCGAGGAGGATTGATATGCTAAAATGCCGCGAAAATTATCACAGTCATATTAATTCAAGCCGGTATTTCGCGGCTTTTGTTTTTTGAAGGGGCTCCCGATCTACCGCGGAGGCTTGGGCGGCAATCACAACTCCCATCGGTCCGGCCCGAAGAAGAGGTTTTTAGCTTTAGCTTGGGAAGGAAAAAATACGCATGAAAATAGATCTTATATTGGCGAAGACGTTCAAGTTCGTCGTATTCGTGTTGTTTACCTTTATGACGCTCGTCTACTTCGGCGTCATGCTGCTGTTGCCGCTGGACATACTGACCCAGATTGTTCGAATTTTCCACGGCATTGGCCTGCCGACCGTTCTCGCCGCCGGACTCGGTATCTCGGCCTTGGGCTACATCGGTTATCTCGTTTCGCGCATGCCGGAACTTTACAGACTCGTCGTCGACATCGGCGTGCAACTGATCTCTTTCGGATACAGCCAAATTCAGCGCTTCGATCCGCTCATCGATTCGGGAAAGCAGACCGAGACCGGTACCGCTTAAGGAACGTCGGTTCGTACGATTACGCCATGCATTTCTAGCAAGCGATCGACCGGCAACCAACCCTGACAAAAACCCCGCAATGCGGGGTTTTTCCTTTGCACCTTCCGATGCTGTAACCTATTGGGTCAGCTGCTGTACCTCTCTCTACTCCGTTGACCCGTTTCTGCGCTATGTCTCGATACGACAAAGATACCTTGCTCTCAGATTGGCGGCAGCGCGCCCTGAGCTTCCAGCAAGAAATCGGAAACGCCGTAATCGGCCTCGATCACGCCATCCGCCAAATCACGCTAGCGATTTTCTCCCGCGGCCACGTCATGCTGGAAGGCGACGTCGGAGTGGGTAAAACGACTTTACTTAGAGCAGTCGCTAGGGGACTGGGCGGCGCTTACGAACGAATCGAGGGCACCATCGACCTGATGCCCAACGATCTCATTTACCATACCTATATCAACGAGGTAGGCAGGCCGCAGGTCGATCCGGGCCCCATCCTCAAGAACGGCGAGCAGCTTTCCGTTTTCTTCTTCAACGAGGTGAACCGGGCCCGCCCTCAAGTGCATTCATTACTGTTGCGGGTCATGGCCGAACGCAGCATAACGGCCTTCAACCGAGAGTATTTTTTCCCGCACCTCCTGGTTTTCGCCGATCGCAATCGGGTCGAGAAGGAAGAAACCTTCGAAATTCCCTCGGCGGCACGCGATCGTTTCCTGATGGAACTGCACATCGAAACGCCACAGGACCCGGCTATGCAGCGTGCCTTGATGTTTGACCCCCGGTTTCACGACACCGATCGGCTGATAGAGGACGTACAGCCAGGCGTTCTGCCCTACCGCGACATTGCGGATATCGCCCGTGTCATTCAAGTCGAGATCAAGGCCAGCGACGCATTGCAACAATACGCGCTCGATCTCTGGCAGGCGACTCGGCGACCTCAGGATTACGGCATCAAAATGGACGGCGTGGACATGCGGCAATTGGTCCTGGCCGGCGCCAGCCCCAGGGGAATGAGCATGATGATGCGGGCGGCCCGGGTCTCGGCTTGGCTGAATGATCGGACCAGCCTGATCCCCGAGGACATTCGGCAGGTCTTCGTAGACACCACCGCTCACCGGGTCTTCTTCAATCCGGTTTATGAACTTCGCCGAAGCGATCTGGTCGGTGAACTCATGAGCGGTATTCTGCAACGCGTCGCGGCGCCTTGATCCCCGAGTTTCACTATCACGTTAATTGGCGCTCACCGGGTGTCCATCCCGGCCACCACCGTAGTGCACGGCAGGGCGGCGGCTACGAATTCGCCGGTCATACGCTATTAACATCCAATCCGGACCCGCGAAATCTGGATATACGCGCCACACTGCACGATCCTTTCGAGCAGCTCATGGTGCGAACTTTTCGCCAAAGGAGCGCGATTCCCGTTTATGTAGTCGCCGACCTTTCGGCATCGATGGGTTTCCGGGGCACGAGATCGAAGACCGAACTGTTGGCCGAATTCACCGCTTCGGTGGCCTATACCGCCTACCGCACCGGCGACTTCTTCGGCTTTATCGGCTGCGACAGCACGATACTCCAGGACATGCTCCTGCCGCTGCGCTGGCATAAAGGCGCCGCGCCGGAACTGTTGGAGAACCTCAAGAACCTCCGCCCTCGGGGCAGATCCTCCGACGGGCTGAACGAGGTCGTACCGTATCTCGGGAAACGGAAAGCCTTAGTATTTCTCGTTTCGGATTTTCATTTAACCCTGGATCGCCTCGATACACTGCTCAAGGCCCTGGTCCGCCATGATGTGGTGCCGGTGGTTTTATGGAACAGCGCCGAATTCGATCGGCTACCTTCGTGGAGTCTCGTTAATTTCGAAGACCCCGAGACCGGTGCCCGGCGGCGATTGCTCATGCGGCCCGCGCTACGAGAGAAGATCCGGGCGTCGTTCGAGAAGCGGCGCGACGAACTGGGGCAGATATTCGCGCTTCATGGTCGAGAGCCGTTCTTCCTGATCGACCGTTTCGACCCGGACGAGCTAACCCGTTATTTTTATCGAACCTGAACGATGCGCCCGATGTTTAAACTGCTTTTCGGCTTGAGCCCGGCGCTTCTACTGGCCCCTGCCCTCGCCTGCTCCGCCGAATTGACGCCTCGCATCGAGCCGTCGATACCGCGGAATTTCGGCTATGTCATGGGAGACCTGATCGATTATCACGTCCTCATCACGGTACCCGAAAGCTATGCTTTGGAGACCGAATATCTGCCCAAGCCCGGCGCGCTCGATGAATGGCTGGATCTCCGCACCGTCAGTTGGACCAAGACTAACGCGAAAGACGTAGCCCATTACCGACTGCGGCTGACCTATCAGGTGTTCAAAGGCGTACGGCAACCGGAAAAATTGACCATCCCGTCACTGCCGGTCCGTTTTCAGGGACAAGCCCCGCTAGAAGCGCGAACGCCGCCGTGGTATATCACGATCGCACCGATCATTCCGCCCGACATTGCAGACGAAAAAGTCGAAATCCGCGAATCCGTGGTACCGGAGCCGCTTCCGATCCTGTCACACCGCCTGAGGCTTATCGCCTATCTCGCCGGAACCCTGGCCGTACTGCCGCTTCTCGCATGGCGTTACGGCAAGCTGCCGTTCTTTACAAAGACAGCCCCGCCGTTTGCGCGCACCATGCGCGATCTCAAGAAGCTCAGCCGTAAACCGGCCGATGCCGATGCGTACCGGACCGCGATCAAGCTCCTGCACCGAGCCTTGGACGACACCGCCGGTTTTCGTCTGTTTGCCGGGGAATTGGAATCCTTCCTGGCAGACCATCCGGCCTTCGCCGAGCTTCGAGACGAGCTTAACCATTTCTTCGCCCTGTCCCGGCAAGTCTTTTTCACCGCCCCCGATGCACCGATACCAGCGGATTCCCTGTTTTCCCGGCTTGAAGCCTTATGCCGCCAGTGTGTCCTTGCTGAACGGAGGAGTGTTTGAACATCGGGCTTTCCGCACCTTGGGCACTGATTCTCGGCATTACCGCCCTGATTCCTTTATTAAAACGCGGGCAAACCGCGATTTCCTATCCCTCCATCTCGATGCTCCCGAGCGATCCGCTGTCGACGATGCTCGATCGACTGCTGCGGTCTAGCGCCGCCGCTGCAGCGCTTAGTCTCAGCCTGGGCATCGCGGGTCCTTACTTGCATGAGCAATGGGTGGAAAGAGTCGGGACCGGGGCCCACATCGTGCTTCTGCTCGATAGGAGCAGCAGCATGAACGAGAATTTCTCCGGCAGCTATATGGGCGGTCGCGCGCAGGAAACCAAAGGCGCCATAGCCCGCAAGCTGCTGGCCGAATTCGTCGCCCGACGGGAGCACGATCTGTTCGCCATGATCGATTTTTCGGCTGCACCAATCTACGTCATGCCTTTCACTCAAGATCGGCCGGCGATCTTAGCGGCTATCGAAGCGACCAGCGGTCGCGGTCACGGAGTAACCAACATCGCGCCCGGATTGGCGATGGCGCTCGATTTTTACAGCGGAAAGCCGTTCACCGGGTCCCGAATCGTTCTGCTGGTCTCGGACGGAGCGGCGCGCATCGAAGAGGAAACCCGCGACCAGCTACGGCAATGGTTTCAGGAAACGCAGGCGACCCTTTACTGGATTTACCTCCGAAATCCAAGGAGCGGACGCCTTTCGGAGAAGCCGGTCAATCCGGGCGAAAGCACGACGCCGGAATATTTTCTACATCAATATTTCCAAAACCTTGGCGTCCCCTATCGGGCTTTCGAGGCGGAAAATCCGGAAGCGCTGCAGCGCGCAATTCTAGAGGTCGAGCAGTTGGAAAATCTTCCGCTGCACTACCTGGAAAAACTGCCGCGAAGGGACATCTCCGGCTACTGCTATGCCGCTGCTCTCGCATTTCTGGCACTGCTCCTGAGCGCCAAAGCATTGGAGGTGAAGTCGTGGCCCGTTTGATGCGAATGTGGCGCTCGCCGATGCTGATCTGGGGTCTTCTGGCAGCCCTCCTGGCCGGAGTCGTTTACGAAAGTTATGCCGTTTTCCGAATCGCCCGCCAAAACACTCTAATCTCCCAGCCGGAAAGGGTCGAGGTCGACGACAAAACACCGCCCGTTCTGGTACTCGCCAAAGCCCATCGGCTCGAACGATCGGGCGAGACGCAGGAAGCCCTGCGCCTTTACACCACCATTCTCGAACGCGGCGACGAGCACCTTCGCGAGCAGGTTCATTACAATCTTGGAACACTGTATCTTCGAGAGGCCGCCCAACTGTGGAACGCCAAAGGCGTATTGGAATATGTCCGTGTCAACACGCTGGTCGCCCTGGCCAAGGAACAGTTGCAGAAGACTCTTCGGTTGAATCCGGCTAACTGGGATGCCCGTTTCAATCTCGAATACGCACATAGGATTACCCCGCCGGCCAAGGAGCGGGAAAAGGCGGATTGGCACGGAGCGAAACCCAGTGTATTCGCTACCGTGCCCACGATTCCGGGTGGTGCGCCGTGAGGATGCGGCTCGTTCGCCGGGACTGGCGCACGACGGCGCTGTTCGTTGCCACCGTGCTCGTGGCGCTGACCTTTGCCGATCCGAAACTCCCGCTGCCGCTTCGGGTCTACCGCTATGCCTTCGTCATCGACATCACGCAAAGCATGAATGTCCGCGATTACCATGTCGCAAACATGCCGGCGGACCGGCTCAATTTCGTCAAGGAATCGATCCGGCAGGCGGTGCATGATCTTCCGTGCGGCTCGGAAGTCGGGCTCGGACTTTTCACCACTCAGAGCGTTCAATTACTGTTCGAACCCATAGAAGTGTGCGAACACCTGCGCGTGATCGACGATGTGCTCGCCCATGTCGACTGGCGCATGGCCTGGGCAGCCAACAGCTTTGTCGCTCAAGGCGTTTATGCCGCTATCCGGGACGTAAAAAACCGAGATCCCGGCATTCGGCTGGCGCTCTTCACCGACGGCCAGGAAGCACCGCCGCAAACAATACGACCGACATTTTCCGGAAAACCGGGAGAAATCGCTGGCTTGATTGTGGGTGTGGGCGGATTGCATCCGACCACAGTGCCGAAATACGATCGCGAAAACCGGCTCATCGGTTATTGGGAAAACACCGATATCGCGCAAATGCCGGAATCCAGCACAGCCTACGAAACAACCGAGACCGTACCCCGACCGCCGCGCAAAGGCTATTATCTTTCCTGGCTGGACGAAAACCATCTACGTGAACTGAGCGCGACAACCGGCCTCCGCTATCATCGCCTGGAAACGCCGGAAGGTCTCATGGACGCATTACGCGCCCCGGAATTCGTCGAGCGCCGCACGACCAAAACCGACATTCGGTGGCTGCTAGGCATCGCAGCACTCTTGCTGTTCGCGACGGTCTACTTGATTGATGGTGGCGAAGCGTCAAAGAGGACTTGAGCGATGTCTTTCGGGAAAATTCTCATCTACGTCGGTATCGGCCTGTTTCTGCTCGGATTGGTCCTATCCTACGCCCCGGGACTGTTCGGCTGGTTCGGAAAGCTTCCCGGTGATATCCGGATTCAGGACGAGAATCGGTACATATTCATCCCCATCACCTCCATGATCATCATCAGCCTCGCGCTGACTCTGCTGATCAACCTGTTCTTTCGTCGCTAGCCGGCGTCACAACCGCCGAGCTCGCGTCCATCGTCGCAGCTTCATCTAGCCGCGTGAACACCAGCACGGGTTTCCGCTAATGCCATATCAACTTATTGTTTTATTAGCATATTCTGTAACTCCTTTGGTCACGACCCGGTACGTTAACCCGGTATTCGGGAACAAGAATCCGCCCAGAAAGCGGCCGCGGCATGGAAATTTCAGTACATCCCGTAGGGTTACCGAAACACACCCGAAACCTGCCCCCCCACCAAGGGCGACAGAGAAACGTCCCGTCGCGCGGGGAAACTTAAGTGACCGCGCGACGGCAAACGAATTGGCCAAACCTCATTAACGTCACCGAGCGAGGTAACACATGCGTAAATCGTTTTACCCCCTAAGAACGTGTTTCGTATTGATTACTGCCACGGCCACTCCACTAAGCGCCTTTTCCGAGCCTCCCGCCGGACGTCTCCTTGCCGCGCAATGCGCGCAATGTCACGGAACCGACGGATCGGGCTATGAGTCGCTGGCAGGGGAGTCTGCCGACGAGTTGTATGACGAGCTGATCGAAAGAAAGTACCGCCCGGTCGAGGACATCATGGACAGGCAAGCCCGCGGTTATACCGATGATCAACTACGGTTGATCGCCGACTACCTTGGCTCGCTTCCGCGAGCCTCGTCCTCGGACGACTAGCCTCCTACCGCAGGACCAATGACGCCAACTCCCGACAGGAGAGACTAAACATGACTGCTTTCAACAGACGGCAATTTCTAAAACTCGCCGGCGCAACCTCGCTTGTTGCGGCCATGCCCAGAAGTTTGAGCGCCGCGACACCGCTCTCGAATCGAGTCGTCATCATCGGCGGAGGCTTCGCTGGCGCGACGGCGGCCAAATACCTCAAACATTGGGACAATACCATCGATGTCACCCTGGTTGAGCCCAACGCCACACACTACGCCTGTATTTTGTCCAACCTGGTCATCACCGGCGCCATCTCGATGAACCGGATCAACCTAAGCTACGACGGTTTAAGAAATCGAGGCGTCAAGATCGTCCAAGCCCTGGCTACCGCCATCGACCCGGTCGGTAGCAAGGTGGGTCTGTCGAATGGCGCCACACTAGACTACGAGCATCTGATCCTTGCGCCCGGCATCGACTTCATCAACCCGAATCCGGCCGGAGCCGAACGTCTGTACGACCCGAACCTGACGCCCCACGCCTGGAAAGCCGGGCCCCAGACTACCCTGCTCAAGAATCAATTGGCGGCCATGCCGGACGGTGGCGTGTTCGTCATGAACGTCCCCAAAGCGCCCTATCGCTGCCCACCCGGCCCATATGAGCGTGCATGTATCGTCGCCGCTTATCTGAAGCGCAAGAAGCGACGTTCGAAGATCATCGTGCTGGATGCGAACCCAGACATCGTGGCCGAGCCGCATACATTCGGCACGGCATTCAGCCAGACCTATGCAGGAACGCTCGAATACCACGCCAACGTAGGCATTACCCAAGTCAATTCATCGCTCAAGACAATAGACACCACGATCGGCGCGTTGTCGGCGGACGTGCTCAACATGATTCCCAACCAGAAAGCCGGACAGATCGTCTTCGACGCCGGCGTGGTCAACGATCCGACGGGCCGATGGGCGACGGTCGATCCGCTGACTTACGGTTCAACCGTCTACGAAAACATCTATGTGATCGGCGATTCTCAGGCAACGGCACAACCGAAGTCCGGCCACATGGCGAACTCCCAGGCCAAAGTTTGCGTCGACTCGATCATCCGCGCGTTCGTCGGCGAAACACCGGACCCGCAGCCGACGACCAATTCGGCCTGCTTCAGCCCCATCACCGAGACCGAAGCGTCGTGGTTGACTGCGGTTTACCAATACGATCCGACAACGCACAGCATGAAGCGCGTCGAGGATTCGTTCGGCGAAGCGGCGGAGCCGTCGTCGGAAAATTACGAGCACATGTTCCATTGGGCCGACAACATCTTCGCCGATTCGTTTAGGTAGGGCGGCGACCCGCTTTCCACAAGACCGGCCACGCGAGGCCATAAAACCGAAGGCCAGCCTAACGCTGGCCTTCATCCTTTCTGAAATGCTAGCTCGATTCGGTAATCAAAATTTCATATTGCGCCCCTTGAAAACTAAATCCGCATCGCTATATTGTTAGCAGCTCTCGACAGAGAGTGCTAACACTACAGTGTTTTTTTGAGGTTCAAACTTCTTCAAGGAGAAAACAGTCATCATGAAAATTCGTCCCTTGCATGACCGTATCGTCGTAAAACGCTGGGAAGAAGAAAAAACATCCCCGGGCGGAATCGTCATTCCCGACACCGCAAAGGAAAAGCCGATCAAAGGCGAAGTGGTTGCTGTAGGAAACGGAAAAGCCCTGGATAACGGTCAAGTGCGCGCACTGGATGTAAAAGTCGGTGACAAAGTCTTGTTCGGCAAGTATGCCGGTACCGAAGTCAAAATCGACGGCACCGAATATCTGATGCTGCGCGAAGACGACATCATGGGCGTATTCGAAGCCTGATCCACGACCTAACGTTCAGACTGATTTTGGAGGAATTAACTGATGGCAGCTAAAGAAGTCCGTTTTTCCGATGACGCCCGTCAGCGCATGCTGGCCGGGGTTAACGTTCTGGCCGACGCAGTGAAGCAGACCCTGGGCCCGAAAGGCCGTAACGTCGTGCTGGAAAAGAGCTTCGGCGCACCGACCGTCACCAAAGACGGCGTTTCGGTCGCAAAAGAGATCGAACTGAAAGACAAGTTCGAGAACATGGGCGCTCAGATGGTGAAGGAAGTCGCCTCGAAGACGTCCGACGTCGCCGGCGACGGCACCACCACGGCAACCGTCCTGGCTCAGGCCATTGTCCGCGAAGGCTTGAAATCCGTAGCGGCGGGTGCAAACCCGATGGATATCAAACGCGGCATCGATCAGGCGGTCGGCGTGGTCATCGAAGAGCTGAAGAAACTCTCCAAGCCCTGCACCGACAGTAAAGCCATCGCCCAGGTCGGCACCATCTCCGCCAACTCCGACGAGAGCATCGGCAAAATCATCGCCGACGCGATGGACAAGGTGGGCAAGGAAGGCGTGATTACCGTTGAGGAAGGTTCCGGTTTGGACAACGAACTGGATGTTGTCGAGGGTATGCAGTTCGACCGCGGCTATCTCTCGCCCTATTTCATCAACAGCCAAGAAACCATGAGCGTCGAGCTCGAAAACCCGTACATCCTGCTGCACGACAAGAAGATCTCCAACATCCGCGACTTGCTGCCGCTGCTCGAAAAAGTGGCGAAATCCGGTCGTTCGCTGTTGATCGTCGCCGAGGATGTCGAAGGCGAAGCGTTGGCGACCCTGGTAGTCAACACCATGCGCGGCATCATCAAGGTTTGCGCCGTTAAGGCGCCGGGCTTCGGCGATCGCCGCAAGGCCATGCTGGAAGACATCGCCATCCTGACCGGTGGCCGCGTCATTTCCGAAGAACTGGGCCTGAGCCTCGAAAAAGTCGACCTGGGCGATCTCGGCAGTGCGAAGAAGATCCAGATCAACAAGGAAAACACCACCATCGTCGACGGCGCCGGCAAAGCGGAAGACATCAAGGCTCGCGTCGAGCAGATCCGCAAGCAGATCGAAGACACCACCTCGGACTACGATCGCGAGAAACTGCAAGAGCGCGTGGCCAAGCTGGCCGGCGGCGTTGCCGTGATCAAAGTCGGCGCAGCCACCGAAGTCGAGATGAAAGAAAAGAAAGCCCGCGTGGAAGACGCGCTGCACGCAACCCGCGCTGCGGTTGAAGAAGGCATCGTTCCGGGCGGCGGCGTCGCTTTCATCCGTGCTCAAAACGCGCTGAAGGATCTGCAGGGCAAGAACCACGACCAGACCGTGGGTATCGCCATCCTGCGCCGTTCGATCGAGGAGCCGCTGCGTCAAATCGTGACCAACGCGGGCGAAGAAGCTTCGGTCGTCCTGAACCGGGTTCAGGGAGGCGAAGGCACCTTCGGCTACAACGCTGCGACCGGTGAATACGGCGACATGATTCAGATGGGTATCCTGGACCCGACCAAGGTCACCCGTTCCGCGCTGCAGAACGCCGCGTCCGTGGCCGGTCTGATGCTCACCACGGAAGCCATGGTGGCCGAACAGCCGAAGAAAGAAAAAGGAGCCGGCATGCCCGGTGCCGGAATGGAAGACATGATGTAATCGGTTGCTTCCACGACCGAGAACACCAAAGCCCCGCCGAAAACGGCGGGGCTTTTTCGTCTGATCTTATCCCGTTTTTCTATATCAAAAGTTGTTTTTAGAATTTTTAGGATTGAATCTCGTGTGTTACCTTATCCGTCACGGTTTCTACCCCGATACGACATGAGTACTCAATTCTTCGATCTCGATCAGCTTAAAGGCGAATTGGCCGGAAAAAATCCCCGCGCGATTCTCAAGGCGGCGCTGACATGGTTCGACAACATCGCCATTTCCTTCAGCGGCGCCGAAGACGTGGTATTGATCGACCTAGCCAGCAAGCTCAAGCCGGGCATTCAGGTCTTCACCTTGGATACCGGTCGCTTGCATCCCGAAACCTACAGATTGATCGAGACCGTTCGGGAGCGCTACCCCATTCGGCTGGACGTTCTTTCGCCGGATCGCGTGCAACTGGAAACTTTAGTCAGAGAAAAAGGCTTATTCAGCTTCTACAAAGACGGCCATCACGAATGTTGCAGCATCCGCAAGGTCGAGCCGCTTCGCCGGAAGCTTAGTCAGCTGGACGCCTGGATTACCGGTCAGCGACGCGACCAAAACCCGACTCGGGAAAATTTGGCCGAGATCGAGCTTGACGAAGCTTTTTCCACGCCCGACCATCGCCTGATCAAATTCAATCCGCTCGCGAACTGGTCGTCGGCGCAGGTGTGGGATTACATCGAAGCCTACGACGTGCCCTTCAACGAACTGCATCGTAAAGGTTTCGTCAGCATAGGCTGCGAACCTTGCACTCGGCCGATTCTGCCCAATCAGCATGAGCGCGAAGGCCGGTGGTGGTGGGAAGATGCCGGGAAGAAGGAATGCGGCCTACATGCCGGGAATCTGAAAACAGCTGAAAAAGCTTGAGGATCAACACCGGCCTTGGCGCATCACCAAGCCGGGCATGCGAAAACTAGCGCACCGGCAGCGCGATATTCTCGAACAAGGCATCGACGTCTTTTTGTTCCCGCTGGGTCATGGCTTGTTCCACCAATTCCCGCGTCAGATGCGGCGCGAATAAGCGGATGAACTCGTAAATGAATCCGCGGATGAACATATCCCGCCGCAGCCCGATCTTCGTCGTGCTCAAACCGAACATATGACTGGCATCGAGCGGAATCAGATCGGCGTCCGCGACAGGGTCGTAAGCCATCTTGGCAACGATTCCGACTCCCAAACCGAGCCTTACATAGGTCTTGATCACGTCCGCATCCACCGCAGTCAAAGCTAACTGGGGATGCAGATTTGCCTTCTCGAACGCCTGATCCAGCTGCGAACGTCCGGTAAATCCGAAGACGTAAGTCACGATGGGATACTCGGCGACATCCTGCAAAGTTAGCTCCGCCTTTTCCGTCAATGGATGCCCCTGCTGTACCAAGACACAGCGATTCCACTGGTAACACGGCAGCATGACGAGATTCTCGAAGAGCTCCATCGCTTCGGTGGCAATCGCCATATCGACAACCCCGCGCGACGCCAATTCGGAAATCTGCATCGGCGTGCCCTGGTTGATATTGAGCTTGATCCCGGGGTAACGACGCATGAACTCCTTTATGGCGGGAGGAAGCGCATAGCGCGCCTGCGTGTGCGTAGTGGCGATGGACAGCGAACCGACCTTATTGTCGCGGTGTTCCTGCGCGATATTCTTTATATCCTGGACCTTGCCCAAAATTTCTCCGGCAATCGCCACAATCTGCTTGCCGGCTGCGGTAATCTCCGTCAGGTGCTTGCCGTTCCGCGCGAAAATCGGAAGCCCCAGTTCATCCTCCAAAAGCCGGACTTGCTTGCTAATTCCGGGCTGCGACGTGTAGAGGCTGTCCGCCGTCGCAGAAACATTCAATTCGTGCTGCGCAACTTCCCAGATATAGCGTAATTGCTGCAATTTCATGGCGTCTTCGGCGTCATCCCGAGTGAACGAGGGAAACAAAAATTATACTCTTTTCAATAGCATCATTTCGCAAAGCTCAACCCTAAGGCTGAATTAATCGCGAAAAGCTACCAACCTCGAGCAGCCCCGAATTTCGGCAAATACTCTATCTCTAGGTAAGATCTGCGAGGACTGCTAAACGCCTGTCGCCGTTGCCGGTATCGTTTCCGACGAACCGGTTCCCGCTCCACCTCAAAACCGACTCGAAACTGCGGAGCGCTTGTATTTCGGGTGCCTCAGGAACAGGAATTCTTGAAAGCATGGGTCGAGTCGGACCTCCGTTGCGGTGAAGCTGGACAAGTGGGATACGATGCCGTGGCAGGCCATCGGAGCATCGAATTCCGATCGGTGACCGTAACCACCGTAAAAGGCGAAGGCAAGGAGTACATCGACCGCGGCCATGCGGTCATTTACCGCGGCACCTACGAAAAGTTTCGCGACGAGGACGGATACATCTTTCCACGCGGGGAGCGGATCGCGGCGTGCGAACGCACTTCCGCATGATTACCGAAGATCCTTATGAAGACGATTTCATCGGGATCGAGCCGTATATCTTACAAGACCCCGCAGCCTGGTGCGCACATCCCGGCACGCGCCGCCCAGTTCAGTTTTCCAAGAGCGGACGACAAATCTTGAGCGATTGTGAAAACAGCAGCGGCAGCTGCTGAAACGTGTTCGGTTCAAGACCGACTGTTCACGACAAAAAGGCGCTGCTGACTTCAACAGCGCCCTCGACAGCGGAGATTGAGACTTTTCAGTTGAGGCGACGAAAAGACGAATTATCGAACCCGATTGAACTCCCCGCCGTATAACTCATCGCTAGCCACGACCTTCCGATTATTTTTCGAGATATTGCATCTTGTCCGGTTTGCCGTTCCACTCGTCCGCATCTTCCAAAGCTGGCTTGACTTCCGTGATGCTTGGCCACACTTTCGAAAGCTCCGCGTTCAATTGGATGAATTGTTCCTGGCCCTCCGGAACTTCATCTTCGGAATAAATCGCGTTCGCGGGGCATTCGGGCTCGCATAAAGTGCAGTCGATACATTCATCAGGATCGATGACTAGAAAATTCGGCCCCTCGTGAAAGCAGTCGACCGGGCAAACATCGACGCAATCGGTAAATTTGCACTTGATGCAGTTTTCGGTTACTACGAAAGTCATTTCAAATTTTCCTGTAAGCTGTATGGGTTACCAGATAACAGCCTGTTTCGCTCGTTATTGGACTCGGCTCTATGCGTGCAGTTTCACCGCCCCGCCAAACCCGTTCCAATCTATCTTGCAAGCAGCAGTGACGGGCAGCCTCTTGAAATTAAGAGGCGCATTTTACATGCACCTGGGGCAATTCCCAAGCAACCCCCGCCGATATCGTCTTTTCCGGTTCAAGGCAAATTGATCGGTCCCGTGAATACCCAATCGTTCTGTTGAACAGTCGTGTGGCAGCCGACGCATTCCTGTGCAAAATTCGCGTCCTTGCCATAAGGTTCCTGCTTCTCTCCCAGCCAGCGGGCAAAACCCCAGCCGCCCGTTGAAGCATACTTGGCTGAATCCTTGATCATGAACTCGGCATGGACGAATTCACCCGGCACCATGGCCGTGGGATATTTGGGATGGTTTTTTTGCTTTACCACCAGCTTGGCCAGCACCGCTCCATCTGGCCAAGGATTGGTATTTCCGGCTCTCGCCGCAGCAATAGCGACATCATTACCTAAAATGGCACGGAGCGTACTGGTTTCCGGACGCTGAGAAACAGCGATTAGCCGCCAATCTTTATAATTCTGCGGGATCGTAATCCCATTCGGAGCCGGTGCTACATTGGACTGTTCCGCCCAAGCAAACGTCGCGATGACCGCGGCCCCCAAGATCATCATAATTCTTTTCACTGCAAAATCTCCTCTGAGAGTCGTAAAACTTGCCCCCTAGCGAAGACGAACACACGTTATCACCGGCACTTCACTCGAATAAGGTAAATCCAGCGCTACCGATCGTCGAACCTTGCCAAGGTGTTGCGTCTAGCGGATGCCGGGGACAAAGGCAGCCGATTTTCGGTCTTTTTGTCCAAGCCTGCAATCCGCAAACCTAGGCCGATTGACAGAGTAGCGTACCGTCTCTTAATATTCATCGAGCACGCATATTAAGTGCAATAAACGCGATTTACGCGTTTTTTTATGCGCGTAAAGATGCATTAATGCTACATGATTGACAGAAACCCATAGTTTTGGAGAACTCTAAATGAGCCAAAGTCTTTTTGAAAAGCTGGGGGGCGAAGCTGCCGTAGACGCTGCCGTCGATATTTTTTACCGCAAGGTCTTGAGCGACGACCGAATCGCCCATTTCTTCGAAAGCGTCGACATGGAGGCACAAGCGGCCAAGCAGAAAGCATTCTTGACCATGGCATTCGGGGGTCCCCATCACTACTCCGGTCTCGACATGCGGCGAGGCCACGCTCATCTTGTCAAGAACGGATTGAACGACGCTCATTTTGATGCGGTGATGGAAAACCTGGCCGCGACCATGCAGGAACTCAAAGTTCCGGAAGAACTTATTGCCGAAGCTGCGGCCATCGCCGAAAGTACTCGGAACGACGTTCTCGGTCGATAACCCGCGGTTTATTCTGGGGAAGGGTCTCGATGCCGAATATCCGCTACGATGGACAAATCTATTCGCTACGCGACGGTCAGTCCGTTCTTGAGTGTTTGACCGAGCACGGCGCATCCGTGCCGTTCGGTTGTCGCGCCGGTATTTGCCAAGCCTGTCTGATGCGGGCGGAGGTCGGGCGTCCACCGGAAGCTTCGCAAAAAGGACTGAAGCCGACGCTAAAAGCCAAGAATTACTTTCTGGCGTGTATTTGCAATCCGGAAGAAACCCTTTCAGTCTCGTTGCCTGGCAACGAGCTTTCCAGGACCCCCGCGACGATTGTGGGCATGGAGCTTCTAAACGCCGAGATCATGCAGGTCAGCCTGAAAGCCCACGAACAGATCGAGTATCGGGCCGGTCAATTCATCAACCTGTATCAGGGCGAGAATCTGGCGCGAAGCTATTCCGTCGCCAGCCTACCGACCGAAGATCCTCATATTCATATCCACGTACGGCGAGTACCACAAGGGAAAGTGAGCAATTGGGTGCACGACGCCTTGCGCCCGGGCGACACGATCGACATTCAAGGTCCAGGCGGCGATTGCTATTACCTACCCGGATCGCCCGAACAAGGCCTGCTGCTGATCGGCACGGGCAGCGGACTGGCGCCGCTGTACGGCGTCGTTCGTGACGCTCTCGCCCAGGGCCATATCGGACCGATCAGGCTCTTTCACGGCAGCCGGACTCCGAACGGTCTCTACCTAACCGATAAACTGCGAGAACTTACCAGAGCCTACTCCAATTTCGAGTACACAGCCTGTCTTTCGGGCAGCCACGTTTCGAAAGAATTCGCAAGCGGAAGGGTTCACCAGATCGCGTTGAATGAGGTGCCCAACTTGACAGGATGGCGAGTTTTTCTGTGCGGACACCCGGAAATGGTGAAAGCCGCTCAAAAGAAAGCCTTCCTGGCAGGCGCATCCATGAAAGACATCGTGTGCGACGCGTTCACGTCACGTGTGATTCCCAGCTGATCGAAAAAACTCGGAGCCTAGCGGGTCCCGGGTTTGGCGTCGGCAGGAACGTGAACCGCCGCGACCATCCCTGCCCCTGATATCGACGGAGACGTGAGATGTGGAGGCTACCTTCAGGCCGCTCCCGTCGAGTAGATGTTGCTCAGGGTGGTGCGAAACCGACCGAGCGTAAAAAATACCTTCCTCAGTCATCATCTTCCTCGATGGTCACCTGAGTGCCATCCGCCGAAACAAAAACCTCGATCTTCTTGTTCCTTTCGTCCCGTCCCTCGAACTCGTATCCGGCGGGGCCAATTCCCTTAGTGACCGATTCGACCTCGTCCGGTTTGAAATTGGGCAGCCTCGCTTTCAATGCTTCACGCGCGACGATGGGGACCTCCTCCAACGGAATCTCGGTCTCGGCCTCGACCAATGTCCCTTCGGGCGTCACCTCAACCTCTACTTTACGATTCGATGAATCACGTCCCTTCAGTTCGTAAATGGCCTGGCCCTTTTCCGTTTCCGTCTCAGCTTTCTCCCATTGGACTCCAGGCACCGCCTTGTCTGCCGTTGCTCTTACGGCTGGCGGCACTTGATCCAAAGGAACCTTCTTCTCGCCTGAACTCCCGGAGCCGTCACAACCGGTAAGACTGACGAGACACAATAAACCGAAGGTGATAAATCTCATGATTCGAACCCTCCTTGTCCGTCCGATGAATAGAAATGCGCCGCTCATCGCCTTGGCTATTTGGGCAGTGAGCAGCCTCTCGTTCGAGTGATGTAAGCAACAAGCGCGAGTACCGTCAATTGGGACAAATCCCTAACGCAGAACGGCCGAAACCACGCCTGAAGACCGCGCCATGCCGAAATGGGCACTAGTCCCAGGCCCCCTGGACTATCGGAAATGTCGCCTTAAGCTACGCCGACCGCCTTAGTCTTGAACGATGCGATAACATCCTCTCTTTCGATCAACAGAAACTGAACATGAAAGCAAAACGATGGCCCCTGTCGATACGCGTACTGATAGGCGTCGCGCTGGGAGCGTTACTCGGCGTCGTCGGTGGCGATGAAGCTTATCTTTGGGGCCTTCGAAACGACCATCTCGGGCAGCTCGGAATGCTCGTGATCCGACTCTTGAAAGCGCTTGCCGTGCCGCTCATTCTATTTGCGATTCTCGATGCATTTGCGCGAACCCATATATCCGCAAGAAGCGGAGGACGGCTGGTGACGATTTGCCTCATCAACGTTTCGGTCGCTTGCATGATCGGCTTGCTGCTGATGAATGCGATAGAACCCGGGCTGGCATGGCAGGACAGGATCGAGCAACTCACCGCCCAACTTTCCGGAAATTCCGCTCTGGCGAGCTCAAACGCGGTCCCGGCGGCAACCCTCAACCCATTGAAGAACCTCGGCGCCTATATCCCTCAAAGCCTGATCGAACCGCTTGCCGGCAATAACGTGATCTCGGTAGTTCTGCTCGCCTTGCTATTCGGCGCCGCCCTACGCTGGCTTAAAGATCGCCAAGGCGAGAGCGATATCGCAGACATTCGACCGTTGGAAGGATTTGTATCCTCGGCCTATCAGATTCTAGCCAAGGTGCTTTCTTGGGTTGTCGAAGCCGTTCCGTTCGCAGTCTTCGGCCTCGTAGCTCAAGTCGTCGGAAAAACCGGTCTGGAAATCTTCGCCGATTTAGGCGGGTTTCTCGGTGTTATAAGCCTTGGCCTGGCTTTGCACGGCCTCGTTTATTATCCCTTGGCGGCATGGCTGGCGGGTGGAAAGCCACCGCACATTTATCTGAAGCAAGGCGCGGATGCCATCATGACCGGCTTATCGGCAAACAGCAGTTTGGCGGCCATGCCCGTTACCTTGCGGTGCCTGAGGACCATCGGCGTCTCGGACTCATCTGCGCGCATCGCGGTTTGCGCCGGAACAAATCTTAATAACGACGGCATCACGCTGTACGAGGCTATGGCGGCACTGTTCCTGGCACAGGCATTGGGTTACGGGCTTGGAGCCGGACAACAAGCCATTATTGTGCTCTCGGCGCTTATGGCGGCTATCGGCGTCGCCGGAATTCCGGAAGCGGGATTGATTATCCTTCCACTGGTGCTGAGTGCGTCAGGTTTGCCGGAGACAATCGTAGCCGCAGCGATACCTCTGATCGCGCCGGTCGACTGGATCCTCGCGAGACTCCGGTCCGGGGTAAACGTGCTCGCCGATATGCTCGTGGCGATCTTGCTCGATGCTTGGGAAGGACGCGGATCAGACCGCGAAAAAAAGCGTAGCCGCGGATAACGGCTACGCCTTGTTTAAATGAGCCGAAGCGGCGTTAGCCGTTGATCCAATAGTGGGTCAAAATGCTCGCGGCATAGCCGGCGATAATGGCCGGCGTCCAGCGCAGATGGCTGAAAAAGGTATACATGCCGCGCGACGTCCCCATGAGGGCCACACCCGCCGCCGAACCGATGGACAGCATGGTTCCGCCCACGCCGGCGGTCAAGGTCACGAGCATCCACTGATAAAGGTCCATATCGGGATTCATGCTCAGCACCGCGAACATGACCGGAATGTTGTCGACGATGGCCGAAAGCACGCCGATCAGAATATTTGCCGTCGTCGCCCCGAGTCCATCGTACATCGCCTCGGAAACCAGTTCCAAATAACCGATGTAGCCCAAACCGCCCACAGCGAATACCACGCCGAAGAAAAACAGCAGGGTATCCCATTCCGCATCGCGAACATTGGCGAATACATCGAACCTCCCATTCTCGGCGCTGTACAACAGTTTCAAGCGGTATCCATAGAACATCAGAAAGGAAAGTCCCACCATCATGCCCAGGAACGGCGGAAGATGCAGAAATTGCTTGAAGCTAACGGCGGTCACGATGGTGAGAGCGAACAAGCCGCAAACGATTAGGGCGCCGTCCTTCATCTTGACCTGCTCCTCATCGGGGAAACTGGGTGCTTCGTCCGGTATGGCGAAGTGCATGAAGGCGGCGGGCACAGCGAAGTTTACCACCGACGGAATGAACAGCTCGAAAAAGTCGAAGAACTCCGCCTTGCCGGCCTGCCAGACCATTAGCGTGGTGATATCGCCGAAGGGGCTGAACGCGCCGCCCGCATTAGCCGCGCTCACCAAATTGACAAAACCCAAAGCTACGAAGCGTGGGCTATTTGCACCGACAGCCATCACCACAGCACCCACCAACAGCGCGGAAGTCAGGTTGTCAGCTACCGAGGACAGGAAGAAAGTGATCACCCCGGTGATCCAGAAAAGCTTGCGATAACCGAATTTACGGCTCACCAGCCAGGAACGCAGGGCCTCGAACACATTTCGGTCGGCCATGGCATTGATGTAGGTCATAGCGACCAACAAGAACAGAAACAGCTCGGCATACTCGCGGAGATCGTGCTCGAAGGCCTTGTGCACCTTCTCCGATGGAACGCTGTTGCTGGCGGCCAGATAAGCCACATGCGCCCAAATGATGCCGGCGGCAAGAATGACCGGCTTGGATTTTCGCAAATGGGTAAACTCTTCGGTCATCACGAACCCGTACGCGATGATGAAGACCAAGACGCAATAAAGGCCCCGTTGGGTACCGGTCAGCCCCAAGACCTCCGATCCTTCGGCCGATGCCAAACCGGGCACAAGAAATAGCAGCGAAAGTAAAACGAATGCGCGTAACAAAGCTAAGCCCTCTTCGGTGTTTTTGAAAAACGTCTGTGCCACTGCCGTCAAGCAGCACGACCCCCCAGTCAAAACAGCCCTGCATTATATATATAGAAGGGCTAGCGAATGAATAACCAAGCACTTTTTCCGCACTTCGGTTCAGGTGCACTTGTGACGGAAGAACGGCGTTTACAGGCAGAGTCGATATGAAGTAAATTCATAGATATATCCAGTTTTATTATTTTTTCCTATTAACGGCTCCATGTTATAGTTTTTCCCTACTGAATTACTCAGGCTTTTCTCTCGCCTAGGCAGACGGATTTCTTCCATATATGTACCAGTACGACAATTACGACCAGACCTTAGTGAATGAGCGCGCCGCTCAATTCAGGGGTCAAACAGAGCGGTTCTTGAAGGGAGAACTCAGCGAAGATCAGTACCGGCCTCTTCGCTTGATGAATGGTTTATACATCCAAAAACACGCGCCGATGCTGCGCATTGCCATTCCTTATGGCCTGCTCTCGTCGCGCCAACTGCGGATGTTGGCTCATATCGCGCGAACCTATGACAAGGGTTACGGCCACTTCACGACGCGACAGAACATTCAGTTCAATTGGCCGAAACTCGAGGACGTGCCGGATGTTCTGAGCGAACTCGCTACGGTACAGATGCATGCGATCCAGACGAGCGGCAACTGCATCCGCAACGTCACCAGCGATCATCTTGCGGGAGTCGGCGGAGACGAACTCGAGGACCCACGCCCTTATTGCGAAATTATCCGGCAGTGGTCCACCCTCCATCCGGAATTCAGCTTTCTGCCGCGCAAGTTCAAGATTGCCGTCAATGGTGCGGCAAAGGATAGAGCCGCAACCCAGCTACACGACATCGGTTTGCAGCTCGTCAAGAACGATCGGGACGAGATAGGTTTCGAAGTTCTGGTAGGCGGCGGCCTCGGGCGCACACCGATCATCGGCGTGACAATCCGCCCGTTTCTCGAGAAAAAGCACCTGCTGTCTTATCTGGAAGCGATTCTCCGCGTTTACAACCGCTTCGGACGTCGCGACAACAAATTCAAGGCGCGAATCAAGATCCTGGTGAAAGAGCTGGGAAAGGAAAAGTTTACCGAAATGGTCGAAGCCGAGTGGGCTGCAATAAAGGACGACCTGCTCCTGGATCTCGAAGAAATCGAGCGGATCAAGACGTTCTTCCAACCCGCGCCCTACGAGACGCTAGCCGACAATCCCTTGTTAGCGGAAAAAACGGCCCACGACAGCCAGTTTGCCGCTTGGTTCCGCCATAATACCTTCCCTCATAAAATGCCGGGTTATCGGGTTGTCTTCGTGTCCCTGAAAACACCGGGAAAACCTCCAGGAGATCTCAGCGCAAGCCAAATGGATGTAATTGCCGATTTAGCCGACCATTACAGTTTTGGCGAAATTCGAGTCACCCACACCCAGAATCTCGTTCTGGCCGACGTTAAACAGGCGGATTTGCACGACTTATGGCAGCGCCTTAAATCTCTTGAACTGGCGACACCCAATATCGGCACGGCGACGGATATCATCTGCTGCCCCGGCCTCGACTTTTGCTCATTGGCAAATGCGACATCGATTCCTATCGCTAACGGCATTCAGCAGATCTTCGACAATTTGGACTATCTCTACGATCTAGGCGATATCCGGATCAATGTCTCGGGTTGCATGAACGGTTGCGGACATCATACCGTCGGTCATATCGGCATTCTGGGCGTCGATAAAAAAGGGGAAGAGTGGTACCAGATTACCCTGGGCGGCTCATCCGGAAAGGATGCTTCCCTCGGTGAACGCCTAGGTCCCTCCGTAGCCAAGGACCAGGTTTGCCATGCGATAGAAGCCATCTTCCAAACTTACCGAGAGCATCGACTGGAAGACGAGGCATTTCTTGAAACGGTTAGACGTATCGGTATGCGACCATTCCAGGGGCGAGTTTATGGAGATAATTAAAGACGGCCATATCGTCGCAAACGACTGGCGGCACTTGAGCGACGACGAAGCCTTGCCGGAACAGGCTGTAACGGTTTCGCTGCTCCGCTGGAAGAACGAAAGGGATCGCCTGCTCGCTTGCAGCGTCCCCTTGGGGCTGCGCCTAAACAGCGACGACAGTCTCGAAGAAATTGCAGATGATCTTAAGTACTTCTCGATAATCGTCTTGGAATTTCGCCAGTTCACAGACGGCCGAAGCTTTTCTCTGGCTCGGCTTTTGCGGGAACGTTACGGTTTTAACGGCGAGCTTCGCGCCCGCGGCGATTTTCTCAGGGATCAAATGTTTTTTCTGAGTCGGGTAGGCGTAAACGCCTTCGAACCGAACGGCTCCGCGAATGCGCAAGAACTGCTGCCCGCATTGCAGGAGTTCACGGTGAAATATCAAGCCGCCGTAGACGTTAAAGAACCACTTTATCGGCGGCGTAAATAGCTGGGAAGCTCGGGCAACTCAAATACGCTCGACAAACAATACCCCCGGTCAAGCCGGGGGTGTGCTTCAATTCTCCGACACGGCCTAGTTCTTTTTATGGCCGTATCTCATGATATTGATACCCTTTAGAAGATTAAGGGCTTCGTTCAGCGGATAATCCTGCAGGGCCAAGGCCTCTTCACTCTTATCCCCTGCTTTGGTTTCGTCCTTCTTGAGCGGTTTCTCGGCTCCATTCTCGAGATGGTTTACCAAATCGGCTTCCTTGATCGGAGAAAACTCCGATTGGGCGGCCATTTCCAACTTCACCTTCGAGATCGGTACGTCCGGCGCGATGCCCTCCGCTTGAATGGAGCGTCCGGAAGGCGTGTAATAGCGCGCCGTGGTCAGTTTGACCGCGCCGCCATTGCTGGTCGGTAAGATTGTCTGCACCGAACCTTTGCCGAAGGTCTTTTCGCCCATGATGATGGCGCGTCCATGATCCTGCAAAGCACCGGCCACAATCTCCGAGGCCGAAGCGGAGCCGGAGTTTATCAGCACTACGATTGGAGCACCGTTCAGAACGTCATTCGGAGTCGCACTGAACCTCATCTTGGCGTCTTCGACACGACCATCGGTATAAACGATCAGGCCACTCTCCAAGAAGGCATCGCTAACCGCCACCGCCGCATTGAGAACTCCGCCGGGGTTATTGCGAAGATCCAGCACAACGCCCTTCAAGTCGCCT
Organism: Methylocaldum gracile; assembly: GCF_053646815.1. Taxonomy (NCBI): domain Bacteria; kingdom Pseudomonadati; phylum Pseudomonadota; class Gammaproteobacteria; order Methylococcales; family Methylococcaceae; genus Methylocaldum; species Methylocaldum gracile. The sequence goes on along the minus strand of NZ_CM132196.1, from coordinate 702,117 downwards.
TTCTTTTTGAGCTCGCTGATGGCTTCGATGACATTGTCTCCAGTCTTGGACTGAAAGCTCGTAATGCGAACATAGCCGTATCCTTCCTCAAGAAGCCGGCTCTTTACGCTTTTGACCTTGATGACGTCGCGTACGATTTTAACCTTCAGCGGCTGCTCGACACCCTCGCGAACTATGGTCAACACGATCTCGCTACCCGGCTCGCCACGCATCATTTTAACCGCGTCGTTCAGGCTCATGCCTTTTACCGGCTTGTCGTCCAACCGGATAATGAGGTCGCCGGCTTTTATGCCAGCCTTCTGCGCGGGGGTATCGTCGATAGGCGCGATGACCTTCACGAAACCGTTTTCCATTCCGACCTCGATACCCAAGCCGCCGAACTGTCCGGTAGTACCGACCTTCAGCTCGTTATACTGCTCCTGATCCAAATACGCTGAATGCGGATCGAGACCAGCGAGCATTCCGCGAATGGCGTCTTCCAACAATTTCTGGTCCGTTACCGGCTCTACGTAATCCTGGCGTATGCGTCCATAAACCTCCGAAAAGGTTTTCAATCCTTCGAAGGGGATTGCATTTGTATCGCCACTGGCCTCCCGCTCGGCGAGGACGCTACTGCCCGTACTGATCAAAATGCCGAGCAGAACGCCAAAGATAAGAACCAGAAAATTTCTTTGTCGCAACATAGATTTTCCTACAACCAAAAACGCCCTGGATAAGGCCTCATAAATCAATCCGTAAAAAGTCAGTCTTTGTGACTGCACCATAACATAGGATTCACCGGTCTTCCTTTTTCGCGAATGCCAAAATAAAGTCCGGACTCCGCACGACCGCCGCTGGCACCGACTGTAGCGATGATATCACCGCCGTTCACCGAGTCCCCGACATTCTTATACAAACTCTGATTGAAAGCGTAGAGACTCATATATCCCTCGCCGTGATCGATAATGGTCAACAAGCCATAGCCCCGCAACCAATCGGAGTATGCCACCCTCCCCGCCGCAACGGCATGCACCGGCGCGCCCTCCGGTGCTCGTATAACGACACCATCCCAACGGCCACTCGCTCGCGGACTGCCGAACGACTCAAGCAGTGAACCCTTCGTCGGATATGTTAACTGACCATAAAGGGCGGAAAAGGGTCCTTTGCTGACTGACCGATCTCGCGCCGAGTCGTCCGACAAAGGCCGAATGGCGGCAACCAGATCTTGCAGGCGCTCTTCATCCTCCTGGAGCCGCCTCAGCTGGGTGTCCTTATCCTGAAGGCTATGTTCCAAGTCGGCCAAAACCTCGCGTCGGGATTGTCGGAACTTATCCAACTCGAGGCGATCTTTTGCTACCTGCTCACGAGTGGATTGAAGCTTCGCCGCTTCGGCCGACGCTTGCTGCTGCAATTGCGAAACGGTTGTTAAATCCTTTTGCATCTCCCTCAGCAGCGAGAATCGAGCTTGACTCAGATAATTGTAATAAGCCAGCACGCGACTGAGCTGGCGTGGGTCTTCCTGATCCAACACCAGCTTCAGCCAATCTTGCCGGCCGGCGGCATAGGCCGCACGAGCTTGTCCTGTCAATGTTTTATATTGCGCTTTCACTGCCGCCCGCAACTCACTGCATTGGCGTTCCAAATCGTTCAAATGCCGCAATTGGGCTTGCGCTTGAATCTCGAGCTCTTTAAGCCGTTTTGCCAGACGTCCGTAGTCCCGCTCGATACCGCTCAATTGCCCGACCAGAGCTCGTCTGCGCGACTCTAGAGCGTCCCTGGACTTCTGGACCGTCTTAATACGCTCCCGAACCGTAGTTAGTTCATCCAAACGATCCTTTGGTTCCGAGACCGCCGCCGCGAAAGGCATTTTGAATGCCAGAGCCAGACAGAAAACTCGCGCGACTCGGTGACAGGACAAAACGGCAAACCTCAAATCAGCAACGATCGCCCCGTCATATCCGCCGGCTTTTCAAGCCCGATAATCGCGAGCAATGTCGGCGCGACATCGGCCAGACCGCCTCCGTCGCTTAACCTACCGGCTTTGCCTTTATACACGAGCGGCACGGGATTAACCGAGTGCGCGGTCTGAACTTCGCCGGTCGAAGGATCGATCATTTGCTCGACATTGCCATGATCTGCCGTAATCAGCATTTCGCCTCCGACCTTGTCGAGAGCCTCGACGACTCGACCCAATGCCTCATCCAAAGCCTCCACCGCCCGAATCGATGCGTCCAGGTTACCAGTATGACCAACCATATCCCCATTGGCGTAGTTACAGATGATGACGTCGTACTCGCCGGACTCGATCGCCTTGACCAATTCATCCGTCACTTCAGGAGCACTCATTTCCGGCTTCTGATCGTAGGTCTTGACCTTGGGCGACGGCACCAAGATGCGCGTTTCTCCGGGAAAGGGCGTTTCTACTCCGCCGTTGAAGAAAAACGTAACGTGAGCGTACTTTTCAGTCTCGGCCAACCGCAACTGCCTTAGACCATGCTTCGACAAGACTTCGCCCAGGCTGTTGGTCACGTCTTGCGGCGGATAAGCGACGGGAAACGTAAAGTCTTGGTGATATTCCGTCAATGTAACAAACCCACCCAGCTTCGGAACGACCTCGCGTCGAAACCCCACGAAATCGGCCTCGTTGAGTGCGCGCGTCAGCTCTCGGGCGCGATCGGCCCGAAAATTCATGAATATCACGACATCGCCGTCCTTGAGAGTAATCGGCGCTTCACCGTCCGGAACGATTGAAGTCGCTTTGACGAACTCGTCGGACTCACCCCGCTCGTAAGCCAGCGTCAAGCCCTCGATCGCCGTTTCCGTGCGGTAATCGGCTTTTCCTTGCACGATAAGGTCATATGCCTGCTGGATACGGTCCCAGCGATTATCGCGATCCATCGCGTAAAAACGGCCAATAATGGATGCAATCCGCCCTGCCCCCAGTTCTTCGAACTTCGAATCCATTCTGCGTATCGGGTCGCCTGCGCTCTTGGGTGGGGTATCTCGCCCATCCAGAAAGGCATGCACATAGACCTTTCTCAGCCCCTTCCTAACCGCGAGCTCCGCCATTGCATGAATGTGAATTTCGTGGCTGTGAACGCCGCCGGGCGACAGCAGTCCTAAAATATGGAGTGCCTTATCGTTCCGAAGGGCCTTGTCCACGGCTTCGCGCAGAACGGGATTGGTGTAAAACGAACGGTCCCTAGCCGCTTTACTGATCAACGTAAAATCCTGATTGATAAGTCGACCCGCCCCTAAATGCAAATGTCCCACCTCGGAATTGCCCATTTGATCGTCGGGCAAGCCGACGACTTCACCGGAGCAATCGAGCAACGTATGCGCGCAAGTATTCCACAGCTTCGTCCATGTCGGGGTTCTTGCAAGAGCGATAGCGTTATGGTCTTTGGTTTCGCTGTAACCAAAACCGTCCAGAATGATGAGGACAACAGGTTTAGGACGATTCAACTTCAAAGTATAATCTCCCTCTCGGTTTTTGCGCGTTTGCCTGGCAATAAAGGCTTTGTTGCTTCCCGCAGAAAAAATCAGTATGTCCCAATGGCCAAGCGGCCGCTTTCGCGGAAAGGAAAAGACCTCGAACTCAATATCGCCGGATAAATATGAATTTGAGAATGAGGCGCCATGGGCTTAGGCAAAGGGAAAAACGGAGTAGTATTTTAACTTTTTTTTGCAACCCCGTGTTGCTCGAGCAATCGCGGCTAAAGAGCGCACAAACTCTTACAATGCGAAGCCTCCGATGACCAAACCAAACGAGATACTGATTACGGAAGATGCCGATATCGCGCAGGCTGCCTATTGCCTGAAAGCCATGTCCCATCCGCTGCGACTCAAGATTTTATGCACTTTGGGGAACAATAAAGTCAGCGTTCAGGACATCGTCGAGCAGGTCGGCACGACTCAGAGCAATATCTCTCAGCATCTGGGCATTCTGCGCGATAAAGGTATTCTCGCCTGTAAGAAAGACGCTAACCGCGTGTACTATTACGTTGACGACGAGCGCACACTGCAGCTGATCAAGCTGATGAAAGAAGTATTTTGTCATCATTAGTTGGAGCCGAATTTTCTCTATGACTGTCACACCCGACCGCCTGTTGGAATTCCTGGGCAATCACTGGATCATGGCCAGCGGTTTGCTCATTGTTACGATTTTGCTGATTCAGGATTTTATCGACAGCGCCTTCCGTAAACACAAAGTAATCTCGCCGACGGAAGCCGTAAACCTGATGAATGATGAAAACACCATCATTATCGATGTCCGCGAACCGCACGAACATGCCAACGGCCATATCGAAAATGCGAAATTCATTCCCTTGGGCAAACTCGAGGAACGAGCACAGGAATTGGAGGCATACAAACAAAATCCCGTTATCGTAACCTGCCAGTCCGGCACGCGATCTCCCCAGGCCTGCAAGAAACTGACCGGTTTAGGCTTCACCCGAGTGTTTGAAATGAAAGGCGGCATGCTCGCATGGGAAGACCAAAAATACCCTGTCGTTAAGAAGCGGAATAACAAGTAATTCGCCCTCTCCCGATTTTTCCAAGCTTACGAAACAAATAAGGATTATCCATGGCCGAAGAAACCACTCAGCCAGAAAGACAGTTCGTCCTGCAAAAGATTTACGTTAAGGACGTCTCTTTCGAGACGCCGAATTCGCCGGAGGTATTCACGCTCAAATGGGAACCGAAGGTCGAATTCAACCTGTCGAGCAATGCGCAAAAGCTTCAGGAAAATCTGTACGAGGTCAGTCTCACCACGACGGTAACCGTTAAACTCGGCGAAAAAACCGCTTATTTGGTGGAAGTCTGCCAAGCGGGGATTTTCGCGATGGCGGGCTTCGACGACCAAGAACTCGGCCCTCTGATCGGTAGCTACTGTCCGAACGTTCTCTTTCCGTATGCGCGCGAGGCCGTTTCCGATCTCGTGACCAAGGGCGGTTTCCCGCCCATGCTCCTTGCCCCCATCAATTTCGACGCCTTGTACATGCAGCAGATGCAACAGCAGCAGGGCTCCGCCCCCACAAGCCATTAACGGGATAGTCCGCAATCGCCCACATGACAGCTGTATCAGTTCTCGGCGCGGGCTCATGGGGCACAGCCCTAGCCCTTTTGATAGCCCGCAACGGCCATCCCACTGTGCTTTGGGGGCATCGCCCCGAACATTTGGCCAAACTCAACGCCGCCCGGTGCAACGAGCGCTATTTACCCGGTGCGCGCTTTCCCGACAACCTCCGGGTCGTCGCGAATCTGGAAGAAGCCGTTAAGACCGCGGAAATTCTCGTAGTTGCGGTGCCCAGCCATGCATTTAGAAACCTCCTGATGGACCTGGCACCGCATCTCACCCCGGAATCCAAGATCGCATGGGCCACGAAAGGTCTGGAACTGCAAAGCGGAAAGCTTTTGCACCAAGTCACGGAGGACGTTCTGGGACCCGACATTCCCGCCGCCGTGCTGTCCGGCCCAAGCTTCGCCCGCGACTTGGCCGCCAATCTCCCGACCGCCATTACGGTAGCGTCACGGGAGATCGAATTCGCCAAAATGCTGGCGGGGCTGCTTCATAACAACCGATTCCGCGCATACACCACCGAAGACATCATCGGCGTTCAGTTGGGCGGGGCGACCAAGAACGTACTGGCTATCGCCGCCGGGGTCGCCGACGGCCTGGGCTTCGGCGCCAACTCCCGTGCGGCGCTGATAACCCGCGGACTCGCAGAGATGATGCGCTTGGGTTTGGCATTGGGTGGCAAACCGGAAACCTTCATGGGACTTGCCGGTGTCGGCGATCTCATTTTGACCTGCACCGACAATCAATCTCGAAACCGGCGCTTCGGCCTCGGGCTCGGCAAAGGGCTCCCGCGAGAGCAAGTCGCGGCCGAAATCGGCCAAGAAATCGAAGGGATTCTTACTACGAAGGTTATTTACCAGCTGGCGCAAAGTCTCGGGATCGAGATGCCGATTACCGAACAGACCTACAAAATCCTTTACGAAGGGCTCGCGCCTTTAGAGGCCGTCAACAATCTACTCCTGAGAGAACAGAAGCCGGAAGCCTTGGCCGGTTGAGCCTGCTTCGGTCAAACCCGTTCAATCGCTCCCGAAAAGCCGTTCTGCCGCCATGCTTCGTAAAGCACCAACGCTACGGTATTGGACAGATTCAGGCTGCGGCTTTCCGGTTTCATAGGCACGTAAAGAAGGCGCGGCTTCGGCAAGGAAGCCAGCAAGGTTTCCGGCAATCCCCTGGACTCCGGACCGAACAGCAAGGCGTCATTCGGGCGGAAGTCGGCATCCGCGTAGCAGCACCGCCCTTTGGTGCTGAGCGCGAACAGCCGCTCCGGCCGAACCCGTTCCAAGAATTCATCCAGTCCCCCGTATTCCCGCACATCTGCCCATTCCCGATAATCGAGGCCGGCGCGCCGCAACCTGGCGTCATCAAGCCGGAAGCCCAAGGGATGGATGAGATGCAGCCAAGCGCCCGTGTTGGCGCAGAGACGGATGATATTCCCTGTGTTCGGCGGTATTTCCGGCTCGTAAAGGACGATGTGGAACACGTTAGGACTTATTCACACCGAGGGCGGATCGGCTCCAGTTTCCAAATGTCGCGGTTGTACTCCGAAATCGTGCGGTCGGTGGAAAACTTGCCGCCAGCAGCGCAGTTTAGGATGCTCATTCTTGCCCACTGCTCTTGATCGAGGTAAGCAGCGGCCGCGCGCCTCTGGGCTTCTACGTAACTTTGAAAGTCGGCAGCCGTCATCCAAGGATCGTGCGGGCTTTTTATGGCATGGATGATGGGATCGAAAATTCCCGGTTCGAATTGGTTGAAGTGCCCGCTTTCCAAGAGATGCATCACCCGGCGCAGGTCGTCATTGCCGTTTATGACGGACTCGGGATCGTATTGGCCTCGCTTCGCCTCCACCTCCTCGGCGGTGAGGCCGAACAGGAAGAAATTCTCGGCCCCCACTTCCTGACGAATCTCGATATTGGCGCCATCGAGAGTACCGATAGTCAGCGCCCCATTCAGCATGAACTTCATGTTGCCGGTACCGGACGCTTCCTTACCCGCGGTCGAAATCTGTTCGGAAAGATCGGTGCCGGGACAAATGTATTCCATCGCAGTCACCCGGTAATTGGGCAGGAAGGCCACCTTGAGCAGCTCGCCGGCCGCAGCATCGCGATCGATCACATTGGACACATTACTGATCAATTTGATGATTCGCTTCGCCATGGCATAGCCCGGTGCCGCCTTGCCGCCGAATAGGACGCACCTCGGCGTCCAATTGGCCGTATCGCCGCGCTTAATGCGGTCATAGAGGTGAATGACATGAAGTACGTTGAGCAACTGGCGCTTGTATTCGTGTATCCGTTTAACCTGAACGTCGAACAGCGCATCCAGTTCGATATCCACGCCCAGCTCCGCTTTCTTATAGCGTAAGAGACGCTCCTTGTTATGGCGCTTGATTTCCCTCCAGCGTTGGCGAAACGCAGAATCATCGGCATATGCGGCCAGCTTGCCGAGTTGGGACAGATCGGTCAACCAACCCTCGCCTATCGTTTCCGTGATCAACGAGGCAAGCTTGGGATTACACCCGGCCAGCCAGCGGCGAGGCGTAATACCGTTGGTCTTGTTGTTGAACTTATTCGGCCACAGTTCGTAAAAATCGCGAAACAGCCCTTGCATGAGCAGATTGGAGTGAAGCTCCGCCACCCCGTTGACCGAAAAGCTCCCGACGATGGCCAGGTAAGCCATGCGAACCTGTTGCTCCCAGCCTTCCTCGATCAGGGACATCCGCGCCAATCGGTCCAGATCGCCCGGCCAGCGGTTGGCGACCTCACCCAAGAATCGCGCGTTGATGTCGAAAATGATTTCCAGCAACCGCGGCAACAATTGCCGGAACAGGCGCACCGGCCATTTCTCCAAGGCTTCCGGAAGCAGTGTGTGATTGGTATAAGCCATGGTACGCGAGGTGATGGCCCAAGCCTCATCCCAATGCAACCCATGCTCATCCATCAAAAGGCGCATCAGCTCGGCCACGGCGATACTCGGATGGGTGTCGTTGAGCTGAAAACAATTCTTTTCCGCAAACCGACTGAAGTCCTCGCCATGCACCAGCACCCATTTGCGGATGACGTCCTGAAGACTGGCCGAAGCCAAAAAGTATTGCTGGCGTAGTCTCAACTCCTTTCCGTTCTCGCTTGCATCATTGGGATACAACACCATGGTGATGTTTTCCGCCATGTTCTTGGAACGGACCGCTTCGGTGTAATCTCCGGCATTGAAGTCTTGTAGGTCGAATTCATCCGTGGCAGCCGCTTTCCACAGGCGCAGCGTGTTAACCGTACCGTTCTTGTAACCGGGAATCGGGATGTCGTACGGAACTGCGAGCACATCGTGGGTATCCACCCAGCGCCTCCTCGGGTGGGATTCGTCGCCGCCATAAGTGTCCGTCCGCCCGCCGAAACGTATCCGCACCGTCAGTTCCGGACGCTCCAGCTCCCAGACGTGGCCGTTCCGCAGCCAATGATCGGGCTCCTCGACCTGATGGCCATCCTCGATGTTTTGCCGAAACATGCCATATTCGTAACGGATGCCGTAGCCCATCACCGGCAACTGCAGCGTCGCACAGCTATCTACGAAACAAGCAGCCAGCCGACCCAGCCCGCCGTTACCCAATCCGGCATCTTGCTCGCTCTCGACGATCTCCTCTAGATCCAGCCCCAGGTCGTGTAAAGTTTCGTGCAGAGGATCGTCGATCCCGAGATTGAGCGTGGCGTTACTCAAGGTCCGCCCCATCAAGAATTCCATGGATAAATAGTAAGCACGCTTGCAGTCCGCTTCCTCATAGGCGTAATGCGTATTCTTCCACCGCTCCATCAAGCGGTCGCGGACCGTCAAAGCGACCGCCGTGTAGGCATAGTGCGCGGATGCGCAGTACTTGTCGCGGCCGAGCGTGTAGCTGAAATGACGGCGGATGTCCACGGCCAAATCCTTGGCCTTCAACCCCAAGGCAGGCAGCTCGGTCAACCACGGTTTTCGCTTACTATTCACAAGACTTCGGTTTGGCATAGTCGGTCCGCTTATTTGGCAATTTCAGATTGGGCACGAAAAGCTCGTCGTTCCTCTGCGGCTGTCCGCAGACGACAAAGCCGGAAAGGGGCGATTATCGCATCAAAGCCGGAGCTGTTGACGATAAGCTTGCCGGTACTCGATTTCCTACACGTCCAGACTCAGCTCGCTGATCTTTCGTGTCAATGTATTGCGGCCGTAACCTAATAACTTTGCTGCTTCCTGGCGACGCCCGCGGGTGAATTGTAACGCCGTGGCGATCAAAATCCCTTCGGCTGAATCTATAGCTTCCTTTGCGACATTTCTATCCCCACGCCTCAAGCGCTTATCGACCCATTGCCGGAAACAATCTTCCCAACTGTCGACGACAGTAGAGGTACTCGCCTTAACACTCAGTAATTCCGGCGGCAGATCGTCCAGATGAACCTCCTTGCCCGCCGCCATAACCGTGATCCAGCGACAGGTATTCTCCAACTGACGCACGTTGCCCGGCCAATCGAGCCGACAAAGATAGTCCTCCACATCCGGCAACAAGACTTTTGTTTCCACCTTCAGCTCTTGACTGGCCTCCTTGAGGAAATGGTTCAGCAATAAAGGAATATCCTGGCGACGCTCCCGCAAGGGCGGGAGGTGAATGCGGATGACGTTTAATCTGTGGAACAAGTCCTCCCGGAAACGGCCTTCGGCGACAAGCGTATCCAGATTTTGATGAGTGGCGGCAATAATGCGGACGTCCACCTTGACCGGTGCGTGCGCACCAACGGGAAAAAACTCGCCGTCGGCCAACACGCGCAACAAACGGGTCTGCAAATCCGCGGGCATATCGCCGATCTCGTCCAAGAACAACGTGCCTCCGTCGGCTTGTTCGAAACGCCCGGCGCGGCGAGCCTGCGCGCCGGTAAACGCACCGCGTTCGTGGCCGAACAATTCGGATTCCAGCAGATCGCGGGGGATCGCCGCCATATTGAGGGCGATAAAAGGCTTGTCGGCCCGTGGACTATGGCGGTGCAGCGCCCGCGCAACCAACTCTTTCCCGGTCCCCGATTCGCCGTTGATCAGAACGGTGATGTGGGAGCGGGCGAGTCGCGCGATGGCGCGAAAAACCTCTTGCATGGCCGGCGCCTCCCCGATGATTTCGGGCGTTTCCTCGGCCACCTCGGGCGGACCTTGCTCTTGCCGCGCGCGCTGACTTTGTGCGCATGCACGCTGCACCAGATCAACGGCATCGTCCACATCGAACGGCTTCGGCAGATATTCGAACGCGCCGCCGTGGAATGCCGAGACCGCGCTCTCCAGATCCGAGTGCGCCGTCATGATGATGATGGGAAGTTGCGGATGCTTGATCTGCAGCTGCCGCAAAAGCTCCAGCCCGTCCATGCCCGGCATCCGAATATCGGTCAATATGGCATCGGGCTTGCCCTGATCGAGAGCATCGAGCAATCCGCCGGCGTTCGAAAAACAGCGCGCGTGTATCGATGCCTTTTGCAAGGCCTTTTCCAAGACCCAGCGGATCGAGCGATCATCATCAACCACCCATACTTGGGCTGAACTACTCATGGTCCTTCTCCAAAGGCAGGAAAATAGAAAAAACCGTGTTGCCCGGGGAACTCGAGCACTCGACCAATCCACCATGCTGATTGATCAAGGACTGTGCGATCGACAGGCCTAAACCGGTACCGTCAGCGCGCCCGGTTACCATCGGGTAAAAAATCTGACCGAGCAACTCCGGCTTGATACCCGGACCATCGTCGATGATGTCGATCTTGACGGCCATCGGGTTGCGCCTATGACCAATGGTCACCTGGCGATGGATGCGCGTGCGAATCAGGATGTGCCCTTTCTTCCCTACCGCCTGCGCCGCGTTGCGCACGATGTTCAAGATCGCTTGAATCAGCTGATCGCTATCGCCATTCACCAACGGCAAACTCGGGTCGTAGTCTCTTTCGATGACGACGCTTGGAGGAGCCTCCACCTGCACCAACTGACGCACTCTCTCCAGTACCCGGTGGATATTGAGCCGGCTTTTCCGCGGCGGTTTGTTGGGCTCAAGCATCCGGTCGACCAGCGATTGCAGGCGGTCGGATTCCTCCATGATGATTTTCGTATACTCCCGCATCTCTTCTTCGACCAACTCCCTGTCGAGCAACTGCGCCGCACCGCGCAGACCGCCCAAAGGGTTCTTTATTTCGTGGGCCAATCCCCGCAAAAGCATGCGAGCGGCGTTCTGCTGCGCCAGAAGCTGCTCTTCCATGGAGATGCGCAAATGCCGATCCACCTGTTCAATCTGCACCAATGCGGCGACCGGTTTATCCTGCTCCAGCATCGGCGTGATCGTGAAATTGACCGTAATAGCTTGAGACGGAAGACCCAACGACAAATTTCGCTTGGTCAACGATTCACCCTGTTGCAAGGTTCGTTTCAAATCTTTCTCGATGTTCTGATCGTATAGAAAGAAAAGCTCTTTGGCCCCCGAACCCAGAACCTGTCGTGCACTCACTGCGAACAACATTTCCCCGGCCACATTGATATAAATCAGGCGGTACGCGGGATCGAAAACCAACACGGCGTCCGTTAAATGATCGAGGATGCGTTGATATAGTGGAATGGGATCTGGGTTATTCATTACGATTTGAAAAGCAAGATGGAGGCCAATTGTCCATGCAAGCTGCGCTTGATTGTAGGTGCCTCAAGACCTATAGAACTCAGCAGCGGACACTCGCGGCCACAGAACCTCAGGCAATGCGCACCATTTTGGTGCATATTAGACCGATTTGCTGAAACATCTGTTCCATTTGAAGTTATTTCGGAATTGACCAATATAGATAATCCAACACTCGACAAAGGCGCTACTGCCCGAGCCAGTCACTTTTGAGCTTCACATTCGCCCTTTCGGACTTGTCACTGGGATAGACAGCCTTGTTTAGCCGAATGAATCGCCAGACTACTCTTTACGCGAGCTCTCTATAGCGTCTCGGATTTGGAAAATACCCGAACAAAAAAAAACGCCCCATAAAGGGGCGTTTTCAGATTCGGGCCGAATAGCCGTTTAGAGGCTGTAATACATATCGTATTCAACCGGATGCGTGCTCATGCGCAGACGGGTGACTTCCTGCATCTTGAGGTCGATGTACGCATCGATCGCATCATTCGTGAAGACGCCGCCGCGGGTCAGGAATTCGCGATCCGCGTTCAATGCATCCAGCGCCATATCAAACGCATGACAAACCTGCGGAATGCTCTTCTCCTCTTCCGGCGGCAAATCGTAAAGATCCTTGTCCATGGCGTCGCCCGGGTGAATCTTGTTTTGGATACCGTCGAGACCGGCCATCAGCATGGCTGCGAAAGCAAAATATGGATTGGCGGTGGAATCGGGGAAACGAACCTCGATGCGGCGCGCTTTCGGATTAGTGACATACGGAACGCGGATCGATGCCGATCGGTTGCGGGCGGAATAAGCCAACATGACCGGCGCCTCGAACCCCGGCACCAAGCGTTTGTAGCTGTTGGTGGACGGGTTGCAGAAGGCATTCAAAGCTCTCGCATGCTTGATAATGCCGCCGATGTAAAACAGCGCCAACTCAGAAAGGCCGCCATACAAATCACCGGTAAACAAGTTCACGCCACCCTTGGACAGTGATTGATGAACATGCATGCCGTTGCCGTTGTCGCCGACCAGCGGCTTCGGCATGAAGGTCGCGGTCTTGCCGTAAGCGTGAGCGACATTGTGTACCACGTATTTGAGGGTAAGCACCTCATCCGCCTTCCGGACCAACGTACCGAACTTGACGCCGATTTCGCACTGTCCGGCGGTCGCCACCTCGTGGTGATGAACCTCGACGATCAGCCCCATTTCTTCCAGCGTATTGCACATGGCCGCGCGCAAGTCCTGCATGGAGTCAACGGGCGGCACCGGAAAATAGCCGCCTTTGATGCCGGGACGATGGCCGATGTTGCCGTCTTCGTAAACTTTTTCGGTGTTCCAACTGGCTTCTTCGGAATCGACTTTATAGAACGAACCCTGCATGGAAACGCCCCAGCGCACATCGTCGAATACGAAGAATTCGTTTTCTGGCCCGAACAGCGCGGTATCCGCGATGCCCGTGGATCTCATGTAAGCTTCAGCACGTTTGGCGATGGAGCGAGGATCGCGCTCATAACCCTGCATGGTAGAGGGCTCGACGATATCGCAGCGCAAAATCAGGGTTGGATCGTCGAAAAACGGATCGATAACCGCCGTCGTCGGATCAGGCATCAGGATCATGTCCGACTCGTTGATGCTCTTCCAGCCCGCAATAGACGAACCGTCGAACATCTTGCCGTCTTCGAACATGTCCTCGTCCACACTGTGCGCCGGAATGGAAACATGCTGTTCCTTGCCCCGAGTGTCGGCAAACCGCAAATCAACGTATTTGACCTCCTTTTCCTTCATCAGCTGAAGTACATCTTGTGGCGTCATTCTTTATCTCCCGAATATTAGGGTTGTAAAAATCTCAAGCGGGTAATTAAACAAAAATTGTACCAATAGAAAAACGCTGTTATCTCCCGGAATTACAATAGTGCAACAACTTGTTCGCAAAACAAAAACGCACCATTAATGTGCATACGACCCATTTCAGTGCCGTTTACGGAAGAAATCCGCGAATTCCCGCCACGCCCTGAGCCCCATGGGACTTTGCAACGTCCACATCCGCTGGAGACACCCCCCCCAAAGCGAAGACCGGAATATTTACCTGATCCACCAACTCGGCAAAAGTTATCCATCCTAGCGGCACGGCATGGGGGTGGGTGGGCGTGGACAGCACAGGGGCAAGAACGGCCAGATCGACGCCGATTCGCTCCGCGTGCTTCAGTTCACCGAGATTGTGACAAGATGCGGCAACCCACCGGGCTTTCTCCAATGGCCGTTCACTCAAGCTCATCAGTCTTTGTGCCGTAAGATGAAGCCCCGCGGCGGACGTCCCGACCACCCAGCACGGATCCGCATTCAGAAGTAGGATCGCGCCCCGTTCCCGGCAGTACTCCACAGCATAATGCGCCAACGCCTCGTATTGGTGCACACCCAATCGGCGCGCCCGTAATTGGATCAAACCGGCTCTGCGCGACACCAGATGGTGCAAACGCTCGCGCAAAAGCGCCTCATCGCCCGATTCATCGTCCAGAATCGCATACTGATCGGGAAGTCTGGCAGCCGTTACGATGGGGCGATTCGCGGCCGGAAATGCGAAGCCGGGCAATTCGTCTGGCGAAACCCAACGAATCGGCTGTCCCTGCATGCCGATTGGCGTCCCCTCGAACCGGTCCACCCGCCACACATCCAGCAGTACGCAACGCTCCGGATAAGCGTGACGAATCCGAATCAAGGGCGATGCCTCTATCACTTCGAGGTTAAGCTCCTCGCGGATTTCTCTGGATAAAGCTTCCTTTGCGGTTTCGCCGGCTTCCAGCTTGCCTCCCGGAAACTCCCAAAGATCCCCTTGATGGACGTGGGCGAGGCGCCGCGCAATGAGAATTTGGCCGAGTCCGTTCCGGATGACACCGGCGGCTACATGCAACTCGGAGCAACCGCTCACCGGGATACGTTCAGCCTCGACTAGGTTCGATATTCCGCGTTGATGCGGACGTAATCGTAAGAGAGATCACACGTCAGGACACGCTGATGCGCGCTCCCCCTCCCCAGCACAACGCGAATCAGGATGTCATTCTCAGACATCACGGCTCTCCCGGCCTCCTCGGTGTAGCCCATGGCGCGTCCTCCATTTTCCACGATCAGCACGTTCCCCAACCATATAGAAACGCCCGATATATCGAGATCGGCGCAGCCTGAACGACCGATCGCAGCCAAAATCCGGCCCCAGTTCGGATCGCTGGCGAAAAAAGCGGTTTTGACCAGAGGCGAATGGGCGATAGTCTTGGCCACATTCCGCGCTTCGGTTTCATCCCTGGCCTCTTGGACCTCTATCCGCATCACCTTGGTGGCGCCTTCGCCGTCCCGCACGATGGCTTCAGCCAAGTCTTCACAAACCTCCCGAACCGCTCGGGCCAGGAGAGGGAAATCCACGCTTTGCCGGCTAAGTTCGGGATTACCGGCTCCGCCCGTTGCGAACAGAACGCAGGCGTCGTTAGTCGAGGTATCGCCGTCCACCGTGATCAAATTAAAAGAACCGTCGGCGGCGTCGCTCAAGCAAGCCTGCAAACTAGCCGGTTCAACCTTCGCGTCGGTGGCAATGAAGGCCAGCATGGTGGCCATATCGGGGTGAATCATGCCGGCGCCTTTGGCGATGCCAGTGACGGTCACCGATACTCCAGCCAGATTGACAGTCCGGCTTGCACCTTTAGGCCGCGTATCGGTCGTCATGATGGCCCTTGCCGCGCGCGTCCATCCCGCCTCGTCCAAGGCGCTCAGGGCTTTGGGCAAAGCCGATTCGATCTTTTCCACCGGAAGATATTCGCCGATTACACCGGTCGAGAAAGGAAGCACCTGCTCGGCCGCCGCGCCGGTCAGCCGGCCGAGCGTCCGGCAGGTCCGACGAGCATCGTCCAGCCCTCGCTGGCCGGTTCCGGCATTGGCATTCCCGGAATTGACCAAGAGCCAGCGTGGATGGTGTCCGAGATGATCTCTCGCCACGATCACCGGCGCGGCGCAAAAGGCATTTCGGGTAAAAACGGCCGCACAGGTAGACCCTTTGGCTGCTTCGATCACCACGATATCGTCACGATCGTTCCGCTTGATGCCGGCACAGGCCGCACCGAGCCGGACGCCTTTTACGGTTGCCAGGGTCAACTCTTCGCTCAAGACGCTCATACGCGGCGATTTCAATCCAATTTGCCGTGGCAGTGCTTAAATTTCTTCCCGGAACCGCAAGGGCAAGGCTCGTTACGGCCCACTTTGGCGACGTCCCGGATATAAGGCTGTGCGGGCCGTGGTTTAACCGGCTTTTCCTCGACCTCCGCCTCTTCAGGTTCCGCAGTCAGTGCGTGTGCCTCGGCATGTTCGAAATGCATTTCTTGAGGTACGGCGCGGCGCTGTTCCTCCATGACATTGACTTCTTCTTCGCTGTGCACCTGAACCTTGGATACGATGCCGATCACCTCGTGTTTAATCCCGTCCAGCATGGAGGTGAACATCTCGAACGCTTCGCGCTTGTATTCCTGCTTCGGATCCTTCTGCGCATAACCGCGTAGATGGATGCCCTGGCGCAGATGGTCCATGGCCGCCAAATGCTCTTTCCAGGCGTTATCGAGAACTTGCAGCATCACCGTTTTCTCGAAATGACGCATGACCGATTCGCCTATAACGGCACTCTTTGCCTGATAAACCGCATCCAGCTGATCGATGATTTTCTGGAGCAGGCGGTCCTCATCCAGCCGCGAATCTTCATCCAGCCATTGTTGCGCCGGCAGCTTCGATCCGAGTTCCCGCAATAGCGTGTCTTCCAGACCCTTGACGTCCCACTGCTCTTCCAGGGTGTGCGGCGGAATGAACTGGGTGAATATCTGGCCGACAACGTCCCGACGCATGTTCGTGATCGCCTCGGAAATATCGTCCGCCTCCATCAGTTCGTCACGCATGTGATAAACCACCTTGCGCTGATCGTTGGCGACGTTGTCGTAATCCAGCAACTGCTTGCGGATGTCGAAGTTGCGCGCTTCAACCTTGCGTTGAGCGCTCTCGATCGCCCGTGTCACCCATGGGTGTTCGATCGCCTCGCCTTCCTTCATTCCCAGCTTTTGCATGAGCACGGCCACCCGATCGGAAGCGAAAATCCGCATCAAGGGATCTTCCAAGGACAAATAAAACCGTGATGAGCCGGGGTCACCCTGCCGTCCGGACCGTCCCCGCAACTGGTTATCAATGCGCCGAGATTCATGCCGCTCCGATCCGATGACGTGCAAGCCGCCTGCTTCCACAACCTGAGCGTGACGGACTTTCCACTCCTCTTTCAAGCGAGCGACGGACCCCTGATCGCTGGGATCGATAGCCGCCAAATCCTCTTCCAGGCTGCCGCCGAGAACGATGTCGGTGCCGCGGCCCGCCATGTTGGTCGCAATAGTGACCGCACCGGGCTGACCGGCTTGCGCAATGATATGAGCTTCCTGCTCGTGATGCTTGGCGTTCAGCACCTGATGCGGAATGCCTTCCTTACGGAGGAAAGTCGCCAAGAGTTCCGAGTTTTCGATGGATGTAGTCCCCACCAGCACCGGTTGGCCGCGTTTCACGCACTCGCGGATATCCTCGATGATGGCGCCGTATTTCTCACGAACGGTGAGGTAGACGAGATCGCCGAGATCTTGGCGGACCATGGGCCTATTGGGCGGGATGACGACAACTTCGAGGCCGTAAATCTGATGAAACTCCGGGGCCTCGGTATCGGCCGTACCGGTCATGCCGGCCAGTTTTTCATACAGGCGGAAATAGTTCTGAAACGTGATGGAGGCCAGCGTCTGGTTTTCGTTTTGAACCGGAACGTTCTCCTTAGCCTCGATCGCCTGATGCAGCCCTTCGGACCAACGACGTCCCGGCATCGCGCGGCCGGTGAACTCGTCCACGATGATGACCTGATTTTCCCTAACGATATAGTCGACATCCCGCTGGAACAGCGCGTGAGCCCGCAATCCGGCATTGATGAAATGCATGAGCCTGATGTTGACGGCGTCGTACAGGCTTTCGTCTGCATTGATCAATCCCTGCTGAACCAGCAACTGCTCGATGCGCTCGTGCCCCTCCTCCGTGAGGTAGACTTGCCGGGATTTTTCGTCGACGCTGTAATCGCCGCGAGCGCCTTCTTTTTCCTGACGCTTGAGATGAGGAATAAAGGCGTTGATCTTATGGTAAAGGTCGCTGCGGTCCTCGGTCGGCCCCGAAATAATGAGAGGCGTCCTGGCTTCGTCGATCAAGATGGAGTCGACTTCGTCGACGATCGCAAAATATTTTTCCCTCTGCACCCTCTGGTCGCGGGAAAATGCCATATTGTCCCGGAGGTAATCGAAGCCGAACTCGTTATTGGTACCGTAGGTAATGTCGGCCGCGTAGGATTCCCGGCGCTGCTCCGCGTTCAGACTGCTGACTATGACGCCCACGGAGAGTCCGAGGAAGTTATAGAGCTTGCCCATCCATTCGGAGTCTCGGCGCGCCAAATAGTCATTGACGGTGACGACATGTACGCCTTTACCGGGCAGTGCATTCAGATAAGCGGCCAGGGTGGCGACCAGCGTCTTGCCCTCGCCGGTTTTCATTTCCGAGATCTTCCCGTCATGGAGCACCATCCCGCCTATCAACTGAACATCGAAGTGGCGCATGTTCAGAACGCGGCGAGATGCTTCCCTGACGGCGGCGAAAGCCTCTGGGAGTAACGCATCGAGCATCTCACCCTCGTTCAGGCGGTCTCTGAATTCTTGGGTTTTCCCTCGTAACGCCTCATCGGATAGATTCTGGAACTGAGGTTCCAGCGCGTTGATCTTCTTGACGAGTTTTCTTTTTCTATTGATGATTCGCTCGTTGCGACTGCCAACGATTTTCTTTACTAGCTTGCCTAGCATTGCGGTTTAATTCCGAGTCCAAACGAAAAATAATCCAACGATGATACCGCAAAACCATGGTATTTATAATGAGTCGAGGGCCATATCAGACGTTGGCGAGAAATTGAGGCAAATTCGAACAGGTTTGCTGGGTTCGATTCGGCTAACCGCGACTACCATGGAGGGCTGATTTCGAAGATGCGCCAACCAGAATCCGTTGCCGGTCTATTTCAAGGCGCCGCGATCCAAGGGCTCCTGATCCAGGTAGAAAAACACCGCCGCGTACTCGATGTGGCAAAAAGAGCACTGCCAGGCTTTCTTGCGGACCATTGTGTAGACTGCGTGGTCAAGCCGGACCGCCTGATTCTTTACGTGGACTCGCCGGCTTGGGCCTCACAAATACGCTTTTATGCCTTGCACCTCTTATCCAAGGTTCAGCAATCGACCGGATACCGGTTCAACGATTTACTGATTCGTAACGCACTGCCTGCCGCAGCAAGACCTCTCGACAAACCAGTTCTCGCCTTGCCATCCGGCTTCGCCGCCGAGGTACTGAAAAATAGCGCATTGTCGACATCTTCCGGGGAACTTAAGGAAGCGCTGCTGCGGCTGAGCGCAACAGTGCAGGCACTGAGGAACGCCGACCCCGGAAAAGAAAATCAATAAAAAACAGCGTCGAAAATTCAGCCGACAGAGATCGTTTGCCCCTGGACTGATGCCCAAATTACGGGCACGCGAGAGAAGTCCAACCCGGCGGCTGGATAAGAATCGGCTTCCCTGCCGCATTTCGATAAGGATTTAACACCGATCGTTCGCCTGGACCTGACCAGTCCAGAGAGAAAAGGAATCAGCCAGCGGCCTGCGCCGCCCTCATGAAATAAATCGGCAGAACGTCGTCTTCCATGTAAGTCACCGATTCCCAGGCATCCCTTTGCTTGAGCAGCTCCATCAGCAGTCGATTGTTCAAACCATGGCCGGATTTATGGCCGGTAAACGAACCGATCAGACTGTGTCCGAGGAGATAAAGGTCCCCGATCGCATCCAGAATCTTGTGTTTTACGAACTCGTCGGCGTAACGCAACCCATCTTCGTTCAAGACGCGGTAGTTATCCACCACTATCGCATTATCCATGCTGCCTCCCAGGGCCAGCCTGCGTTTGCGCAAGGCTTCGATATCGCGCATAAAGCCAAAGGTCCTCGCTCGACTCACTTCCTTAACAAAAGATGTCGATGAAAAATCGATGCTGGCCGTTTGCACATCCTTGCGAAAAGCCGGATGTTCGAAATCGATCGTAAAGGTAACTTTAAAGCCGTCATAAGGCTCAAAACTAGCCCACTTATCACCGTCTTCAACCCTAAGTTTGCGCTTTATCCGAATAAAACGCTTCGGTGCGTTTTGCTCCTCCACGCCCGCCGACTGAATGAGAAACACGAATGGGCCGGCGCTGCCGTCCATAATGGGTACCTCCGGCGCGCTCACATCGACATAGGCATTGTCGATTCCGAGCCCGGCGAACGCCGATAGGAGATGCTCGACGGTGGAAATCTTCACGTCCCCCTTGACGAGGGTTGTCGATAGGGTGGTTTCGCCGACATTTTCCGGCCTTGCCTCGATGATGACGGGTTCAGGCAAGTCCACGCGCCGGAATACAATACCCGCGTTAGGAGCAGCCGGACGGAGGGTCAGATAGACCTTCTCTCCGGTGTGCAACCCGACTCCGGTACCTCTAATAACGTTCTTTAGTGTTCTTTGCCTGATCATTCGACTCACCTATCTTGTCTGACTATCCCCAAAAATCCCTCATATAGCCCTGCACAGTTTAAACCGCCCAAGCATACGAACTACGCAGGGCTCAGACCAGTGGGGGCGGACCGAAGCGTCCTCGCTACTTTCTCAATCGGCCTGACGGCGCAAGAACGCCGGAATATCTAAGTAATCGAGATCCATATCCTTCTTCGCTTCCGCCCGAACATCATGCTTGGGCTGCTTGCGAATTACAGTCGGACGCTGCAATTGATCATAATCGATCTCACCCGTGTGCTTATGCACCAACTTGATCGTCGCTTCGTTCGCCTGCCGCTGGTTGTTTAGTCCCGTCGCCACCACCGTAACGCGCACTTCATCGTCCAGCTCCGGATCGATGGCCGTACCGATCACGACGACCGCGTCATCCGAAGCGAAGTCTCTTATGGCGTCGCCCACCTCGCTGAACTCGCCGATCGAGAGAGTTTGGCAGGCCGTAACGTTGACCAGAACGCCACGCGCGCCCTGAAGATTGATGTCTTCGAGCAAGGGACTGGCGATGGCTTTTTCGGCTGCCTGGCGGGCACGGTGCTCGCCGGTACCCACACCGGTACCCATCATCGCCATGCCCATCTCGGACATTACCGTACGCACATCGGCGAAGTCCACGTTGATGAGCCCCGGCCGGGTAATGAGATCGGCGATGCCCTGCACCGCGCCGAGCAGGACATCGTTCGCGGCAGCGAAGGCATTGATCAAGCTGACGTCTTTGCCCAATACCGGCAACAGCTTCTCGTTCGGAATCGTAATCAGCGAATCGACGAATTGACCGAGCTCCTCGATGCCTCTTTCCGCCACGCTACGCCGTTTCTTGCCTTCGAACGGAAACGGTTTGGTGACCACGGCAACCGTAAGAATACCCGCTTCCTTGGCAATCTCGGCAATCACCGGAGCCGCTCCAGTCCCGGTTCCGCCGCCCATGCCGGCGGTAATAAACACCATGTCCGCACCTTCCAGAACTTCCATGATGCGATCGCGATCATCCAAGGCGGCCTGTCGGCCGATTTCCGGATTCGCTCCCGCTCCAAGCCCCTTGGTCAGTGCATTTCCCAGCTGAATGACCGACTTGGCCCGAATGTTCTTCAAAGCTTGCGCATCGGTATTGGCGCATATGAATTCAACGCCCTCGACATGGCTGTTGACCATGTGGTTGAGAGCATTTCCACCACCGCCCCCGACGCCAATTACCTTGATAACCGCGTTTTGGCTATAAGAATCCACTAGTTCGAATTGCATTGTTTCCACCCCGTCTTAACTGCATTTCCACTCCGGGGAATTTTCGATCCTAAAAATTACCCGTGAACCAACTCTTCATCCTTGCCCACAACCCTTTAAAGCCCGTTCCCAAGGGCATATACCTCCCCGCCAGCGTCTGGTGCTGCTTGCCGAATAGAAGCAGTCCGACGCCCGTCGCGTAAATCGGATTTCGAACCACATCCGTCAGACCGGTGACATACTGCGGCAAACCCAGGCGTACCGGCATGTGGAAAATTTCTTCCGCCAACTCCACCAATCCCTCGACCTTGGCGCTGCCGCCACTCAGCACAATTCCCGCCGCGATCAAGTCCTCGAAACCGCTCCGACGCAGCTCTTGCTGCACCAGCAACAGCAGCTCCTCGTAGCGAGGCTCGACGATTTCAGCCAAATTCAAACGGGAAATCTGGCGCGCCGGCCTGTCGCCGATACTGGGCACCTCGATGGTGTCCTCCAGCTTGGCCAATTGGGTTAACGCACAAGCGTGTTTGATCTTGATTTCTTCGGCGAACTGGGTCGGCGTCCTAAGCGCCACCGCGATGTCGTTGGTTACCTGATCTCCGGCAATAGGAATGACGGCCGTATGGCGAATGGCTCCGTCGGTGAATACGGCCACATCGGTGGTTCCTCCACCGATGTCTACTAAGCATACGCCGAGATCCTTCTCATCTTCGGTCAGCACCGCCGTGCAAGACGCAAGCTGTTCCAGGATGATGTCCTCGACGTCCAGGCCGCACCGACGAATACATTTGATGATGTTCTGCGCCGCACTGACCGCGCCGGTTACGATATGCACCCGGGCTTCGAGACGGATTCCCGACATCCCGACCGGTTCCTTGATACCCTCCTGCCTATCGATCACGAACTCCTGCGGCAGGATGTGAAGAATTTTCTGATCCGCCGGGATAGCAACCGCGCGCGCCGAATCGATTACGCGATCCACGTCGCTCTGGGTTACCTCCTTCTCCTTGATGGCGACGATGCCGTGCGAATTCATGCTGCTGATATGGCTGCCCGCGATGCCCGCATAGACCGACTGAATCCGGCATCCCGCCATCAATTCGGCTTCCTCGACGGCACGCTGGATCGATTGAACCGTGGTCTCCAGGTTGACCACCACACCCTTTTTCAGGCCGCGGGACGGATGGGTACCGATACCGACCACCTCGATTTCACCGTCCTCGTTTATCTCACCGACGATGCAAGCCACCTTGGAGGTACCGATATCCAAGCCAACGATGAGATTCCGATCTGATTTTCTAGCCATTGCAATGAATCTTTGTTTTTAATTCACGTCAGGTATATATCCTGCTCCGAATTCGGCCGCGCGCGATGCAATCGGGTTGGGCCAGAGAAACAAGATCCGCTTGGGATTGCGGTCTGAAAATCACTGCAAACCCGTTCGGATAGCGCAAGTCCACTTTCTGGAGCGCCGCAATTCGCGCTTCGCCCAAGCGCGGCAATAACGTCAGCAAACGTTCCAGCGCAAGAGCCGGATCTTGTTTTCCGAACTCGATTTCCACGCCACTGGCCAGACGAGCGCTCCACGCCCGCCGCCCCGTGAGCTTCAAGGAATCGATTCGCATACCTTTCTGCTTTAACTTCCCGTTCAATAGATAAAGCATGCTCAAAAGCTGCTTTTCCTGTCCCGGTGGGCCGTCGAGGATCGGCAACTTAACATAGGACTGGATGTTTCCGGGCGAAAACCGCCCCCCGCGATCGTTGATCAGCCCGCCGTCGCTGGTGCGGGCAACCGGTTTTTGTTCAACGACTTTCAGCAGCAAGGTATCGGGCCAGAGTCGAGCAACCTGAACGCTGTCTAACCAAGGAAATGATTTGGCGGCTTCCTCAATGCCATGCGTATCCACTAGAAAATATCCAACCTGGGTCAACGGCAGCAAGGTCCTCGTGAACTCTGCCGCATCGAGATTCCGAATCTCCCCCTCCACGCGCACATAACGTATGGGCATGAAACCCTTGATCTGCCCGAGATCGACACTCATGGCAGCCAGACCGCAGAGAGCCACGACCCCAAAAAAGAACAATGCCCTGACGGGCACCGCTTTAGGCCTCGGCATCGCCCTCTCCGCGACGCGGGAAGCTCGTTTCCAATATTCGCCACGTCAAGTCCTCGAACGATAAGCCCGCCACTTTCGCCGCCATCGGAACCAAGCTGTGGTCGGTCATGCCGGGAACCGTGTTGACCTCGATCAACCACGGCTGGTTATCTTGATCGACCAAAAGATCCACCCGAGCCCAGCCGGTCACGCCGAGCGTATCGCAAGCTTGTAGAGCCAATTTCTGGAGAGCGGCCTCCTCTTCACGGGGAAGTCCGGCCGGACAGTGATAACGAGTGGTCTCGGCGCGATATTTGGCATCGAAATCGTAAAAAGAATGGGGCGTTTCCAAGCGAATCAACGGCAACGGCTCGCCGTCGAGCACGCCGGCTGTATATTCCCGACCGACAATCCAAGCCTCCGCAAAAACCGCGCAATTATAGTGTGAAGCGCGTTCCCATGCTTCCATTAATTCGATTTTATTTTCGGCCCGCCCCATTCCGATGCTGGAACCCTCTTGAGCGGGTTTCACGATGACCGGGAATCCCAGCAGATCGGCGCACCGGTCTACGTCCTCCGGCCCTTGAAGTTTCATCCAGCGCGGCGTCGGCAATCCCGCTCCGAGCCAGCACAGCTTGGTCCTGAGCTTGTCCATGCTCAAGGCCGACGGCAGGACACCGCTTCCGGTGTAGGGCAGTCCCAAGGCTTCCAGAGCCCCTTGAAGAACGCCGTCTTCGCCACCCCTTCCATGGATCACGTTGAACACGCGGTCAAAATGTTGTTCGAGCAGCGGCTGTATCGGATTTCTCGTTACATCTATGCCGACCGCATCGATGTTATTTTTCAACAAGGCCGCCAAAACCGCCTGACCGCTCTTCAAAGAAATTTCGCGCTCCGCGGCGGCACCGCCCATCAACACGGCAACACGTCCAAATTCAGCCGATTTCAGGATTCGCTTGCTCATTCAATCTCTCCTCGTCGATTTTTCGCCCACGATCCGAACTTCGGGAATCAAGTGCTGCCCGAATGTCTGCTCAACGGTCGTCTGGACGAACCCTATCAGAGCCTCGATATCGGCCGCCCTGGCCGCACCCGTGTTAATGATGAAATTGGCGTGTTTTTCGGAAACGCATGCATCGCCCATGCGATACCCCTTGAGCCCGCAGGCTTCGATAAGGCGCGCAGCATGATCGCCCACCGGGTTCCGGAACACCGAGCCGCAATTCGGCAGATTGATGGGCTGCGATGCGCTTCGTTTAGCCAGCAACGCCCGGATTCGTTCGCGGCTGGCAACCGCATCACCAGACTGAAGCCGGAGCTCACAAGCCAAAAACCATTCGTTCTCTGGCCCCTTCACGCTGCGGTAGCCAACGAGAAAGTCGCCCCCGCTGCGGTCCCGCAACGTACCGGAACGGTCGACCGTCACCACCCGCGCCACCAGGGGCCATGTCTCGCCGCCGAATGCCCCGGCATTCATTGCAAGGGCGCCGCCCATGGTGCCCGGAATTCCCGCCAGGAATTCGGCGCCGGTCAGTTCCTGTTCCGAACAAAATCTGGCCACGTGAGCGCAAGGCACGCCCACCTCGGCATAAATGCGTCCGGAACCTGAACGCCGGAGTACTCTCAAACGATTTCGGGTACAGATAACCGTACCTCTGATTCCGCCGTCCCGAACCAGCAGATTACTGCCCAGGCCCAGCCAGAAAACCGGTTCATTGGGAGGCAGCGAACGCAAAAACAGAACCAAATCGTCCGCGTCGGCCGGCAAGTAAAAGCGATCGGCCGGTCCACCGACGCGCCAGGAGGTGTGGTTCGCCAGTGGCTCGTTATAGCGCATCTCGCCCCTTAAACCGAGCGAACTGACCGCGCTTATCCCATCTTCGCAGACCGCAGTCACTGGACTGCTCCGACCGGCATGTCGGTCAAGCACAACGGCAATTCGACAGCAACTTGCCCGATGCTTCCGGCCCCGAGCGTCAAAACGACATCGCCCGGCTCGACTATGCCCGGAAGGATTTCAGCCAGGTCGCTTACCTTTTCGACGAAAACCGGATCGATCTGGCCTCGCACCCGGATCGCCCTCGATAATGCCCGCCCGTCCGCGCCGATTACCGGCGCTTCGCCGGCGGCATAGACATCGAGTAGCACCAGAACGTCGGTTTTGGACAGAACCTGCACAAAATCCTCGAACAGATCGCGCGTCCGCGTATAGCGATGCGGCTGAAACACCAATACCAGCCGCCGGTCCGGCCAGGCTTGGCGCGCCGAGTCGAGGGTCGCCGCAATCTCTCGCGGGTGATGCCCGTAGTCGTCGACAAAAGTGACGAAGGAGCCGCCGAAAGGTACCTCGGCATTGATCTGAAAACGCCGTCCAATACCCCGAAATCCCAGCAAAGCACGCTGTATGATCTCGTCGGAAATACCCAATTCTCCAGCGATGGCAATTACTGATAATGAATTCAATATGTTATGCCGCCCCGGGAGATTTAGGCTCACGTCGAGCGGTTCATCGCACCCCGACCTAAGCACCGAAAAATGCGAACGCAATCCGTCTTGACGGATATTCACGGCCCGGATGTCGGCTTCCGGACTGAAACCGTAGGTTTTCATCGGCTTACTGATTTCCGGCAGAATATCCCTGACGCCCGGATCGTCCAGACACAGCACGGCCAGACCGTAGAACGGCACATGATGCAAGAATTCGACGAAGGCCCTCTTCAGTCTGCTGAAATCACCGCTATAGGTCTCCATGTGGTCCCGGTCGATATTGGTGACCACGGCAATCATGGGCTGCAAATATAAGAAAGAGGCATCGCTCTCGTCCGCCTCGGCGACAAGATAGGAGCCTTTGCCGAGCTGAGCGTTGGTGCCTACGCTGTTGAGGCGCCCTCCGATAACGAATGTAGGATCGAGTCCGGCTTCGGCAAGTACGCTGGATGTCAGGCTGGTCGTCGTGGTCTTGCCGTGGGTGCCGGCTACGGCGATGCCGTAGCGGAACCGCATCAGTTCGGCGAGCATCTCCGCCCGCGAAATGACCGGAATTTTCTGGGAACGTGCAGCATCGACTTCCACGTTGGATCGATTGACGGCACTGGATACGACCACGACCTCGGATTCCGCGATATGCACGGGCGCATGACCGAAGAATATTTTCGCGCCGAGTTCAGCCAAGCGCCGTGTATTGGCATTTTCATTAAGATCCGAGCCCGAGACCTGATACCCGAGATTTAGAAGAACCTCGGCAATGCCGCACATGCCGGTGCCGCCGATCCCGACGAAGTGAATCCGACGGATGCGGTTCATGCCGTATTGTCCCGCGATTTGCTCAGGCAGCTTCACGGTCGACCTCATTCAGGCAGATTTCGGCTACCACCTGGGCCGCATCCGGCTTCGCCAGGGCCGATGCGCGCTCCGCCATGGCCTTCAGTCGGGCCGGTTCCTGCATCAGGGCGGTGATTTCTTCGGCAAGACGCTCCGCGGACAGCTCGGCCTGAGGAATCAGCACGGCCGCTCCATTATCGACGAGGTACCGGGCATTGTGAGTCTGATGATCGTCTATGGCGTATGGATACGGAACCAAGATCGACGGCAACCCCGCCGCGGTCAGCTCACTGATCGTCATCGCTCCCGAACGGCAAACCACCAAATCTGCCCAGGCGTAAGCCTCGGCCATGTCCTCGACAAATGCTTCGATCCGCGCCGACAGTCTCAATTGTGCGTACCGGACCGCTGTTTTTGCCCGCATCGCCTCTCCGGTCTGATGAAAAACGCGAATCGGCATCTCAACCCTCGCGAGGGCCTCCGGCACGATCTCGTTCAAAGCCCTGGCGCCTTGGCTACCTCCGAGAACCAAAATCTTAAGGGGCTCGTCCCATCCGGCCCCGATTTCTCGTTTAAGAAAAACAATTTCTTGCCGTACCGGATTTCCGGTACAGAGCGCTCCCAACTTGGGTGCGAAACTATCGGGAAAAGCTTCCAATACCGCTTGCGCCCTCCGGGCGAGCCAGCGATTGGTAGTTCCTGGAATGCGGTTTTGCTCATGAAGCACCAAGGGGATACCCAGCAGACGCGCCATAAGCCCCCCCGGCCCCGAGACGAATCCCCCCATCCCGAGAACCACGCTCGGCTTGACGCGACGCAAAATGAACAATGCCTGCAAGCAAGCTTTCGTCAGCATGAACGGAAAACTCAACTTGGCTAACCAGCCCTTGCCGCGCAAACCTGACACCGACAACCATTCCACGGGGATACCGGCCGCCGGCACAACTCGAGCCTCCAACCCGGACCGAGTCCCCATCCAGACTACCTCGTGCCCCCGCGCCAAAAGCTCCCGCGCGACCGCCAAGGCCGGATACACATGACCGCCGGTACCGCCGGCCATGATCATCAGACGTGCGCCCATTTGGCCCTAACCCTGGGCGCCGCGGCATAAGCCTCGAGGGCTTCGCTCCGAACCCGAAATAAAAGTCCTAATGCCGCACACATAACCATCATGCTTCCGCCGCCGTAACTCATCAGCGGCAAGGTCAGTCCTTTCGTGGGCAACATGCCCATATTCACTCCCATATTGATAAACGATTGAAGTCCAAACCAAATACCGATGCCGTAAGCAACGAACGCACCAAAGCGGTTCTCAGCCCGGTCGGCCAGCTGACCTATTACGAGCGCACGCCAAACAATCAGCATAAACAGCGAGATAACAGCGGTGGTACCGACCAATCCCAACTCTTCGCCAATGATGGAAAAGAGAAAGTCGGTATGCGCCTCCGGCAAATAAAACAGCTTTTGCACGCTCGAACCCAAACCCACCCCGGTCCACTCGCCGCGACCGAACGCGATCAGGGCCTGGGTAAGCTGAAAACCGGTATCGAGCGGATGTTCCCAGGGATTGGTAAAACTGAGTACGCGCTTCAAACGGTATTCAGCGCTGTAAATCAGCCCAACCCCGGCAAATGTCATTAGGCCGAGCAGTACGCCGAACTGCCATAATCTCGCACCACCCAGAAACAACATGCCCAGTGCCGTCGCCATGACTACCGCAGTCGCACCGAAGTCGGGTTCCATGAGCAGCAGTAATGCACCTATGGATAGCAGCGCCAGAGGCCGGATCATTCCTTGAACCGAGTCGCGCACCGTGTGGAGATGACGGTGGATATAGCTTGCCGTATAAATGACGGCGATGAGCTTGAATACCTCGGAAACCTGAACCCGTATGCCGAATAAGTTGATCCAGCGCGAACTCCCGTTCACGACCTTGCCGACGCCGGGCATCAAAACCACGACCAGTAGAATGAGCCCAAACAGGAACAAGCTCAACGACGATTTCTGCCATGACTCTAACTTGACCGAGGCGACGGCGCAACCGGCGCAAAGACCGAGAGCGATGTGGACTAGCTGGTGTCGGGGGAAATAAAAACTGTCCTCGGCGAGTTTCTCCCCGAGGTGCAGAGAGGCCGAGGCAACCATTACGAAACCGAGGAGCAGAAGCCCTAAGGACGCAACCAATAAGACAGTGTCCAAATAAAAGCGCCGGTCCCCCCAATGCAGCACCAACCCGCGGCCGCGGACCGTCACTTTCGCCCTCATGGCGAAAGCCCCATGACTTCTTCCGTGAACACCCGTCCCCTTTCCTGATAGTCCTTGTATTGATCGAGGCTGGCACATGCCGGAGCCAGCAGAACCGAATCGCCACGCTGCGCCAAGGACCGTGCAGCCCGGACCGCCTGACGCATATTCTCGACGCGGACCGTGGGAACGACATCTCTCAACGCCGTTTCCAACAACGGGGCGTCTTTGCCCATCAGCACCGCCGCCCGCACCTTTTCGGCGACTACGGGTCTGAGTACGGAGAATTCTGCATCCTTACCATCCCCCCCCGCAATCAGTATTGCCTTGGAATGCAACCCGGCCAAGGCCGCCATGCACGCACCGACGTTGGTGGCTTTGGAGTCGTTAATCCACGTGACGCCGTCGATTTCCGCCACCGTTTGCATGCGATGCGCCAGCCCCTCAAACTTTTCGAGCGCATTGATCATGGCCGCTTGCGACAAGCCGATCGCTTCTCCCAGCGCGACGGCAGCCAGGGCGTTGGATACATTATGGCGTCCTTGAATACCGATTTTCTCAGTCCGGATCAGCGGCTCGCCGTGACTTGTCAGCCACTCCGCTCCGTCGGCGACCGAAATGCCGTAATCGACACCCGACTCTCGCAAGCCGAACCACACACAGCGTCGATCCGGTTCCACCATCGCCGCAACCATAGGATCGTCGCGATTCAGCACCATTACGCCCTGCCCGCGAAAAATTCGTCGCTTGGCATCGGCATAAGCCTGGATGTCCGGATAGCGATCCATATGATCGGGGCTGATGTTGAGAACGGTCGCTGCGTCCGGCCTTAAAAGCGAGGAACGCTCCAACTGAAAGCTCGACAGCTCTAGAACGTAAAGCTCCGCTCGGTCGTCCAGAAGCTCCAGCATCGGTGTACCGAGATTCCCCCCCACTCGCACATTCCTGCCGTCGGCTTCCGCCATCAGGCCGACTAGTGTCGTTACGGTACTTTTGCCGTTCGCTCCCGTGATCGCCAGAATGGGCGCTTTCGCCATGCATGCGAAAAGATCGAGATCGCCGAATACCGGTATCTTCCGCCGTTGAGCCTCCTTGATTTTCGGCTGGTCCAACGGCACGCCCGGGCTAACGATCAAATGGGTAGCGGCCGAGAATGCCGCACTGTGAAGGCCGCCCAGAAAGACTCCGGCGTCGGGGCAAGTCTCGCGCAATTCTGCCAGACACGGGGGCCATTCCCGAGTATCGGTCACCGCAAATTCGATACCTTGGCCTGCCAGAAAACGCGCTACCGAAAGACCGGTCTTGCCCAACCCGAAAATCAGAACACGCGCGGAGCGGCGGTCCAATCCGAGTTTGTCCAATGGATTTACGGCATCAAGATAAACCTCTGCGTTTGCCGCCATCTTTCACCTCAACTTCAAGGTCGCGAGTCCAATCAAGACCAGAATCACGGTGATGATCCAAAAGCGTACGATCACGCGCGGTTCCGGCCATCCCTTTAACTCGAAATGATGATGAATAGGTGCCATGCGAAAAATACGGCGACCGGTGAGCTTGAATGAAATGACCTGAAGCATCACCGATAAGGTCTCCATGACGAACACGCCGCCCATGATCATCAGCACGATCTCTTGCCGGACCAAAACAGCGAGTGTTCCGAGAGCGGCGCCCAGCGCCAGGGCACCAACATCGCCCATGAAGACCTGAGCCGGATAAGCGTTGAACCAAAGAAATCCGAGCCCGGCCCCCACCAAGGCGCCGCAAAATACCACCAACTCGCCCGCCTTGGGTATAAACGGAATGCCTAGGTATTCGGCAAAGTTCACGTTGCCCGAGACGTAGGCAAAGATGCCGAGAGCACCGCCCACGAGCACCGTCGGCATGATGGCGAGGCCGTCGAGGCCATCGGTCAGGTTCACCGCATTGCTCGAACCTACGATCACGAAATAGGCCAGAATTGGATAGGCGAAACCCAAGTTCAGCACAACCTGCTTGAAGAACGGCACAATGAACTGAGTCTCGGTCGAGACCGTGGCAGTGCCATAAAGAAACACCGCTGCCGCCATACCGACCACGGACTGCCAAAAGTACTTGTGTCGTGCGGCCAAGCCGTCGCTATTGCGCAGTACCAGCTTTTTGTAATCGTCGACGAAACCCACCAGGCCGAATGCCAGCGTGACCAGCAAAATGACCCACACATAGCGATTGCTGAGATCGGCCCAAAGCAGGGTGCTGATCGCTATCGACACCAGAATGAGCGCCCCGCCCATGGTCGGGGTTCCTGCTTTGGAAAAATGGCTCTGCGGCCCGTCGCTCCGGATACTCTGTCCGACTTTATATTTACTGAGGTGTCGGATCATCACCGGTCCGACAATGAATGAAATGATCAGGGCGGTTAACACGCCCAAAATGGCTCGTAACGTCAGATACTGAAAGACGCGAAAAACGTCGAAGTACTTTTGGAGAGCCTCTGCCAGTATCAGCAGCATAGATCGCTCCGCTCCCGCAATGCCTCTACTACCCGCTCCATATGTTGACTGCGTGAACCTTTAATCAATAACACAACGTTCTCGTTAATCTGCTGTCGTATTTGTTCAATCAACTGGTCCTGCTCTTGGCAATACAGAGCACCTTCGCCGAAAGACTCCGCCGCCCGGTCCGCATTCGGGCCCACGGCAAATAACCGAGCCACGCCCATCGCTTTCGCTTGGCGGCCGATCTCGGCGTGCAACTCCGCGCTCGCCTCACCCAGTTCGCCGAATGCGCCCAAGGCAACCCAGTGCTCGCCCGAAAGCTGCCGTAGCACATTTAGAGCGGCCCGAAAGGAATTGGGATTGGCGTTGTAGGCATCGTTAATCAACAAGGATCCTCGAATGCCGTTTGCCGGCTCGACGCGCCCCGGCACCGGAACAACGCGGGAAAGCCCTGTCCGTATCTGTTCGATATCGAAACCCAGTGCGTAAGCCACCGCTGCCGCCGCTAGCGCATTCGTCACGTTATGATTTCCAGCCAAGGACAAAGCCAGAGGATAACGGCCTCCTTGATATAGAAGATCGAAGGACGAGCGGAACTTACCGTCGCTTATGCCCGTTCGTATGGAATCCGCATCGGCGCGTACCACAGCATCGGGGCCGAAGCCGAAACTGATGACCTCCCGGGAGCCGGCCATTTCGCGCCAGCGTCCGAAGAAACGATCGTCCGCGTTAAGCACGGCAGCACCGTCCGGCCCGAGTGAAGCAATCAATTCTCCTTTTGCTGACGCCACGCCCTCGAGCGAGCCGAAACCTTCCAGATGCGCCGCTCCGGCATTGGAAATTACGGCGACGTCCGGTTTCGCCAATCCGGCGACGTAAGCAATCTCGCCCGGATGATTCGCACCCATTTCTATTGCTGCAAAACGGTATTCGTCCGCCAGCCGCAACAACATCAAAGGAACACCGATATCATTATTGAGGTTGCCCTGCGTCTTGAGCACCGGTGCGGCAACTCCCAGGATGGCCGCAATCATCTCTTTGACGGTCGTTTTTCCGTTGCTGCCGGTGATGCCGACTAAACGACCGGTCCAACGATCGCGGCAAGCCGCCGAAAACCGTCCGAGCGCTATTCGTCCGTCTTCGACCCTCACTTGTGGCAATTCGCAATCGGTCCAGCGCTCGACCACTGCTCCACAGGCACCCGCCGATTTCGCTTGGGCGACGAACTCGTTGCCGTCGAACCGGGCTCCGCGAATAGCCAGATAGAGATCACCGGGCTTCAAAGACCGGGTATCGATACTTAGATTCTCGAATGCCACATCGTCGCCATGCCGCTCACCGCCGACAATCGTGCTGAATTCGGAAAGACGCATCTTCATCTCGGCAACTCCAGTGCGGAAAGGATTTCCATTACCACTTCGCGATCACTGAAAGGATATTTCTGGCCTTGAATTTCTTGGGTGTCTTCGTGTCCTTTTCCAGCTACCAGAACGATGTCGCCGACAGCCGCCCGTTCGAGTGCCCAGGCGATGGCTTCACGGCGATCGCGGATCGTGACGGTATTACCGAGACGACAACCGGACCGAATATCCCGGATGATCTGGTCACCATTCTCGGAGCGGGGATTGTCATCGGTCAATACGACGCCGTCGGCCAGATCTTCTGCGACGGCACCCATCAGCGGCCGCTTGCCGCGGTCGCGGTCGCCGCCACACCCGAAAACCACCCACAACTTTCCTTCGCAATGCCGACGCAAGCTCCTCAAAACACTGGCAAGGGCATCGGGGGTATGGGCGTAATCCACGACAGCGGTCCGCCCTCGCTCGGAAAATCGTTCCATGCGTCCGGGCACGGGGCGAACATTCTTGAGCAGTTCCGCTGCTTCGGGCAATTCGCAATCCAAACCAAGCAAAACGGCCAAGGAAGCAGCCAGATTTTCCACGTTGAAATCGCCGTAGACCGGTGCGAACACATCGGCAAGCTGCTGACGATACCGTGCCTGAAAAGCGATTCCTTGCGAATCTTGATGTACGACGCTTACGGAGACCACGGCTCCAGATCCGATTTTTCGCTCGCGCGAACTAAAAGCGACCAATTTTAGATGAGATGGTGCCCGGCTCAAAATGGCGTCGGCGATCGGATCATCGGCGTTGAAAACCGCGAATTCGAGCCCCGGCCAAGCCAGAAGACGTAACTTTGCTTCCAGATAGGCATCCATCGTACCGTGGTAATCCAGATGATCACGGCTGAAATTCGTGTATAGCGCCCCCTTGAAACGGACGCCGTTGAGTCGACCCTGAACCTGGCCGTGGGACGAGGCTTCCATGGCTATGAACTTGACGTCTTGGCCGTGCAGGCGAGCCAAAAGATCGTGAACTTCGATGGCGTCCGGCGTGGTGTGGTGAGTAATCTCGAGTGAGCCGGGCACCCCCCAGCCCAGAGTTCCGATTACGGCAGCCGGCGCTTTAGCCGAAAGTGCATCGGCGAGGAAGTGGCTACACGAGGTTTTGCCGTTGGTGCCGGTAATGCCGACAATGTCCAAGAACGCGGACGGCTCGCCGAAAAAACGATCCGCGATAAAGCCGATTTTTTGGTCGAGCGACTCGACCGGCATGCAGGGCATTCCGGCAATACCCCTTGCCAAAACATCGCCGTCATCCGCAGGATCATAAATGATGGCCGAACAACCTTGCCGAATCGCCTGTTCGGCATGGTGCATGCCATGCGAACGGTGTCCCGCCAGCGCCACGAAAAGATCGCCTGGACGAGTGCGCCGACTGTCATGACTGAGTCCGCCGACCTCAACCGAACGCGAAACGGGAGCATCGACAAAGCCGGACAATAAGGCATCCAGCCTATGCGCCCGAATCTGTGTTTCGACGGTCGTCATGCGGGCTCATCCTGCTGCGCGGCGAGGATTGGCATGATATCTCCCTGATCCGGGGCGATGTTCAACAATCGCAAAGCCCCCTCCATGACACGCGAGAAAACAGGCGCGGCCACCGCTCCGCCGTAATACTCGCCTGCTGACGGCTCATCGATCATGACCACCATGACTAGGCGTGGCTTGCTTGCGGGCGCCATTCCCGCGAAAACCGACAAATAACGTGAAGATGAGTAGCCGCCCACCCCGCTTTTCTTGACCGTCCCGGTCTTGCCGGCCACGCGAAAGCCTGGAATGGCAGCCTTCAGCGCGGTCCCTTCACGGGTCACGACTTGCTCCAGCATTGCGCGCACGCCGCCAGCGGTCTGGGCCGACATGATCCGATGCAATTCGGGTGAGTTGTTTCGCTTGACCAGACTTACCATGGGCATCACCCCGTCATTGGCCAAGGACAGGTAAGCTCTCGCGAGCTGTAACGTCGAGGCGGATACGCCATAACCAAAGGACAAGGTCGCCTGTTCGAACGGACTCCAGCCTTGATAGTCCGCAAGGCGACCATTGGCCTCACCGGGAAAACCGGTCTCCAAAGGTTGGCCGAAACCTAGATTGTTATAGAACGCCCAGAACTTTTTCGAAGGCAAGTTGAGCGCGATCTTGGTGACGCCCACGTTGCTCGACTTTTGAAGGACATGCGCAACATCGAGAACGCCATAGTTGTGGATATCCTTGACGATGTTGTGTCCCACGCGCATCGTACCCGGCGCCGTATCGATCACGGTATCGGGGCGGTACAGTCCGAGCTCCAGGCCCAGGGCCACAACAAACGGTTTCATCGTCGAACCCGGCTCGTAAATATCGGTGATCGCCCGGTTGCGCGACGCACTGCCCTTGACCTGAGTACGGCTGTTGGGGTTGTAGGAAGGCTGATTGACGATCGCCAACACTTCACCCGTCTGAGTATCCAGCAACGCCAAAGAGCCGGAGCGCGCTTGATGCTGAAGTACGGCTTTCTTGAGTTCTCGATACGCTAAATATTGCAGGCGCTGATCGATGCTCAGAGCAAGATCCTTGCCGGGTACCGGCGGCCTGATGCTTTCCAAGTCTTCGATGACGCGCCGCTTGCCGTCACGGATTATCCGCTTGGCGCCCTCCACGCCCTTCAGCCAATCGTCGTAGGCCAATTCCATCGCCTCTTGGCCCTTGTCATCGATATTGGTAAAGCCGACCAGGTGAGCAGCCACTTCTCCGGTGGGATAGTACCGACGATATTCGCGCTCCGAATAAACACCCGCGATGCCCAGCGCAATCACCTGGTCGGCCAATTCTGGGCTTATCCTTCGCTTCAGATAAGCGAAACTGCGATGCTCGTCGCTTCCGACGTGTTTCTCGAGCGCGCCGGACGATAGGCCTAGAAGATCCGCCAAGGCTTTGCGCTTGTCCGCCGGAATCTGTGCCTCGCGGAACTCCTTCGGATTGACCCAGATGGATTTGACCGGCGTGCTGATGGCCAGCAACTCTCCGTTACGATCAAAAATCCGCCCCCGGTGCGCCGGCACCGGTAATATCCCGACGTGACGCAGATCGCCTTGACGTTTTAAGAATTGTCGATCCAACACCTGTAGGTAAACGGCGCGTCCGATCAAACCCGTCATGGCGACCAGCATAACGATCAACAGAAAATACCAGCGACCGCTGTAGTCTGCCTCATTTACCGGCCTGGGTTGGATAATCAACATATTTCGGCGCGACGTCTAAGGTTTGATATAAATGATTGATTCTCTAGCAGGCAACATCATGCCCAAGCGGCCGTGCGCCAGCCTCTCGATACGGCTATGCTCGGCCCACGTATTTTGCTCGAGCTGCAACTGTCCCCATTCCTCGTCATAGGCGTCCAGCTCCTGCTCGAGCTGCTGAACCTCGGCGAACAACATCCTCGAGCGATACTTGGTGTACACAACACCCAAGGCAGAGGCCACGGCCACCACAAGCAACATCAGCAGAAATCTCATGATTGGATGCGCTCCGCCACGCGCAGGACCGCACTTCGAGCACGCGGATTGCTTCGAACTTCCTCCGGCTCCGGCATGCGAGCTTTACCGATGCGCTTCAGCCTTCCAGGCTCGGTAGGGTGCAAGGAAAAATGCGAGAGCACCGCCCCTCCGCGCTCCTCATCACGCATAAATCGCTTCACGATCCGGTCCTCCAATGAATGAAAAGCTATGACCACCAACCGCCCGCCGGGCTTTAGTACATCCATGGCTTGCCGCAGTCCCTGCTCAAGCTCCTCCAGCTCTCTGTTTATGAAGATGCGGATCGCCTGGAAACTCCGCGTCGCCGGATGTTTGCCTCTTTCTCGCGTGGGAACGGCCTTTTCGATGAGCTCGACCAATTCACCCGTGGATACGATCGGGCTTTTCGAGCGCCTCTCGATGATCGCCCCGGCGATGCGCCGGGCATAACGCTCCTCGCCGTAATCCCGAAGCACGCTGACCAGCTCGCTCTCGGACGCACCCGCGAGCCATTCGGCCGCCGTCATGCCTCGGCCGGTATCCATGCGCATATCCAAAGTACCGTCGCGCATAAAACTGAATCCCCGGCCCGCCTCATCCAACTGAGGCGAAGACACGCCTAAATCCATCAACACTCCGGCGACATGACTTGACCATCCGCGGAGCTGTACAAATTCGCGCAGACTCGCAAAACTGCCGTATTCGAGGGCAAACCGCGGATCCGTCATAAGCCGCTGGGCCTCTTCGGAGGTTACGGCTTCGGGATCTTTGTCCAAAGCCAGCAGTCTTCCTTCCGGCCCCAAGCTATCGAGGATTGCTCCACTATGTCCGCCACGCCCGAACGTGCAGTCGACATACAAGCCGTCAGCCTTCAGTGCCAAACCATCCAGCACCTCACGCAGCATGACCGGCCGGTGCGCCCGATCTTCCTGACTCACAGCGCCAAAGATCCCAACTCGGGCGACAAGTCCTCCAGGCTCTCCAGGCGCTCCTCTTCGATCCACTCGTCACGAGAGGCATTCCAGGAATCCTCGTCCCAAATCTCGAATTTATTACCTTGACCGATCAACGCCACACGCTTTTCCAATCCGGCGAACTTCCTCAAAGGCTCGGGAACCAGAAACCGTCCCTGGCCATCCATCTCACACTCGGTGGCATGGCCGATCAACAGGCGCTGCAAACGCTTTGCCTGTTTATTTAGAGAAGGAAGCTTCACCAGCTTGCGCTCAATCTCTTCAAACTCGGGAAGCGGGTAGAGCATGAGGCATTTGTCCAGACCGACCGTAACCACCAATTGGCCGTCACAATTCTCATGCAACTCCGCTCGATAACGCGTAGGCATGGCCAGACGACCTTTTTCGTCGAGATTGATGGAGTTAACGCCTCGAAACAAGAAATCCCCCTACTTCCATTGGGCTCCATTTTTTTCCACTTATTACCACCTGAATGGAATATAGAAATCATCTGCAACCAAGTCAAGCAAGATCCTTGAATATTTTTTCGGGGCAATGGCATAGTCGAAACCAACCTCGACGAAGGCGCCTCGACTGGAAGGTTCTTTTTAATAATCAACAATTTGTTACATACACCGAGAGAGACTTCGGTGCTCGATGA
The DNA here is from genome assembly GCF_053646815.1 of Methylocaldum gracile. Classification (NCBI taxonomy): domain Bacteria; kingdom Pseudomonadati; phylum Pseudomonadota; class Gammaproteobacteria; order Methylococcales; family Methylococcaceae; genus Methylocaldum; species Methylocaldum gracile. Next base: position 663,888 of record NZ_CM132196.1, on the reverse strand, counting down.
ACTCGACGAGAAACCGTGAATCAGCGGATTGTCAGTTTTCACTGCGCGAGCGCGGCAAAAACGGGCTTGATCGGCGATCCAACCCGAAGGGCGATATTGCTCGAAACCCGTCACGCCAAACTCGTTGATCGGTTGGGATACGCGCCATGAAGGGAATAGAGTTCTGTCGTGGATAGAGGCAATGCCTCTATCCATCGAAAAATTTGCAGATGAAGTTGAATGAAATCGGCGTCGCTGGCGGCGACTAGATCAGACAATGACGAAAAAGATCATTCCGGAATGGAGAAGCTTTTCCGAGGAATAGGCCTAACGACCACCATCCCCCGGAAAATTACAAAAATCGATCATGCACGAATCGGAAAACATCGCCCCAGGGCTGCAAAAGCCCCGGAGAAAGCAAACTCATTTCGTCGCCTTCTTCATAAATCCGATGCTCCCCTCTTTATTAACGTTTGCGTAGTTGTTGATACAGAAACCAATCGAAAAGGCTACGGAAGCCACAAGCAAGCCAGTTAACAGAAGCTCAACCCAAGTCATCACAATCATTTAAACCTCCCGCGGGTATCAACCGACTAATGATCGCCAGCGGTTCCATCATATTACGCCACTTTACGTTTACAATAATCAAAATTATATAAATATTGATTCCTCACAAGAAACTATAATGATCGATAGATGCAAACGTTGACCAAGCTTCTTTATATAAGAATCGCTTGCCCCTGAACGACAACGCGGCACACGCGAAACGACACCGAAGGCTAATTTCCGGCGAGCAGAGGAAATGGATTGATAGCTCTACCCCCTGGAAGATAGAGGCCATAGTGAAGGTGGCTCGGCGTAGTGCGAGCGTTACCCGTATTCCCTACGTAACCCAAAAGATCGCCTGGCCATACGATATCCCCTACCCGGATCGGTGCCACACGTTCGAAATGAGCGTAATAGTGAACCTGACGGCCGGGCCCCAACACCGAGACGACATTCCCGCCTAATCGATTCTGTCCGACTCTCATAACAATCCCGTGCGTAGTCGAACGGACAGAGGTTCCTTTGGGAGCGAAGATGTCAATCCCCTCATGCGTTCGGCCGCCGCTTCTTATCGCTCCCCATGTATCTTGCAGATTTCGTGGTTTAACACCGGCGACGGGAACCGGCAGAGTGGTCGGCGGGTTTTCAAACAGAAGCCGGACAACAAAGACGGAATCTCGCACTATAGATCCCGGAAGGAGACTCGGAACCCCAAATAGAAAAAAAACAGCGATAAAGCCTTTAAGGATACGCAACATGCAACCCCAATAAATTCATCGTTCGTTATTAAATCTCCACGTAAAATTCTTACGTGAAGTTCAGCTCGAAACTTAGACTGATTACGATGAATTCTTTCCCGAATTGTCTATCGTTGGAGACGGGAGGAGACGGATTCGGCAGCGGACTCAAGCGCCGGCGAGTTACCGAACATGACTATTCAAAGACAACTTGGCGCTGCGCGCGACAAGGCAGAAGGCGAGTATTTCGGCGCTTCCCTGCGCCGTGTAGCACTGGGACCGACGAGGTCCAGTCGATGAAAGCCGGTTTAATGATCCGTCTGAGAACTGGTGGAACTAGCTTGCTCTTCAGTCGGATCTACCGTGTTCTTACCGAGCCCGGAATAGACGGGGCACCAGCGAAGACGAGCAGAAGCCAATAGAATACCGCCTACGATCAACAGCGGGATATTGGCCAGAAATACCGAGACTAGCGCCAGTGCGGCGCCGACACCGTAACGGATTTTCTGGTCTTTAAGCCCGACGTTGAGCTCGCGTTTAGTCATTTTTTTTATATCGAAACTCATCGCTAACCTCCTCTCTCAAAGAGAGTGCGATTGTGCAAGCTTCATATCAATCGCGCAAGCTGATTCCATTAAAATAGCACCATGGACATTACCCCGATTATCGATCCCCTGAATCCGGCTCAGCGAGAGGCGGTAACTTCGCCCACTCCGGCCCTTCTGGTATTGGCCGGCGCCGGAAGCGGCAAGACCCGCGTACTCGTACATCGCATCGCCTGGTTGATGCAGGTGGAAGGCACGTCGCCCCACGGCATCCTGGCAGTCACGTTCACCAACAAAGCGGCGAGCGAAATGCGCGGACGTATCGAAAGTCTGCTGAACATATCCGCTCAAAACTTATGGGTCGGCACCTTCCACGGACTCGCGCACCGCCTGTTGCGCCGTCATGCCAAGGAAGCGGGATTGCCAGATGCCTTCCAGATCCTCGACTCGGACGACCAGCATCGGCTCATCCGTCGTCTGCTCAAGAGTCTCGACCTGGACGAGGCCCGTTGGCCGCCACGCCAAGTACAATGGTTCATCAATGCCCACAAAGAAGAAGGACGCCGAGCCCGTCACCTGCCGGAGTCGTACGATCCATTCCAAAAACAGATGCAGCGCATCTATCTGGCTTACGAGGAACTCTGCGAGCGGTCGGGCCTGGTCGATTTTGCCGAATTGCTGTTGCGCGCCCACGAATTCCTGCGGGATACACCCGAAGTGCTGGATCATTACCAGCGCCGTTTCCATCACGTACTAGTAGACGAATTCCAGGACACCAACCGAATTCAGTACGCCTGGCTGCGGCTTCTCACCCGCGAGCGCGAGAATCTGTTCGTCGTTGGCGATGACGATCAGTCCATCTACAGCTGGCGCGGTGCGAAAGTCGAGAATCTCCATAAATTTCAGAAGGATTATCCAAGTCACCGTCTGATTCGGCTGGAGCAGAACTACCGTTCCACCAGCAACATATTAAATGCCGCGAACGCCCTCATCGCGAATAACGAAGGCCGACTCGGAAAAACCCTATGGACCGACGGCGGCATCGGCGAGCCGATTTCGGTATATGCCGCCTTCAACGAGCAGGAAGAGGCTTATTTCGTGGCCGAGCGGATAAAGCAGTGGGGGCAAGAAGGTAACGCCCGCCGAGATGCGGCAATCCTTTACCGCTCCAACGCTCAATCCCGCCAGTTTGAAGAGAAATTGCTGGCCATGGGAATTCCCTATCGGGTCTACGGCGGACTTCGCTTCTTCGAACGGGCGGAAATCAAGGACGCTCTCGCTTATCTCCGCCTGATCGCCAACCGCCATGACGACCCCTCCTTCGAACGAGTCGTCAATACGCCCGTGCGCGGCATCGGCGCCAAGACACTCGACTTGATCCGTGATTTAGCCCGCTCGGAGCGCTGCTCTCTTTGGCAGGCGGCGGAAATGCTCGGCCGCGACGCCGCGTTGCCCACCCGCGCCAGGAATCCCTTAGCCGGCTTTCTGCAACTGATTGAGACCATGACCCGAGACACGGCCGAGCTTTCTCTTTGGGAACAGGTGCAGCATGTTATTCCCACCTCGGGTCTCCGAGCCCATTATGAAAAGGAAAAGGGCGAACAGGCCGAAGCGCGAATCGAAAACTTGGACGAATTGGTCAACGCCGCCCGCCAGTTCGAATACGAGCCGCAACTGGATACGGAGCTTTCAAAGCTCGACCAGTTTCTGTCCCACGCCGCGCTGGAGGCCGGGGAGAATCAAAGCGACGAGTTCGAGGACTGCGTTCAGCTCATGACCCTGCATGCGGCCAAGGGACTGGAGTTCGAATTGGTGTTCATCGCTGGACTCGAGGAAGGATTGTTTCCCAGCCTGCAATCGCTGGAAGAACCGGGACGCCTGGAAGAAGAGCGCCGCCTTTGCTACGTCGGCATCACCCGCGCGAAGCGCAAACTTTACCTCACCTATGCCGAAGCCCGGAGGTTGTACGGCAAGGAAACCTATCCCCGCCCCTCGCGTTTCCTACGGGAGATTCCGTCCGAACATCTTCAGGAAGTCCGCATGCGCGGAAGCATCGGCCGACCCATGATTTCCTCACAGCCGTCAACCAGCACCACCGACAATAACGGTATTTTTAAGCTGGGACAGCGTGTTCGCCACGCAAAATTCGGGGAAGGCGTTATCCTTCAGTACGAGGGGGAAGGCAATCAAGCCAGGGTTCAGGTGAATTTTGCCGAATCCGGAGTCAAGTGGCTGATGCTCGCATACGCGAATTTACAGCGGCCTTGAAAAAGCCGCCTTGTCGCATGTTCGGCCTCGGTCAAGCATTTTTCTTCTCTTCCATCATCCGCTCGAGAATGGGGCGGAAAATGATTTCCATGGCCAGCCCCATCTTGCCGCCGGGCACGACGATCGAGTTGTAGCGGGACATGAACGAGTCCTTGATCATCGACAAAAGATTTTGGAAATCTACGTTGAACTTGCGTGGATTCTTGAAGCGGATAATCACGAGGCTTTCGTCCGGCGACGGAATGTCACGTGCGATGAATGGGTTCGAGGTATCGACCAGAGGCACTCGCTGAAAATTGATATCCGTCTGGGAGAACTGCGGAGTGATGACCTTCACGTAATCGTACATGCGTCGCAGAATCGTATCGGTCACGTCCTCCGGCTTGTAGCCGCGTTCCGCAGTATCCCTGTGGATTTTCTGAATCCATTCCAGATTGACGATGGGGACCACACCCACCAAGAGGTCCGCATATTGCGGAATATTCACGACCTCGTTCTTCACAGCGCCGTGCAATCCCTCATAAAACAATAAGTCGGTTCCCTCGGGAATATCGCCCCACGGCGTGAAGGTACCCGGTTTGTACCCCCCCAGACGCTGGCCTTCTTCCTCGTTGTGGATGTAATAGCGACGCTTGCCGGTGCCAGTTTCGCTGTACTGCCGGAACAAGCTTTCTAAATCCTCGAGCAGGTTCGCCTCGACGGCGAAGTGACTGAAATGCCGGCCCTCCGCTTGAGCATTGGCGATATGGCTACGCATTTCGGCACGGTCGTAACGGTGAAAACTGTCACCCTCCACCACCGCCGGCTCAATGTTCAGCCGAAAGAACAAATGCTCGAACGCCTGTTTTACGGTAGTCGTACCTGCACCCGACGAACCGGTGACAGCGATGACGGGATGTTTCTTGGACATGAGAGCCTCCTCCTATTTCGTTATTCTAACCGCACGGGCGCATGTATGGACCACGAGGCCACCCTAAATTCACGGCAGACTGCATCCAACCCGATGCAAGCGGCGACGACGCAGTACGGGCAAAAAGCGATATCGACCAACCACCTCATCACCGCCGCCCCCTGAAAACGCCTAATTCAACCATAGTGCACGGAACGACGGTGGCAGACTGCCGCCACGTCGAAGCTCTGCGCTACCCTTGCTGAATTTAAGATCGCGACTGAACACCGGCCTGAGGATATTGCATAAGAAGAATCAATGAGTCCATACTTTCAAGATAAATAATTCTTTATAGATTGCCTGTTGGCGCGAAAGCATGAACATTACACTTCGGCAGTTAAAAGTCTTTGAGAGGGTGGCACGCCGCCTGAGCTTCACCCGCGCGGCGGAGGAGCTTTATCTGACGCAACCTGCCGTTTCGATGCAAATCAAACAATTCGAGGATGTCATCGGTTTGCCGTTATTCGAGAGGTTGGGCAAAAAAATTTACCTGACCCGGGCCGGGGAAGAACTATATCGGCTGAGCCGCACCATCTCGTTGCAATTGGAAGAAGCCGAACAACTGATCGAGGAACTGAAAGGCACGGAAGGCGGGCGTTTGGCCGTGTCGGTTGCCAGTACCGTTCATTATTTCGCTATCCGCCTTTTGGCCGATTTTTGCCGGCGTTATCCGAAAGTTAAGGTCAGCTTTAAAGTCACCAACCGCAAAGGGCTGCTCCAGCAACTCGACGACAATGAGGCCGACATCGTACTGATGGGGCAGCCGCCGGAGGATCAGGACTTGACGGCAGAAGCATTTATGGACAACCCCTTGGTCGTCATCGCCCCCGCCAATCATCCGTTGGCGGGCCAAAAGAGCATTCCGTTGAGCGAACTGAATCATGAAACCTTCCTCATGCGGGAGCAGGGATCCGGCACCCGCAATGCGGTCGAGCGCTTCTTGTCGGAAAAGGGCGTGCAAATTTCCGCCAGCATGGAAATGAACACCAACGGCGCCATCAAACAGGGCGTGGAAGAAGGACTCGGGCTTGGCATTGTTTCAATACATACCGTAGAACGCGAACTGGAAGACGGCCGGGTGGTCGTTTTAGATGCGGAATCGTTTCCCATCATGCGCCAATGGTACATCGTGCATCGGGCCGGCAAACGCCTGTCCGCAGTGGCACGGGAGTTCGAGGAATTCGTCCGAACCGAAGCCGGCCGATTCGTCAATAGCGACATCATCACGACCGCCTTGAACGGAAAGAATTAGCGCTCCCATTCATTAGGAGCGCGTCAGCCGAACGTTATCGATCAAGCGAGTTTTGCCCAGCCAGGCCGCTGCCAGTATGACGAGATGGGAATCGTCCTGTCCTGCCGGTACCAGATCGGATTCGCGCCGGATGCTGAAATAATCCGGACGAAATCCGGCGGCTTGCAAGGTTTCGATCTGCTGCCGTTCGATACGGTCGAAATCGCTATCGCCCCTGCAAATTGCCTCCGCCGCGAGGCAAAGGCAGCGATACAAGATAGCCGCCTGTTCCTTCTGCTCGCTCGTGAGATACGCATTTCTAGAACTCATCGCCAATCCGCTCGGCTCTCTGACGGTCGGGACGGCGCGAATGCGCACGGGAAAATCGAGATCCGCCACCATACGGCGGATTATCAACAGCTGCTGATAATCCTTTTCGCCGAACAGCGCGATATCGGGCTGCACCAGGTTGAAGAGCTTGCTGACGATAGTGGCGACGCCTCGGAAATGTCCCGGCCGGAACCGACCGCAGAGTTCATCGGACAAACCCGGCACCTCGACGAAAGTTGTAACCCCCGAACCCGTGGGATACAGCTCGACCACCGAAGGCATGAACAGGAGATCGACTGCCGCGCTGCGAAGCTTTTCCGCATCTTCCGCGGGCGTTCGCGGGTAGGCATCGAAATCTTCGCCGGGAGAGAATTGAGTCGGATTGACGAAGACGCTCACCACAACCTTATCGGCGAGTTGCTTCGCCTCGCGGACAAGATGCACGTGCCCGGCATGCAGGTTTCCCATGGTCGGCACGAAAGCCACGGAAAGATCTTTCGAACGCCATTCCCGCACGGCTTGGCGCAAATCGCTTATGGATTCGATAATGAGCATGACGAGCCTTGGATTATCCGCCGAAAGAACCGCTAAAAACTGTGGTCCAACGCCGGGAACCGGCCGGATCTCACATCGTCTGCGTAATTGCGGATAGCCGACGGAATATCCTCGGCGCCTTGAAGAAAATTTCTGGAAAACTTGGGGCGCTTGCCCGGCGTGATGCCGAGCATATCGTACAGTACGAGAATCTGGCCCCCACAGCCCGGACCCGCACCTATGCCGATCGTCGGGATATCGAGAGCCGCCGTAATCTCGCCGGCCAAGGTCGCCGGCACACATTCGAGCACCAACACACTAATACCCGCTTCCTGAAGAATCAAGGCATCCTCGAGGATTGCCTGTGCGGCTTTTTCTTCTTTTCCCTGCACGAGATAACCGCCGACCTGATGAACCGATTGAGGCAGCAGCCCCAAGTGACCGCAAACGGGAATATTCTGCTCTACCAAGGCACGAACGATCTCGACCCGCTTCCGTCCGCCTTCGATCTTGACCATATGTGCTCCGCCCCGGATCAACCTAGCGGCGCTGTCGATCGCCTGCGCCGGACCGGAATAACTGGCGAACGGCATGTCCGCCGCCAATACGGCGCGGCGAATTCCGCGCGCCACGCACCGGGTATGGTAGACCATATCGTCCAAGGTCACCGGCAACGTCGTCGGCTCGCCTTGCACGACCATTCCCAAGGAATCGCCGACCAAAACCAGATCCACGCCGGCATCGTCCATGAGTTTGGCGAAGCTGGCATCGTAAGCGGTAAGAGCCACGATTTTTTCATCGCGCCGTTTCATCGCCGCGAGATCCGGAATAGTCAAAGCCTTGGCCGCATCATACATGCTCGATTACCCTCAATCCTCGTTGCGGACACTTCCGAACCAGATCAGCCAATCGCCCCTTGCCGGGAATCTCGAGCTCCGGCGCGATCTCCTCGAGCGGATACAGCACGAACTCGCGGTCCGCGATTCCCGGATGAGGGACGGTCAGCACTTCGCTCGCTATGATTTCGCGCCCGTACAGCAACAAATCCAGGTCCAGCGTCCGAGGTCCCCAGCGTTCGCCCTTGCGCACCCGCCCGTGAGCCGTCTCTATGGCCTGAAGTTTGCGCAACAACTCCAGCGGCCCCAATGTCGTTTCGACCGACATTACGGCATTGATGTAATCGGGCTGATCGCCCGGTCCCATGGGCGCACTGCGATAAAGGCTCGAAAAAGCCAACTCCCGGATACCCTCTATCTTACTAATAGCCGAGCGCGCCGACTTGATGGTTTCGATGGGATCGCCCAAATTGGCGCCCAGACCGATATAGGCCGCCGTTTTATCGAATGGCACAACATGATCAGACGGAAACATTGGCAGAAGATTCAGAGCGCGATTTGCGTTTACGCGACCGCGATCTGCCGGAGCGGCGCCGGCCGGGACTCGTCATGGCTTTCCGCTCGGCTTCGTCGGCCTGCTGGAATCGAGTCCACCACTCGGCGAGCGACGGCTCGGCCTCTCCGGTCTCGGCCCGGAGCAACAGGAAATCATAAGCGGCACGAAAGCGGGGATGGGTCAACAAACGAAACGGCCGTGAGCCGACAATCCGTTCAAAACGCGGCTGCAAGGCCCAAACCTCCCGAGCCGGTAGACTGACCGTCCGGGGCAAAGCGGTATGACGAACTTGCCGTGCAATCACCTCACCCGCAGCTTCCTGATAGGCCAATATATCGCTTTCTCCGGCCTTGATTCGGGCTTGCGCGCCCGCCCGAACCGGTTCCCACAACAAGGCCGCGAACAGAAAATATGGCGCTACCGGTTTTCCCTCTTGCACTCGCTGATCGGTCCGTTCCAAGGCTTTGGCCAAGAATGTCAGCGGAAACCCCTGCTGCTCCTTGGCCAAACACCGCTCCGTCTCGGGAAACAGTGCCGCGAACAAACCGTAGTGCCTGAGCTGTTCGAAAGTCTGTACCGCATAACCGGACAAGAACAGCTTAAGAACCTCTTCATAAAGACGAGCCGGCGGAATTTCCTGTAGCAGACTCGAAAACCGTTTGATCGGATCGGCGCAGCTCGGATGAATGGTAAAGCCGAGTTTGACGGAGAAGCGTAACGCCCGCAGCATCCGTACCGGGTCCTCCCGATAACGTTGCTCCGGGTCGCCGATTAGTCTCAGCATACCGGCCTTGTGATCCTCCATGCCGCCGACGTAATCCACCACGGAAAAATCATTGATGTTGTAATACAACGCATTAACCGTGAAATCGCGGCGGAAGGCGTCCTCTTCGATGGTTCCATAGACGTTATCCCTAAGGATGCGGCCATTCTCGATGATGCGCCCCCCGTGACTCTCCTCGCCTGCGAGCCCTCGAAAGGTTGCCACTTCGATAATTTCCTCGCCGAAATGCACATGAGCGAGGCGAAAACGCCGACCGATCAAACGGCAATTGCGGAAAATCGCCCTGATCTCTTCGGGATGCGCGCTGGTTACCACGTCGAAATCTTTCGGCTCGCGCCCCAAAAGCAAGTCGCGTACGCAACCGCCGACCAAATAAGCCTGATACCCGGATTTCTTCAGGCGATAAAGCACCTTTAGCGCGTTATCGCTGATCATCGATCGGGAAATCATGTGTTCAGATCGCGGATAAATCCTAACGCTCACCGCTGCCTCCGGCTTGGGCTGCGGCAATTTGAACAACCTTTTGACGAAGTTGAAGATTGGCAGAGGAGTATCTTGTTCGTTAGACCTAAAAGAAGCCGGAATGTTACCTTAGGCGGCGGGCACACTCAACGTGCCGGACCCTCGATCTGCTTCCGTATGACAACAGCGTCGATCGGCTCAGATCGTCAACACCGATTTTTGAAAAATTACGGATTCAAACGAGTAAGATCGGTTCTAAGAAGAAAGTTCACTCATCCAGAGTATTTCGAGGAGTCGTGCTTATGTTTGAGAACTGGTTCAGCCAGATGAACGAGTTCATCCTCTCTCATCCGCACTGGATCGCGAAACTGGATTTTCTGCTGCGGGTGAAATGCGGGATTTTGACAGCATTGATGGGGATTTTCGTGTATCTCATCTACAAGGAACAAAGCAAACCCGCCGGGAAACCCAAAAAATCTCCTTATCGCTTTGTCGCTTGATCTAAATCGGAAAAACGCTGTCTATCATAGTGAAAACTCGTTATGATGGGAATTTCAACCACCGCGACAGCAAGGGTATCTCATGCAAGTATCACCCCGCAAAGTGGTCCATATCCACTACACCCTCACCAGCGATGACGGCGACATCCTCGACAGTTCCAAGGATCAAGGTCCATTGGCCTATATTCACGGCATGGGCAACATCATTCCCGGACTGGAGAATGCGTTAACCGGTCGCGCCGTGGGCGACAAGCTCAAGGTCAGCATTCCGCCGGAAGAAGCGTATGGCTTGCGAGACGACGACCTTATTCAGTCGGTACCGAAAACGGCCTTTGAAGAGGGACAAGAGATACTGCCTGGCATGCAATTTCAAGCGCAGTCTCCGGAAGGTCTTCAGCTGCTTACGGTAATCGGCGTAGACGATGACGAGGTAGTCCTGGACGGCAATCATCCGATGGCCGGCCTTACTTTGAATTTCGAGGTTGAAATCACGGACGTTCGCGATGCTACGCCCGATGAGTTGGATCACGGCCACGTACATGGCCCGGGCGGACATCACCACGGCTGATTCGATTCGCAGAACGAGGCGGCTATCTTTCTTCGCCGGATAGCCGCCTACAAATCTAACGGTTTGCGAGACGCGCCCACGAATCGTGGTCGTCGGCATCCTCAAGAACCACCTCGACCCAGTCGCCGACCTTCAAATGGGTCGCGCCATCGATAAATACTTGGCCATCGATTTCAGGAGCATCGGCCCGGCTGCGAGCGACCGCTCCCTCCTCCACAACCTCGTCGACCAAAACGATTTCCTGCAACCCGATCTTCGACTGCAGCCTATCAGCGCTGATTTGAGCCTGAACCTCCATAAACCGCGCGAGGCGTTCTTCTTTCACGGCTTCCGGCACAACATCGGATAACTCGTTGGCAACCGCGCCCTTGACGGGCGAATAGGTAAAGCACCCGACCCGGTCGAGCTGGGCTTCTTGAAGAAACGCCAACAGCTGCTCAAAATCCGCCTCGGTTTCCCCCGGAAAGCCGACGATGAACGTACTGCGAAGCGTGATTTCCGGGCAGATGTTCCGCCACTCGGCGATCCGGGCCAAGACATCCTCTGCGGCTGCCGGACGCTTCATCAGCTTCAGAATTCGGGCGCTGGCGTGCTGGAACGGAATGTCCAGATAGGGCAGGATTTTTCCCTCCGCCATGAGCGGGATCACTTCATCCACGTGGGGATAGGGATAAACATAATGCATCCGCACCCAAACCCCGAACTCCCCCAGAGCCTTGGCCAAATCATAGAAGCGGGTCTTGAGCGGACGCCCGCCCCAGAAGCCGGTTCGATACTTCAAATCGATGCCGTAGGCGCTGGTATCTTGCGATACGACGAGCAGTTCCTTCACTCCAGCCGAAACTAGGCGCTCCGCTTCCGCCATCACGTCGCCGATGGGGCGGCTGACCAGATCACCGCGCAAGCTCGGAATAATGCAAAACGTGCAGCGATGATTGCAGCCCTCGGAGATCTTCAGGTAAGCATAATGGCGAGGCGTTAGTTTGACTCCTTCCGGCGGCACCAGATCGACAAAAGGATCGTGAAGAGGCGGCAAATGCTCATGCACCGCCTCGACAACCTCTTCATAGGCATGGGCGCCGGTAACCTTCAGCACTTGAGGATGGCGGGATCGAATCTCGCTCTCGCGAACGCCCAGACATCCCGTAACGATGACCTTACCGTTCTCTTTCAAAGCCTCGCCTATGGCGTCCAGGGACTCCTCGACCGCGGCATCGATGAATCCGCAGGTATTCACAACGACAAGATCAGCGTCCTTATATGTCGGAACGAGGCTGTAACCTTCGGCACGCAACTTGGTCAGAATGCGTTCACTATCTACCAACGCCTTGGGACAGCCAAGGCTGACAAAACCGATACAGGGTGTTTTCATGAAGAAATATGCGAGGGAGGAACAAAGGATAGAGGGATAATTTTACGCCAGCGGTGGTTTCCGATTCTAAGGGCTCTCGGCGATGAACACCGCCCGCACCGGCGCGGGCAAGCCCTCGATCGTCAGTTCCGGGTTGGCCGGGTCCAGGAAATCGGACAAAGACTGAAAGCGCATCCAGTCCGTGGAGCGTTGCTCGTCCGCTGTGGTCCTCGTCACATCGACAACCCGACCGTTTCGGTAACCGCATCGCCTTAGCCACGATAACAAGGTAGCGCAGGACGGAATGAACCACACATTGCGCATCTGCGCATAGCGATCCTCGGGCACCAAAACCTGACCCAGCCCACCGTCGACGACCAAAGTCTCCAAGACCAATTCACCGCCGGATCTGAGACAGCCCTTGAGCTCCAAAAGATGATCGAAAGGCGAACGACGATGGTAAAGCACCCCCATCGAAAAAACGGTGTCGAAGGCACGAAGATTGAGCGGAACATCCTCTATACCCAAGGGAAGCACATGAACCGGAAAATCGCCGGCAAAATGCTTGATCGCCAGAAATTGCGCGACACTTAAGAGTGTCGGATCAACTCCGATCACCAACTCGGCCCCGCATCCAATCATGCGCCAGGCGTGGTAACCATTTCCACAGCCGACATCCAACACGGTTCGGCCTTCAAGCGGCTGAATATGATCTTTCAGCCTGCGCCATTTAAGATCGGAGCGCCATTCAGTATCGATATGAATGCCATGAATGGCATATGGACCCTTGCGCCACGGATGAAGCCTGAGCAGCAGACTCTCGATACGGTCCCGCTGTTCTTCGTTGCATCCCCCATCGACAAGGATGCTATCGGCATTCAAATCGACCACGGACGCATCGATTTTTGGCAGGCCATCGAGTGCGGCCTGCCAAGCCGGCCAATCGCCATGCCGCGCGGAGCTAAAAACCGCGTCCAACCGAGTCGGCAACCGGTCTAGCCAAGTACGCAAGTACGGCTGCCCAAGCACCGAAAACAGATCCGAATATACCTTCAGGCTCAAATTACAATTGGACATTCTCGTTCAATGGGTTGCCGCCATTCTTTGGGGCGCCGCTTACCTTGTTGGTTTCCGTTTCCCCTTCGGGACTCATAATGTTTTCGAGGCAACAACATCCCTATTCCACCGTGCTACAATCTCGTCGTCCATTTAGAAGAAGAAAGCCGCAAAGCGCTCGAGCCGAACAACATCCCGGAGACTCCCATCCACACTCGACTTTTACGGGAAGATCGCCGAATGAACACACCCGATATCTTACAAGTTAAAGCTTATCTTCAAGACCTCCAAGACAAAATCTGTCTCGCCCTGGAAAACGAGGAACCAGACGCACGATTTTTGGAGGACCTTTGGCAATACAATGGCGGCGGCGGAGGAAGAACCCGCGTATTGACCGGCGGAAAAACGTTCGAGCAAGGCGGCGTCAATTTCTCCCACGTGTTCGGCAGAAATCTGCCACCCTCCGCCACTGCGCATCGGCCAGAACTCGCAGGCCGGACATTTCAAGCCGTAGGCGTATCCCTGGTCATTCACCCTCTGAATCCATATGTCCCGACCTCTCATGCCAATATCCGTTTTTTCCTCGCGGAGAAGGAAAACGAAACGCCGGTATGGTGGTTTGGCGGCGGCTTCGATCTCACACCCTATTATCCCTTCGAAGAAGATGCGATTTATTGGCACACTGTAGCCCGGGATGCCTGTCTTCCCTTTGGCGAAGATATTTACCCCAAGTTCAAGCGCTGGTGCGATGAATACTTTTTTCTCAAACACCGCAATGAAACCCGGGGCATCGGAGGATTATTTTTCGACGATCTCAATGAATGGGGGTTCGATCGCTGCTTCGATTTTTTGCGCAGCGTCGGAGATCATTACATCAAGGCTTATGTTCCGATCGTCCAAAAACGGAAGGATGTGCCCTACGGCGAACGGGAGCGCGAATTTCAGCTCTATCGCCGCGGACGATACGTCGAATTCAACCTGGTTTATGACCGAGGAACTTTGTTTGGATTGCAATCGGGCGGCAGGACAGAATCCATTCTAATGTCTCTGCCGCCGATCGCGCATTGGCGCTATAACTGGAAGCCGCAGGAAGGTAGCGCCGAAGATAATCTGTACAAGAATTACCTGAAACCTAGAGACTGGCTATGAGCCTCTTTTATCGCCGCCGCCCGCTGCCCCGAGCGGCTCTTTCATGGCGGTAGCGTTGCGCTCTGCCAGGTGTGAAATCAATTGATCGAGGGAGCCGGTACGGGCAACCTCATCGGTAAAGCTGGCACGATAGTTCTGTAGCAAACTGATGCCCTCGATCAATACGTCGTACACTTTCCAATCGTTTTTGGTGAACACCATTCGATAGTTGACCGCCACGGGTTGAGCGCCCGCCTGGAGAATTTCGGTACGGACCATAACCTTCTTGTCCTCCGGCTTCATCTGCAGCGGCAGATAACGGATTTTCCAGTTGGCGTATTCGGTAAAGGCGGTGGTATACGTACGCACAAGCAGCATCCGGAATTCCTTTTTAAAACGTTCTTTTTGCTCGGGCGTCGCCGTCTTCCAATACTTTCCTAAAATCAACATCGACACACGATCGAAATCCACATGCGGTTCGATGATGCCATCAACGAACTGAGTAGCTTTCCTGAAATCGCCCTTGTATTCCGGCTTTTGCAGCGTGGTTTGCAGCTCGTCGGCACTGTGCTGGATAACCTGCTGTGGAGGGAGTAATCCTTCCTCCGCCCACGCTGCCGCTCCCCAGAAGCTTAACAGCAACGACAATGCAACGGCCCAACTTGCCAGGCCGAAGGAAGACTTAGTAAATTTCATTTAAAAACTCCTGCTGACTTTTTAATATTCTTATCATAACTCGGCGGCATGCACTAAACTACCGAGTTCCTCTGTGTCCCACGCAATAAACCGGCCACCATGTCGTTAAATAATAGCATTTCTTACCCCAATGTTCGCTTGCGCCGAATGAGACGGAATGAATTCAGCCGGCGCTTAGTGCGGGAAACACAGCTTTCCACCAATGATTTGATTTACCCTCTTTTCATCTTGGAAGGCGAAAATCGGCGGGAACCGGTCGCTTCTATGCCCGGCGTCGAGCGACTAAGCATCGACTTGCTGTTACGCGAAAGCGAAAAGGCTTTTCGGCTTGGCATTCCCGCCATCGCACTCTTTCCCGTAACGTCACCCGACAAAAAAACGGATGACGCACGCGAGGCTTACAATGCTGAGGGTTTGGTGCAACGAGCGGTACGCCTACTGAAACGACAGCTGCCGGAACTGGGTGTCATCACCGATGTCGCTCTAGACCCTTTCACGACTCACGGCCAAGACGGGCTCGTAGATCAAAACGGCTACGTGGTCAACGACGAAACCGTCGAAGTACTCGTGAAACAGGCGCTGTCCCATGCGGAAGCCGGCGCCGACATCGTGGCGCCTTCGGACATGATGGACGGGCGCATCGGCGCAATCCGGGACGCATTGGAAAAGAAAGGATTCGTACACACGCGTATTCTCGCCTATTCCGCCAAGTACGCCTCCGCCTTCTACGGACCTTTCCGAGATGCCGTGGGCTCGGCGGCCAACCTGGGGAGCGGCGACAAATACACTTACCAGATGGATCCCGCCAATTCCGATGAGGCCCTGCGGGAAGTCGAGCTCGATTTGGCGGAAGGCGCGGACATGGTCATGGTCAAACCGGGATTGCCTTATCTGGACATCATCCGCCGCGTCAAAGACCGCTTCGGCGTCCCTACGTTCGCCTATCAAGTCAGCGGGGAATACGCCATGCTCAAAGGCGCGTCACAAAACGGCTGGCTCGACGAGCGCAAGACCGTGCTCGAATCTTTGCTGGCGCTCAAGCGCGCCGGATCGGACGCCATTCTGACCTATTACGCCAGGACCGTTGCCGAATGGCTTCGCGAAGACGCCATGAGACAGAGCACCTAAACTGCGCAAAGGCTGAAACCTAAAACTGTCTTCATCAAGATTTCCGCCGGATTCACCTAGTCATGCTGCCAGCAGATCGTTATGCCGTCTTCGGTCACCCCATCGGCCACAGCAAATCGCCCCGTATTCACGCGCTTTTTGCAGAACAGACCGGAGAGCGCCTGACCTATACCGCGCAAGACGTTCTGCCGGAAACGTTCGAAATCCGCGTGCGAGACTTTTTCGCCGGTGGCGGGAAAGGCTTGAATTGCACCGTTCCCCTCAAGGAACTCGCCTGGAAAATTGCCGATTCCAAAAGTGAGCGCGCGGAACGCAGCAAAGCCGTCAATACCTTGGCCTTACGTCCGGATGGAACGATTTACGGGGACAACACCGACGGCGTCGGCTTGATGCGAGACCTTACGGTCAATCTCGGACTTTCCTTGGAAAACCGCCGAGTCCTTCTTTTGGGCGCGGGCGGCGCAAGCCGCGGCATTATTGGTCCACTGTTGGAGCGAGGTCCGTCTTGCCTGGTGATCGCCAACCGCACACCCGACAAAGCGGTCCGGCTGGCAGAGGAGCTTGGGGATCTCGGCCCGATCGCCGGATGCGGCTTTTCAGACTTGGGCACGGAATCCTTCGATCTCGTTCTGAACGCCACCGCCGCCAGCCTGATTGGCGAACTGCCGGATCTGCCGAAGAATATTCTCCGAGCCGGCGGATGTTGCTACGATCTCGCCTATGGGACGGAGCCCACACCGTTCGTCCGATGGGGAAAAGATGTGGGGGCCGATGTCAGCGTTGACGGCATCGGCATGTTGGTCGAACAAGCGGCCGAGGCGTTTTTTATCTGGCGGGGCATACGGCCGGAAACGCATCCCGTGATCGACATTCTCAATCGGGAGCGTGGTCGCTAGTGCTAAGCGCCAAGCAATCTGGCATCACTCAGATATTGATTCTTCAAACGCACGTAACCGTCCTTGGAAAAACTTAAATATTCCAGCTCGGCCTCCTTGAGCGGGCGTGCCTGTTTCGCCGGCGATCCCACGTAAAGAAAACCGCCTTCCAAACGCTTGCCGGGCGGCACCAAAGCCCCCGCACCGATCATTACCCGGTCCTCCACGACGGCACCGTCCATGATCACCGCACCGATGCCGATCAGACATAGATCACCGATGGTGCACCCATGCAGTACCGCCCGGTGCCCCACGGTGACACCCCGCCCGACGATCAAGGCATTGCCCTCTTCGTTGTAGCGGCTTCGTTGGGTGACGTGCAGCACGCAGCCGTCCTGAATATTGGTTTCGTCGCCAATCTCGATTCGGTGCACATCGCCTCTCGCGACCACCATCGGCCAAATGGAGACGTCGTTGCCCAATGTCACGTCACCGATCACCAGCGCACTGTCGGCAATGTAAGTTCCTGTTCCCAATTTCGGCTCGACACCGTTATAAATCTGAATCGTCACCTTACGACACTCCGATTGATCAAATGATGCGCCGGGCCCGCCGTCTATACTTCTCCAAGCCCTGATTCAACTTCAAGAACGCGAGGAGAGATTATGAGCGTAGGCGGTTTCATTCTGGTCGGCACGATCTTGTTCGTGATCGTGTACGCCATCTTGATCTACAACCGGCTGGTCAATTTGAAGCATGATACCGCAAAAGCGTGGTCCAACATCGACGTGCTGCTCAAACAGCGTCACGACGAATTGCCAAAACTCGTCGAAACCTGCAAGCAGTACATGCAACACGAGCGGGACACGCTGGAAAAAGTAATGCAGGCCCGTGCCGGGATCTCTGCGGCCCGAGAGTCCGCCAATCTGCATGCCCTCGGGGCGGCGGAAAGCCAGCTGCGGCAAGGATTGATGCAGCTCTTCGCGGTAGCGGAGAGTTACCCCGAACTGAAGGCGGACGTTTCCTTCCGGGCACTGGAGTCCCGGATAACCGGACTGGAAAACGCGATTGCCGACCGGCGCGAGTTCTACAACGAGAGCGTCAATAACAACAATGTCCGGCTGGAAGAATTTCCGGATGTGATCATTGCCCGGTTATTCAACTTCAGACCCTTCGAATTGCTGGAATTCACGGAAGAAGAAAAACGCGATGTGGATCTAAAGGCGCTGTTCGGCTGAGGCGAAAGCCGTGCTATTTCGCGACCTCATCCTCGAATCCTCTCCACAGCACTTCTGGCTGGCGACAGGGCTTGTCGCCCTGACCGGGGTAGCCTTCTTCTTTCTCGCATTCCGCTGGCTGCATCGCGCTCGCCTGATCGCCGACACGCCCACGGCCAAGGTCCGGTCGGCAGCCCAGGGTTACGTCGAACTCGACGGTCGAGCCCAATTGATGGATGGCGAGCCGATCCATGCCCCGCTTAGCGGCGCACGCTGCGTTTGGTACAGTTACAAAGTTGAAAAGCAAGTGACCGACTATGAAGACGGCCACCGCACGACACGATGGCAAACCATTGAGAGCGGCGTTAGCGAGGCCATCTTCCACCTGGAAGACGACACCGGACGGTGCATTGTCGATCCCGAAGGCGCGGAGGTCATGCCGTCCATTCGACTCAAATGGCGCGGGCAGCTCGCGCGACCAGGATACGCACCGCTGCAAACCGGATTTTGGGATTCACTGTTCTCGTCCGGACCGTATCGCTACACGGAATACCGCATCGAGGCAAACGATCCGCTTTATGCGATCGGCCAGTTCGTGTCTCTCGGAAGTTCCGAAGGCACCAGTTTCCATAACGAGGTAGGCGATCTGTTAATCCGCTGGAAGAGAAACCGTTCCGAGCTTCTCAAGCGCTTCGACAAGAACGGCGACGGCGAGATCGATGCGGAGGAGTGGGAAATCGCGCGGCAGCACGCCGAGCGTGAAGTCATGGCATCCTGGCGCAAAAGAACGAAGCAAACCGAGTTCCACCTGATGAAAAAGCCCGGTTATGGCCGTCCTTATCTGCTATCGGTCGTTCCACAGGGCACATTGACCAAACGATATCGCCGCAAGGCCTGGATCGCGGTGCTTGGCTTCCTGATCGCGGGCAGCTCAACGACCTGGGCGTTGCATCTGCGTTTCGGCTCGATTCCATGAACGTCCGGTGGAGCGTCGGCAAGGGATTGCCGACCTACTTCGACTGGGTACGGGGCGGTTTTCCAATGCCCGCCGCTATACCGCGATGAAAAACGCTTTAGATTTCGTAGGTCGGCAATCCCTTGCCGACAAAGCTCCTCAACGACCTACGAATTTCCCTATCCTTACCACTGAACTTCGGTGAAAAACGCTCTAACCGGACTTGTCGTCGCGTCCTGCTTTTTCTTCGAGCCCCGAGAGACCGAACCGCCTCTGCAATTCGGCCAATACCTGATCCGGACTCAACCCTTGATGAGCGAGCAATACCAGGCTGTGAAACCACAAATCCGCAACTTCGTAGACAATCTTGTCGAGGTTTCCGTCCTTGGCGGCCATTACGGTTTCGGTGGCCTCCTCGCCGATTTTTTTCAAGATAGCGTCGAGCCCTTTGGCATAAAGACTCGCCACATAGGATTTTTGCGGATCCTGAGATTTCCGTTCCTCGAGCACCCTAGCCAACTCCTTCAACACGTCCATATCAGCGCTTATACATCGTTTCCGGAGATTTCAGGACAGGTTCCACCGTCTCCCAGCAGCCATCCCGCAGCACCCGAAAAAAGCAGTGATGCCGTCCGGTATGACAGGCGATTCCGCCGGCCTGTTCGACCGCGAGCAAAATCACATCCTCGTCGCAATCCAGGCGAATTTCCAGAACTTTCTGCCGATTCCCGGATTCCTCGCCCTTCCGCCAAAGCCGATTCCGCGAGCGCGACCAGTAGACCGCGTAGCCTTCCTCGCTGGTAAGCCGCAAAGCTTCCCGGTTCATCCAGGCGAACATGAGGACCTGCCCCGTGGCCGCCTCCTGCGTAATGACTGGAACCAGCCCTTCGGACGTCCAGCGGATTTCGTCGAGCCACGCCGTCATAGCCGCACCTCGATGCCCTGAGCCGCCAAGTATTCCTTGGCCTGCCGAATGGTGTATTCGGCGAAATGGAAAATGCTGGCTGCCAGCACCGCATCGGCTTTGCCCTGCAAGATCCCGTCGGCCAGGTGCTGCAAATTGCCGACACCGCCCGAGGCGATCACCGGAACGGATACGGCTTCGCTGATTGCGCGAGTCAGTTCCAGATCGAACCCTTGTTTGGTGCCGTCCCGATCCATGCTGGTCAAGAGGATTTCGCCGGCTCCGTAAGCCACCATGCGACGCGCCCACTCGATGGCATCAAGGCCGGTCGGCTTGCGCCCGCCGTGAGTAAAGATCTCCCACCGCTTTGGATCTTCGGACACCTGCTTGGCATCGAGAGCGACGACGATACACTGAGAGCCGAAACGCTCCGCCGCTTCGCGCACAAACTCCGGCCGGGCGACTGCGGCGGTATTGATGCTGACCTTATCGGCGCCGGCATTCAGCATGCGGCGGATATCTTCGAGCGTTCGGATGCCGCCTCCTACCGTAAGGGGGATAAACACTTCGCCCGCCACTTGCTCCACCACGTGCACCATCGTGTGGCGATTGTCCGAACTGGCGGTAATGTCGAGAAAAGTCAGTTCGTCCGCGCCCTCCCGGTCGTAACGCCTAGCAATCTCGACGGGATCTCCCGCATCTTTGATATCGACGAAGCGGACGCCCTTGACCACGCGTCCATTGTCGACGTCCAGGCAGGGGATAATGCGCTTGGCAAGCATGGATCAGTATTCTTCCGCTACTTTACGGGCTTCGGCAAAGTTAAGGGTGCCCTCATAAATAGCGCGGCCGGTTATGGCGCCCATGACGCCGTCGCCAACCACACTGCCCAGGGCGTGAATATCCTGAATACTCCGGATGCCGCCCGACGCAATCACCGGAATGCGTATGGAGCGAGCCAGCCTTGCGGTTGCCTCGACATTGACGCCCTCCATCATGCCGTCCCGGCTGATGTCGGTGTAAACGATGGCTTCAACGCCATCGTCCTCGAATTTTTGAGCCAAATCGATCACATCATGATGCGACAACTTCGACCAGCCGTCTATCGCTACTTTGCCGTCCTTCGCGTCCAGACCGACGATAATATGGTTCGGAAACTCCGCCGCGACCTCCCGCACGAAATGAGGCGCACTGACTGCCTTGGTACCAATGATGACGTAATCGACGCCGGCGTTCAGGTAACCCTGAATCGTCTCTTCATCCCGGATTCCACCGCCCACCTGGATTTGTACATCCGGATAAGCTTCGCGTATGGCGTGGATAACCTCCGCGTTGCGCGGAATCCCCGCAAAGGCACCGTCCAAATCCACCAAATGAAGGCGCTTCGCCCCCTCCGACACCCATTTCCCCGCCATCGCCACCGGGTCGTCGGAGAAGACCGTATCGTCTTCCATGCGGCCCTGCCGCAAACGGACACACTTGCCATCTTTCAGATCGATAGCAGGTATCAAAAGCATAAAAAAATCCTCAGTAACGGATAGAGTGAATGATCGGTGCCTTATCGCCCCGGGTCCCAGTTTAGAAAATTAGCCAGCAATCGCAATCCGGCTTCCTGGCTCTTTTCAGGATGAAACTGAACGGCAAAGATGTTTTCGCGCGCCAGCGCCGAAGCGAAGGGTTCCGAATAGTCGGTGGTCGCCGCAACGTTTCGGGAATCAGTCGGTCGCGCGAAGTAGCTGTGAACGAAATAAAACCAACTGTCGGAAGCGATGCCTCGCCATAACGGATGATCGGCCTCCTGCTGGCTGACGCGGTTCCATCCCATATGTGGAATTTTCAAGGGCTGACCGGCAGCGTCCGCCACTCCATCGGCGAAGCGTACGACCCGGCCGGGAATCAAACCCAGGCAAGCTGTTCCGCCGTTTTCCTCGCTTTCCTCGAGCAGGGCCTGCATCCCCAGGCAAATACCTAAGAGCGGTTTCGAGGCCGCCGCCCGTTCGATGATGGTTACGAGGTCCCGATCAGCCAATGCATTCATGCAATCGCGGATCGCCCCGACCCCCGGGAATACGACCCGGTCGGCATTGAGAATTGTTTCGGGATTGTCCGTGACAATCACGGCGGTTTCGGAGTGGGCGTGTTGAAGCGCCTTGGCTATGGAATGCAGATTTCCCATCCCATAATCGATGACTGCAACGGAAGACATGGATAAAAGCGAATCGGGCGAGAGTTCCGTATAAGTTTTCTAAATCATTCCTTTAGTCGAAGGGACGACATCCTGCATCCTGGTATCCGGTTCTATGGCCATTCTCATGGCACGACCGAAAGCCTTGAACACGGTTTCGGCAATATGGTGGGCATTTTGTCCCTTCAGATTATCGATATGTAAGGTGACTTTTGCGTGATTGACGAATCCCCGAAAAAACTCGAGAAACAAATCGACATCGAATTCGCCTATCCGGGCACGCGTAAAAGTTACGTCGTAAGATAAACCTGGCCGCCCGGAAAAATCAATCACGACGCGCGACAAAGCTTCGTCCAGGGGAATATAGGCATGACCGTAACGCCGTATCCCCTTTTTGCTCCCCAAAGCTTTTTCCACCGCCTGGCCCAGCGTAATGCCGATGTCTTCCACCGTGTGGTGGGCATCAACGTGCAGATCGCCTTTCGCACGTACCTCAAGGTCGATCAATCCGTGCCGTGCCACCTGATCCAACATATGGTCGAGGAAAGGAACGCCGGTTTCGAAAACACCCGTGCCGACTCCATCCAGGTTCAGACAAACCCGCACTTGGGTTTCCAGTGTATTGCGGTCAACATCGGCGATACGGCTAATCATGAACGGCAAGAGATCTTCTGAATAATAAATCGGCCCTTAATGATATAACGGCCACGCGGTCTTGCTAAGCCCGATTCACGACAATGGACGCCCCGCTCGGTATGTAAGCCAAAGCTTACACAATTTTCAGCATTTTCCGACTTAGTCTGAAACGAATTTTCTGCCACACTCATTCAGTCGCCGACAAGGAGGTAAGGACAGCTATCCTCTAGGGATAACCACCAGGACGTGACTTGATAGCCAACCAAGCAGGCGATAACCCCGGGTGCATGGAGCGCATCCGGGGTTTTTGTTTTTCGCTCACAGAGAATTCGGATCAAGGAACTCAAAGCTGGCAAAATATACATAATATATAGATGACCTCTTAAGCCCAGTCAAAGGGCGCCAGTTGGATGAACAACGCCTGCGCTACCGGTTAAACGCGCCACAAATTACAAGCGCCTAGCCTATTCACATGAAACCCTCCGAAGCTCTGCAAGCGCATCGTGAAGATATCCGTCGGTTGGTCGACCGAAGCCGTGCCCGAAATGCCCGCGTATTCGGCTCTGTTCTGTACGGCGAGGATACCGATCGGAGCGATCTCGACATCCTGATCGATCCCCTTCCCGGAACGACGCTGCTTGATCTCGGTGGACTGCAGATCGCGCTTGAAGAGTTACTCGGCGTGCCGGTCGACCTGCTTACGCCCGGAGACCTCCCTGCGGAAATCCGGAGCAAGGTTCTCCAGGAGGCCGCCCCGCTGTGAGCGACGACAAACACCGACTTCGTGCGGCTGATTACCTGGGTCATATGCTTGAAGCCATCCGGCTGGCACGCGAATACACCAACGGAGTGACAAAGGAGAACTTTTTCGCTGATCCGTAAGACGCAGCAGGCGGTGATACTGAATATTCTGGTCATTGGCGCGGCGGCCACTAAATTGGTCAACGAATATCCGGACCTCGCTGCCGAGCATTCCGAAATACCCTGGAAACCGATGCGAGGTATGCGAAACAGAATGGCCCACGGCTATTTCGAGATCAATCTGGAAGTCGCATGGGATACCATTCGTGAGTCTCTGCCAAAGCTTGAGCAACAACTGCTGGACTTGAATCGGCAGTTGAAGAAAAAGCCTGGATAATGTTTCCCGAACCTAGGACAAACACCCCGCCATCGGCGCTTTGGTTGACGACGCATTACCTTGGAGTGAGGATCGACTTGCCGAACGGTTCCCGGCACCCTGATTGGTCCGGCGTTCCGCAAAATTACGAAAGCCTGCCGCACCCCGCGTGATAACCACCACGATCTGTCTTGATAGCCAACCAAGCGGGCGATAACCCCGGGTGCATGGAGCGCATCCGGGGTTCTTATTGTTCTCGTCAAGTTTCCGGTCGCGGCAATATGCGGCAACACGCCAACGTCGGTCTCACTAGTGTTCCAGACTGGCATGGCGGCAGGTCACCGATCAACTCCGTGCCCGCATTCCAAAAATTGTGGACTTACCGGATCAACAAGCTGACGCACCTACATTTCCCTGCGGGCGAAAGTGGCAGGCGTGACTTCAGATAAAGCTAGTACTCGGTGGCTACTTAGAGTGGCGCGCATGAAACAGAAAAAACAGTCGCAATTTTGTTGGACCGTTATCCGACGCAGGGCACATGTGCAAAAAATCCGGCGGTATCGGTGATTTAGTCTTATTGTCGGCCCATAAACCGCGCCCAATTAAACAAAAACTCACTTCCGAGTTTACATTATTTTGGTAGGCCCGCCCCCTCGCTTTCGGCGGCAAATCATCCATTCCTTCTTTAAGCGCCCCTCATACCTCTATCCAGCAAGTCGTGCGCTATGCTTAACGAAGCACAACATCACCGATTCGAACCAGACCCATGAATATCGGCGTTCTCACGACGTCCTTTCCGCTGCGCACCAACCCAAGCAGCGGCGTTTTTGTCCAACGGTTGGTAGCACACTTGGCGCAACATGCGAATGTATCCGTTATAACCCCTGCATCCAATATTGCATTTATAGACTGTTGCTCGCTTCCCTACGCTGTTCGCTTTTTCTGCTATGCACCCCGGCGCTTTCAAACGATTGCTCATCAGCCGGGCGGGATTCCGGTCGCTCTCCGCAACCATCGCTGGCTTGTTTTGCTCATGCCGTTATTCATAGCCGCCATGTTTTTGTCCTGCCTAAGACACTTTCGCCATATGGACATCATCCATGCAAACTGGGCCGCCTGTGGCGCAATTGCCGGGATGGCAGGCTGTATTTTAGGGATACCAGTGATTACTACATTGCGGGGTAGCGACGTAGCGCGAATTCAAAACTCCGTAATCGACCGCATCTTTCTCAAAACCTGCCTAGCCACTAATCGCAAGATCGTGTGCGTCAGTGATGCTATTTGCACGTTGGTCGGACAATTTTTTCCTACGATGCGGAATAAATTGCTTGTGATTCCCAACGGTGTAGCGGATGAATTCTTATTAATCGACCGGAATTATCAGGTATCGGATTTTGGCATTACGTTTATCACAATCGGAAATCTAACACCTCTAAAATCTATTCATACAGCCATAGAAGCTTTCGCAAAAGCAAATATCGAAAACTCTAGATTGATCGTGATTGGCGATGGGCCTGAGAAAGCCCGCCTTGAGCAACTGGCCCAGCATTTAAAGGTGGGAAAGCACGTACATTTTCTAGGAGTTCTTCCACCCGAAGAAATCCCGGCACAACTGTTTAACGCAGATGTGTTTGTGTTTACCTCCGTCTCCGAGGGAAGACCCAATGCCATTCTGGAAGCAATGGCCGCGGGCTTACCGCTCGCGGCAACCAGTATCGACGGTGTAGCTGAATTGGTCATCGACAGTATCAACGGCTTGCTATTTGAGCCGGGGAATTCGGATATTCTTGCTAGCCACCTAAAGCGACTGGCATTTGATACAGCTTTGCGCCGAAAGCTGGGTAGTTCGGCGAAGCAATCTCTCATCGATCAGGATTTAACGTGGAATCGTACCGCAGAGAGCTATCTGCAGGTATACAAGCCCTATATACATGTCGCTAGTAGCAGGTGAACATTGAATGTGCGGACTCGCCTTTCTTTATCGAAAAACTCGGGAAACGGGCGAAAATCGGGCAAGAATCCAGCAGGCACTGAACCTGATGCACCACCGCGGCCCCGATGAATTCGGGCTGCAATCTGGTGAATATTGGTGTATAGGACACCGCCGTCTCTCCATCGTAGATCTGGCGGCCAGCCGTCAGCCTATGAGTGATCCCTCAGGCAGATATTGGCTAGCATACAACGGCGAGATATACAATTTCAAAGAATTGCGCACCCACCTCGCCCCGTTCTGGAGGTTCCACACCAATGGAGACACAGAAGTGGTACTGGCTGGGCTCGTCCTCCATGGGGAATCGTTTCTGCGACGGATGGAGGGTATGTGGGCCTTAAGCCTTTGGGACACGGTCTCCCGAACCTTAATGCTATCGCGGGATCGTATGGGAAAAAAACCGCTTTACTACCAGGAGGACAACTACTCCATCGCCTGCGCCTCGGAACTGCCGGCCTTATCCAGACTGGTCCCTCAAGCGTGGAGCGAAGACCCTGATAGCTTGGCCGATTACCTCCGCTACGGTTTCTATCTTCCCGGCACTACGGCTTACAAGAACGTCAACGAAGTCCTGCCAGGGCACTTGTTATTTTGGAGCTCCGACGGCGGCTTCCGGCAAACAGCCTACTGGACCTTGATGCCAGACAGATACTCCGGATCGAAAATCGAGGCCGAAGAGCGACTCCGAGACACCCTCATCCAAGCGGTGGATAGCCGATTGGTAGCAGATGTTGAAGTCGGCGCTTTTCTTTCCGGTGGCATCGATTCTTCTCTGATCGCGACGCTGGCACAAAGCAGGATGTCACGGCCTTTGCGCACGTTCACCATGGGGTTCGTTGAACCGGCTTTCGATGAACGTGTGCATGCAAGGAAAGTCGCCGAGCATCTGGCTACCCGACATACCGAGGATACCTTTCCTCCTGAAACACCGGAAGCATTGGAGTCACTGATACTAAACCATGTCGGCCAACCCTTCGCCGACGTATCTCTCCTGCCAACCGCAAGCGTCTCGCAACTGGCTGGCTGTCACGTAAAAGTCGTATTATCGGGAGACGGCGGTGACGAATTGTTCAGCGGCTATCAGCGCTATCAGGCACGGCAGATCCTACGGTGGTATACGCGCCTTCCCCGGATCCTACGCAAGACAGCGGAGCGGGCCATACGATTTCTTCCCGAGCCCATGGCACATCACAGCCGCAGCATATTGAAGAAAGCCCATCTTTTCACCCATGTGGTCGATCGGCTGGAATCAGAAACACCCTATGTATGCGCACGAATGTTCTCAGAAACGGAACTGGAAATGCTCGCTCCAGAATTAGCAGGCCGTGGACATACCCCACCGAAGATTCTGTGTGAAACAACTCTAGACGACCTGCCCCGCATGATGTTTGCCGACGCTCTGGTCTATCTGCCTCAAGATATTTTGCTTAAGGTAGACCGCGCCAGCATGGCGCATAGTCTGGAAGTCCGTGCGCCGTTTCTTGATCGAAAGGTCGTCGAATTGGCTTTCAGTTTCCCCACTTCGTGGCACCGCAATGTTTTCGCGGGGAAACGCATCCTGTATGCAGCATTTAACGAAATTTTGCTTAAAGACGTGTGGCAGCGCCGCAAGCAAGGGTTCGGAGTACCGGTGCATACTTGGATTCGAGGAAAGATCGGCGATAACTTGATCCAACGACTGGAATCATTCCACGAGCCGTTGAATCCTGCCTTTGTGAAAAGAATGCTTTGGGAACATCGCAAAGGTGTGCGCGACCGCAGTCTGCGACTCTGGAGTCTCTATATACTACTGCTCTGGCACGGCACCCGACGATGACTCGCATTGCCCTTTTCGTCCCCGACTTACGAATTGGTGGAGCAGAGCGCGTGTTTTTGACCCTTGCGAAAGCGTTCGCCGAGCGGGGACACACCGTGGATTTGGTCTTGGCCCGTGCCGAGGGCGAATTGTTGCCGGAAATCCCCACGAATGTCCGAACTATAGATCTTCGAGCCGGAAAACCCGGTCCCGGGTTAATCGGCCTGGGAATCTCTACAACTTTAAAGCTAGTCGGATATCTTCAACGGGAACAACCGACCGCATTACTCAGTACATTAACCGGAGCTAATCTTGCCGCTCTACTAGCACATAAGTTAGCACGTAGCAATACTCGCGTTGTCGTCAGAGAAGCTAGCTCTCTCCGGAATTTAAAACACCCGGCTCGACTGTATCTCATGCGGTGGTTTTATTCCAGAGCAGACACAGTCATCGCCCTTACCCGGACTATGCGCAAAGAACTCATTTACAGGCTGAAGTTAGAACCCCACCAAGTCACGGTAATTCCGAATCCTATCGGCCTAAAAAAACTTCAACAGATGGCTGGAGAACCGTTCGATCATCCGTGGTTTAAGGCGAATTCGCCACCAGTGATCATAGGAGTTGGACGCTTGGTGCCTGAGAAAGATTTCGTAACACTGATCCGCGCATTTGCTATCGTTCGACAACAAGTAGAGGCACGGCTCTTGATTTTGGGCGAAGGAATCATGCGCCCTTATCTTGAAGAGTGTATCGCCGAGCTAGACTTGAACGCAGCAGTCGAGATGCCGGGTTTTGACTCAAATCCCTATCGTTGGCTAGCCGGCGCCCGGTTACTCGTATCGTCCTCCCTATGGGAAGGTTACCCGAACGTTATTCTGGAAGCACAGATGTTGGGCATCTCAGTCGTAGCTACTGCCTACGATGATTCCATAATCGAAGTGCTGGATCCGCAAAATCACAAGAACGTCGTTCCAGTTTCCAACCCCGAGGCTCTAGCCAGCACCATAATAAAAATTTTAAGAGACGACCCTCACGTCGCTAATAAACGTTTAGCCAGCGGGACACAGGATCTCATCGATCGTTACCTCCAAACAATGAATGTTAGTCCTAACTAAAACGCCGCCATGACCTCCAAGCGAGCAAACGTGGTCGTGGTGCTGCCGAACCTCAAACCGGGCGGCGCCGAGCGGGTCATGCTTCAAGTCGTAAACAACCTTTGTAGCTCAGGAAAGATAACGCTAGCGCTTGTGCGACCGATAGGTGAATTGATTCCACATATCGACTCCAGAGTTGAAATTGTAGACCTGGGAGGCACGCTAGGATGGGTCACAGCACTTATCCGCTTGGTATGGCAGAAACGCCCGCGAACCATTCTCAGCACTCTGTCGGACATTAATATCGCCATCTTGCTACTGCGGCCACTATTCCCCAGTGAAGTACGAATCGTCGTACGGGAAGCTTTGATGCCAGACGGATGGATGCAGTACTGGCGATTCCCTCGGCTGACCAGATTTTTATATCGCTATACTTACCTGCAAGCGGACCGAATCATCGTTCTGTCTGAAACCATGCGGAGATCATTCCTCGGATTCGTCAACCGCTCTTCAAGAAATTTAGCTGTCATTCCGAACGCCGTGGATCCAGCCCGACTTGATTCCGTAAATAAAACGCCCATACAGGCCCCTGCGCCATATCTAATTGCAGTCGGACGTTTACACCCACAAAAAGGCTTCGATGCCCTCATCGAAGCCTTCTCCCTGCTCGGCGCATCATTAGCGGGATACCGGCTACTCATTATCGGAGAAGGTAGCGAACGGTCGAAACTGGAACTCTTGATAGAGCGACTCGGTCTATCCGATAGAGTAATCCTCATGGGCTTTATGGAAAACCCAACTGAATTAGTACGACGAGCAGTTCTTTTCGTACTGTCCTCGCGAGTCGAAGGTTCGTCCAACGCACTGATCGAAGCTCTTAGTGTTGGCACGCCTGTTCTCGCGGTAAAAGCCGACACGGGGGCCGACGAACTAATTGTCGAAGGAAAGAATGGTTTTCTCATCGGACGATGCGAAACGCAAATACTAGCTCAGGGAATCAAACATGCGCTCGCCAACGTCGCTCAACTCAACCGCAAAGCCATCGAGACACATGCTCGAGAACGGTTTTCGCTTACGGCGATGATTGATAACTATCGAGAGGTACTTTTCGGCTTAGCTGGAACAGGTGCACATACATGGTCAAAGTAACCGTGATATAGACACTGGAGGTTGCAAGAGCGATTCCCGGCACACCGAAGATATAAAACAATATAAGACTCAAACCAGCGTTAACAATCACTGACAAAATTGAGAGCCTTATCAATGAACGCTGCCAGCCGCGGGCCAAATACGCGCGCGCACCGACCAAACCTAGTATGAAAGCGGGAAGCCCGATTAAGTTGCAAAAATAGACCGAATTAATTACGGAGACTTGTTCTGGCGTAACACGTATGACGTGCGCCATCAGCCAGTCTCCAAGGATGACCCAGCCGCTCCATCCCAGCAAGGTCCAAGCGGCGGCCCATAAAACAGCAATTTTAGTCAGCCGCTGATATAAGCTCTCAAAAGTTGCACAGTCACAAGCCTGGCTGAGGCGGACCAAAACTAGGTTCATCACGCCAATGGTAGCGAAAGTAGCGAGAAGACCGTAAAAGCGTTCGCCGACTTCTAAGACCGAAACCGCGCCCTCACCTGCAAGTACCGCAATAAACCGATCCACAATGGGATTTAATCCGCTAAAGATCGACGCAAGCACAACCGGAATATAGGAATCGAGACTGCTCCAGCCTCCTTGCTCCGAGGGGAAATCTTGGTGTAGCGCCCTACGGTCAAGCCAGAAAGCTCTGACTAAATCCGCACATCCGATACCAAACATCAGCCAACCCAATTCCTCGGCCTCGGGACGCACCACTCCCCAGAAGAGCAACGGTATGACGCGCAAGCCCCAAAGCAAACCTGGCAATGCATATTTATCCCGAGCATTAAGAATACCGCTGGGAAACGACGCATAGACCGCTGCTCCAACCATGGTGAAAATGCCAGCGAATAACGGATATGGTACGCCATTCTCAGGTGGACTCGTCAGCCACACGGCAACCACTGCAGCCACACCAAGCCCAGCACTTAACTGCATCCTATAACAGCCAGCGAGTAACGGGCGCCTCGAAACGACCCGAGGTACGCTAGCATCACTCAATGAGTTGGCCATGGTGCCACAGAAATAAAATGCAACGGAAAACGCAAGAAGAAAGCGATCGGTCGCCGTGTTAGGCGAATAAAGATGCAAAAGCACAAACGGAATAAGAAAGTTGACACTTCGCCCAACAACCTGACCGAGTGTAGCCTCGATAACTTTCCGCAAGTGGTGCATTAATCGGGTAGACGTTTAGCCCAGACTGATATTACATCTCCCCGCTGCAATATTCGGTTGCTTAGCCACAGCCCTAGGCAAAGAAAACTTTTACGAAGTGTAGGCTTTCGAACCGCACGTCGGCAGGGCAGATAGGTTGTCAGTGACAACATCTCGAATCCATGGATCATCAACAGCGTAGAAAGCGATGCAGGCGTGAAAAATGTACAATGGTGAATACTGAAAGATCCGAATTGCCGAGGGCCACGATTAAGCCACCGATCAAAACGATCTGTGAAACCGTCAAATTGATACGGGACCTCGATATATACCAATCCATCTGGTTTCAAAAGCGAGCGCAAGCGAGCCATGGCACCACGTATGTCCGGTAAGTGTTCGAGCACGTGAGAAAGGTGAGCACCGCCAAACGATAGCCCATCAAGCTGCGACGCAAATAAATCGCCCTGCACGACTTTCAGTCCCTTATCCACCGTTTTTTCAATGCCATAGGAAGAAAGTTCGAGACCGAGACCATCTACCCCAGCCTGCCGCAGTGCCAAAAGGAAATCACCGGTGGCGCATCCAACATCTAATACCGTTGCGTCCCCCGTGAGTCTCTGTTTAAACGCCGCCGCCGTTTCCTGGAAACAGACGCTTGTTTCCCGAACCTGACGCTCATAGGAAAAGGCTTCTAATTCCGGTTCGAAATAATTTCGGTCATAAAGGCGCGATAGGTAATCCGGCAAGGGTACTGGATCTAGCCAACGAATTTGGCACGACCGACATCTCAATATCTGAAAACTATCAAACGGGAGATGTAAATAACGGCTAGCCATGCGATCCTTGCTTCCTTCTCCTCCGCAGAGTGGACACGCCCTAGATAACATTCTAATCGGCGTTGAACCGTCGAAATCGTTCTCCCATCGCATGCATTTCTTGCACTCCATAACATAGCCTTAGGTCGACTCATCTAAATATTAAATAACAGCTTAGTTTTCGATTAAATACCGGACCGCCAATTGTCCCGCTTGGTACGGCGAAAATCTTCTTCGACCCCTCGATAATGCAATGAAGATATTTGCTCCGATAATATACCTATCAAAAATATAAATAGCGCCGACAAAAGCAAAAATACACTCATATTGGTAAATCGTCCCTGACTTAAATAATTATAGATATAAAGACCTAGACCGCTAAAAAACAGCATAGCGCCTAGGGGAAGGAAAAGTCGCATGGGCGAGAATAAAGTGCCGATTTTCAAAATAATGATAAAGAACCGAAATCCGTCCTGCGCTATTCGGATCTTACTGGTGCCAGTCGTTTCGCGCTTTCTAGCGTGGATTGGCACATACGCAACCGGAAACCCAGATCGAAAAAAAGCCATTGTGCTGGTAGTTGGATAGGAAAATCCATTCGGCAGCAAATATAGAAATTTGCGGAAATGTCTGGCGCGAACTGCACGGAAACCCGATGTGAGGTCCTCGATTTGATGTCCGGTCATCGCCGAAGCCAATTTGTTGTAAAAGCAATTTGCGCCGCGGCGCCCAAAAGACGCCTGACTGCTAGGATGCCTTGCTCCTACCGTCATCTCGTAGCCCTGACCCAGCTTTTCCAGCAATCTCGGAATATCCGCAGGATCATGCTGTCCATCGGCATCCATGAATACGAACAGGTCGCCGTGTGCGTGCCTAGCTCCCGTCTTGATAGCGGCGCCATTTCCCATGCTGTAGGGGTGGCTAATAACCCTGACATTTTCACTATGACAAACTGCCACGCTCTCGTCGGTCGAACCGTCATCGACCACTAGAATTTCCGCGTTCGGCATTTGTCTGCGAATTTCCGGTAACAGCCATCTTAAACTGCCAGCCTCATCCTTGGCAGGTATAACAATAGATATTGCTTCTTGGCGACTTTCCCGTCCGGCGAAACCTGATTCAGTCGAGTTCATGAACTATCTATTAGCCGCTTGTTTAGGTCGGCATTAAGACTAGCCTACAAATGATAATTTTTGCGTCTGATTGATGAAATCGGGCAATCGCCTTCTTAGATGATTGATTTATCAGACACTGCTTAAGGGAGAATTGCAGAGCGGTGACTCAACAATAAATAAACAACCAGCTGTTTCTCGCGCTCTTCTCTGCAAACAACCTCGCTCACGCTAGAATCCGTTAGCAGATTGACGAAGGTCTTCCGCAACTTCATTTAAGCGCTCTTTCCATTGCTGCCTTAGAACCGGGTTCAGTGGAAGCGATTGCTTGAAAAACTCGAGCTTCTTTAAAGCCTCATCCCGGAGTCCTGCACTATTTAAGAGACCGACCATCAACACCCCGGTGTCCAGGTCCGGTAGCGCTTCAAACGCCTGCTCAAGATGCCGAACTGTCGGATCCAATTCCCGATTTTCGAAAAATAAACGCGCCTTGGCGTGGTGCAACTTAAACCGAGTGATGGCCAATCCTTGGTAGTGATGGTTAGCCAATAAGTTATCGATCAGCCGGTGCATAGCCTCCTGGGTTAAACCAAGACACTTTCGCTGCTGATATTGATTCAAAATCATTTCCAGCGTATCCAATATAGAATAGTCCACTCGAGCACGAGATAACGTAACGAGACTTTGTTCAACTTTTACGGACACATCCTCACCCAAGGCGCACGACAACTGCACAGCCTGCAAAGCTAACCCGATGTTGAAAGGATCACGGTCATAGGCATTTTCGATGACGGACAAAGCAAGCTTAACGTCGCCCCCTGCTAT
Organism: Methylocaldum gracile; assembly: GCF_053646815.1. Taxonomy (NCBI): domain Bacteria; kingdom Pseudomonadati; phylum Pseudomonadota; class Gammaproteobacteria; order Methylococcales; family Methylococcaceae; genus Methylocaldum; species Methylocaldum gracile. The sequence goes on along the minus strand of NZ_CM132196.1, from coordinate 629,894 downwards.
CAATCTATTGGCTAAAAACTGCTGTGCTCTTTCAGAAGCAGGATGCTTATCAGCCCATAACCTTGCTGCAATGTCCGGACTGCCCCATGCAGCCGTGACTTCATGAAGCACAAAACCTAGTAACAACACGTAAGTTGCAGTAACTCCAACTACTACCCGTTTGTAATTTTTCGGAACCCGCCACACTGATGCACTGATCCAGGCCAGTGGACCAAGACTGGGTAGATAATTGCGGTGTTCAAAATAAAGTTCCAGATTAAAAAGGGTGGATTCCAGCGCATGACCAAGCAAGAACCAACCTGCAGTAAAGCTGAACCATGGAAACCGCCGGCGAAGCAATATTGCCGTAGCAATCAAAACACCCCAGGCCGACCACGCCAAGAACGCTTGAGGGGATTCAATTAAACTCGCCGAAACCGCGATATCGTCATGAAATGGCCCTAGGTCCGAAGACTTAGGCAACACTATTAGGCGTAAATAAGTCCAGAGAATTGGTCCTTCGCTGACAAGTCGTTGCCAGGCTGAAAAACCTCTCTGGGTGACCTCAAAAATGTGTGGCAATTGGAGAATTGTATAACCTAGCAATACAGCGACAGGCACATGGAGCAGTCGCCTCCATACACTAAATATCCGAATGTTCTGTGGGCTATCAAACAATGTGTATTCCAAGACCCAAACATAAACAGGCAACAGGGCACCCGTCTCTTTGGTCAGAACCGCCAGGAGTGTCGCTACGCCCAAGCTGCCCACCATCATTGGCCATCCTCGACGTCTTGCGTGAACGATACGCTGACGGCCTGCTAGATAACCGACAAGACCGACCAACACAAAAGTTGCCGATAACGTGGTCATCCGCTGCACCACCATCAGGGAGGCCGATGCCAGCAATGGCTGTAATGTCCACAAGCTGAACAGCGTTAATGCAAATGGCAAGGCATACCCGCTGATATCCTCCTTCACCCGCGCCAAGCGCAAAGCGAACCAAGCAACCAACAAACCGTTGATGAGATGAATCAGGATATTGGTATATAAGAACTCTTCAGGCGAATGTGGCCAGGCGGAAAATTGCAAGGCGAAACTGGCCAGCGCAATGGGTCGCCCAAGTGGGCCCGCATCACCGCTCACTATGAAAGCCAACGCCGACGGCAGATCCTCGATGAAGGCTAGCGCTTGCAGATTCGGCGCATCATCAAAGTTAAACGCCCCCCCCAAGGCAGCCGAATAAATGAAATAAGCCGCTCCCGTTATAACGAGCAGACTTAGCAGAGCAATAGCATGGTTATGCAGCGTGGTATTCATGGCCCAACAAAAACCCCTCGCATGGAGGGGTCAAGTTTTTGTGTTGAATTAAGGAAAAACCCTTAAACAGCTGTTGACTGACGAACTCTTGAAACGTAAGCCTCCGCATCAAGTTTTTCCGCTGCCCTCTGCCCGGCGGAGAGGACGTAGTTAGTGCTTCTTAACGGCAACTAGACGGTAGGTATTTCTTGGGGATACTCCCAGTACAAGTCCAATTTACCTGCCCCGCGTCTCCTACAGTCGGGGTCATAATGACGTTTCCAGTTGTACCCGTTGCCGTCGGATTTACGGCCACCGTAATAACACCGTTTTGAACGGTAAGTGATGTTACATATCTGCTGGCAAAACTAGCCGCCGTAGCAAGGCCTGCTGCCGGGTTGTCTGCAGGGAAAGAGTTTTGCGTTTGGCGATATTCAGCTACAGTATTCTTTGCCATATCGGCCTGCCCCAAAGCTTCAGAAATCTTGGCGCGGACCGTGTAGTCCTGATATGCCGGCACCGCGACAGCCGCCAGGATACCGATGATCGCTACAACGATCATCAATTCGATCAGAGTAAAACCACCTTGCTGTCTCATATTCATATTCGCGTTCATGTCGAACTCCATTGAGTTAAAGGAGGGTTGAATAAGAAGCGTTGTTTGCTCTCGGCTAGGTTATTGCACAGGCCATGCCAGCGTTCCGGATGCAGGCAGGATGCGTGATTCCGAGATTCAGAAAGGAAAGAGAGCCCTTGAACAGGGATATGCGAGGTCAGAAACTGACGCAAAATGTCACCCTTCGGCTCCGTTAGACAAAAACGAGTCGTCTATTTTTGTGTCAGACCAAAGGCAAGAGGATTGGGCCGACTGCCCTGGCTTTCCTACCTGCAAACTCGATGAAGCCGCCACTGCCGAAAAGCGAAGCGGAAGCGATTGCCTATCGGCAAAAGAGGCATCGTGATACAGCGTTTGCCACGAATTCCGATACCAAAGGCTTACGGAGTAAGACTCCAAGTGCTGGCCATCCAATTCTGTTGGCTGACCATAGTAGCTAGAACGTTTTCCGGTTTTGCGTTGCGCCCGAGGCACGTTGGCAATCCTTTGCCGGCACACGCCGTCGGCGACGACTTTGTCGGCAAAGGATTGCCAACCTACGCATTTCCGATGCTCATCGCAAAACCGCGGAGAAAAACGCTCTATGTTGACGAGATTGCCTGCTGATAGCGATTGAGAACCGCACAACCGCCGCCCGAAAACAAGCCCGCAACGCTCTCATAAAAACGGAAATCACGCTTCGAAACCCTAGGCGTCGAAGCATAGGAACGGAGAGAAAGACGCTCCCGCTTTACTTCACTCCCTCACCGGCCGCTTATCCAGCTTCCGCTGCAAAGTCCTGCGATGCATCCCCAGCGCCCGCGCTGCGGCGGAGATGTTGCCGCCGTGCTCGATCAAAACTTTTTGCAGATGCTCCCATTCCAGGCGCCGAACGGAGAGCGGCTTTTCCTTGATTTCAACGGAGACGTCGCCCTGATCCTTGTGGAGGGCCGCGACGATCTCGTCGGCATCGGCGGGCTTGGTGAGATATTGGATCGCACCTAGCTTTATGGCTTCGACGGCCGTGGCGATACTGGCGTACCCGGTTAAGACGACGATACGGGTGTTGGCGTCGAGATTGTGGAGCCGCTTGACCAAAACCAGTCCGGAATCGTGGCCGATGCGCAGATCGATCACCGCGTACTCGGGCTCGATTTGCTCCGTCAGCGCGGTGCCGGTTTCGAGGTCTTGAGCGGCGTGCACTTCGAATCCGCGCTTCTCGAGGGCTTGCTTCAAAACTCCGCAGAACGTAGGGTCATCATCGACTAATAACAGACTGGGACGAGGGGTATCGGATGAGGATTTTGCACTGTTCATAGATCTTAATTCGGACGCAGCAATGGAAGTTCGATGCGAGTGCAGGTGCCGCCTTCGACACGAGGTAACATCTCTATTCGACCGCCCAGGCGCTCGATAGTGGCAAATGCCAAGAATAGCCCGACCCCCAACCCATGTTCTTTAGTCGTGATCGGCGCCTTTCCCAGACGCTGGGATAGCGTAGGGGCAATGCCAGGTCCCTGGTCGAGGATCTCCAAAGTCGCGCGCTCGAAGCTCCAGCGGGCGCGCAGCTTTATCCCACGCGGCGAAACATCGGCGGCATTGTTGAGAATATTAACTAAAGCGTGGGTAAGGGTATCCTCGGCCAAAATGCACGGCGGAGGCAAAGGCCCAACCTTTTCGTATTCCAACTCGGCGTTGAGACGCTGTTTCCGCCAGCTATCCACCGTTTCCTCCAGATAGTTCGTCAGCGGCATTACGTGGCCCGATTCGGCTCTGATTGCACCGGCCGACGCCGACATGACCGAAAGGGCCTTTTTGCAGCGGACCACCTGCTCCCGCAGGATTTTCATTTTTTCCAACAAATCGTCTTGCTTGGCGCCTTCACATTCGCTCTCTATTTCATGAATCAGGATCGCCATGGTTCCCAGCGGGGTGCCCATCTCGTGCGCCGCACCGGCCGCCAGCGTCCCCAGCGCAACAACCCGCTCGTTCCGTAAAGCCTGCTCGCGAGCTTCAGCCAAGCGGCGTTCACGCTCTCTCAGTGTTTTCGCCATCTCTACGACGAAGTAAGCCACGAGAACGGCACTGAATACGAACCCGAACCACATGCCGAACGCGTGCAGTTCAATGCTGTGGTCCTCCATCAGGGCCTGAACGGCGGGCGGGGCGTCGCCGTGCAAAGTTACGGCTTGAATGTCGGGAAGCGGCTGGTAAAAGCCGATGAGTATGGTGTAACACCCGGAAGTGAAGATCACCATATACCAGGTATAAAACTGGGGCAGCACGGTAGCCGCGATAATCAGCGGAAGCAGGAAAAACCAGGCCATGGGATTGGTGGCGCCCCCGGTGAAATAGAGAATCGCGGTAATCGCCAGGACGTCGAATGAAAGTTGCATGAACAACTCCATTTCGGCGACCGGGCGGGGATTGCTGAGCCTCAACCACGTCCACCAGTTGAAGGCGCCTAGCGCCGTCATGATGGCTGTAAGAGGCACTTCGCTAAGCGGTATCTCCAATCCGTAGACACTGATGAGAACGATAAGCGCTTGCCCCGTAATCATAAGATTGCGTAAAACGAACAGCCAGCGAAGGTTTTGACGGGCGTCGGTTTCCGTGTCCGCCGGAGTGGGAATGTTCATGAGCGGGTTTGAGTTCATGGAGCGGATTGTAAATGGCCGACTTTGTTGGGCGAATGCGACAATTTGTCACATTTTTGATTACTAATGTGACTGCTAGTATTAGATCGTGGTTTCTGATGCTTAAGGAACCGGCAAGACGGTAGCAGGCCGACGATCAGATGCTATCTGTAGCTGTGCGCTATAGCCTCCTCATTAAGGCAGAAGACTAGCTCTTCTGCCTTTTTTATTTCCCGATGGATTATTTCCTTTCAACACGCGAATCCTTGGATTGCGCGACAATTTGTCACATTTCGCGTACAAGTTTCACTGCTAGAATGTTAATCACTCGTTAGGAGCTGCTCCTAGCTGAGACCAGACGCACGTTTAGTGCTCACAATCCTCCTCTTGACGTGCAGGGATCTTTCTCCCTGCACTTTTCTTTTTGCGCGAACGCGCATCGCCCGGGATGCCGGATCAACCACCGCAACGAGGGTTTTTACCCATTGCCTGTGCGTTTCGATACATTTCCAGGGCTTTGGGCATGTTTTGTTTAAGCTCTTGCATGCGAGTAGCATGAGACGGATGAGTCGAAAGAAACTCTATCGGCTGCCCACCGCCCGCTTGTTCCATATTGATCCAGAGATCGATGCTTTGTTGCGGGTTGAAGCCTGCTTTGGCCATCAGTTCCAATCCGAGCAAATCGGCCTCGCTTTCCTGTAGACGACTATACGGCATAAGAACACCGTATTGGGCGCCTAAGCCCAATACCCCCATCATCACTTGGCCCGTCTGAGTAGTCGGATTGGTTATCGCTTGGATGACATTCAGCCCTTGTTGCACGGCCACCTGCTGGGAAGCTCGCTCATTCGAATGCCGAGAAAGCACGTGCGCGACTTCATGCGCAATGACTGTCGCGAGCTGATCCTGATTCCGGGCGACCCGAAGTATGCCGGTATGTACACCGATTTTCCCGCCGGGCAGTGCAAATGCGTTGGGCGATTCGTCTTGAAACACCGTGACTTCCCATTCCCCCCCTACCTCCTTAACAATCGGCCCGGCTACACACACAACGTATTGATTCGTTTGCGGACTTTGATCGATGGGCAATTTTTGTTTCATGTTGACAAAGGCCTGTGCCCCCATGGCCGCCATTTGGTCCTCTGGCATTATCATGAACTGGGTGCGCCCCAAAGGTGAGGTCGCACAAGCTGAAAGGCCCAATGTGAAAAATGCAATCAACAGAATTCTTTTCATGGAAACTCTTAATATTGTGAGACGCCCGATAATAGCCAAAGGAGTTAAGTGCTATCAATCGGTGTCGGTGTGTACGCTCGCGCCAAATTCAGTAGGGCAACTTATTCCGGTACCGCCTAAACCGCAGTATCCGCCGGGATTCTTGGCCAGATATTGCTGGTGATAGGGTTCCGCATAGAAAAATTCGGGAGCCTCGCGGATTTCGGTGGTGATTCGCCCATATCCTTTTTGGCTCAAGGCTGCTTGATAAGCATCGCGGGCAACGATAGCCAGTTCTTTCTGGCGTGGCGTATAGGTGAAAATGACCGAGCGGTATTGCGTCCCGATGTCGTTGCCCTGGCGCATGCCTTGTGTAGGGTTGTGGGACTCCCAAAATAGTTTCAGCAAATCTTGGTAACGGACTTTATTAGGATCGTAGACCACGCGTACCACCTCGGCGTGACCGGTCATCCCGCTACATACTTCTTCGTAAGTGGGATTGGGCGTAGTTCCGCCGGCGTAGCCGACTGCCGTTACATAAACACCGCGAGTCTGCCAGAATTTCCGCTCCGCACCCCAAAAGCAGCCAAGACCGAAAACCGCAATTGCCGATCCTTCCGGATAAGGCGGCTCCATCCGATGTCCATTTACAAAATGCAACTCCGGAACCGGCATTTTTTCCATTCGGCCGGGAAGAGCGGAATCGTCATCAGGCAGCGAAAGCTTTTTCGTAAACATGGAATTTACTCTTCGGTGATCTGTCAATCAGAAGCCGCATGAATATCGCCAGCAGAACCTTGTAGACTAGCAGTTTCTGCCTATTAAAAGGCAAAGTGACATTCCTTAAAACTTTTTGGTTAGACGATGAGTGAATTCGACAGTTTCCAAAGGTTCTTGTTTGAAGATCTCGGGATACGAGGCGAACTCGTACGGCTCGACGCGAGTTGGCAAGCCGTGCTCGAACGCCATCCTTACCCCCCTGCCGTCTCGAGCCAGTTGGGACAAGCACTTGCTGCCGTGCTATTGCTATCCGCCACCATCAAGTTCAAGGGGTCTTTGATTCTTCAGGCTCAAGGCCACGGACCGCTGAATACTTTAGTGGCGCAGGCAACGCACCAGAGAACTATTCGCGGACTCGCACACTGGCGCGGCGAAGTAACGGGAGAAACGCTGTCCGACATCTACGGTCCGGGGCACTTGGTGTTGACGGTCCAGAACGAGGATTCCGAACCATACCAGGGTATCGTCGCTCTCGAGGGAGACGATCTGGCCGGCGCTATCGAAACGTATTTTTCACGCTCGGAACAACTGGCGACACGACTTTGGTTAGCGGCCGACGAACAGCGCGCAGCAGGATTGCTCATCCAGGAACTGCCCGCCAAACAGCGCGATCGCGACGATTGGATGCGCGTCGAATACATGGCGGATACGGTTACCGAGGGGGAGTTACTGAATTTACCCAGTCAAGAACTGTTGTATCGCCTCTTTAATGAAGAGTCGGTACGGCTTTTCGACTCGGAACCGATCTCCTTCCGCTGTGGATGCTCGCGGGAGCGCATCGAATCCGTCCTGCTCACCTTGGGGAATCACGAGGTGGAATCGATTTTGGAGCAAGAGGATTCAGTCGAGGTTGGCTGCGAATTCTGCAACCGCCGTTATCATTTCGACCGCGTCGATATCGGCGGCCTATTTACCAATGAAATAAGACTTCCGTCTTCCCCGACTCGACAATAATCGGCCTGACACCTTTATTCGAATTTCCGGGCGGATAGACAAAAGGGGCGCTACCCGAGGAGAGTAGCGCCCCTTTTGGTAAAAAGCAGTGGCGGGTTACAGCCAGTAGACGAAAATGAAGAGGCCCAACCACACCACGTCGACAAAGTGCCAATACCAGGCTGCCGCTTCAAATGCGAAATGGTGTTCCGGGTTGAAGTGTCCGCGTATGCTCCGTAGCAAGACAACCGTAAGAATGATGGCACCGATGGTCACGTGCAAACCGTGGAACCCGGTCAACATGAAGAACGTCGAGCCGTAGATTCCAGAGCCCAAGGTCAGCCCCATGTCGGTGTAGGCCTCGTGGTACTCGACCCCCTGCAGAATCACGAACAGAAAACCTAGGGCAACCGTGGCGATCAGACCTTTGATCAATTGTCCGCGATTATTCGCCAGCAATCCCCAGTGCGCCCAGGTAACGGTTCCGCCACTGCTCAACAGGATCAGAGTATTCAGAGCCGGAACGCCCCACGCGCCCATGGGTTCGAACTCGCCGCCCACCTGTCCCGGTCCGTTGGTCGGCCACATCGCCTGAAAGCCCTGCCACAAGTCTCCAGTCGCTCCGGCAGAGAAATTACCTTCTCCGCCCAGCCACGGCACCGAGTAGATACGTGCGTAAAAGAGCGCGCCGAAGAATGCGGCAAAGAAGAATACCTCCGAGGTAATGAACCAAATCATCCCCATTCGAAACGAACCGTCCACCTGCTGGTTATACAACCCGGCGACGCTTTCCTTTATCACCGAGCCAAACCATCCGGCCATCATGAAGATCACGATGCCCGCTCCCAGCACCATTAAGGTTCCACCGATGCTCGATCCGTTAAGATAATTAGCAAATCCCACGAGCAAAGTCGTCAGGCCGATCGATCCCACGATGGGCCAGTTCGCTTTGTGCGGTAGATAGTACGCGTCTTTCGTAGCCATTACATTCCCCTGCTTTTGAAATTGTTGATCTTTCTCTCGTCAGTTCTGGTTCTTGTCGGTGATATCGAAGAACGTGTAGGAAAGGGTCATATCCTTCACGTTTTCCGGAATGGACGGATCAATCACGAATCGAACCGGCATTTCGCGCAATTTGTGCGGTTCGAATTCTTGCTCGGAAAAACAAAAGCACTCGGTCTTGTTCAGGTATTCCGTGGCCACGCCGGGAGCTACGCTGGGAATGGCACGCCCGACCATTTTGTTATCGGTCGTATTTTCGGCATAGAACTTGACCGTGTAATACTGCCCCGGATGTATCTTCATCTTGTTTTTTTCCGCACGGAAAGCGAGCGGCATGTTCTCATTGACCGAGGTGATGAATTCGATCGTCAGTTCCCGCGATTGATCGACTACATAAGCGGCGTCCGCGACCGCCTCCGTTTTCACTTTTCCATTCAGTCCCGTAACCTCGCAGAACACGTTGTACAGCGGAACCATGGCGAAGCCGAAACCGAACATTCCGACAGCCACTAAGACGATTGACCAAATCAATCGCTTATTGACTTTTCTGCTTTCTGAATCGTTCACTGACCGGATGACGTAGTAATTAATTTAAGGATCGCACCGATGTAGAGCATCAGCGCGATAATCGCGATGACGACCGCCAACAGTACGTTCTTTTTTCGAATATCCATAGCGTTAAACCACAGTCCCCGCCCTAGAGGCGGGGACCGCTTCGTTTCCTATTTGATCTCGGGTGCCGTCGTCCAAGTGTGGTAGGGCGGCGGAGACGGCAAAGTCCATTCCAGACCGTGCTCGTGCGCGCCTTCCCAAACTTCGTCGGTCGCTTTCTCGCCGCCGCGGATGGCCTTGATGATCACGTAAACGAAAATCAGTTGCGAGAAACCGAAAACGAAGGCACCGACACTCGACCAAGCATTGAATTCCGCAAACTGGGTCGCGTAATCCGGAATCCGGCGCGGCATGCCGGCCAGTCCCAAAAAGTGCTGCGGGAAGAACAACAGATTGACCGAGATGGTCGACAGCCAGAAATGTAGCTTGCCCAAACGCTCGTCATACATGTGGCCGGTCCACTTGGGCAGCCAGTAATAGGTCGCCGCGAAGAGCGCGAATACCGCACCGGGCACCAACACATAGTGGAAGTGGGCGACGATGAAGTAAGTGTCATGGTACTGGAGGTCGGCAGGCGAAATAGCCATCATCAGCCCAGTGAAGCCTCCCATCGTGAACAGGACCACGAAAGCGATGGCGAATAGCATCGGCGTTTCGAAGGTCATCGCGCCTTTCCACATCGTGGAGACCCAGTTGAACACCTTCACCCCGGTGGGCACGGCGATCAACATCGTGGCGTAGGTGAAATACAGCTCCCCGGCAAGCGGCATGCCGACGGTATACTGGTGATGCGCCCAGACGACGAAAGACAGGAGCCCGATCGAAGCCGTGGCATAAACCATCGAGCTGTAACCGAACAGCGGCTTGCGCGCAAACGTCGGGATAATCATGGAAATCACCCCGAACGAGGGCAGAATCATGATGTAAACCTCGGGATGCCCGAAGAACCAGAACAAGTGCTGATAAAGCACTGGGTCGCCGCCACCGGCTGCATTAAAGAAGCTCGTGCCGAAGAACTTGTCGGTCAGGAGCATGGTCACCGCGCCTGCGAACACCGGCATGACGGCGATCAAGAGGAATGCGGTGATGACCCAGGTCCACACGAACAATGGCATCTTCATCAGCGTCATGCCGGGCGCGCGCATATTGAACACGGTGACGATGATGTTGATCGCCGCCATGATCGACGAGATACCCAGCAAGTGGACCGAAAAGATGGCAAACGGCAGATGCGCGCCGCCTTGGAGAACCAGAGGCGGATAGAGCGTCCACCCGGCTGCCGGCGCACCGCCCTCCATGAACAGCGTGCTCGCGAGGAGCAGCAAGGCGAAAGGCAGAAGCCAGAAACTCCAGTTATTCAACCGGGGCAAAGCCATATCCGGCGAACCGATCATGATCGGGATCATCCAGTTTGCCAAGCCTGCAAAAGCCGGCATGACCGCGCCAAACACCATGACCAGGGCGTGCAATGTGGTCATTTGGTTAAAGAACATCGGATCCACGAACTGCATGCCGGGTGCGAACAGCTCGGCACGAATGACCAGTGCCATAGCGCCTCCGACCAGGAACATGATCAGGGCGGTGGTCATGTATAGGGTTCCGATGTCCTTATGGTTGGTAGTGAACACCCATCTCATGATCCCTTTGGCGGGGCCATGGTCATGATGCTCATCATGAGTTGCCACTGCTGATGACATAGCACTTCACCTCATCTACTGTTAATCGATTAATGTTGCGACTTGATTTCGGACGGCTGAACCATGTCGCCCTTGTTATTGCCGAAGGCGTTCCGCTGATAAGTCACTACGGCGGCGACTTCCACCGGATTGAGCGAATCGTCGAATGCAGGCATCATGTCTCCCTTGCCTTTCAGTACGACGTTAAGGTGTTCATCCATCGAGCCGGTCGCAACCGGACTGTCCTTGATCGCCGGGAAAGTTCCCGGGATGCCTTCGCCATTGGCCTGATGGCAACCCGCGCAACTGGAGTTATAAACCTCCTTCCCTTTCGCCATCAGCTCATCCATGGTGAAAGCCTTGGTCGCTTCGGCCTTGACTACTTCAGCCTTAGTCTTCTGCTCGGCAACCCATTGTTTATATTCCTCGTTGGTCTTGGCGATTACGACAATAGGCATGAAGCCATGATCGCGGCCGCAAAGTTCCGCGCACTGCCCGCGGTAAATGCCCGGTTTCTCGATCTTCGCCCAAGCGTCGGTCACGAAGCCTGGAATGGTATCTTTCTTCCAGCCGAGGTCAGGTACCCACCAGGAGTGGATCACGTCGGCGCCCGTGAACAGAAACCGTATCTTTTTGTTGACCGGGACCACCAAAGGATTATCGACGTTCAGCAGATAATTAGGGATTGAGGCGGGATCGATATTGGCACCCAATTGGCGGGCTTCATTGCTTTTGGCATCCAAGGTACTGAAGAAATCGATGCCTTCGTCGAGATATTCATAGCGCCACTTCCACTGATAGCCGGTGACCTTGACGGTCATGTCCGCTCCACTGGTGTCATAAGCCTTGACCATCACGCTGGTTGCCGGGATAGCCATGCCCAAAAGAATGAGGAAAGGAATAACCGTCCAAACGATTTCGAGTTTTGTATTTTCGTGAAACTGCGCCGGCACCACTCCTTTGGATTTCCGGTGATGCATGATCGAGTAAATCATGAGGCCGTACACGCCTACGCCGATCACTACGCAAATCCACAGAATCAACATGTGTAAATCGTGGATATCGCGGCTGACCTCGGTGACGCCCGGCGTCATGTTAAGTGCATAGTCGGCGTGCGCTTCCCCCCATAACACTAACCCCAACCCAGCAAGCAGTCGTCTTATCTTATTCACGGAGCCCTCTCCTCAGTCTATAGAAATGCTTTGTGTCTAATCATTTGCTATCAAACAAAATCTTTCGCAATTCGCTCGCGAGCGCCGCGCGCTCGGGCTCGGCCAAAAATCGGCCGATTTCAATTTCCTTTCCATGGGAGCGAAACGACAAACGGCTTGGGTACCCTTTTATCGGCGATTCAGTCCAATCGAGCGCAACCCATGCGCGCTGAAATCGGTAGATCTGCTCCGGTGTGCCATAACCTCGCTCCAACTGAACCAAGGTCTCCGTGACCGTAATGACTTCGCGAATCCTACAGTTTCTCAGACCAAGCCTGAAGCAATAGGCCAATAGAACCCATTCCGCCCCGGAAAATGGCAACACGAGCCACGCACCCATCGATGCAAAGCTCCCTGCGATAACCGCCATCACCAAGGCGATTCCGAGCATCAGAAACGATGCTTGACGACCGTTTAGGGACGCATTCGGCGTCAGTACGAATCGTTGGCTGCCAGGCCTAGCATCCCGTTCTGACTCGATCATTCGAACTTCCGACCTCGGCACGATTCATGAGTCGGACACCAACTCGAGTCCGGGCTCAAACAGAACCAAAAACACCTGAGAAAACCGGCCTGCAGCTAGCGCAGCTTAAGCCGCGAGACTGTAACTTATGAATACAGCGCATGCAAGATTTTATCCTTTACCACAGTAGGGAAAATATCCCGCGCAACAAACTCTTTCTCACTATTAAACGGCACGACGGCCAGCAACGGCCAATCGAGCGAATGATCCAAGGTCTCGATATTTTCGGTAGACAATAAAAAATCCGGTTCGATTTGGTTGGCAATCCAGCCTATACAATTCGCGCCGGCATTTTCGATCGCACACTGGGTCAGCAAAGCATGATTCAAACAACCGAGACGCAACCCCACCACAAGCAACACAGGGAGGCCAAGCACCCCGACTAGATCGGCCACCCGCTGCCGCTCGTTCAAAGGCACCTCCCAGCCGCCGACACCTTCCACCACCACGTAGTCGGCGGACCCGGCCAATTCCTCGTAGACCTGCAGAATACGCTGAAAGTCGATTTCTCGGCCCGACTTCTTGGCGGCGATATGGGGCGAAACCGGGAGTTCGAAAACGAATGGATTGACCTGATTGTAGTCCAGCCGAATCGACGCATTCGCCTGAAGCGTCAAGGCATCCTCGTTGACCAACCGTCCATCCTGCCAAAATGCTCCGGTCGCCACCGGTTTCATGCCCGCCACTTTCAGTCCGGCGTCCTGTAACAGCCGCATCAACCCCAAGCTTATGATGGTCTTGCCGACGCCGGTGTCGGTACCCGTCACGAAGATACCGCGCGCCTTCAACGACATTTCGCGGGACCTCTGGCACACCCATAAACGACCTCGAAGGTGGCATCCAGACCACTGCCGCCCGATTGCCGTTCATAGGCCGCGATCATGCGCCGCAACGCGCCCTTGCCGGTTAAATGGCGCGGTCTGTCTAGCGTTACATTATGAGCACCAAGGCCCTTCAATTCTCGCATCAAGTCATAAACCGAGCCGTACTCCAGCCTATGGACCTCGGCGGCGACATCGATTTCCTGGAATCCCGCCTCTCGCAGGGCCGACCTCACCGCCGCAGAATCGCCGAACCGATTGACGTGGGAGTAATCGTCGACCGATGCCCATGCGGACCGAAGTTCCTTCAGCGTCTCGGCACCAAACGTGCTGAAAAGAGCGATACCGGCCGGCCTCAAGACGCGCCCGATTTCGCGAAATACGGAGTCGAGGCCGGAACACCATTGAATCGCCACATTGGAAAAAACCAGGTCGATCGAACGGTCCCGAAATGGCATTGCCTCGGCATCGCCGCATACCAACCGTCCGGCCCCCGACTCGCCATACCGCGACTTGGCGAAACGCAGCATGCCTTCAGCGATATCCAAAGCCACGAGGTCCGCCTTTGGATACAGCTCAATCAGCCGTGTCGCCAAATACCCGGTTCCGGAACCAGCATCCACGATTCTCTCCGGAGCGAGGCTCATACCCGCCAAACGGGACAGCAGCTTCTCGCCTACCCTGCGCTGCAATTCAGCGAGTCCGTCATAACGTTCCGCGGCTGCGCCAAAAGAACGACCGATCAACCGCTTATCGGGACGGCCGTCGGAGCCGCATTCGCTGGTTGGCAAAGATTCAACAGCCATCATGTCTTGCGACGAAATCCGTAATGAACGAGGCGGTCTCCGCGGGATGCGTGAGAAACGGCAGATGGGCCGCCCCATCGATCACATGCAATTCGCTTCGAGGGTTCAGCGCTTGCATCGACGCCCCGGCGGACTTGGGAACCAATCGGTCCCGCGCCCCCAGAATAATCAAGCTGGGAACGATTGATCGACGCAAGACTTCGCGCAAATCGGCCTGCCGCAGCAAATTCAACCCGCTGTGCAGCGCCGCCCCATCGGGGGGATCGCATTCCGCCACTTTCGCCGCCAACTCCTTGACCAGTAGCCTCGCGTTCTCCATGCCGAAGATTTGAAGCCCGAGAAAATGCCGGATCGTGCCTTCATAATCCTCTTCCAAGGCTGAAGCAAACTCCGCGAGCAGCGCGGGATCGACGCCCGGCCAATCGTTTTCCGCTCCGCGGTTCTTCGAGTCGGCCACGAAACGCGCACTTCCGGCCACGACGATGATGCTTTTCGCGCGGGTCGGGCATTGATCCGCAATGTGCAGCACGGGCAAAGCTCCCAGCGACCAGCCCAGCCAGTGGGCACGCTCCGGCGCGGTCTCCATCAAGGCATCGGCAAGATGATCGATGGAAAAGTCGGCGATGCTTTCGCTGCGCCCATGCCCCGGAAGGTCGACCAAAGTGACCCGAGCCTTGGCGGCCAGCATCTCCGCAAAATCCCGCCAAATACCGCTGTGCATTCCCCAGCCATGCACCATAACGAGATCCGGCCCTTGACCGAAAGTTTCCCGGTACAACAGATCTCGCTTTCTCATCCCGAATGACCTGCGGGAGACGGGAGGGCCTCGTTGGTCATACTACGATCCTCACCCCCGTTGCTGCCGAATGTTTCAAGCGGCAGATCGGCCAGCGCCCCCAAAAGCCGGTCCACCTGAGCCTCGGTATGCTCGGCGGTAAATGTGAAACGCAAGCGCGCCGTACCCGCCGGAACGGTCGGCGGCCGAATGGCGGCGGCCAGGAAGCCGGCGGACAGCAAGACCTCGCTCGCTCGCACGGCGCTTTGATTGTCGCCTACCACGATCGGCTGAATCGGGGTATCGGATTCCATGAGACGCAGCCCTATCTGCGCAGCCCCGGTGCGGAAGCGATGTACCAGACCGTTCACTCTGTCCCGCCGCCAGGATTCTTCCCGAATCAGGCGCAGGCTGGCCCGGGTTGCTTCCGCCACGGCTTGAGGCATGGCCGTCGTGTAAATATAGGTACGGCCGCGCTGGATCAGAAACTCGATAAGATCTGCGCTACCGGCGACGAATGCGCCGAAGGTGCCGAATGCCTTTCCGAGAGTGCCGACGAGCACCGGCACATCGTCCGGAGTCAAACCGAACCGAGCCAGGCTGCCGCGCCCGCCGTCTCCCGTTACCCCGAGACCGTGGGCATCGTCGATCATCAGCAAAGCGCTCCGTTGCCGGGCCAACGCCGCCAAAGCGGGAAGCGGAGCGAGATCGCCATCCATGCTGAATACTCCGTCGCTCGCTATGAGACATCGCTTTCCGGCGGAGAGCTCCAGCTCGCGCCCCAGCGCCGCAGGATCGGAATGGGGATAACGCTTGAGCCGGGCGCCCGAAAGCAGCGCAGCGTCGAGCAACGAGGCATGATTGAGGCGATCCTCGAAAACCTCATCGCCGCGCCCCGCTAAAGCGGAAATCACACCGAGATTGGCCATGTAGCCGGTGGAAAACAGCAAGGCGCGTTCCCTGCCGGTAAATTCGGCCAGTTCTTCCTCCAATGCATGATGAGCGCGACCGTGACCACAGACCAGGTGAGCCGCGCCGGCCCCGACGCCATAGCGCTCGGCTCCCTGCCGGAACGCTGCGACGACGGCCGGATGGTTCGCGAGCCCAAGATAGTCGTTGCTGCAAAAGTTGACCACACGCCGTCCGTCGACGGTGACTTCGGCGCCCTGAGGCCCTTCGACGACCTGGCGCCGACGGTAGAGCCCCCGCTTTTCGATCTCGTCGAGCTGACCGCGCAGCCAGTTACGCCACATGTACTTTCAGCAATTCCGAGCTTTCGGAAAAACGCTCAAGCGTGATCGACGCATCCGGACATCCGAATCCCGAGGCGCCGGAAAAGCCGCTTATCGTTCTCGACGGTCGGATTTTCCGTCGTCAAAAGCTTTTCGCCGTAGAAAATGGAGTTGGCGCCGGCGAGGAAACACAGCGCTTGGATTTCATCGCTCATATCCGTACGTCCGGCGGACAAACGCACCCGCGATTTCGGCATTAGGATGCGCGCCACGGCGACCGTCCTCACGAAAACGAAAGAATCCAGCCTGGACGCCCCGGCCAAGGGCGTGCCCTCCACCTGAACCAGCATGTTGATGGGCACGCTCTCGGGATGTTTCGGCAGATTCGCCAATTCGAGAAGCAGCCCTGCGCGGTCCCGGTCGCTCTCCCCCATTCCGACGATTCCGCCGCAGCACACGTTGATCCCGGCATCGCGTACGCGCTCCAGCGTATCGAGACGGTCCTGATAGGTGCGGGTTGTAATGATCTTGGAGTAATACTCTTCCGAGGTGTCCAGATTGTGGTTGTAATAGTCGAGCCCGGACTCTTTCAGCCGCTGCGTCTGGCCGTCCGTGAGCATGCCCAGAGTGACGCAGGTTTCCAGTCCCAAAGCTTTCACGCCCTCGATCATCTCGCAAACCCGCTCGACGTCGCGGTCTTTCGGACTGCGCCAGGCCGCCCCCATGCAAAACCGGGTTGCGCCCTGGTCTTTGGCCACGCGCGCCGCGTTCAGCACCTCGTCCAAAGGCATCAAATCTTCGCGCTTCAAATCCGTGTCGTAACGGGCGCTCTGCGGACAGTAGGCGCAGTCCTCCGAACAAGCGCCGGTTTTGATGCTCAGGAGACTGCTGACCTGAACCTCGTTCGGATTAAAATGTTGCCGGTGAACGGTTTGCGCCCGATAGACGAGATCGTTGAACGGCAAAGCAAACAATGCCTCGACCTCATCCAATCGCCAGTCGTGACGCAGCGGACTACCCGAAAAATACGCTTGGGCCGCTGCATTCAACTGGAACTCTTCTGCTATTTTCATGGCTACTCCGGGAAAGACTTAAACTATGGCCGGAACCGGCGACTGAACGCTGTCAACTTCAAAAACGGAAAAACGTGAACAAGTGGCCAAACATTATACAGAATTGGCTGTATCCACCCACCTGTTTGTTATGCGGCGATCCGGGCGGCAATGGCATCGATCTTTGCCGGGGCTGCCGGCAATCTTTGCCTTATAACACCATGGCATGCCCGCGCTGCGCCATTCCCATCGAGTCCCCCGTGCCGCAGGTCTGCGGAAGCTGTCAGAAAAAGCCCCCGGTTTTCCACTCGGCATTCGCCGTGTTTCGTTACGAGGAGCCCGTCCGCCACCTGATTCATTCGCTGAAATTCGGCGCCCGTTATCCTTGCGGGCGGCTCTTGGGCATTCTAATGGCGGAAAAACTGGCGGCACTGAAAGAAACGCCCTGCGCCATCATGCCGGTTCCGCTCCATCCTAGCCGGTACCGCCAACGGGGATTCAACCAGGCCATCGAGATCGCACGTACGGTTTCGCGCCGCTTGGACATTCCGCTCGATCTCCACAGCTGCCGCCGCATCTGCGCGACCGCCGCCCAAGCAGAACTTCCCGCCAAACAGCGCCGCAAGAACCTGCGCAACGCCTTCGCGGTTGAAACGCCGATCGAGCATCGGCACGTAGCCATTTTGGATGATGTCATCACCACCGGTGCAACGGCGAAGGAGCTTGCCGGGGCGTTACGCCGGGCAGGTGTTGCTAGAGTCGATGTTTGGGCGTGTGCGCGGGCTTGACCTGAGGTTTGAATAATTTTCCTTAAAAAACAATCTCCTTAGTTTGAAGCACCACAAACATGCTGCGCTTCGCTCTCTTGGATTGAGGTTTTGGCATGAGCCGATACGCTTCCCCAAATTCTTGGTGCTTACAAGGCTTCACCGTTTTGTGGAACACATTATTAAAAGCTCTTGGTTTGTAAACCATGGGAACGATGGGTAGAATTCCGGAGTTATAACATCCGCTTTTGCACTGGCCGATCTGTCATTTTGTTCGAGAAATAATGCAGCCTTGGGTATCCACAACAATCGATTCATCCTTTCCCAAGGAACGTATCGGCTTAGTCGTACTAATCGCCTTTTTCTGCGCGCTCATTCTGATTTCCCGCTTCCAATTCCTTGTCGATTTTCCTCATTTGGCACCCGCTGCCGCAGAATCCGTCGCACAGGAAAGCAATAAGTCCGATCCTCATAAAGATCGCGTACCATCCGCCAAACATCAGACGTGCGCCGACGACGACGACGATCATGACCCCGACCGTTACCTGCTCCCTTTTTACTGTTATCCGTTGTCGCGTCCTCTTGCGAAGATTCTCGCGGCCAGCGAGAACGTAACGACGGGCTGGATTTCCAAACCGACAGTCCCACCTCCGCGCCGACTCTGATTCATCATCTTCTGTTTTGATCGGCGGCAGGCATTGATCGGCCGCCGAAGCGAGCACAGCGGCTCCGATCCGCCGTGTGATCGCGCCTGTTCCAAACTTAGAAGCTTGAGGACATGAATGTTTCTGCACCGACGGCAATCGCTTTGTCTATGGGGATCGCTGGCCTTGGCCATGCTCGGTCCGGCTGTGGCCAGCGAGCCACTGACTCTGAGCCAAATACTTGACCTGACCCTCAAAAACAATCCCGAACTCGTCGCTGCCCGCGCCCAAGTCCAGGGAGCGGAAGGCGATCTGATCACCGCCAAGGCTTATCCCAACCCCGAGATTCAAATGGGAGCCGGAGAATCGGTAGCGCGGGATGCGGGGGTCTTGAGGGGAGCTCTGGGCGGCGTCGATATCGCTCAACCCATCGAACTCCCGTATGTCCGCCGCCCTCGCCGGGAAGCCGGCGAAGCCGGTGTGGAAGCGGCCAGCGCATCCTACCGCGTTGTCAGCCTCAATGTGCTGACCCGGGTCAAGCAGGCGTTCTATAACGTGCTGCGGCAGCAGGAGCTGCTTCGTATGACGGAAGCCAATCGGGAGCTCCTCGAATCCATACGCGATAAGATCAGGTTGCGCGTCGAGGTCGGTGAATCCTCCCGCTACGAACTGGTCAAGGCGGAAGCGGAACTGCTGGGGGCCACCAAAAACCGGGAAAGCGCCGCCTTGCGCGTAGAACAGGCAAAAACCGCCCTGCGCGCCTTTGTCGGCGGCGCATTGCCTCCCAAGATAGAAATCGTCGGCGAACTGCCGTCCGAAATTCCTCCCCCCGACCTCGATAAACTCCGGGATAGCGTCTTGCAAAATCACCCGGCCCTAGTTCAGGCGCGCGCGGAAGTCGACCGGGCCAAGTCCCAGCTCGAACTGGAACAGGCTCTGCGCTATCCCCAACCCACCATAAAAGCCGGCGTCTATCGTGAGCCCCACCTGGAGCAATGGCGGGTGGACCTCATCGTGCCGCTTCCTCTGTGGAATCAGCGGCAAGGCCCCATCGCCCGCGCCGCCGCCGACCGGGCGCGGGCGGACGCCCTAGCGAATCAGCAGCAACTGAGCCTCGTATACGAACTGGACACCGCGATTACCGCCTTCCGCATCGCCAGTCAGCAAATCGAGACCTTCGAATCCGGCCTGCTGCGCGAAGCCGAATCGGCACTGAAAGTCGCCGAAGCCGCCTACCGCCTCGGCGAAAGAGGCATTCTCGATTATTTGGATGCCCAGCGCACCTTTCAAGCGGTACGCGTCGACTACATCAACGCCTTGTTCGATAAGAACGCCGCGCTGCTCGAAATCGAGCGGCTTCGGGCTCAGGACTATCAGGATCAGCCGTTATGAAAAAACCCATATTTTTTGCGTTGCTTGCACTTGGCGTCTGGCCCGTCTTCGGACAGCAGGAGCTCCAAAATGCGGAGACGACCGCCGAGATTGCCGTCAAGGCGCCCCCATCATTACTTGAACGACTCAAAATCGAACCTGTCACATCGACGGAAATCGGCGAAACCCTTCATTTGCCGGGCCGGGTCACATTGAACGAGCACCGAGTGGCTCGCGTCGGGCCGAGCGTCACCGGCCGGGTGACCAACGTAATGGCCTTCATTGGACAAAACGTGCGCCAAGGTGAGCGCTTGGCGACCATCAACAGCACCGAGCTGAGCATCGCTCAGGCCGCATATTTGAAAGCCAAGACGCAAATGAACCTGCACCGGCTGGCGGTCGACCGGGCGCGCCGGCTGCTGAAAGCCGACGTGATCAGCCGTGCGGAGCTCACCGAGCGGGAAAGCGAATTGACGGAAGTCGAGGTGGAAGTCCGCGCCAGCGCGGACCAACTGGCGGTAATGGGCATGAGCGAGAACGCCATTCAACGCCTGTCGAACAGCGGCCAGATCGATTCGGTGATCCCGGTCACGGCTACGCTGTCGGGAACGGTCATCGAGCGGGAGATTTCCATAGGCCAAATCGTCCAGCCCGCCGATGACTTGTTCACGATCGCCGATCTGTCCGAAGTCTGGGTCGTAGCCGAAGCACCGGAGCAGAAAGCCTATCTGGTCGAAATAGGAGGCCGGGCCGAGGTGCAGATTCCGGCGCTGCCCGGACAGAAAATCACCGGCAAGGTGATCTACGTGGCGGATATCGTCAATCCATCGACTCGCACGGTGACCGTGCGCATGGAGCTCGAAAACCCGGAACGCAAGATCAAACCGGAAATGCTGGCGACCATGGTCATTCATCGGCCCCGAATCACCTCGCTCAATATCCCGGCCAAAGCCGTCGTGAGAACCGGCGACCGGGACTATGTGTTCGTGCATGCGACCGAAGACCAGTTCGTATTGACACCGGTATCCTTGGGCCCGGATCTGGGCGGACTCCGCCGGGTCATCGCGGGATTGACCGAAGGACAGCGGATAGTCGTCGATGGCGCGTTCCATCTGAACAACGAGCGTATCCGCAAAGAGCTGGAGTAGGCCATGATCGAAAACTTGATCCGCGCCGCCCTGAAGCAGCGACTGGTAGTCGTCATCATCGCGTTGTGCCTGGTCGCGTTCGGCTTCAACGCCATGCAGAACCTATCCATCGACGCCTTTCCCGACGTGACCAACGTCCAAGTCCAAGTGGCCGCCGAAGTGCCCGGCAGCTCTGCGGAAGAAGTCGAGCGATTCGTGACCGTTCCTTTGGAAATCGCCATGACGGGGCTTCCAGGCCTGGTCGAGATGCGCTCGGTGAACCGCAATGCTCTGTCGCAGATCGTCCTGGTCTTCAACGACGAAACCGATGTCTATTTCGCCCGGCAACTGGTGCTCGAACGGCTGATCGAAGCGGCGGAACGCTTGCCGGAAGGCGTCACGCCCGTTCTCGGACCGGTTTCCTCAGGACTGGGCGAAGTCTACCAATACACCCTGGAGCGGCCCGACGACGGCGAACGCGCCCTGACCGAGGAGGAACTGACCGAGCGCAGGACCATACAGGATTGGGTAGTCCGCCCACTGCTCCGCGGCATCCCCGGCGTCGCCGAAATCAACTCGATCGGCGGCTTGGAGCGTCAGTATCAGGTCCTTCCCAATCCCGACCGCTTGCGCCATTACGGCCTGACGCTAAAAGACGTCTATACGGCACTGGCCCTGAACAACGCCAACAGCGGCGGCGGCAAATTGCCGCAATACGCCGAACAATACCTCATCCGCGGCATCGGCTTGATTCACGATGTCGAGGATATCGGCAACATCGTCCTCAAGGAAATCGAGGGCACGCCTATCTATATCCACGATGTCAGCGAGGTTCGCATCGGTCATGCGGTACGTTCCGGCGCCGTGATCAAAAACGGCTACACGGAAGCCGTGGGCGGGATCGTTCTGCAGCTACGCGGCGGCAACGCCAAGGAGATCGTCGGCCGGGTCAAGGAACGGATCAACGAAATCAACGAACAAGGGATGCTGCCGGACGGTCTTAAAATCGTGCCGTTCTACGATCGCACCGACCTGGTGGATGCGGCGATCCACACCGTGACCAAGGTACTGATGGAAGGCATTTTCCTGGTGGTGATCGTGCTGTTCCTGTACTTGGGCGACATCCGCTCCAGCCTGATCGTGGTGGCGACGCTGATCATCACGCCGCTGGTTACCTTCATGGCGATGAACCACTACGGAATCTCGGCCAACTTGATGTCCCTCGGCGGGCTCGCCATCGCCATCGGCATCATGGTGGACGGCTCGGTGGTAGTCGTGGAAAACGCCTTTCACCATTTGGGCGAGGCTAAAGAAACCGGCGAAAGCCGCAGCTTGATCGTTCTGCGCGCCGCCGCCGAGGTGGGCACGCCCGTGCTGTTCGGGGTGGGCATCATCTGCCTGGTGTTCCTGCCGCTCATGACGATGACCGGGCTCGAAGGCAAGATGTTCGCGCCGCTCGCCTACACCATCGCCATCGCCCTGTTCATCTCGCTGATCGTGTCGCTCACCCTGTCGCCGGTGCTGTGCTCCTACCTTCTCAAAGGCGGGGCGGATCACGACACGCGCATCATCGCATTCATGAAGCGACCCTACCTCAAGCTGCTGCACTTTGCCCTGGGCAATCCTTTGAAGGTAGTGGCGAGCGCCCTAGCTTTACTGGCCTGCAGCCTCTTGCTGTTTCCGTTCCTGGGAACGTCCTTCATTCCCGAGATGAAAGAAGGCTCCATCGTACCCGGCATCAATCGGGTGCCGAGCATGTCGCTGGACGAGTCGATCCGCCTCGAAAGCGAAGCCATGCGCCTGGCAATGGAAGTGCCCGGGGTGGCTAAAGCCGTTTCACAATTGGGACGGAGCGAAAGCCCGACCGATCCGCAGCCGGAAAACGAATCCACGCCTATCGTGACGCTCAAGCCCCAGGATCAGCTTCCGGACGGCTGGGATCAGAACGATGTCATGGACGCCATCCGCGAAAAGCTCAAGGTGCTGCCGGGCGTGAATATCGTGATGGCGCAGCCGATCTCGGACCGGGTGGACGAAATGGTGACCGGGGTGCGCTCCGATATCGCCATCAAGCTGTTCGGCGACGAACTGGAAGTGCTGAAGCAAAAGGCCGATGAAATCATCAGGGTGCTCAACTCGATCGAAGGCGCCGCCGACATCCGCGTCGAACGCGTGAGCGGCCAGCAGTATCTCACCATCGATATCGACCGCCAGGCCATCGCCCGCCACGGCATCAACGTGGCCGACATCAACGACATCATCGAGACCGCCATCGGCGGCCGCGTCAGTACCGAAATCTACGAGGGCGAGCGGCGGTTTTCGGCGGTAGTCCGGTTTCCTGAAAAATTCAGAAACAATCCGCAGGCCATCGGACAAATACTGCTGAAATCCCCCAATGGCGCCCTGGTGCCGCTGGAAGATTTGGCCATCATCGAGGTCGTGGACGGACCGGCGCAGATCAGCCGCGAAACTGCCCGGCGCCGTCTGGTGATCGGCGCGAACGTCAGGGGCCGCGATTTGGGCGGCTTCGTCGCGGAACTGCAAAAGGCCGTCGCCGAGCAAGTGAAGCTTCCGGAAGGCTATTACGTCACCTGGGGCGGACAATTCGAGAACCTGGAGCGAGCCATGCACCGCCTGATGGTGATTATCCCCATCACCATCGCGGCGATCTTCTTTCTGTTGTTTTTGCTGTTCAACTCCTTACGCTTCGCCGCCCTCATCATTCTGGTGCTGCCGTTCGCGTCGATGGGCGGCATCTTCTCGCTGTTTCTCACCGGGGAGTACCTCTCGGTCCCGGCCTCGGTCGGCTTCATCACCTTATGGGGCATTGCGGTGCTGAACGGGGTGGTGCTGGTGTCTTATATTCGAGGACTGAGGGAAGATGGGCTGTGCCAGGCGGACGCTATCGTCGAAGGCTGCAGGCAGCGCTTCCGGCCGGTGATGATGACCGCGACGGTCGCGATGCTCGGCCTGGTGCCCTTCCTGTTCGCCACAGGTCCCGGCTCCGAAGTCCAGCGCCCGCTGGCGATCGTGGTGATCGGCGGATTGATCACCTCGACCCTGCTCACCCTGGTGGTGCTGCCGACCCTGTACCGATGGTTCGAAGAAAAACGCATCGAAGCTTGAAAGAGGAGAGTCCATGAAAGAGATCAAAGCCATCATCCAGCCCCAGCGGCTGAGCAAGCTCAGAAACGCATTCCGCCAGATGCGCGGCTTTCCGGGAATGACTGTGAGCCGGGTGGAAGGTTGCAGCCAGCACGAGGAACCGGAAGTCAGCCACGGCATTCGGGAAGAATTGACCGATTTTTCGCCCAAGGTTCGGGTGGAAATCGTCGCCCCGGACGACAAGGTGGATGAGATCGTCCAAATCATCCGTGAAAACTGCCGCACCGGAAAACGCGGCGACGGGATTCTGTGGATCACGGAGACCGGAAGCTTTGAGCGAATTCGGATCGAGTAGAATCCGGCGACGTTTTCACCCGTTAAGTGAGCCGCCTCCGGTCAGGCCCGGAATTCTACCACCACCGGGGCATGATCGGACGGCCGTTCGAGCTTTCTGGGCTCGACATCGATGCGGCAGCCCAAGCAATCGTCGGCCAGCAGGGCACTGACCAGAATATGATCGATCCGCAGCCCCATGTTGCGACGGAACGCATTGAGACGGTAATCCCACCACGTATAGCTCTTTTCGGCCTGATCGAAGCGCCGGAAAACGTCGATTAAGCCTAAATCGAGCAAGGCGCGAAACGCCTCCCGCTCCGGCGTGCTGCAGAGAATCCTCTCGCGCCAGGACTCGGGATCATAGACGTCCCGATCCTCGGGCGCGATGTTGAAATCGCCCAGAACGACCAAGCGCGGGTGACGCTCGAATTCGAGGCGCAGGTAATCGCGCATCTTGGACAGCCAGTCCAGCTTGTAGGCGTACTTGTCCGAACCCACCTCCCCGCCGTTCGGCACGTAAAGATTGACGATCCGGTAGTCGCCGATAGTAACCGCAAGAATGCGCCGCTGAGGATCGTCGAAGCCTGTCGGATCGGTGACCGGATCGCAACAATCGAGCTTGCTGAACACCGCAACGCCGTTATAGGTTTTCTGTCCGCTGTAAACCGAGAGATAGCCGGCCTCGGCCAGTTCCGCGACCGGGAACTCCGGATCGATCATCTTGGTTTCTTGAACGGCAAGCACATCGGGCTGTTCCCGCCCGAGCCAGTTCAAAACGTGGGGCAGACGTACGCGCAGGGAGTTGACGTTCCAAGTGGCGATTTTCATATCACTCAGCCTTCGCCAAGTCAGCCATTTTTTTCTCCAGATTCTTCAACCGCGTCCACATCTCGTGCAAGCGCGGAAAAACCGCCATGTTTTTCAGATATTGCTGTAACGGCTGGGCGGGCCCGCCGGCGTACATGCCGGGCTGCTTGATGCTGTTGTGGAGCCCGGCGCGGTGGAGCAGCACGACGTCGTCGGCCACGGTAATATGGTCCAGGGTTCCGGTCTGGCCGGAAGCGATGACCCTTTTCCCGAACCGGGTCGACCCGGAAATGCCGGTATGAGCGCAGAGAATGCAGTCTTCGCCGATTTCGACGTTGTGGCCGATATGGCACAGGGCATCGATTACGGCTCCTGAGCGTATGATGGTGGCTCCGTAGGTGGCGCGATCGATATTGGTATTGGCGCCGATCACTACCCGGTCCTCGACGATAACCTTGCCGGTGTGCGGAATGCGGTAATTGCGACGGCGCTCGTCCTGGGCGAACCCGAAACCTTCCGAGCCGATCACGCAGCCGGCCTTCAGGATGACGTTGGCACCGATCTCGCACTCGTAGCCGACGGTGCAGCGCGGATGGATCACCGTCTCCCGCCCGATTTTCGCCTTCTTTTCCACCACCGTATTCGCCATGATCACTACGCCGGGGCCGAGACTGACCTCGGCGCCTAGCACCACGCCGGGACCGATCACCGCATCCTCGGGCACCGCGACGCTCTCGTGAATCACCGCGGAAGGGTGAATCCGGGGCCATTCGACATCCCGCACGTCGCGGTCGCCGTAAGTCTGCTTGAGCAGCGCGATGGCCAGGCGCACATTCGGTGCGATCAGCAGAGACGCCCCGGCATCGCTCAATTCTGCGGCGATCGCCTCGGTAGTCACTACTGCGGCGGGCTTCAGTTCACGGACTTGGGGCAGATATTTCACATGATCTACGAACACCAAGTCCCCGGGCGCGCAATCGTCGACAGGCGCGAGGCGGCGGATGACTTGATCAGGTCCGCGGTGGTCGACGATCAGACCCTGAGTCCTGAAACGCTCAAATACTTCCGAGGCGAGTAAATTCATAGATAAATCCAAGTATTTAAGATTGAACGGGAATAATCCTAGAAACGGCAATCGGGTGAGCCGCAGCTTCACCCAAGCGGCGAAGCGGATAAAAGCCGGAATAGCCGGGACTCATGAAGTTCTTCGAGCCCATCGAAGCGGTCAATTGCCCTTTCTAGGATAATATGAAGCCGGAAAAAGGCGGGCAACCCCTTTCGTGGTATCGCAATGCACTTAAGTTAAGCCGTCATTCCCTGCCGGGGTGATCTTAGTCATCTTCACTAACCGGCATCGCGTGGTATCGGCCGCCTGCGCCGAACCCAGTCGAGGTCACGGCTCAAGTGGGACGAGTACGTTTCTCCGCCGATCCGATATCGCGTCGCCCGGATTGCCGGGCAACGCCGCTTTTCATCCTTCGCCGATAAAAGACCTATGGCACGGCCATAGAGGGTCCGGCATGCAACGACTCTTACCGCACCTGGTCAAATCAATGAAAAAACTCGGACCAACTGTCGCCGAGCAAGCCGAAAACGGCTGGGATTTCGCCCAAGGATATCGGCAAACCGATTATTATTGGCGATTTAGTGTAATATTCCCTTCGATTTCTGCTGAGAAATTAAATATTTCGGTTCCGATCCGGCACTTTTAGATCTTTTTAGGTCTAAGGCGCTTTGCTTTATGCGAGAAAAGACTTTGGCCATTGCACCGCAACAGCTAAATCCGCCGGCAACCTACGCGGAATCCATTGAGGAACACCCGTACGAGCGTTTTGCCGATGAACTCGTCAGGCGCGGGAAGGTGCGCGAGGCGGAGATCCACCGCGCAAAACGCTTGGCGGCGCAAGCCGACGAGCAGAAGCTGCCCGCGCTTCTGGCCAGGCTCGGCATCGTGTCCGAGCGCGATACCGCGGAAATATTGGCCGAGGTCGGGTCATTGCCCCTGGTGTCGCCCGCGGACTATCCCGATACCTCGCCGCTTCCCGATACCGTAGCCATCCGTTTTCTCAAGGAAAATCACGTAGTCGGCATAGCCGCCCAAGATAATGAATTCATCGTTGCGGTGGCGGATCCGTTCGATCGCGATCTATTGGCCGCCCTCGCCCTGGCCTGCGAAAAACCCGTGCGGCCGTATGTGGGACTGCCGTCCGAAATCGACCGAGCGCTCGAACAGCAACTCGGTTCCGGAAAGACCCTGATGGGCCAGATTGTCGAGGACCTCGGCAGCGACGAGGAAATCGACGAGGCCGATGTGGAGCACCTCAAGGACCTGGCCTCCGAAGCGCCGGTAATCCGCATGGTCAATCTGATCATGCAGCGGGCGGTGGAGTCGCGCGCCTCCGATATTCACGTCGAACCGTTCGAACAGCGGCTCAAGGTCCGCTTCCGGGTCGACGGCGTGCTGCGCGAGGTGGAAGCTCCGCCGGTCAGATCCACCGCGGCCGTAATTTCGCGCATCAAGATCATGGCCAAGCTCAACATCGCCGAGCGCCGCCTGCCCCAGGACGGACGCATCAAGCTCCAGGTGCAGGGCAAGGAGCTGGATTTGCGCGTCTCCACCGTACCGACCATGTACGGCGAAAGCGTCGTCATTCGTCTCCTGCACAAGGAAAGCATCGTCTTCGATTTTTCGTCCCTCGGCTTCGAGGGAGCCATGCTCGAGCGATTCCTGAACGTGCTGGCGCTTCCCCACGGCATCATCCTGATAACGGGCCCCACCGGCAGCGGCAAAAGCACCACGCTGTACACGGCGCTGCACAAGCTCAATACGCCCGAGCGCAAGATCATCACGGTCGAAGATCCGGTGGAGTATCAGCTGGAGGGCGTCAACCAAATCCAGACCAAGCCCCAGATCGGACTGACTTTCGCCAACGCCCTGCGCTCGATCGTCCGGCAAGACCCGGATGTCATCATGATCGGCGAAATGCGCGATTTGGAAACGGCTCGCATCGCCGTGCAATCGGCGCTTACCGGCCATTTGGTGTTGTCGACGCTGCATACCAACGACGCCGCGGGCGGCGTAACCCGCCTCATGGACATGGGCTTGGAGGACTATCTCATCACCTCCACCGTGAACGGCATCCTGGGTCAACGCCTGGTGCGCCGCCTCTGCCCGAATTGTCGCGAGCCCTATCCCGCCATGGCCGAGATGGTGGAAGAAATGAGGCTGGCGAGGTTCGCCGATGGTCCGGTGGTCCTCCATCACCCCAAAGGCTGCGAGCAGTGCGACGGAACCGGCTATCGCGGACGCCTTGCAATCCAGGAATTCTTGGTCATGAGCGACGGTATCCGCCGTCTGGTGATGAGCCATGCCCAGTCGCGGCAGATCGAGGAACTTGCCCTGCAGGAGGGTATGTACACCATGTACGAAGACGGCTTGCGCAAGGCCGTCATGGGCCTGACCACGATCGAGGAAGTTTTGCGCGTCACTTCGGATAGCTGAGGATTATGGCTCTTTACGTCTACAAGGCCGTGGATCGGGATGGAGAAACGGTGGAAGCGGAGCGCGAAGCCGCCGACGAAGCCACCTTGATCCTGGCCCTGCAAAACGAAGGATTCCTGCCGATTCGGGTAGTGCCGGCGAAATCGCGGCCGTTCGCCTGGTTGAGCCTCAAGCGCAGCAAGAACCGGATTTCCCAGAAACAGATCGCCTTGTTCACGCGCGAACTGCTGACCCTGCTGCACGCCGGGCTGCCGCTCGATCGTGCGCTGACCGTGCTGCTCGAACTGACCGCGAACGAACCGGCTTTGAACGGTCTGATCGCCAAAGTGCTGGATTCGGTCAAGGGCGGCGCGCAGCTGTCCGACGCTCTGGAAGCACAGGGCGGCGTTTTCTCGCGGTTCTATATCAATTTGATCCGTGCCGGCGAAGCGGGCGGCGCGCTGGAACTGGTGTTGGAGCGCTTGTCGGATTATCTGGAACGATCCAAGGAGCTCCGCGATACGGTCACCACCGCGCTGATTTATCCCGCCATCCTGGTCACCATGGCGGTTTTGTCGTTGTTGCTCCTGTTGACCTTCGTGGTTCCGCAGTTCACCGAAATGTTCGAATCCGCCGGCAAGGAACTTCCGGTGCCGACTCAAATCGTAATCGGCGTGGCAGAGGGACTGCAATCCTACTGGTGGGTGCTTCTGATGCTGATCGCGGGCATCGCCAGCTATTTTCGGTATCAGTTCGCGGACCAGGAGCGTCGCCAGGTGTGGGATGCCCGGTTGTTGAACCTGCCTTTGGTAGGAGACCTGATCCGCAAACTGGAAGTCGCCAGTTTCAGCCGCACTTTGGCGACCTTGCTCGCCAACGGTGTCTCCATGCTGGCGGCCCTGACCATCGTCAGGGAGACGCTCGGAAATCGAGTGATCGTCGACGGAGTCGGAGTAGCCGTGGAAAGCCTCAAAAGAGGCGGAAGCCTGTCGGCGCCCCTGATCGAGAGCGGTCTGTTTCCGACCTTGGCCATGCAGATGATCAAGCTGGGCGAGGAATCCGGCCATTTGGCCGAGATGCTGGAACGGGTCGCGGTCACTTACGACAAGGAGATCAAGATTTCCGTACAGCGTATGCTGGCTCTGCTGGAACCCGTGTTAATCGTTGGCCTAGGTCTCATGATCGCCGGAATCATCATCTCGATTTTGATGGCGATCCTGAGCGTCAATGACCTCGCTTTTTAACACGGTTTTTATACCATCCACCCGTTTACCTGATTCCGTTTTACTTATGATTCGTACTCTTATGCAAAAACATCGACATCATCATGGCCGCGCTCAGCGCGGTTTTACCCTGATCGAACTCTTGGTCGTACTGGCCATCATCGGCATGCTGGCCGGCTTGGTCGGGCCTCAGGTCGTCAAGCACCTGGGAGAATCCAAGACCAAAACCGCCAAGCTGCAAATCGAGGAACTCTCTTCCGCGCTCGACATGTACCGGTTGGATGTGGGCCGCTACCCGGCCACCGACGAGGGACTCGCAGCGCTCATCGAGCAACCGAGCAACGCCAAAATCTGGAACGGCCCTTACCTCCGCAAGAAAAGGGTCCCGGTCGATCCCTGGAACAATCCTTATCATTACGCTTCGCCCGGCCAGCACGGAAAATTCGATCTTTTCACCCTGGGGGCCGACAACGCCGAGGGCGGCGAAGGCGAGGACCAGGATATCGTAAGCTGGGAATAGAAAGGCGTGTTCTTCGAATGCCTCGGGCTTGAAAAAAAGACGCTGCAGCAGGCGAGAAATCCATTTGCGCACCGAAAACTCGATAGCCTGAGGTACCCCGTTCGCGCGGTCAAACACAAGGTTCGGCGTCCGCACGCAAGGTTCCGAGCCGAAGCCCGCGGCCCCTCACGGTCGGGCGGATTCACGTTGCTGGAGATGCTGTTGGCGCTGGCTATAGCCGCCGCACTGACGGCGGTGGCGGTACCGAACGTCACGCCGCTTCTGAACCGTGCCCAGCTGACGGCTGCCACGCGGGATATCGCGTCCGGCCTGCGCTATGCACGCGGACAGGCGCTCAGCGGAGCGCGCGAGGCAACATTCGAGCTCGACGTGAACCGCAAAGCCTACCGGGTCAGCGGTCGCCGAAAACATTTTTCACTGCCCGACAGCGTCCGCCTCAGCCTTTACACCGCCGAGAGGGAAGCCGGAGACGAAGGAATCGGCAATATCCGTTTCTTCCCGGACGGCTCCTCGACCGGCGGGCGGGTGACCTTGGAGGCGGCCGGGAAAAAGCGCCTGGTGGACGTGAATTGGCTCACCGGGGAGGTCGTAATCCGTGAAGACTAAACAACGCGGATTCTCCTTGCTCGAAATCCTGGTCGCTTTCGCCATCCTGGCTCTGGCTTTGGGCGTGCTGCTCCGTATTTTCGGCGGCGCCGGACGAATCTCGGGACTCGCCGACAAGTACGCTCGCGCGGTCGTGATCTCCGAATCGCTGCTTGCGGCTGCCGACTTGGAGACCCCTTTGCAGCCGGGCGAAACGAGCGGCGAAATCGACGCGATTTTTCGTTGGACTATGCGCGTAACCCCCTATCAAGGGGAGGAACAGATCCCGTTTGCCGAGAACTTGCCTGTCGCGCCCTATCAGGTGGATCTCAGCATAGAATGGGAGGAAGGCGATGAACCCCGCTTCTTCGAGCTTACGACACTCAGGCTGCTGCCTAACAAAGCAGCAGGAATCAGCAGTTTTTGATGATGACCGCGCATAAGCACCGGACCAGCGCCGGCTTCACTCTGATCGAGGTACTCATCGCCACGACTCTGCTCGGCGTCATGATGCTTTTGTTATTCGGCAGTTTGCGTATCGGGGTAACCAGTTGGGACAGCGGCGAGGACAAAATGGCGCGGGCAAGCCGGCTTTTCCTCGTGGAGAATTTTTTGCGCAACCACATCGGAAGCGCTTTGCCTCTGGTCGAGATGGAAGAGTCCGAAGGCGTCGCCATTTCCTTGAGAGGCGGAGAGGATTGGCTCGAATATGTTTCGACAATGCCGCCGCAGGTCAAGGCCGGCGGTCTATATCGATTCAGATTATATGTCGCTAGGGACGGGCAACATAACGATCTGAAGGTCGCCATGCGGCCGTACGTCTCGAACCCGAATTCGCGCGAAGCCACCGTAGCGGCCGAGCCGATCGAAGATGTATTGCTGCTGGAAAATCTGGATCAAATCAAATTGTCCTACCTGCCGGAAAATCTTCAGACCGCTCAAACAAGCAATTCGACTTGGCTGCCGGAATGGCAGCAGTCTCAGTTGCCGATGCTGATTCAAGTGCAAATCGAACCGGAGCATGAAGAACCCTGGCCTCCTTTAGTGATCGCGCTGCGAACTCACCGATAATGCCTATGGCGTTTCACGCACGAACGGGACAGCAAGGCGTAGCCCTGATTTTGGTGCTCTGGATACTGGCTTTGATGACCATCATGGCGGGCAGTTTCGCGCTGTCGACCCAGCGGGAAACCTCATTGGTGACCAATTCCCGGGAACGCGCCAAGGCGGTTGCCTTATCCGACGGCGGCATACATTACGCCATGTTCATGCTGAGTTTGCCGAATGCGGCGCAGCGATGGCGCGCGGACGGCACTCCTTATCGACTGGCATTGGGCGGCGTTCCCATCGAAGTACGCATTTACGACGAGGCAGGAAAAATCGATCTCAACGCCGCCCGAGAATCGACACTACGGACTATATTGACCAAAGTGACCCAAGACGAAGATCAGGCGGTAAAATTGGCCGATGCCATTTTCGACTGGCGCGACAGCGATGACCTAAAGCGTCTCAGTGGGGCCGAGTCCGCCGAATACCGCGCCGCCGGGCTGGATCAGATGCCGCAAAACCGTAATTTTCTCGTGCTGGAAGAACTCCGCGGCGTTTTGGGAATTACACCGTCGCTATACCAAAAATTGGAGCCCTTTTTCACAGTCTACAATAACGTCGATGGCGTCAACCCGGCAAAGGCCTCGATAACTGTTTTACTGGCCCTGACCGACGGAAACAGCCAGGCGGTGGACAGCTTTCTCGCCGCCCGTGAGAGCGGAACCGGGAATACACCACCTCCTCCGCTTCCCGCCATTCCCGGAATTCGGTTCCACTCGACCGGGGATTCGGTTTACACGATTCTCGCCCGCCCGATATCGCGAAACCATTCCGATCCGCCGGCTATGGCCGTCATCCGACGGGAAGCGAGACGCCCTGGGGGAAGCCCTTTCGTTTTCCTGAGATGGAAACCGCAGACAGTCGGCGTAGCGCTCGACCAATAGCACACATGCAGTACACATGCTGAAACTCGATACGCCGATCAATCTCGATGCCGCAAGATTCTTCCGCTGGTGGAGCGGCGAATTGTCCTTTCTCGTGCCGGCGAAATTGAGAAAACTTCTCGGTGCATCCAGTGAATATCTGATATTGACCAAGGATGACGATGGCGTGAATGCGGTCTACCACAACGATGAAGAGGACCGCCCGCTCGGCTATTTCAGCTTGGACGAGAGCGGCAGCCAAAAACGGGAACGCCTCATAGAAAGCATGCCGACGCTGGCCGAGGCAAAAACAATCCTGCGCTTGACGCCAGGCCAGTGCTTGCGGAAATCGTTAAAGCTTCCGTTGGCGGCCGAAGAAAACCTGAATCAGGTGGCGGCATTTGAAATGGATCGCCTGACGCCATTCAAGAGCGATCAAGTTTATTACTCGGCGCGCCTGCTGGAGCGGTCGCCGACGAATCGGCAGATCAAGGCGGAACTGGTATTGGCGCCCCGCAACAAATTGGATGCCTTGCTGGAAGAATTGGCGGTTTGGGGATGGCGACCGGACGTCGTCGATGCGGCGGGCGACTCCCCGATCGGGGCGTACGATTTATTGCCCGAGCAGTACCGGCCGCCACGCAATCCTTGGCCATACAGAATCAATTTGGCACTTGCCGCTTTGATCGCATCGCTCTTGATCACGCTGGGAGTTCTGCCGATCTGGACCAATCGATCGATCGCACTGGACCTGGAACAGGAAGTGAAAAAGGCCAGCAAGACCGCCAAGGAAGTCGAATCCTTGCGCCAACAAGTAGAGGATTTGGTGCACCAGACGAGATTTCTTCAGCAGAAGAAGCGTACCGAGCCGGCCATGGTGGACATGCTCAAGGAGCTGACCGACGTCATGCCCGATCAAACCTGGCTCAACGGCTTGCAGTACCGGGATCACCGGCTGGTCGTACAAGGACAGTCACCATCCGCTTCGGCCTTGATCGGGCTGATAGAAGCATCGCCGTTCTTTCAAAATACCAGTTTTGTGTCGCCGGTGACAAAAGACATGGCCAGTGGATTGGAACGTTTTCAAATCGCCAGCGAAGTCGTCAACGGGAGGTTTTCTGAAAAACCGGCTGCAACTGAGTAAACCGCAGCTCCTGGCCCTAGGAATCCTAGTCGGTGCCATCGCCCTGCTTTATGTGGTGGCGATTGCCCCGCTGGTCGATCTTGCCCGGGAGTACGGCGAAACCGTCGACGATTTACGGTTTCGTCTGCAACGCTATCAAAAAGTCGCCGCGGAAAAGGACGAGCTGCTCGCCAAGCTGGAACAGATCAAAGCCGCGGGACAGCAGGACGAGCGCTTTATTGCGCGCGATACTGCGGCCTTGGCTTCCGCCGATTTGCAGTCGATGGTCAAAGAGATCGTAAGCCAAGCCGGCGGCGAGCTGACCAGCACCCAGGTGATCCCCGAGCGGAAGGAAGAAAATTTCACGCGAATCGCCGTCAAGATACGTGTCAACGGCAGCACTGACGTATTGCGGGATGTTCTGCACAGCATCGAGACCTCGAAGCCCATGCTGTTCGTGGAGAACATCAATATCCGGCCGATTCGGATGCCGCGCAATCCGGCGACCAAGCAGTCCCAGCCGGTCGATAAGCTGAGCGTGGACTTTGACGTTATCGGTTACATGCAGGGCAATTAAGCCATGACCAAGTGGGCCCGCGACAATTTACTCAGTTTGATTTTGGCCGGCATTGCAAGTGTGCTGCTCATCGGCGTCGCCGTCGAATCGGCGGTGTTGAAAAACAAGCGATCGATCGCGGCGACACCTTCGGAAAAAGCCGCGAGTCAGGAAGCAACCGAGCCGGTCGACGCCGAAGATTTCGAACTGCCCGACATTCAGGAATACGAAACGATCGTCGAGCGCCCGTTATTCATGGAAGGCCGCCGCCCCGGAGCGGAAGGAGGGGAAACAACGGCTACGGCGACACCGGATATGCCTCTGACCGTGAAGCTGATGGGGATCGCTTTCACTCCGACCGACAAGACTGCCCTCCTGGTAGACGCCAAAGGCAAGTACAAACGCTTGAAGAAAAACGGTTCGATCGAAGGTTGGACATTGGTCGAGTTCGCCCCGGATAAAGTAACGCTGCAACGTGACGACGAACAACGAGAGCTGATGCTGCTCAAACCCAAACCCAAGACTGCACCCGCTCAGGCGACACCAGGACAGCCTCAGCAAGTCCCGCAGCAGCCATCACCTCCGAGGCCGGCGACACGTCCGCCTGCGCCTCCGCCTCCTCCGGCGGTTGAAGAAACAGAGGAAGAACCCGAAGTCATAGAGGAAGAGGAAACGGCTGAGGAAGAAGCCGAAGGCGTAGAGTAGTAACAATATCTTCAGCGATTAGGAATACCGAGTCTCATGAGGGCGTGAAAAATCCACTCATGAGGCTTTTTTGATGCAAAGAGGAAAGCTTCCCGTTCCGGTGTCACCAATGGCTGTAGCCATGATCAGATGGCGGTTCTTTCCTGGAGCGCATCCGGTATGCTCTGCTTCAGCTGCCTTCATGGAGGGCGGAGTCGTTGCAAGTGGTCGACGTGCTGCGTCTTATCCGGGGAGAGAAAGAAACCTTTGCTTTCACTTTTCTGCTCGAAAGATGCCGGAATGGCGATTTTTCGAGATTTTACCGAGTAGTCATTCGTGTTGAATCATGGTGATAAATCGTAGAATGCGGTTCGGGTATTCACCGCATCCTGCAAAACAATGCTTTAGATAGACTGACGACCAGACATCAAAAACGAAAAGAGTCCATGCGCAAAACAACAAATCGATTCATAGTTGCACCGCTGGTGGTTGCCTTGGGGTTCTCCGGATGCGAATACATGGGACCTGCTGCGACAAAGCCTGAATTGCCGGCAAATCTCGCCATCGATACCGAAAAGACCGAAGCGGAGATTACGCCTATCCAAACCGAACCCCTGGAGGCGCAGCCCGTCAGGCCTCCCGAGTACTACCCTGCCACCGGCGGTTTGATCGGCCCCGGAGCGCCTGCCGAAAGGCGGCCCGCTAAAGAGGGAAAATACACGCTTAATTTCGACGATGCCGACTTGGGCGAGGTGGCCAAGGTCATACTGGGCGATATGCTGAGAGTCAATTACGTGCTTAGCCCCAAGGTAGCAGGCAAAGTAAGCCTCCAGACAGCGCGTCCCCTTACCGATGCGGAGCTGATCCCCACGCTGGAAATGCTGCTCAAAATGAACGGCGCAGTACTGATTCGCGACCAAAACCTGTACCGCATCGAACCGGACGCCACGGCGACGATCAACGCTCCCGGTGCCCGGCTCGGCGTACCCAGCCAGGCGCTCCCCTCCGGCTATCAGTTGCGGGTCGTACCATTGCGCTACGTGGGCGTGCAGGAAATGCAAAAGGTCATCGAACCGATGATGCCGCCCAAGTCCATCATCCGCGCCGATGAGACCCGAAATATCCTGGTACTCGCCGGCACCGGAGAGGAATTGGAAGGCGTGCTCGATACGATCCGCCTCTTCGACGTGGATTTCATGCGCGGCATGTCGGTCGGCTTTTATCCGCTTCGAAACGTCGAACCTTCGACGATAGCGCAAGAGCTGGACAAAGTGTTGGGCGACACGGCCAAAGGACCTCTGGCCGGTGTAGTCCGCTTATTGCCCATCGAACGGCTCAACGCCATCTTGGCGGTGACTCCCCAACCGCATTATTTGGACGAAGTGGAAACCTGGGTGGAAAGACTCGACCGCTATAGCACCACGCGAGTGGGTGGAATTCACGTTTATCGGGTGCAGAACGTGGATGCCGTGGAATTGGCCGAAACCCTCAGCGGTATTTTCGGCGAGGGAGTTGCGCAGCGGAGAGCGCCCAGACCTTCTATAAGCCCGGGAATGACAGGTACGGAAATCGGTGCGTTCGGCGCCGGTGCGGCGGGCGGCATTGGCGATCAGGACGGATCTTCGTTCGGTACTACCGGGACATCGCAACCTACCCGTGGCTTCGGCTCCACGACCGGAAGCGATACGATCGGCGGCACAACGACGGGCGGTACTCGCCGAACCGGCGGATTGGGAACAGGCACCGGTATCGGCACGGGCACGGGAATAAGCGGGGTCACCGGCAGGCGAGGCGCCAACGGCACCCGACAAGCACGCCGCTCCGCCGTCGCCGAGTTCGGCGAAATGCGCATCGTTGCCGATCCCTCGAACAATGCCCTGATCATCATCGCCAAAGCCCAGGAATACCAGGAGATCGAGGCAGTCATCAAAGCTTTGGACGTGACTCCTTTGCAGGTTCTGATCGATGCGTCTATCGTCGAGGTGACTCTGGATGACGAGTTACGGTACGGACTCAGATGGTTCATCCAGCACGGCTCGGGAGCGGCCGTACTCCGCAATCCACTCGCCGAAGTGCTGCAGGAGGCGGCATTGGCAGGGGGATTTACTTATTCCTTGGTAGCCGCCTCCAGAGATATCCGGGTCATGCTCGATCTCTTGGCGAGAGATCGCAAACTGAACGTCCTGTCCTCGCCTTCGTTGATGGTTCTCAACAATCAAGAAGCAACCATCAAGGTGGGCACCCAGGTACCGATCCTGACCGCCTCATCCGTCCCGACTACTGCCGGCGCCGCGACCAACCCCATCGTCACGAGCCAAATTCAGTATCGCGACACGGGCGTCAACTTGAACATCAGGCCTCGGGCCAACGCGGGCGGACTGGTCACTCTGGACGTCGAGCAGAGTGTGGATGACGTAGGTGAAGCCTCATTCGGAGACACCCGATCGCCCTCGTTCTTCCAAAGGCAGATCAAGAGCAGCATCGCAGTCAGGAGCGAAGACACCATCGCGTTGGGAGGATTGATCAGCGAAAATGCGGAGCAGAATAGAACCGGCATCCCGATACTGTACAAGCTTCCCTGGATTGGCCCCTTATTCGGGTCGACCAGCAAAACGAAGCGGCGCACCGAACTCGTGATACTGCTCACCCCGCGCGTCGTCGAAAACCGGGACAAGATCAGGAACATCACCAACGAGTTTCGCCGCAAACTGACCGGCTTGTACGAGGCCAAGCCTGCACCGGCAGAACCTCCTCGTCCCGCGCGCTGATCGGAGTAATCGGCGGCGGTAAACGCTCCGGCGCGGTTACGCCGCCTTACTCTGCAAAAAGAGCATCCACAAATTTCCGCGCATCGAAATCCTGCAAATCATCGATGCCCTCGCCGATCCCGATGAACCGGATGGGCAGCCCGAACTGCTTGGCCAAGGCGAAAATAACGCCGCCTTTGGCGGTACCGTCGAGCTTGGTGAGCGCGATGCCCGTCAGCCCGACCGCTTCGTTGAACAGCTTGGCTTGGGAAATCGCATTCTGGCCGGTGCTCGCATCGAGCACCAAGAGCACCTCATGCGGCGCGGTCTCGTCCAGCCTGCCCATGATGCGCTTGATCTTGCTGAGTTCCTCCATGAGATTCGATTTCGTGTGGAGACGTCCCGCGGTATCGGCGATGAGCACGTCGACGCCCCGCGCCTGGGCCGCCTGCACCGCGTCGTAGATGACCGAAGCCGAATCGGCCCCGGTATGTTGGGCGATCACCTGGACGTTGTTCCGCTCGCCCCAGGTCTGCAACTGCTCTACCGCCGCAGCGCGGAAAGTATCGCCGGCCGCCAGCATGACGCTGTGGCCTTGGTTTTGAAGACGCTTGGCGAGTTTGCCGATGGTCGTGGTCTTGCCCACGCCGTTCACGCCCACGACCAGGATCACGAACGGCCGCGTCTCGACCGGAATGTCGAGCGGAACGCTGACGGGCCGCAGGACATCGTATAAATACTCGCGGAGGCTGGCCGCCAAGGTGCCGACATCGGCTAGCTGATCCCGCTCCAGACTTTCCGTCAGATGGCGAATAATGTCCTGAGTCGCCGTCACGCCGACGTCGGCCATAAGCAACTGGGACTCGATGTCTTCCAAGACGTCGCGATCGATGGCCTTCTTGCCGAGCGCCAGCGTACCCAGAAATCCGGTCAGACCGCTGCGGGTTTTCCCGAGCTGGCTTTTGAGCCGAACGAACATGCCCTCCGGCGTGGGCCGCGCAGGCACCTTTTCGACGGGAACCGGCGGGACGACCGGCGGCAAGACCTCGGCAGGCGGCGCGACACCGATGCGCTCGACGGCTTCCTCGCGCGCGGGCTCTTCGGCTTCGACTCGGCGCGGCAGGCGGAGATAAAGATAGGCATGGAGCACATTCAGCCAAAGCAGCGCGGCCACGGCATGGTGCGCGACCGCCACGGCGACCGGCAGGCGCAGCAGCACCGCTGCGATCCCCAAGCTGATCTCCGCCAGCAGCAAAAAGCTGAGGAGCACACCGGCCTTGCTCAGGTGGGGCACCTTACGATTCGAGGTAATGCCCATGGCCAACAGGCTGAGGACCAGAAATACCGCGACGGCTCCGATACGGTGCGCCCAATGGATGGCGATGCGGGCGTCCAGCGGCAATCCGCCTCTCTGATACTCGGGACCGGTACCCCGCCAAAGCGTAAAGCCGTCGACGTAATCGGCATCCGGCCACAGCGAACCCATGCACGTGGGGAAATCGGGGCAGGACAGCGCAGCGTAATTGGACGATGTCCATCCGCCCAGAAAAATCTGCGCGAACAACAACAGCAAAGAAAAACCGCTCAAGCGGCGCAGCCAACGGGTGTCCCCGACCGGCAGAATCTGCGGACTCACCGTGCGGTATAACCAATACAACAGGGCAAGCGTCACGAACCCCGCCATCAGATGGGCCGTGACGATCGCTGGCATGACCAGGAATTTCACCGTCCACATGCCGAGTAGCGCTTGTCCGACCACCAGGGCAAGGCTTGCGTAAGTCAATGCGATCGCCTTGCCCCGGTTTTCCCGCACCCGGAATACGAGTCCCGCCAGTATCAAAACCGAAACGCCCAAGGCTCCGGCAAGATAGCGATGAATCATTTCTTTCCAGGCTTTGGCCGCGTCGAACGGCGTCTGCCGCAACGCCTCGGCGATTTGCGGCTCTTCGACGATCATCTTTCCGTAGCAGCCGGGCCAATCCGGACACCCTAGCCCGGCATCCGAAATGCGGACATAGGCTCCCATCGCCATGACAAAGAAGGCGAGAACCAGGGAAAAAAGCGTTAGATTTCTGAACATAGTCCCACTTTGTTATTGTCGTTTCGAGGTTCCAGCACGACGATCCGGAACGATTAAAGGTTCTGCTTTAGAGCATTTTTCACCACCGTAGGTCGGCAATCCCTTGCCGACGAAAACGGTTTGTCAACCCGCGGCGTCGGAAAAGGATTCCCGACCTACCAGGGCGCTAAACCGCATCGGAGAATGTTTCGAAGGCTTGGGCATCCGATTCAGCCGATCTGGGATGCGCGAAGCAAATGCTTTAAATCCTTGAGCATGCCGTAAGGATCGAACCCGGAGTCGTACCATAGCGCGGCATTCCCGAACGGATCGATCAGAATCACCATGTCCTCGGTCAAAGGCTTTCCGACGACGGCGGCCAATTTCTGCGATAACGCCCCGCTCGTCACCGCCACCAGCAAGGTTTCATCGTCATTGAGCACGGGAGCGAGATCGGCGGCGGCGGAATCGTTTCCGAGCAGCAGCAAACGGCGCACCCTCGGAATTTCCTTGTTCAGCATGAGCCGGATCTGCTTGGTCTTATGAATCGTTTCCGCGCAAGGGTCGCCGCACCTATCCGGAATCACGTGGAGCATCACCCAGCGACCTTTGATCTCCGACAATAGCTCGCTTCCACGGACGGGGTGCGCGAGCAATTCGCCGTAATCGATAGGGCTCGGCGGCTGGATCAGGCTGCCGTAGTTGCTGCGCTTGGTGATCAGCTGCGGATTCTTGGCGTAGTACCAAGCCAGCCCGAAAGGAATAATGGATATTAGGGCGATAAAAATGATCAGGGCGCGATTTCGCCACAGAGAGTTCTTTGCGGTAGACATGGGAAGAATGGGTGAAAAATTAGGGAAATTATTGCCTTCGAGGCTGTAATTTGACGCCGTGGCGAACATATAACACCAGGCCGATTAACGCGAACAGAAACCATTGAAGCGCGTATCCCAGGTTCTTTCCGGGATCGAGGTGGGTTTCCTTCCGAGCCCGGATGTAAGCTTCGTCCACCGTTTCATCCGCCAGAACCTGATAGGGAAGGACCGTGTAGCCCAACCGCTCGCCGATGCGTTCAGGATCGACGACCTGGACCACGGCCGGCCAGCCAGCCGCGGGTATTTCAGCGCCTTCGAGCCTTAAACCAACGCCCGGAAAGCGGTCCACCGAGCCGGCGATTTGTACGCTAGCCTGACGAATATCCACATCGGGCAGTTCGGCTCGGCTTGCACCCATGGGTATCCAGCCGCGGTTCACCAAGACCGCCGAGTCCGTTCCGGCAATGCGCAGAGGAGTCAATACGTGATATCCGGGGCTCTGCTGGTGGACCTGGTTATCCAATAGGAATTGATGTTCCACGTCGTACTCCCCGGAAACGATGACTCGCCGGTATCGCACATCCTCCAAGTTCGGTTCTTCGGCACCCAAAGTCAGCGGTTCATCTTGCATCCGCTGCTGATGCAATGCGATCAAGCTTTTTTTTTCGTCGGCTCGATGCAACTGCCAAACGCCTAAGGAAATGAACAGGGGAAGGACCATGATCGCTATCAGCGAAGCGGTCAGCCCCGGTTTGAAGCTATAATCGCGCAATCGCCACCTCCGGGTGAAAACATCCGGTGCCCGCACCACCTCAAACTAAAAGACAATCTAGTTGTGAAAGTTCTCATCATTCTGCTCCTCCTGGTCATCGTCGGAAGCCTAGGCACGGCCCTGGTTTATCTCGTCAAGGACCGCACCCGTTCTCCCCGAACGGTCAAAGCCTTGACGGTGCGCATCGGCTTATCCATCGGCCTGTTCATCTTATTGCTATTGGCTTACCGCTTCGGCCTTCTGCATCCCCACGGCCTTCCTAAAGTCCAGCAGGGAAACCAAGGGCAAACCGAAGGTTTGCGGCAGCCTTAATCGCCGGAGCGGATGCGCAACGCGTGTTCGCCGCGCGCATTCTCGCATCGTCTCAACAACACTATGATACCCGGCGCAGGCATGAATTAGGGATTTCGCAGTCTATGGATTTTGGCTGGCCGTAGACTGTAGGGTGGATTAGCGGAGCGTAACCCACCGATTCGAGGTCGCTCGGTGGGTTACGGCCTCACGGCCTAACCCACCCTACGCCAGAAACATGAATCGGAACCTTGTTTCTGCCACGTCCCAGAGGGAGAGATGAATGCCTACCGATAGATTACAGGTGATAAGACACCACCCGCTCGACTTCCGCTTTTGATCCCAAAATCACGGGGACGCGCTGATGGATGCCGGCAGGCTCGATGTCCATGATCCGCTGGCGCCCGGTCGAACTGGCCCCTCCCGCCTGCTCGACGATGAAGCTCATCGGATTGGCCTCGTACATCAAGCGCAGCCTGCCTGGCTTGCTGGCGTCGCGGGTGTCGTAGGGATACATGAAGATGCCGCCCCGGGTCAAAATGCGGTAAACCTCCGCGACCATAGACGCCACCCAGCGCATGTTGAAATTCTTCTCCCGGCCGCCGTCCTTGCCTTTGAGACATTCCTCGATATAACGCCTGACCGGTTCTTCCCAATAGCGCTGATTGGACATGTTGATGGCAAACTCGGAGGTTTCCTCGGGAATCCGCATCTTGGGATGCGTCAAAACGAATTCCCCCACATCCCGGTCCAAGGTAAAGCCGTTCACGCCATTGCCGGTCGTCAGCACCATCAGGGTGGTCGGACCGTAGGTACAGAAACCTGCGGCGACCTGCTTGGTCCCCGGCTGGAGGAAATCCGCCTCGGTGGGGTTGTCCCGGCCTTCGGGCGCCCGAAGGATGGAAAAGATCGTACCGACCGTCAGGTTGATATCGATATTGGACGACCCGTCCAGAGGATCGAAGCAAATCAGATATTTGCCCCTCGAATAACTCGGCGGAATCTGGATGATTTCGTCGTTTTCCTCCGACGCCATCGCCGCAAGATGGCCGGTCCACTCCAGCGATCGGATGAAAATCTCATTGGAGATCACGTCCAGTTTCTTCTGCGCTTCGCCCTGGATGTTTTCCGAACCCGCGATACCGAGATTGCCGGCCAGACCGCCGCGATTCACCTCGTGCGCAATCGCTTTGCAGGCGGTCGCGATATCGCTGAGCAGCATGGTGAACTCGCCCGTGGCGTTCGGATTCTTGCGCTGCTCGTGGATGAGAAATCGCGTCAGATAGTCGCCGTTCATGTTTTCTCCCTCATGACGAAAAAAGCAGGAATCGACAGCCCCGAACGGCGGCCCGCACGTTATACGGTTCCGACTCGGGCAATCTTCAAGGCGTTGGTACCGCCGCGCACGCCGGTAAGATCACCTTTGGTCAGGATGACCAGGTCGCCCGGCTTGACCAGATCGCGGCTCAGGAATTCGTTGATGATCTCCCGGTTCAGCACCGCGTGGTCGGATGTCGTGCTGTAAAAGCTGATGGGATAAACG
The DNA here is from genome assembly GCF_053646815.1 of Methylocaldum gracile. Classification (NCBI taxonomy): domain Bacteria; kingdom Pseudomonadati; phylum Pseudomonadota; class Gammaproteobacteria; order Methylococcales; family Methylococcaceae; genus Methylocaldum; species Methylocaldum gracile. The sequence continues at coordinate 586,221 of NZ_CM132196.1, read as the reverse complement.
CCGCGATAGAGAGTCACTTTGCGGCAGGTCTTTTCGTGCTGGGTCAATGCGTAAATCGGGATGCCGGAACTGATGCGCGACATCCACAGCGGCGTCGATCCCGATTCCGTCTGCGCGCCGATCGCCTTAACCGGCAAGTGATTGGCGATATACATGGACGCCATCGCGATGGCTTCGTCGATGTAGTCGAACGTCTCGTCGATACGATGGGTGGACTGCCGAACCCGCGGGTGCAGTTCGGCCTCCTTGCATATCCGGACCATCGCCGCGATCGCCTTGTCCGGATATTTGCCGCTGGCCGTTTCGGCGGAAAGCATGACCGCATCGGTGCCATCGATCACCGCATTGGCCACATCGAACACCTCCGCACGAGTCGGCATCGGGCTGTGGATCATGGATTCCATCATTTGCGTGGCCGTTATGACCGCACGGTCCCGGCTTCGCGCCAGCTTGATCAGATCTTTCTGGACCCACGGCAACTGGGCATCGCCGATTTCCACCCCGAGATCGCCGCGTGCCACCATGATGGCGTCGGATGCATCGACGATGGATTCGATCACGCCCGGCTCCAGGGCCTCGGCGCGCTCGATCTTGGCCACGATCCCCGCCTCTCCCCCGGCGGCGCGCAGCAAGTCCCGCGCTTCACGGATATCCGAGGCGGATCGCGGAAAGGATACGGCGAGGTAATCGGCATCGATTTCGGCGGCCGTCCTGATATCCTCCCTATCCTTGTCGGTCAACGCGGCGGCGGATAAACCGCCGCCCTGCTTGTTGATGCCCTTGTGGTTGGACAACTCGCCCCCGAGGACCACCCGGCAGACGATCCGCGAACCTTCTATCCTGTCGACGCCCAATTCGATGCGACCGTCGTCCAGCAACAGAACGTCGCCAGGCTTCACGTCCCTGGGAAGATCGGAATACAGGCACCCGACCTGACGTTCGTCGCCTTGGTCCGGGGGGAGAGCCGTGTCGAGATCGAAGCGCGCGCCTTCCCGAAGATGAACCTTGCCGTCCCCTTGGAAACGCGCGATCCGGATTTTGGGTCCCTGCAAATCGACCAAAATGCCGACATGCCGATTCAGCTTGCGGCTGATCGCCTTCACCGCTTCGGCGCGCTTCTTGTGGGTTTCGGCGTCGCCATGGGAAAAATTGAGCCGGACGACATCGATGCCCGCTCTTATGGCCCGCTCCAAAATGGCCGGATCGTCGGTCGCCGGTCCCAAAGTCGCTACGATCTTCGTTCGTCTCATTGAATTAATCGTTCGTGTCTAGCTAGCTTCCATCAAAGCCACCGTGGCATCCAACATACGGTTGGAGAAGCCCCACTCGTTGTCGTACCAGGCCAGTACTTTGACCATGTTGCCCTGCATGACCTTGGTGAGGGTCGCCTCGTAAATAGAGGAGCGGGCATCGTGATTGAAATCCATGGATACCAAGGGCAGATCGTTGTAACCGAGAATCCCCTTCAACGAACCTTCCGAGGCCTTGCGCATGATGTCGTGAACCTCGTCCTTGCTGGTCTTGCGCGACGCGACGAAAGTGAGATCGACCAGCGAAACGTTGATGGTCGGGACTCGAATCGCGAAACCGTCCAGCCGGCCGGCCAATTCGGGCAATACCAATCCGACCGCCGCCGCGGCGCCGGTCTTGGTGGGGATCATCGATTGCGTGGCGGCCCGAGCGCGACGCAGATCCTTGTGGTAAACGTCGGTCAGCACCTGATCATTGGTGTAGGAATGGATCGTAGTCATCAGACCGTGCTGAACGCCGATCGCCTCGTGCAAAGGCTTGACCAGCGGCGCCAAGCAGTTAGTCGTGCAGGAGGCGTTTGAAATCACCGTATCGGTTGCCTTCAGAGTCTGATGGTTGACGCCGTAAACGACGGTAGCGTCCACGTCTTCTCCCCCCGGTGCCGAGATGATCACTTTCTTCGCCCCCGCTTCGAGATGGACCGATGCCTTGGCCTTGGAGGTGAATATGCCGGTGCACTCGTGGACGACATCTATGCCCAGATCGCGCCAGGGCAACTTGGCCGGATCCCGCTCGGCAAACACGCGTATCCGGTCGCCGTTGACGATCATGTAGTCGCCATCCACCGAAATTTCTCCCGGAAAGCGTCCGTGTACCGTATCGTATTTGGTCAAGTGCGCGTTGGTATTGGCGTCGCCCAGATCGTTAATCGCTACGATTTGAATTTCCCCGGTCCGTCGCGACTCGTACAACGCCCGCAGGATATTTCGCCCAATACGGCCATATCCGTTGATAGCAACTTTTATCGTCATAGTTTTTCTCCAAACTCAAAGGGTAACGGTGCTGATGAGATGGTCTTTTATGATTCTTGAATTGGACTGACCTCGTCCGGACGCGTTCACGCTGGCACTTGGAACGGAGAGTGAGAACTGACTCGACATGCCGGGGCTTTCCACTAAATTCATACCAGAAGTGGGACGCCAGCAGTGCTTACATCCCGGCTTTCTTGACAAGTCTGCCTTTCGAATATAGCAAACTCACACTTTGTATTCCAGATGGTTGAAACTGGCCGGGCTAAGCGTTAGCGTAAGCTGGAACCTATTGCAAGGGCGGCGAGATGTACACGAAAGAAATCTTTTATCGTACCCGAGAGCTCAAGCGGGAAAGGCGCAATCTGGCCGCCGTCGTTTACAACCGGTCGAGAACCCTGCTTTATCGAAGCGGCGAAAAGGCTTTGTTCGTCCCTATCCGCAGCATGCAGTATCTGGCCGTGATCGATCCGGAGGAAACCGTCTTTCTGGATGGCGCCGTTTCCCGCAGCAATATCGTGCTCGCCTGGCAGAATTTTCGATCTTCGGAGCGCAGCGCCCTGGACCAGCCGGTCCCTTACGACGCGGTTTATTACACCGAAGACTCACTGAAGATCATGCCGCGCATCCAAAGCGAATTTCCGCGCGCACTACAGCAGATGGACCGGAAAATGCGGAGTGCCTCCACATCGGAAGCCAAGATCGTTCCGTTGAAATAGCTTTCCGACCGCCAAAAAATACCGCTGCCAGCATATCCCCGATGACGAACTCTTACGGAATGTCCGGGCTTCCTCCCGCAGCTCTCAAAGCTCGCATTCGACCGGAGGAACTGCCCTTCGCCACAACCGAGGACCTGGAATCCTTTCGCGGCATGCTGGGACAGAGCCGGGCGCAGACCGCCATCGCCTTCGGCGTCGCCATGCAAAGACCGGGCTACGACATCTACGTGATGGGCGAAGCCGGAACCGGACGGCTTTCGCTGGTGACCCATTACCTCAAAGCGCGAGCCAAGGAGCGGCCGTCTTCGAGCGACTGGGCCTATATCAACAATTTCGACGACCCGCGCAAGCCTTTCGCCCTGCAACTTCCGCCGGGCCAGGGAAAATCCTTGCTCGCCGATATCGAAATGCTGGTCGACAATCTGCTCGCAACCTTTCCGGCTGCCTTCGAGAATCCGGCTTATCAAAGGCGCAAAACGGCCATAGATCGGGAGGTCAAGCAACGTTACAACCAAGCGGTCGACAAAGTCGAACGGCGCGCGAAAGACCTTAAGATCGCCCTTTTCCGCGACGGCGACACCGTAGTGTTCAGTCCCTTGGTTAACGGCAAGCCCGCCGACGAAGACGACTTCGCCGCCTTGCCGGATACCGAAAAGTCCAGCTTTCACAGCCACGTCCGGGATTTGGAGGACTATCTCAACGAACTCCTCTCGGAAATGCCGCAATGGAAGCGCGAAAGCATCAACCGGCAGCGACAGCTCGATGCCTCCACCATCGACGAAGCCATAGAGCCCCTATTGGCCGGCCTGCATCAAAAGTATGCCGACCTGCCGGCGATACTCCAGTATCTGGCCGACATACGCCGCAACCTGCCTCGCGTGGTCGCGGAACACTTGGCCGAAGACCGAGGCCATGAGGCGCATGAAGAATCAACACGACGAGCCGTTCTGATCACCCAATACGCCCCGCGGCTGCTGGTCAGCCACGGCCCCGATATCGGGGCGCCCGTGATCTACGAGGCAAATCCCAATCACCCCAACCTGTTCGGACGCCTCGAATACATCAGCGAGCAAGGCACCCTGACCACGCATTACCGCCTGATTTATCCGGGCGCGATGCACCAGGCCAACGGAGGCTATTTGATCATCGAGGCCGAAAAGTTGCTCGCCGAGCCCCACGTCTGGCCGACCTTGAAGCGAACGCTCAAGACCCGGCAAATCAAGATCGAGCTTCCCGCCGAAGAGCAACCCTCCGTCGCTCCGACACTCGATCCGGACGTGATCCCGCTGTCCGTCAAGCTCGTTCTGGTCGGCTCTCGCGAACTTTACTACCTGCTCCAGTCCATGGACCCGGAGTTCAACGAACTGTTCCGGGTTCTCGCGGAGTTCGACGACGATATCCCGCTGACGTCCGCATCGGTGCTGGATTTTGCGCGGCTCATCAAAACCCATGCCGAAGCCGACGGGTTCAAGCCCATAACGGCCGATGCCGTCGCCCGGCTGATCGAGTTCAGCGCACGGGAGGCGGAACACCAGGAGCGCTTTTCCGCGCGCGTGCACGATGTGTTCGAACTGGTCGCCGAGGCGGAGCAATTCCGTGGGCAGGAAGGCGCGGAGACAATCGCCGAACGGCATATCCAAAAAGCCTTGGCCGCCAAGGAAGAACGGCTCGGACGCATCAGCCGGATTCTGCTGGAAGACATGATGAACGACACCATTCTGATCAACACCGACGGCGACTCGGTCGGCAGGATCAACGGCCTGACCATACTGGAAATCGGGGACGTGCGGTTCGGCATGCCGGCGCGCATCACCGCCACCATTTATCCCGGCAGCCGCGGCGTAGTGGACATCGAACGCGAGGCCGAACTGGGGCAGGCCATACATTCCAAAGGCATCATGATTCTTTCCGGGTATCTGGGCCACAAATATGCCACGGAATTCCCCTTGGCCATCTCCGCCAACATCGCCCTGGAACAATCCTATGGCTATGTCGACGGCGACAGCGCGGCCCTCGCCGAAGTTTGCGCCTTGATTTCCGCTCTCACCGGGATACCGCTCGCACAGGCCTTCGCCGTCACCGGCTCCATCAACCAATACGGCGAGGTACAAACGGTGGGCGGCATCAACGAAAAAATCGAGGGCTTCTTTCGCCTGTGTGAAGCACGGGGGCTTACCGGCAGACAAGGCGTCGTCATCCCGAAAGTCAACATCCGCAACTTGATGTTGAAGGATGACGTCGTCGACGCCGTCCGCCGCCGCGAGTTCGCGGTTCATGCGGTGAACTCGGTGGATCAGGCCCTGGAACTGCTGACCGGGCAAAAGGCCGAGGACATCAATCGACTCGCCGTGGCCAAGCTGCGGCAGATGGCCAGGCACGCGGAGCGGAAATTCTAAAGAGTTTCAAGTCGAGAGCCGGCGAGGGCTGCCGCCCCTTCGACACGACTCAGTGTAGCGGGCACATTCGTCGGCAAAGGATTGCCGACCTACGCTAAGTCTGATGTGGACCGGGATAAGCCGCTAGTGCATTTTTCACCGCGGTTTAGTGATGCGGATCGGGAGAGTCGTAGGTCGGCAATCCTTTGCCGACAAAGACATCGAAAGGGGTTCCAGACCAACTCAATTTTGGAACAACGGTCGGCCTTATCCGGACCTGCATCGCTTCGTGTAGCGCCTTACCCCTTGGTCAAAGCCAAATATTTTTCGTATAGGGAATCGCGGTCTTCCGAGTAATCCGGATCCTTTTGAATGCAGTCCACGGGGCACACTTCCATGCATTGCGGCTTATCGAAATGCCCGACGCACTCGGTACAGAGCGCCGGATTGATTTCATAAATTTCTTCGCCCTGCGAAATGGCGCCGTTCGGGCACTCCGGCTCGCACACATCGCAGTTGATACATTCGTCGGTAATAATCAGAGCCATAACAATCTCACTAAAAACGTGTTCCAAAAGCGTCGCGAGCGGTCCGAAGGCAGGCCCCGTTCGGGGCGGCTCCCACTGATGGGAGCCGCAACACAAGGCCCGGAGTGTGCATTGAGTACATGACGAGTGCTCGCCGCTTCCTGCCGGCTCGGGCTACGCCTTGTGCTCCGCACGTCCCAATCCGCTCCCGGCGGATTTGGTCCCACACCTTCGCAACGCCGCTCTCGAACCGCGTAGTAGCTTTTAAGGCGCGTCTGGGAAACTAGCGTACTTTGCGACTAATGCTTCCCGCACCAGTTCCGGCACGAAACTCGACACGTCCCCGCCTAGCTTCGCGATTTCGCGAATCACCGAAGACGAAATGAACGCGTACTTTTCGCTGGGCGTCAAAAACATCGTCTCCAATTCCGCGCAAAGATGGCGGTTCATGCCGGCCAATTGAAATTCGAACTCGAAGTCCGACACTGCACGTAATCCGCGCAGAATCACGGTGGCGCCACACTTTTTCGCGCAGTTCACCAGCAGGGTATCGAAGCCCAGAACTTCGACGTTTCCCACCGCCTGCAACGAAGCTCGCGCCAATTCCACTCGCTCGTCCAGGTTGAACAACGGCGTCTTGTTCTTATTCTCCGCCACGGCGACGACCACTCGATCGAAGATGCGGGCGGCGCGCGTCACCAGGTCGACATGGCCATTGGTGATGGGATCGAATGTTCCGGGATAGATCGCGGTAATGATCATGGGAAGTGACCGGAAGAGATGCGTTCGCACAAATGGTAGCCGACTTCTCCCGCCCTGCCGTCGCGCAAAGTCCGCCAGTTTTCCGGAAGACTCTCGAGCCGAAAACTGCTCTCGGTTTCCACATAGATTTTAGCGTGGGATGAGAGCCAACCGTTCCCTTCCAGCGCCCGGCAGCACGGAATGACCAAGCCCTGGTGGAAAGGCGGGTCGAGAAAAACCACATCGAACGGCTGCCCCGCACCCTCTAAGAAACGCCCGACTTCCGCTTGGACGATTTCCACCGCCTCGGCGTTCAATAGCGCACGATTCCGTTCGAGAGCTCCGCACACTAACGCATCCCGTTCCACTTGCACGACCTTGGCGGCGCCGCGCGAAGCGGCTTCGAATCCCAGCGCGCCGCTACCCGCGTATAGATCGAGACAGCGAGCGCCTTCGATGTCGTTCCGCAACCAATTGAACAGCGTTTCCCGGACCCGGTCCGGCGTCGGCCGGAGTCCGGGAGCATCGGGAAACTTGAGCTTGCGGCTGCGGAAACGGCCGGCGATGATGCGGAGCTCATTCTTCACTTCGCCCCGCCGCCGACCAGCACGGTCCGCATCTTGCCCGGATCGATCCGGGACCGGAAAGCGCGCTTGATATCCTCACGGGTCACCGCCTCCACCTTCTCGGTAAACGTGGCGAGGTAATCAAGAGGACGGTTGTAAAACGCGACGTTAGCCACCTGCAAGGTGAGTTTCTGATTGCTGTCCAGGCGCAAAACGAAACCGCCGATGATATTTTTCTTGGCGGCTTCCAGTTCCTTATCGGTCGGTCCGTTCGCGGCGAAATCCTTGATGGTGTCGAGAGCGACGCGCAAGGCTTCCTCGGCCTTATCGTTGCGGGTCTGGAGCCCCATCTGGAAAGGCCCGAGTTCCCGAAGCGGCATGAAATAGCTGTAGGCGCTGTAGGAAAGCCCTCGTTTTTCGCGGACTTCCGTGCTAACGCGGGAAACCAGGCCGCTGCCGCCGAGAATGTGGTTACCCACGTAAAGCGGAAAATAGTCGGGATCGGTCGCCGTCATCCCTAGAACTCCGGCACGCACATGAGTCTGCTCCGACGGGAACTGCTGTTTGATGATTTCGGCCGACTGCAGCGGCGCGGGCGCAGGCAACGCTGGCGGAGCCGAGCCTTTTTCGAGGCCCGACAGCAGTTTTTCGGCGACAGCTTCAGCCTCGGCCCGTTTCACATCGCCCACGATCACGACGATGGCATTGCTCGCCACATAGTGGCGTTTATGGAAATCGACCAGATCCTCGCGGGTCAATGGCGCCACTGTTTCGGCGAAACCCTCCTGCGGATGGGCATAAGGATGGTTACCGTACAGTACTTGGAAAAACGCGATCTCGACGAGTTCGTCCGGTTCCTCGCCGCGCTGCTTGATCGCGAGCAGCGTCCGGTTTTTCTCCCGCTCGAAGTCTTTCTGCTCGAAACGGGGGTGAGCCAAGACTTCCCGGGCCGTATCCAAGGCGACACCGAGCTTCTCGGGATGGGTCAGGCTGCGCAGCGACAAATAGGCCGAATCGCGCGAAACACCGGTTCCCATTGATGCTCCGACGCTCTCGAGCCGCTGGGCGATGGCATCGGCATCCCAGTCTCCCGCGCCGGTGTCGAGCATGCCGGACGTGAGAGCGGCAAGGCCGAATTTTTCACCGTCGCGGGCACTGCCCGCGTCGAACACGACCTGAACGTCGAGCAGCGGCAAGCCTTCGGTCGGCACGAAATAGATCCGACCGCCCTGCGGCGAGACCCAATGCTGGATTTCCGGCACGGCGTAAACCGGCGCGCTGATCAACAAGAACAGAAACACGATCCATCGGGACATGCGCTTAACGAACATGATCACCTCCCATCGGTGCGGCTTCTTCCGGCGCCTTCGCGCCTTCGGGCATGGGCAACGGCTCCAGATAGGCCACGCTCAGCCGATCGTCGATCAGGTATTTCCGGGCAACCTTTTGAACCTGCTCGGCCGTCACGGCGTTGACCTTGTCCACATACTCCTGGACGGTTTTCCAACCGAGCCCGACGGTTTCGGTCATGCCAAGCTGCATCGCCTGATAAAACATGGAATCCCTCTGATAAATATGATGGGCCAGAACCTGCGCCTTGACCCGCTCCAGTTCCGCGGCGGAAACCGGTTCGTCCTGAAGGCGACGGATTTCCTCGCCCAATGCTTTCTCCAGTGCCTGCAAGGTCTTGCCTTGGGCGGGCGTCCCCTCCAGGGTAAAAAGATTGGACAAGCGCGAATAAAGGTTATAGCCGGCTCCGGCGGATGCCGCCACCTGCTGCCCGCGCACCAAGCGGCTGGACAGCCGCGCGCTGTTGCCGCCATCCAGAATCCCGGCGGCGACTTCGAGCGCGTAAGCCTCCCAATCCTCTTCGCCTATCGTTCGCAAGGCGGGGGTCTTGTAGCCCATCACGAGATACGGCAGCTTGGCCGGCAGACGAACCGTCATACGCCGCGCCCCGAGTTGCTCGACTTCGCCTCGCGGCTTGATTTCCGGCAGTTTGCTGGGTTTCAACGGACCGAAGTATTTCTTGGCGAGTGCGTAAACCTCCTGCGGATTCACGTCGCCGACGATGACGAGGATGGCGTTGTTCGGCGCGTACCAAAGTCCGTACCAATGCTTGAGATCGCCCACCGTCAATCCGCTGACGTCGTCCGGCCAGCCGATGACCGGATTCTTGTAAGGGCTGTTGGTGTAGGCAACCGCCTGAAAATGCTCCTCCATTTTGGCGCGCGGCTGATCGTCGGTGCGCAGCCGCCGCTCCTCCAGGACGACTTGTTGTTCCTTCTTGAATTCCTTGTCGGACAGGAGCAGATTCCGCATGCGGTCCGCTTCCAGTTCGAAGCTCACGGGCAGCCTGGTTTTTTCCAGGGTCTGAAAATAGGCCGTGTAATCTTGCCCGGTGAAGGCGTTTTCTCGACCTCCGTTTGCTGCGATAATACGGGAGAATTCGCCCGGCGGGTGTTTCTCGGTACCCTTGAACATCATATGCTCGAGCATGTGCGAGATGCCGGTGATACCGCCGTATTCATAGCTTGCGCCCACTTTGTACCAAACCTGCGTAACGACTGCCGGCGCACGGTGGTCTTCCTGGACCAAAAGCTTCAACCCGTTATCCAGCCGGAACTCGTGAACCGCAGGCTCAGCAGCGTGAAGCGACAACGGTAATACCAGCAAGGCCAGACGGAGTCCGCGAAACTGCATTTGACGCTCTCCTGAATGTGTTGAGGATTGAACGGCAGGTTGCCGAACCAGCCGGTATTGTAAACGAAGACCGTAGCGAAACGATGAACTCGACGACTGATATCGAATCCACGAATGCCGTTTCCTGGCGAACCTATCTCGCCCTGTGCAAACTCAAGGTAGTCGGCCACATCGTGTTCACCGCCGTGATCGGCATGTTTTTGGCCGTTCCGGAACTCCCTCCTCTGGCGGTTTCGTTGTGGGCAAGCCTCGGCATCGGTCTCGCCGCCGCGTCCGCAGCCGCTCTCAACCACTTCCTGGACCGCCGTGCGGACGCCGAAATGGCGCGCACCCAGAACCGCCCCCTGCCCTCAGGGCACGTTCAGCCGAACCAGGTGGTGATCTTCGCCGCCACTCTGGGCACGCTCTCGATGGCGATTCTGATCCTGTTCGTAAACGCGCTAACCGCGTTTTTGACCTTTCTTTCGCTGATCGGCTACGCCTTCATCTACACCGTCTATCTGAAGCGCGCGACTCCGCAGAACATCGTGATCGGCGGCGCGGCCGGCGCGGCTCCGCCGGTGCTCGGCTGGTGCGCCGTGACCGGCGGGGTGCACCCTTACGCCCTGCTGCTGTTCCTGCTGATCTTCACCTGGACCCCGCCCCATTTTTGGGCCTATGCCATCGCGAAGCGCGACGATTACGCCAAGGTGAACATCCCCATGCTGCCCGTGACCCACGGCGTGGAGGTAACGCAGCTGCACATCCTGCTCTACACCATATTGCTGGTGATCGTAAGCCTGTTCCCGTATCTCACCGGCATGAGCGGTTTTCTTTATCTGGGAGCGGCCGTGGGGCTCGGAATCGGATTTTTATACTACGCGATTCGCCTCAAGAAAGAGGCAGACAACAAGCTGGCCATGAAAACTTTCGGCTATTCGCTGGTCTATCTGGTCGGGATATTTTCGGCCTTGTTGATCGATCATTACGTTCCGCTCATTGCGGGCTTGACTCGGTAGTATTGTGTAGGTCGGCAATCCTTTGCCGACGGCGTGTCGGAAAGGGATTTCCGACCTACGACAGCTCTCCACAGACCCATTTACCGCCCAATGCCTTACTACCCGGTTAAAAAGAAAATCGTCCCCCGCGGATCGGATCAACTTCCCGATCGAGCCTTTTCCCATCTCCCGCCGCTGCTGCAACGCATTTACACCGCGCGCCGGCTGATCGTCGCCGAGGAACTGGACCGCTCGCTGGCAAAACTCCCCTCGCCCTGGCTGTTGAGCGGCATGGAAGCCATGGCCGATCAACTGGCGGAGGCGATTCGAAAAAATCAGAGCATTCTCGTCATCGCCGATTACGACACCGACGGCGCCACCGGCTGCGCGGTGGCCGTCCGGGGACTCAGGTTGCTCGGCGCGGAGCGAGTCTCTTATCTCGTACCCAATCGTTTCGAATACGGCTACGGTCTGACGCCGGAGATCGTCGCGATGGCCGCCCAAAGTACTCCGGACGTTCTCCTGACCGTCGACAACGGCATCTCCAGCCTGGAAGGCACGGCGGCGGCGAAAGCCCGCGGCATGCGGGTCTTCATCACCGATCATCACCTGCCGGGGTCGGAGCTTCCCGGCGCGGACGCCATCGTCAACCCGAATCTGGCCCGCGATCCTTTCCCGAGCAAATATCTGGCCGGCGTCGGCGTGATGTTTTATGTCCTTTCCGCGGTGCGAATCCGACTTCGAGCCGCCGGCCATTTCGCTCGAACCGGTGCCGAAGAGCCGAACCTCGCGCAACTGCTGGACTTGGTGGCTCTGGGCACGGTCGCCGACGTGGTGACGCTGGATCACGTCAACCGCATCCTGGTTCATCAGGGACTTCAGCGCATCCGCTCGGGACAAGCCCACGCAGGATTGCTGGCGCTGCTGGAGGTTTCCGGGCGCAATTCACGCATCATCACGGCAGCCGACCTCGGCTTCGCCGTCGCGCCCCGGCTCAACGCCGCCGGCCGGCTCGAAGACATGACTCTCGGCATCGAGTGCCTGCTGACCGACGATGCCGATGCCGCCCGCGCCATGGCCGTCCGGCTCGACCAGCTGAACCGGGATCGGCGCGAGATCGAGGAACAGATGAAGCTCGACGCGCTCGCTCATCTCGAAGACCTCGATACCTCCTTGGCGACTAAGCCGGGACTTTGCTTGTTCGACGATTCCTGGCATCAGGGCGTGGTCGGCATACTGGCATCCCGGATCAAGGACCGCGTGAATCGGCCGGTGATTGCTTTCGCCCGTACCGACGGCGACGAGATCAAAGGCTCCGCGCGCTCGATTCCGGGCGTGCACATCCGCGACGTCCTGAGCGATATCGCGACGCGCTGCCCGAACCTGCTGCGGAAATTCGGCGGACACGCGATGGCCGCGGGCCTGAGTCTCCACCGGGACGACCTGGCGCACTTCACCGAGTTGTTCGAGGAAGAAGTGGCTCGCCATTTGGCCGACCTGGACCTCGACCACGCGATACACAGCGACGGGCCGCTCGAAGCCCACGAAATGGCGCTGGAAGTTGCCGAACTGCTGCGCCAAGCGGGCCCCTGGGGCCAAGGCTTTCCCGAACCCTTGTTCGACGGCGAATTCGACGTGGCGCAAAGCCGCATCGTCGGAGACCGCCATCTCAAATTTCTCCTCAAGATCCCGAACTCGGACAAGCTGATCGACGGTATTGCCTTTTTCGTCGACGAACCTGCCGATTGGCTGGCCTGCCGACGCCTTCGAGCCGTCTATCGGCTCGATATCAATGAATTTCGCGACGGCCGAAACGTCCAATTACGTATGGAGTACATGGAAGGTCGCGACTAAAGCGACGTTTGCGATTGGAAGGGTCGCGTCGGTGCTCCCGAAGCAACCGTTTGCGATTGGAAGGGTTGCGATTAAAGCAACCGTTTGCGATTGGAAGGGGCCGATTAAAGGCCCGTTTGCGATTGGGAAGCGGCGAAACCTGAGTACGGCACAGCCTCTCCCACGGGTTCACCGAAACGGGAGTCTTTCAAGGGAGTTCATGAGTCGGATACGGATATCCGCGGCCGAATTCTCGGCTTCGCGTCGGCTTTCGCCATGTACGGCTTCAAGCCCGCTTTTGCGAGATTATTGTCATGTCGCACGGTCCGACAACCTGGATGTGGGCGCAAGCCTGCGAACTGCTGGAACAGGCGGAGCGGCTCCATCGGCGCTTCTTTCAAGTCCATAGACTTATCGCCTCCCGGCCGACGTGGGAACCGCCCGTCGACATCATCGAAACCCGCGATGCGATCACCATCACGGTCGTATTGCCGGGTGTGCCTCCGGAAGCCATCGATGTCGCCGTAACCGAGGACCTAGTCGTCATATCCGGCGAAAGGTCCTTGAAGATCGCCCCGGATAGCGCCGTCATCCATCGCCTGGAAATACCTTACGGCCGCTTCGAGCGGCGCATCCAATTGCCGCCTTGGCGATTGCGTCCCGGTGACCCGATTTACGCAAACGGCTGTCTGACCATTCCTCTTTTTAAGACGGATTGATTGCCGCCATGAAAACCGAACAACGATCAGACAAACACTCCGAGTCCGCTGTAATCCTACCTCCGGATACCATCGCGATCATTCCGGTGCGGAATATCGTGCTTTTCCCGGGCGTCATCGTTCCCATCAGCGTCGGGCGGGAACCCTCCATTGCCGCGGCCCAGTATGCGCTTCGCCGGGACACCTCGGTCGGAATCCTGCTGCAGCGGGACCCCAAAGTAGACGTACCCGAGCCGGACGAACTTTATACGGTCGGCACCCAGGCCGCCATCCTGCGCTACGTGACCGGGCCGGAAGGCTCGCACAACATTGTCTGCCAGGGAGAGCAACGCTTTCGTATCCTCGAATTCCTGGACGGGTATCCGTTTCTCGCAGCCCGCATCGAGCCGATCAAGGAACAAGAGATCGAAACGCCCGCCATCGAGGCCCGTCTGCTGCAATTGAAGAACCAAGTGGCCGAAGTACTGGCGCTGCTCCCTCAGGCCCCGCCGGAATTGTTGAACGCCGTTCAACAGGTATCCTCGGCACACACGCTGGCCGACCTGGTGGCTTCATTCATGGATTTGGCGATCGCCGAAAAGCAGGAAATCCTTGAGACGTTGGACGCTCAGACACGGCTCGACAAAATCTCGAACCTTCTTCGCCATCGCATTCAGGTCCTCCGCATCTCCAAGGAAATCAGCGACCAGACCAAACAAACCATGGATGAGCGCCAGCGCGAATTCCTGCTTCGCGAACAGCTCAAGACGATTCAAAAGCAACTGGGCGAAACCGACGAACGCACCGAGGAAATCGGCGAACTGTACGAAGCCATTGCCAAGGCGAAAATGCCCGAAGAGGCCGAAAATCAGGCGATGAAGGAGCTGAAGCGGCTGGAACGGATGCCCGAGGCGAGCGCCGAGCACTCCATGGTGCGCAGCTATCTGGAATGGCTGGTCGAACTGCCCTGGTCGGTGGAGACCGAGGACCGCCTGGATGTCGCCGAGGCGCGGCAGGTCCTGGATGAAGATCACTACGGCCTCGAAAAGATCAAAAAGCGGATTCTCGAATATCTCGCGGTACGCAAACTGAATCCTGCGGGAAAAAGCCCGATCCTCTGTTTCGTCGGGCCGCCCGGCGTCGGCAAAACCTCCCTGGGACAAAGCATCGCCCGCGCCACCGGCCGCAAATTCGTACGGGTCAGCCTGGGCGGGGTTCACGACGAGGCCGAAATCCGGGGACACAGGCGAACCTATATCGGCGCCTTGCCCGGCAACATCATCCAGGCCATCCGTAAGGCCGGCGCGCGCAATTGCATCATGATGCTGGACGAAATCGACAAGCTCGGCGCCAGCTTCCACGGAGATCCCTCCGCGGCCCTGCTGGAAGTGCTCGATCCCGAGCAGAACAGCACCTTCCGCGACAACTATCTCGCGGTTCCGTTCGACCTCAGCCACGTCATGTTCATCAGCACGGCGAACATGCTCGACACGATTCCCGGTCCCTTGCGCGACCGCATGGAAGTGATCCACCTGCCCGGCTACACGGCCGAAGAAAAGCTTCAGATCGCCCGGCGTTATCTCGTTTCCAAGCAGGCCGAAGCTTGCGGCCTGGACCCCGATCAATGCGAGATCACCGACGAGGCGCTCACCGCCATCATCCGCGACTATACCCGCGAAGCCGGCGTAAGAAACCTGGAACGGGAAATCGGCGCCGTGTTCCGCCATGCCGCCGTCCGCATCGCCGAAGGCGAAATCGAGCGCCTGACGGTGACCCCCGAGCTTCTGCCGACCATTCTGGGCCCGCGGCGCTTCGAAAGCGAAGTCGCGATGCGCACCAGCGTGCCCGGCGTCGCCACCGGCCTCGCCTGGACCCCAGTGGGCGGCGACATTCTCTTCATCGAAGCCAGCCGCGCTCCCGGCACCGGCAAACTGACGCTGACCGGACAACTGGGCGATGTCATGAAGGAAAGCGCCCAAGCCGCCCTGAGTCTCGCCAAGGCCCGCTGCGCCGATCTCGGCATCCAGCCCGAAGTATTCGAAAAAAGCGACATCCACATCCACGTCCCCGCGGGAGCCACGCCCAAAGACGGCCCCAGCGCCGGGGTCGCCATCTTCGTCGCCCTGGTCTCCCTGCTCACCCAAAAGGCGGTACGCAACGACACCGCCATGACCGGCGAAATCAGCCTGCGCGGCCTGGTGCTGCCGGTCGGCGGCATCAAAGAAAAGGTGCTCGCCGCCCTCGCCGCCGGCATCACCCGTGTCCTCCTGCCGGCCCGCAATCAAAAGGAACTGGAGGAAATCCCCGCCGAAGCAAAGGAGAAACTGCAATTCATCTGGCTGGAACAGGTGGAGGATGCCCTGAAGGAAACGCTGGGCGGGTTGAATGGCTGAGC
Organism: Methylocaldum gracile; assembly: GCF_053646815.1. NCBI lineage: Bacteria > Pseudomonadati > Pseudomonadota > Gammaproteobacteria > Methylococcales > Methylococcaceae > Methylocaldum > Methylocaldum gracile. The sequence continues at coordinate 570,408 of NZ_CM132196.1, read as the reverse complement.
ATACCGATCCATGCGATCGCCCAAGTAAAGGAAGCTATGAACAAGTGGATTCCGTTCATGGTTCGACAAGCTCACCACGAACGGAATCAATACGTTACCGTTCGTCCTGAGCCTGGCGAAGGACTTAATCAGAGCTCGTAGGATGTGCTGAACGCAGTGAAGCGCATCGTTCGCAATGCCGAGACGACGATTTGTGTAGAAACCCTCGTCTCTCGGAGAGGGTGGCCGGCAGGCCGGGTGAGGGCAACTCGTCCATAAACCAAGTGAGCAAACCGACATCCCATTGGTATTTCAAACACTCACCTCCCAAACCCCTGCCCCCGAGTCTCGTTCCGATACATGACGTAAGCATCCGCTTACAAAGATTTCAGCCTTTTCTGACATACAGGCATCCGCACAGGCTCACCTAGTGAGCCACTACCCATGCTATAAGGTTTACATTGCATGGGAGATAAGAGATGGCCGCTGATCGTGCTTATTGGAAATATTGGGCAGTAATTCGACGCGAATCCGGTGATCGGGCGAATTATCACCTTTTGCCATATCACTGCATCGATGTAGCGGCAGTTGGAACCCTATACGCCACTCCGCTTCGGATTGATAAGGAACCAAATTAAGACTAAATCCAGTCCTCCTCTTTAGAGCGGCTGTCGGAGTGGTTTACGGCTCGTGGGAGCGGGCTTTAGCCCGCGATAATCGCCTGATCGCGGGCTGAAGCCCGCTCCCACACTAAGCCCATTTGCAATCAATCCTTACGTACGAATGGAAACTGCTTTAATCCGGAACCCACCAATGAAATATTCCAAACAGATCAAGCCCATTAGCCATCTCAAGGCCCACGCCGCCGAGGTCATACGCCAACTCACCGAAGAACGCGAACCCCTGGTAATTACCCAGAACGGCGAAGCCAAGCCGGTTATCCAGGACGTCAAAACCTATGAGGAAACGCAGGAAACCTTGGCGCTGCTGAAAATTTTGGCGCTCGGAACCCGGCAGATCGAAGCCGGCAACGTGCAGGAACCGGCCGATGTTATCGGCCGATTACGCAACAAGGGACGAGAGTGATGGTTCATCGCGTTCTTTTGACCGCTGATGCCGCCGATGACCTCGAAGATCCGTTCGACTACATCTGCACACAGGATTCACCGGACGCGCCGCTCACGTGCTGGACGAAATCCAGCATGTTTTCGATAGCCTCGCGGAATTTCCCAAGCAGGGCGTCTACCCGAGAGAGCTATCGGCCCTCGGCATTCATGAATACCGCGAATTATTCTTCAAGCCTTACCGAATTGTTTATCGAACCATCGACGATACCGTCTATGTCATGCTGATCGCGGACGGACGGCGCGACATGCAGACTTTGCTGGCGCGACGGTTATTGGGGAAGCGATTGTAAGAGAAACATAAGAAGCGATTTCGCCGTTTTTGGTTATTGGGGGATAGGAAATGGAAAATGGGTATTGGAAATATTGGGGGAAGGCCCGTAAAGAAGGCGAAGCGGGAACGCCTTATCACCTCTTGCCGTATCACAGCCTAGACGTGGCGGCAGTCGGAAAAATTTATCTGGAGCAACACACGGCTCTGCGCGCCGACTGGGCGGCGCGGCTGCAAATCGCGGAAGAAACGTTCGCCGACTGGTTCGTCTTCTTTCTTTCACAGCACGATTTGGGGAAATTCAGCTACCGCTTTCAAGGGCTGCGCCTGGATCTTTGCCAGGCTTTGAAAAACGAGCAGCCCCGCAAGGACTACACGGTCCGGCACGACACCCTGGGCCACCTGTTGTACCGGCAGAAAATCGGCCCATGGCTTCTGGAGCAAGGCCGGTTCGAAATCTGCGGTACCCGCTACGCTCGGCGGAATTGGCGCATGAACCTGGAAATCTGGGCCGGAACCGTCACCGGACATCACGGTCAGCCGCCGAAAACCGCGGAACGTCAACCCGGCCTGGAAGACCATTTTTCCGAGCGCGATCTGGACGCATCGGTGCAATTCGCAAGCGAATGCGCCGACCTGCTTCTGCCCAAAAAACCAGGCGAACTGCCGGACGGAGAACCGTTCTACGAGACCTTGAACCGCTTATCCTGGTGGCTGGCCGGTCTTTCGGTACTGTGCGACTGGGTGGGTTCGAACGAGGAGTTCTTCCGCTATCGAACCGAACCGCTGCCTCTGTCCGAATACTGGACACAGCACGCCCAGCCGCGAGCCGAAAAGGCTTTGCGTGGCGCCAACTTGCTGCCGCGTAGCGTGCGGCCGCAAACGCTGACCGGATTGTTTAAACATCTCGAACCGCCCGCAGAGCCGACTCCGCTGCAACGAACGGCGGCGAACCTTACGCTTGCCGCCGCGCCGCAACTGTTCATCCTCGAAGACGTCACCGGAGCCGGCAAGACGGAAGCGGCATTGATGCTCGCGTACCGTCTGATCGCCGCAGGCCGAGCCGAGGGTTTCTATCTCGGCCTGCCGACCATGGCGACCTCCAACGCTATGTTTCGCCGTATACGCGACAACGGCCTGAACGACAAATTTTTCCGGGAAAAGCCGAACCTGGTTTTGGCGCACAGCGCCAGCCGCCTCGAACCGGTGTTGGAAACGTTATCGGCCAACGGTTCTGCCGCGGACGGCGATTATGACCGCGACGAATCGTCTTCCGGGAGTGAACGGAGCGCCTGGTTTGCCGATAGCCGCAAGAAAGCGCTTCTGGCCGACATGGGCGTGGGCACGCTGGATCAAGCCTTGCTGGCGGTGCTGTACAGCCGCCATCAAGCTCTGCGCCTTCTGGGACTCGTCCGCAAAGTGCTGATCGTGGATGAAGTCCACGCCTGCGATGCTTACATGCTCAGGCTGCTGGAAGTGCTGCTTGCTTTCCATGCCGCCGGAGGCGGCTGCGCCATTCTGCTTTCCGCCACTTTGCCCCGAAGAATCCGCCAAAAGCTGGTGGATGCCTACTGCGAAGGCCTAGAACGGCGCGGACCGACTTTGCAGCGCACCGATTATCCCTTGCTCACCTGGATCGCGCCGGATCATCACGATGAAATCGATTTGGACACGCGCCCGGAAGTAGCCCGTCTAGTCCGGGTCGATACGGTTCATGCCACCGAAACCGCGAGAGAGATTCTTCTGACAGCGCGGGCCGAAAACCGTTGTGCCTGCTGGATACGGAACACGGTCGACGATGCCATCGCCGCCCATGAACTTCTATGCCAAGCCGGCGTGCCTGAAGATGACCTGATTCTGTTTCATGCCCGTTTTGTGCTCGCCGATCGAATGGAGATCGAAAACAAGGTTCTGAATTGCTTTGGCCCGGACAGCGGCGGAGAACAGCGGCGGGGAAAAATCCTGGTGGCGACTCAGGTCATCGAGCAGTCGCTGGACCTGGATTTCGACGTGATGCTGTCCGATCTGGCGCCCATCGACCTGCTCATTCAACGAGCCGGCCGCTTGCGCCGCCATTGCCGCGACATGGCCGGAAATAAGGCCGATAAGGAAGGACGGAGTACGCCGCGCTTATGGATCTTCGGCCCGGAATTCACGGAAACGCCCTCCGCCGACTGGTTCAGAGCCTTTCTGCCCGGCGCGGCGGCAGTCTACCCGAACCATGGACACATTTGGCTGACCGCCCGCTTTCTGCAACAAACGGGAGCGATCGCCATGCCCGAAGGCGCGCGCGATTTGATCGAGAACGTTTACGGCGAAGATGCCGAGGCGGATGTCCCGCCTGCCCTGCAAAGCAGCGTGACCAAGGTGATGGGCGACGACTCGGCCAAGCAAAGCATGGCATCCGCCAATACCATTACCCTGGAAAAAGGTTACCGGGACGAAGGATTCGACCTATGGGACGAAACCCGGATTCCGACTCGCCTGGAAGATCAACCCTCCGTCACGGTGCGGCTGACCTGTCGCGAGAATGGCGCGCTGCGGCCTTGGCGCGACTCGAGCAGCCGCTACGACTGGGAACTGAGTCAAGTCAGCGTGCGCTACTCTTTGTTTGCGGACGAAGAACACGACCCGACGCTCGAAACGGCGGTGGAGACCTGCCGGACCAACATGCCCGACCGGGGTAAATGGAGCCGACTGCTGGTGCTGGAACGCGAGAACGGAATTTGGGTAGGGCGGGCGAAGAATGGCAAGGGCGAGACGGTGAGACTTTGCTATGACTCTGAAAAAGGTTTGCGAAAGGCATGAGGGACAGTTGCACTGTCCCTCCGATAAACCCAACAAAAAGTCGGGAACGACATTGCAGGATTTCCTACCTGCGGTTCATCCCGCAGAGATGTGCGGGAACGAGAGGCAGTCTACCATATGGCACTTATAGTTTTCATACTTTCCAACCTGCTTAAAATTTATTTGATAGAAGGGGGAACCAGGCTTATCCTTTGCACTCGTCATTTCGGAGGAAAGCCACCATGCCCCAACTGAAGGCAAAGGAGTTACACAATTCGCTCATGTGCTTATTGGAAGAGGCCGAACGGTGCGCCTGGGACGATCAGAACCGCTTACTGAATGCTCAAGAGCGAGTAATCGAGTTAGAGCAACTTGCCGATCCTAATCATGATGGATATCCGTATTCGGACACTACGAGAACCTAACCATGGCATACAACCTCCTCATAGAGCGTTTTCTCCCCGTGATTCGGGCCGATCTGACCCAGGACCGCATCGCGCCTTGGCAGATCGCGGAAACCGAAAATCCGGTCGTCGCCCTAGCCGCTCCCCGTCCCGATTTCAACGGCGTACTGATTCAATTCCTCATCGGCTTGCTGCAAACGGCCTATGCTCCCAAGAACGCTCCGCTGTGGTTTAAGCGATTCGAACAACCGCCCGCGCCGGAGGAATTGCAACAAGCCTTCGAGCATTATCGGCACGCTTTCGACCTGAATGGCGACGGTCCCCGCTTCATGCAGGACCTGGACCCGCTCGCCGAGCAAAAGCCCATTCCCGTAACGGCATTGCTCATCGACACCGCCGGCAGCGAAACCCATTTCGTCAAGAATCTGCCCGACCAGGGTTTTTCCCCCGCACTTGCGGCGATGGCTTTATTTGCCCTGCAAACCAATGCCCCCTCGGGTGGCGTCGGCCATCGCACTTCGATCAGGGGCGGCGGACCGTTGACCACTCTGGTCGTATCCTCCCCGGTGGAATCCAGAAAACCGATCCCCCTGTGGCAGACGCTATGGCTCAACGTGCTGGTGGAGTCCGAATTCCACAGCCGCAATAACCGGGACGAGGACATCTTTCCCTGGCTGGCGCCTACCCGGACCAGCGAGAAAAGCAGCAAGACGCCCGTCACTGCGCCGGACGACGTGCACCCGTTGCAGATGTTCTGGGGCATGCCGCGGCGCATCCGTCTGGATTTCGAGAATGTAGGCAGCGGCGAATGCGGGCTGTCCGGTGAGCCGTGCGAGCTTCTGGTCAAGCAATACCGGACCAGGAATTATGGCATCAACTACGGTGGTGCCTGGGAACACAGCCTAAACCCGCACAACCGGGAAACGTCGGAAATCATCCCCATGCACCCGCGCGGCTCAATCCACTACCGGCATTGGCTCGGACTGGTCCAGGAGCCGAAAAAGAAGAAAGGGGAAAAGCAACGGGTCCCTGCGAGAACCGTACAGCGCTTTTGGCGCGAACATCTTCCGGACGAAGGATTCCAATTCCGCCTGTGGGCTTTCGGCTACGACATGGACAACATGAAACCACGCTGCTGGTACGAGGGCACCATGCCGCTGTTCCACCTCGACGATCCCGCACAACGCGAACGCTTCGAAGCGACGGTCGAAAACCTGATTCGGGCCGCGGGTGAATTTCTCGGCAATCTGCGCTCCTGCCTCAAGGACGCCTGGTTCGACCCGGAAGATCCGCGCCGGAATAACGCCGACATGGGTTTTCTGGACGCGGCCTTCTGGCCGGATACCGAGAACGGATTTTACAATTTGCTAAACGCCCTGCATGCCGAACCCGGCAACGAAACCGTGCGTAAACAGGCTTTCCTGGATTGGCACAGACTCCTGCACCGTTATACACAAGACACGTTCCACCGCTACGCCAATACCGGCCAGATCACCGAGCAGAACCCGAAACGGATTGCGAGGGCGTACCGGAACTTGAAACGGTTCAATCACAAAAAGGAAATCAAGACCCTGTTGGACATGCCTTTAAAACAACCGAAAACAATCTGAAGGAGCCGTTGAATGGAAAACACGAATAAAAAAGCGGATGGTTTCCCTGCCGAAGAGATTTTGACCTGGTGGTGGGAAATGCAGCCCGCCAGCGAGCACCAAGACCAACCCAACCGGCGGGGCGAACTGGCCGCACTCAGACGCTGCAAAACCCTGGCGGAAGTGCTGCTGGTGCCCCGGTTTCAAACGTTGCGATGGAAATTGCAGGCTGCCGGTTACAACCATATTCCGGCCTGCGCGGCTATTGCCGGCATATTGGCTCACGTTAAAACCGACGATACGAAACAGGCTTTCGCGGAGTGGTTAGCCAAGCCCAAAGCCGAGGGCAGCGGGCCGCGGCTCAGCGAATTGCGCTTCCGCCGCTTGGTGCGGGTCAAGTCCCATGACGAACTGTTCGCCGATCTGATCCGGATTCTGCCTCTGGCAGCGGATACGGCTCCGGTCAAAGCACTGGCACGCGACATTTACCTCTGGAACGACCAGACCCGGCGCAACTGGGTCTTCAAGTACTACGACACCCTCGCCGGCGGCGAAGAATACCCAGAATAAACACGCCCCAACACGACAAAAACAATCAGGAGACTCCGATCATGACCCGCTTCATCCAACTGCACCTCCTAACCTCATATCCCCCGTCCAACCTCAACCGCGACGATCTGGGCCGACCGAAAACCGCCGTGATGGGCGGCGAAACGCGGCTTCGGATTTCCTCGCAAAGCCTCAAGCGCGCGTGGCGCACCTCGGATGTCATGGAAAGCGCACTTAAGGAACACAAGGGAGTCCGCACCAAGTTGATGGGCGTCGAAATCTATAAGGCGTTAAAGGAGAAAGGTGTAAAGGAGAAGCAAGCACAGGATTGGGCGCAGAAAATCGCCGGGGTTTTCGGCAAGTTGGAAGGCTCTGACAAAAAAGCGAGCGAAGAAGAACAGGAAGAAGTCGTCTTAGCGGATGGCAGCAGCGTGCCTAAAGCCTTGGCCAAAACCCTCGCAATCCGCCAATTGGCCCACATCAGTCCGGAAGAACGTTCCGCCATCGATGCCTTAGTAGCCGCAATCGCCGAATGCGGCACCGAGCCCACCGCCGAGGAATTGCAGCTTTTACGCGAAAAGCACACCGCCGCCGATATCGCTCTGTTCGGCCGAATGCTGGCCGACAACCCACGTTACAACATGGAAGCCGCCGCCCAAGTCGCTCATGCCATCAGCGTTCACAAAGTCGCCATCGAGGACGATTTCTTCACCGCCGTGGACGACCTCAACAAGGGTGTTGAGGATGTCGGTGCCGGACACATGGGAGAAACCGAATTCGCGGCGGGTCTTTTCTACCTGTACATCTGCATCGACAAGGATCTGCTCATCGAAAACCTCGGAGGTGACAAGGCCCTGGCGAACCGCGCGCTCGCCGCGCTTGTAGAAGCCGCCGCCACCGTTGCCCCGACCGGCAAGCAAAACAGCTTCGGTTCGCGGGCACGTGCTTCCTTCATTCTGGCTGAGCACGGCAGCCAGCAACCCCGTTCTCTCTCGGTCGCTTTCCTCAGACCGGTGAACGGTTACCAAGAGGACATGCTGACCAACGCCATCCAGGCGCTGATTTCTACGCGGGACAAGATGGACATGGTTTACGGCGCCTGTGCCGATGCCTGTGTCGTAATGGACGCCACAAAACCGGTAGGCAGTCTCCAAGCCGTCATCGACTTCGTGAAGGAGTGAGCCATGCACCGATTTCTGGTATTTCGGCTGTACGGCCCGATGGCGGCCTGGGGTGATATCGCCGTGGGCGAGCAGCGCCCGAGCACGCCACACCCGTCGAAGTCTGCCATTCTGGGATTACTGGCGGCGGCGCTGGGCATCCGCCGGCACGAGGACGATAAACATCAGTCCTTGACGGACGGATACAGCTATGCGGTACGGGTCGATGCCGGAGGTGTCTTGCTTCGGGATTATCACACCACGCAGATTCCCGAATCGACCAGCCGGCTCAGGCATCTTCGCACGCGCCGTGATGAAACCAGTGATCGCTGGAATCTCTACACTGTGCTTTCGACCCGCGATTATCGCTGCGACGGGTTGTATACCGTCTGTCTGTGGCAGCGTGGCGATGCGGCTCCCTCCCCGGAGTCTCTCGCCGAAGCACTGAGCCGACCACGCCTTCCGCTCTACCTCGGCCGCAAGTCTTGTCCGCTGGCGTTGCCGTTATTGGCGAAGTGCATTACAGCGGAAACCTTCGAGGCGGCGTTCGAGAGTTACGATGCCGAATATTCCGATACGCAGAGGCAATTTCTCCAGAACCGGCTGCAATCATTGGGAGCGACATCGCCCGATTATTACTGGGAGGACAACGCACCTACCAACAAGGTGCCGCTGCATACCACGCCGCGTCAGGATGTACCCCTGAGCCGACGGCGCTGGCAGTTCGGCAAGCGTAACGAGCACTACGGGAGGTCATGATGGGCTATCTAAGCCGCATCCGTTTAAAACCGGGCCTTGACCTTGCTCAACTGGCGAAAGTTCTTCCGTCCGATGCCTATGCGGAACACAGACTGATCTGGCAATGGTTCGGTGAAGGCGCCGATACTCGCGATTTCCTGTTCCGGCGCGAGCAGCAAGGCCATTGGCCTTTCTTTTATGTGTTGTCTCGACGCGAGCCGATCGACAAGAAAAATCTGTGGGATATCGAAACCAGACCGTTTGCACCTAAACTCACCTTCGGCGAGCGGCTGGCGTTTGTGTTGCGTGCCAATCCCGTGCGGGTTCGCAAAATCAGCGATGATCCCATCATTAAGACCCGTCACCGGGATGATGTCGTGGCGGACCTGAAAAAACGCCGCTACGCCGACCGGAGGCAACGCCCACCGATGGCTGAAATCGTCCAGGAGGCGGGGGAACCCTGGCTTGCCGAGCGGGGGGCAAAATTCGGATTCGAGGTCGAGTCCGTGCATGCGGATGGCTATCGCCAGCAGCGCCTGTACAAACCTAGCGCGGGAAAACCGATCATCCTGAGCACTGTGGAATTCACCGGAACTTTGCGGATTCTGGACGCTGGGCAATTCGTGGAAAGGCTGTTTCGAGGCATCGGCCCCGCCAAAGCCTTCGGTTGCGGTTTGCTGTTAGTACGGCGCTTGGGATAAATTGTTCCCCTACTTGTGGGCATATTTGGAGAAGACATCATGCACACCTTTACGATCCGCGACTTGCGCGACCGGACCGGCGAACTGGTACGCGATGCCGAAGCGGGCAAGCTTTCCGTCGTCACCAAACATGGGCAGCCGATCTTCGTAGCCGTACCCTTCGATGACTTCCTGTTGCGCGAGGGTGTGAATGTGGCCTTGGCGGTGAAACTGTTCGATGAGGAAGCACTGTCGCTCCGTGAGGCCGCCAAGCTGGCTGGCATGACGCTGGCCGAATTCATGGAAGAATGTTCGGCGCGTGAAATACCGGTGGTGCGTTATTCGCCGGAAGACCTGCGTCAGGAATTGGCGGACATGGATGACGTGTCTCGTCGCTGATAGCGGTCCGCTCATCGCGCTCGCCAAACTCGGTCTTTTGGATTTGCCCGTTCGATTGTTCACGCGCGCGGTGTTGCCGTCCACGGTATTCGCTGAATGCCTTGCCCAAGCACGGCGGCCCGACGCACAGGCGATAAAAACATTCGTCGAGGGAGGGCAACTCGACGTGGTGGACGATGCGGCCTGGCCCGAAGGAATTGCGGTTCCGCGCCTGGATGCCGGTGAAACCGCCGCCTTGGTGCTTGCGCATCAGTTAAAAGCCCACCTGCTTGTGGACGAATTGCGTGGACTCCGTGCTGCGCGGCGGTTGGGTGTGCCGATCGTGGGGGTCTGCGGTTTACTGCTGCTGGCGAAGCGGCAAGGGTATATCGACACCGTTGCGGTACCGATGGACGTGCTGCGCGCCCAGGGCTACTTTATCGCCCCCGATCTGCGCGCGGCCGTACTCGCCGCTGCGGGCGAAGACTGAGGCTGATACGCCATGACAGACCTTCTCCCTCCCCTCAAACCCATCGCCATGAAAGAGCGCATTTCGCTCATTTTCATCGAATACGGCGAAATCGACGTGCTCGACGGCTCGTTCGTGGTGATCGACAAGACCGGCGTGCGCACCCACATTCCGGTGGGCTCCATCGCCTGCATCATGCTGGAACCCGGAACGCGGGTGTCGCACCGGGCGGCGGCGCTGGCGGCGCGGGTCGGAACCTTGCTGGTCTGGGTGGGCGAAGCCGGGGTTCGGCTCTACGCCTCGGGGCAGCCGGGCGGCGCGCGCTCCGACCGTCTTCTGTATCAGGCCAAGCTCGCCCTGGACGAGGACGCCCGGCTCAAGGTGGTGCGCAAGATGTACGAGATTCGCTTCAAGGAAAAGCCGCCGGAGCGGCGCAGCGTCCAGCAGCTCCGCGGCATCGAGGGGGCGCGGGTGCGAAAGTTGTACGAACTGCTTGCCAAGCGCTATGGCGTCACCTGGAAGCACCGCAACTACGACGCCGACGAATGGGGCTCCGGCGATCTGCCCAACCGTTGCGTCAGCTCCGCCACCGCCTGTCTGTACGGCATCACCGAAGCCGCAGTGCTGGCAGCGGGTTACGCGCCGGCGGTGGGTTTCATCCACACCGGAAAACCCTTGTCATTCGTCTACGACATCGCCGACCTTTTCAAATTCGACACCGTCGTGCCGGTCGCCTTCAAGATCGCCTCCCAGCAGCCGGGCGAACCGGAACGCGCCGTCCGTCTCGCCTGCCGGGACGTGTTCCGGCAAACCAAGCTCCTGCAGCAGATCATTCCCGCCATCGAAGACGTGCTCGCCGCGGGCGGCCTGGAACCGCCGGAAACCCCGGAAGACGCCGTCGGCCCCGCCATCCCCAACCCCAAGAGTCTCGGCGATGCTGGTCATCGTGGTTGAAAACGTTCCGCCCCGGCTGCGCGGCCGTTTGGGCGTGTGGCTGGTGGAAGTGCGCGCCGGCGTCTACGTCGGCGATTTGTCGAAGCGCGTGCGCGAAATGCTCTGGGCGCAAGTCGAAGCCGGCCTCGGAGACGGCAACGCCGTGATGGTATGGTCCACCAATACGGAATCGGGCTTCGACTTCGTAACCCTCGGCAAGAACCGGCGCATGCCGGTCGAATTGGACGGCCTGAAACTGGTGTCCTTCTATCCGCCCGAACCGGCCGACGGGGAGGGAAATAATGCTCTTTAACAACCCGGATTTTTCATTTTCAAAGCGGCGAATCGCCGGTAGAATTTCGACCGGTATTTTTTGCCAGTCCTAACAATAGGTTAGAAATGGTCTGTTCCCCACGTACGTGGGGATGAACCGAACGTAGATTGAAGACTTTCCTTTCCCGCCTTCCTGTTCCCCACGTACGTGGGGATGAACCGAAACGCGAGATACCCTCATGCCTGAAATCGTGCTGTTCCCCACGTACGTGGGGATGAACCGCCTGCGAATCTCATCCGCAGCCCGAACCGCTACTGTTCCCCACGTACGTGGGGATGAACCGGCCACGGTCACGGCAGGCACGGTGTACGGACACTGTTCCCCACGTACGTGGGGATGAACCGGCATCCTGTCCGCCGATGCCGAACGGCACGCGCTGTTCCCCACGTACGTGGGGATGAACCGCAACAGGTATCGGTGATTTTCTTTCTGCTTGCCTGTTCCCCACGTACGTGGGGATGAACCGATCGTCGCCCTGATCGGGCTGGAGGCCGCGCTCTGTTCCCCACGTACGTGGGGATGAACCGCATGATGATCGAGCTGCTCGAAGCCTCCAGGGCTGTTCCCCACGTACGTGGGGATGAACCGTTGTCACCCTTGTACTGCCCGCCGTGGCCCTCCTGTTCCCCACGTACGTGGGGATGAACCGGCGTGCTCGACCAGGGCGCGGATCTCCATGCGGCTGTTCCCCACGTACGTGGGGATGAACCGCCATTCTTCAGGTATTTTCTGCTTAGCGTATTCTGTTCCCCACGTACGTGGGGATGAACCGTCCTCTGAAGTACCTTAATGCTCCCTCAGAACCTGTTCCCCACGTACGTGGGGATGAACCGTGTGACAAGAGTGTGCCCTTTGGCTAGACACGCTGTTCCCCACGTACGTGGGGATGAACCGGGGATTCTTGAGGACAGGCTACGGTTCGGGAACTGTTCCCCACGTACGTGGGGATGAACCGATCGCCGAACCATTTGTATTCCCAGGTTGCATCTGTTCCCCACGTACGTGGGGATGAACCGGCCCGTGGAGGGGGCAGCCAGTCCCGCACAGGCTGTTCCCCACGTACGTGGGGATGAACCGGGCGATATGGCGGGGCGCAACATGGCGGCACGTCTGTTCCCCACGTACGTGGGGATGAACCGTTTAACTAATCTAGCCTCGGGGTTGGCCCGAGCTGTTCCCCACGTACGTGGGGATGAACCGGATAGAGACAGTTTTGTGGACAAAACCGTAGGACTGTTCCCCACGTACGTGGGGATGAACCGCATAAGCGACTGGAAAAAGCGAAGGCCAACAACTGTTCCCCACGTACGTGGGGATGAACCGAGACGATTGAGTATTACGAGAACGTCAATTTTCTGTTCCCCACGTACGTGGGGATGAACCGCCCGAACAATACCCCTTACGCCGCGGGCGCTGCTGTTCCCCACGTACGTGGGGATGAACCGGCGCTCGATAAACGGACCGCACCGGCGCCGGGCTGTTCCCCACGTACGTGGGGATGAACCGACCGCCGAGTTTCGGCCCAAAGTTCTGAAATGCTGTTCCCCACGTACGTGGGGATGAACCGAAACCCTACACCACCCGCCGGGATTTGCGGGCCTGTTCCCCACGTACGTGGGGATGAACCGCGCGACGCGCCTTTGATGAGGACCACGGCGGGCTGTTCCCCACGTACGTGGGGATGAACCGTATTCATTTGCGGACCCTTATACAGGCCAGATCTGTTCCCCACGTACGTGGGGATGAACCGTTATCTCTCGGAAATTCCCGGTCATTTATGCCCTGTTCCCCACGTACGTGGGGATGAACCCAGCGAAGAGTCCGCATCCATCGGATGGATTCCCTGTTCCCCACGTACGTGGGGATGAACCGGCGGTGAGGATGGTCAAATAGTGCTCAAGCCCCTGTTCCCCACGTACGTGGGGATGAACCGCGATAGTTTCCCTGAGCCGCGCCCGTTTCAAACTGTTCCCCACGTACGTGGGGATGAACCGGACGAAATACTGCTTGTCGGTCATGGCTGCATCTGTTCCCCACGTACGTGGGGATGAACCGACAATATCTACCCGACGAAAGAGCACGTGCAACTGTTCCCCACGTACGTGGGGATGAACCGAACGGGCGCGGCCTCGTGCCGGGGTGTTTGATCTGTTCCCCACGTACGTGGGGATGAACCGCGGGCTTGATATTCGAATTGCAGAAAAAGCCCCTGTTCCCCACGTACGTGGGGATGAACCGCCGTAACACCCAAAACCGGAAAGAGAAACGTACTGTTCCCCACGTACGTGGGGATGAACCGCGTTTCCCCTTAGAAATGTTCACAGTCGTAAACTGTTCCCCACGTACGTGGGGATGAACCGGCCGCTAGCGGCTCGGTAAAGCGGGGGGGGGCTGTTCCCCACGTACGTGGGGATGAACCGCGTATTGAGCTGATCGCCCGCATATTCGCCGACTGTTCCCCACGTACGTGGGGATGAACCGAAAAAGATAAAGTAATCCGTGGAGTAACCCCTCTGTTCCCCACGTACGTGGGGATGAACCGCCATCAAAGAACCGGATTTCAGAATCCGGAACCTGTTCCCCACGTACGTGGGGATGAACCGAACGCATTCGACATAGAACAAATCATCCTCGGCCTGTTCCCCACGTACGTGGGGATGAACCGGCGCATGGACCGATACCACGGCATTTCGTTTTCTGTTCCCCACGTACGTGGGGATGAACCGTATCTCCGCGCACCCCTGTCGCGCTGCACGCTCTGTTCCCCACGTACGTGGGGATGAACCGTTGCTGGCCCGCGCGACCAAGCCAGAAAGACCCTGTTCCCCACGTACGTGGGGATGAACCGACACTGCCGGGAGCGTATCGAACCTGGCGCACCTGTTCCCCACGTACGTGGGGATGAACCGCCTGGGCGATTGCGCCGGCGCTGGTCGCCGAACTGTTCCCCACGTACGTGGGGATGAACCGGGCGTAAATTCTGGTTCATTTATCATCGCCTCCTGTTCCCCACGTACGTGGGGATGAACCGACCTCTAGCGGAATGTCCTTTATGCTTTCGTTCTGTTCCCCACGTACGTGGGGATGAACCGGCGCGAAAGAAATTTTTTTGCGAATTTAGTTTCCTGTTCCCCACGTACGTGGGGATGAACCCCGACAGCCACCAGCGCCGTCTGGCGTATAGTTCTGTTCCCCACGTACGTGGGGATGAACCGCTTGGACCTAATATCGTGGGCCTTTTCGTAATCTGTTCCCCACGTACGTGGGGATGAACCGGACGGCCGGATCATCGCCCTGTACGGAACGCCGCTGTTCCCCACGTACGTGGGGATGAACCGCGCAAACGATACCGTGACGGTGCGAGCCACGACTGTTCCCCACGTACGTGGGGATGAACCGCGCTGGACCGTTCCGATCCGTCGCAGTGGAGCCTGTTCCCCACGTACGTGGGGATGAACCGGGCTCACGTGGTCACCCATCAGGAACATTACGCTGTTCCCCACGTACGTGGGGATGAACCGCCCATGTATTCGCCTTGGAAGAGATCAACCGTCTGTTCCCCACGTACGTGGGGATGAACCGCCGCTGTTTGAGGGGCTGTTTGGCGGTGGAACCTGTTCCCCACGTACGTGGGGATGAACCGCTAACCCCGGCGTTGTGTCGTCCACCACGCACCTGTTCCCCACGTACGTGGGGATGAACCGGCATTCGCAACGATCAACTATGTCCAGGACACCTGTTCCCCACGTACGTGGGGATGAACCGGCGGGAGAAATCACCGACGTTTTCGAGGAATTCTGTTCCCCACGTACGTGGGGATGAACCGGCTATGACTCGCTGACCTACGTGATTGCAACGCTGTTCCCCACGTACGTGGGGATGAACCGTACTCGTCAATGGCTCGCCGGATGTGTTCGGCCTGTTCCCCACGTACGTGGGGATGAACCGCACGGCAAGGGGAGGCCAGAACAGTTTTTAGCTCTGTTCCCCACGTACGTGGGGATGAACCGCTCGGCTGGTTGCGCTACCGCAACAGCCGCAACTGTTCCCCACGTACGTGGGGATGAACCGCGTTCCCGAAGCTCCGGCCGGGCGACCCACCACTGTTCCCCACGTACGTGGGGATGAACCAGCAAGGGTATCGTCGACGATTACGGCGCACCCCTGTTCCCCACGTACGTGGGGATGAACCGCAATACCGAATCCTGACAGCTTCGCTGTAAACCTGTTCCCCACGTACGTGGGGATGAACCGCGCACGGTTCACGTGGAGTGGCGTATTGAGTACCTGTTCCCCACGTACGTGGGGATGAACCGAAGCGCTAGACGGAGGATGGACCGCAAAAGGGCTGTTCCCCACGTACGTGGGGATGAACCGGCGTATTCCAAGGGCTCTCATCTCGAATACCAACTGTTCCCCACGTACGTGGGGATGAACCGGATTGTATTGCGCCAGCTTGCAAAGGTCGGCCCTGTTCCCCACGTACGTGGGGATGAACCGAAGAGCGTCGGCCCAAAACCACCGATCCTTGACTGTTCCCCACGTACGTGGGGATGAACCGTTAGGTGGAAACGGGCTAGAAGTTAGGGGGGGCTGTTCCCCACGTACGTGGGGATGAACCGTAGTCGCGGATAGACATCCCCTCTTCGTGGTCCTGTTCCCCACGTACGTGGGGATGAACCGCGCTGGCTGCGCAGACTACGCTTAATTGTCCTCTGTTCCCCACGTACGTGGGGATGAACCGCCGATTGGTCTCCGCTGGCCGGGCGCGAGGTGCTGTTCCCCACATACGTGGGGATGAACCGGGGGGCAACGTGTCCGCATGCCGGATATTCCGCTGTTCCCCACATACGTGGGGATGAACCGTCCAATCCGTTTCCCCCATGGATGTTTATCACCTGTTCCCCACATACGTGGGGATGAACCGCGCCAAGGATGCCGCCCATGTCACACCTCCGCCTGTTCCCCACATACGTGGGGATGAACCGCGCCCAAAATCTATCGGCGTGGCCGTTTTCGGCTGTTCCCCACATACGTGGGGATGAACCGACGACACCGCAAAGGCCCCGCCGCCGACAACCCTGTTCCCCACATACGTGGGGATGAACCTGGTAGTCCGTTCCAGGGCACCGCAAGTACACTTCCCTGTGGCCTCAGCCAGCCCGCCCATCCGGGGCGGGCGTTCGCGGCTCCTACGCCCGCCGCTCACCCCCACGCATGGGGGATGAACCGGGTAGTCCGTTCCAGGGCACCGCAAGTACACTTCCCTGTGGCCTCAGCCAGCCCGCCCGTCCGGGGCGGGCGTCCGCGGCTCCTATGCGCGCGGCTCGCCTCCACGTACGTTGTTCTACCAGTTCAAGCGCTGCGCGCTGTCCTTGATAATATTCGTTTCAATATGCCTACAGCCTGCTGTTTTCGGTTGATCTTCATATATTTGCCCGACGCGTCTCCACTCATGTTCGCTCAGAGCAAAGAGTGCACGCCCATATTCAGACGCGATTTCGCCTTTGTTCAAACTCTTGAACTTGGAAACCGCCTTTCACCGCTCGGATCGACTCAAAAAGTCTCATGAATCCCGAGTGTTCCGGCTTTCAGCTTCCTCAACGTTTGAGGGGAGCCGCTACGCACCCGATCCTGGTTGCGGGAGACTACCCGGTCGCGGCTGTGCGCCGGCACCGCTCCCCGTCTCGCGCTTCTTCGACGGGGCTCTGGGCATACCCTTCGACTCGGGCTCTGGACAGGCTCGCCATCCGGCCAGCCCGCCGCACACTCGGGCACGTCCAACAGCCATTTCTAGGTTGAACGCACGGGTACGCTCCACGAATGTCTGGATGCGGACGAGATAATTGTCGAGAAATTTCTGTCGGATTTCCCGGCAACTCGAAACCCGGAGCGGTAAGATTCATAAATTTGTTAAATTCCGCAGGAAAAGCGGTAGAAAGATGGTGCGTCACCTTAAACGCCTTTTTTTGAACGGCTATGTATTGGCGGTATTGGCGACGTTCGCCGTAATGCTGATATTAAAGACTCTTCAGCCGATCTTCTGGGGGGCGCCTCCCCTGCTTCTTTTTCTGGTCGCGGTTCTGTTCGCGACTTGGCTAGGCGGGTTTCGAGCCGGGTTCCTTGCCACCGTGTTAAGCGCCGCCGTAGGGGCCTACTTTTTGGAAGAACCTGTCGATTCGCTGTTCATCGTCGAAGAAAGGGAGAGACTCCGCGTAGTGTTGTTGTTGGCGGTTGGCACGCTGATGAGTCTGGTGGTCGCGCGTTTGCGAACGATGGAACGGCGGGCGCTGCATGAGGTACTTGAACGAAAGGCTCAGCTCAGGACCGAAATCGCCGAACATCGGCAAACCGAAAAACGGCGATCCGAACTGGAGGAAAAGTTGGCCAACATCGTGGCCACGGTGCCGCTGGCCATTTGCTCCTTTCGATTCAAACCCGACGGCACCATTTGCCTTCCCTACGCCAGCCCCAGATGGACGGAAATTTACGGCATTCCGCCCGAGAACTTAGCGGATGATGCGGAACCCGCCTTCGCCCTGGTTCATCCCGACGATCTCGAATACTTGCGCGCTACGATCGCCGGATCGGCGCGCGCCCTGTCCGATTGGCAAGCCGAATGGCGCGTGCGACACCCGATCAGGGGCGAAATCTGGATCGAAGGAAGCGCCGTGCCCAAACTCGAACCGGATGGCAGCATCCTCGCGCACGGCTTCATCCGCGACATCACCGAGCGCAAGAAAGCCGAAGAGGCGCTGCGCCAAAGCAACGAAGAACTGTCCGTCCTGTTCGATGCGGTTCCGATACCCGTATGGATTGCCGACGACGTCGCTTGCGGCACTGTAAGAGGCAATCCTGCCGCAGCGGCTTTCACCGGTGTCGCTGCCGAATCGAATGTCGGCGAGACGGCAGGGCGCCCATCCGAATCAACCATCCGCAGCACCGAGGCTCCGCTCACGCCCGTCGAATCGACCTTGCGCCGGGCGATCGCGGCAGATCAGCCGGTCGAGGAAACCTCGCTGGAGTTCGTTTTTCCCACGGGCGAACGTCACTACCTCGCCGGCCGGGCAACGCCGCTGTTCGATAGTGGCGGCTCCCCGCGCGGCGCTGTCGCGGCCTTGGCCGATATTACGCCGCTGGTGCGGGACTTCGTGCAAAGCGAAACGCGGTTTCATGCTTTCATGGACAATAGTCCGGCCGTAGCCTGGATGAAAGATACGCAAGGACGATATGTGTACATGAGCAAGGTTCGTGACGACCGCCTCGGAGTGCGACCGCAGGATTGGCTCGGAAAAACGGATTTCGAACTTTGGCCGCGAGAGATTGCAGAGCAGTTCCAAAAGAACGACAGGGAGGCCTTGATCAGCGGCAAGACGGTCGAGACCACTGAAACAACCCCCGATCCCACCGGGGAACGCCGCTGCTGGTGGGTTTTCAAGTTTCCGTTCGAAGATCCCGCGGGGACCCAATTCGTCGGCGGCATCGGCATCGACATTACCGAGCGCCGGCGCGTCGAGGAAGCGCTGCAAGCCAGCGAAGCTCTGAATCGCGCCATACTCGACTCGCTGCTCGAGCACGTAGCCGTAGTCGACCGGGAGGGAAACATCCTGGCAGTCAACCAAGCCTGGCAGCGCTTCGCGCGCGAAAACGGTCCGCAACCCGGAACACCGGTCCCGAATACGGATATCGGAGCGAATTATCTGAAGGTGTGCCGCACCAGTTCCGGCGGAGTTTCGGACGATGCCCTAACGGCATACACCGGCATTCTGAGCGTGCTGAAAGGCGAGCGGGAAAGTTTCGCGATCGAGTATCCCTGCCATGCCCCGGATCGGGAACGCTGGTTCGTCATGCAAGTCACCCCGCTCGGAGCGCCGCCCGGAGCGGCGGTGATTTCGCATACGAACATCACCGAGCGCAAAAAAGCGGAGCAAATGCTCCGCGAAGCCGACCAGCGGAAAACCGAATTCCTCGCCATGCTCGGCCATGAGCTTAGGAACCCTCTGGCTCCGATCCGCAATGCCGTGCAGATCATGCGCAGGCTCGACTTGGACAATCCAAAGATACTCTGGGCTCGCGACATGGTGGACCGGCAGGTGGACCACCTGGCTCGGCTGGTCGACGACCTCCTGGATGTGTCGCGGATCGTTCAGGGCAAGCTGACCCTGCACAAGACTCCGCTGGATATCGCCACGGTCGTACGACAGGCGATCGAGACCAGCCAATCGTATATCGACGCCCAGCATCATACATTGTCCGTTTCGATGCCCGATGAACCGATGCCGCTCGAGGGCGATCCCGTGCGCCTGACCCAAGTGGTGTCCAATCTGCTCAACAACGCGGCCAAGTACACCCGGCAGGGAGGGCGAATCTGGCTGACGGTTACCCGCGACGACGGCGACGCGGTGATCTCGGTGCGCGATACGGGAGAAGGTATTCCCGGCACCTTATTGCCCTATCTATTCGATATTTTCACCCAAGGCCAACGTACCCTGGACCGCGCGCAAGGCGGGCTGGGCCTAGGCTTGACCATCGTTCGGAAAATCGTGGAACTGCATGAGGGAAGGATCGAGGCGAAAAGCGAAGGCCCCGGCAAAGGCAGCGAGTTTATTGTCCATCTCCCCCTTATTTCCGCACTTCCATGACTTTATAGCCGCCGGCTTCGGCTAGCGTTTTTTCATGCTCGGCGTACGTCCGAACCAGTTTTTCGTAAGGCAAATGCCGATTGGCGACGACGTAGAGACGGCCGCCGGGCTTGAGGGAAGCCAGAGCCGCGCGGATGAATGCCTGGCCCAGGCCGGGCTCCGCCTCCCGGCCGGAGTGAAACGGCGGGTTCATGACGACGAAATCGAGCCGGTCGATGGGCAACCCCGCAGTGACGTCGTGCCAATGGAAATGTAGCTGAACACCGTGGGCAAACGCGGCGAGGTTGCGCCGGGCAGCTTCCAGCGCTTTCCATTCGGCCTCGAACAGGTGCAGCTCGGCGACGGAGCGAGAACGAGCGAGCAGCATCCGGCTCAAATAGCCGTAACCGGCGCCGAGGTCGGCGCCACGTCCCGTCAGATCATCCGGCAGATACTCGGCGAGCAGGCGCGAGCCGGGGTCGATGCGGTTCCAGCTGAATACGCCGGGGCGGCTCACCAGATCCGTTCCCGGAATCGGCTGAAGTTCGCCGGCGCCAAGCCAGGATGCCAGCAGCGCTTGGTCGAGCCGGGCCGTTTCCTTTGTTCCGCAGAATACCCGGCATTTATGCTTGCTGAACGATCGAACGACGCCGAGCAGTTCCGCGCAGCGTTTTTCCAGCGAGGACGCGCCCAGGTCATTGGCGGCGGCAACCACGAGGGTCCCGCCCTCGCTCAGCAGGGAAACCGCCCGCGCCATGTGGTAAAGGGTCTCTTCCTTGTGCTTGGTCGCAAAAACGATGCAGAGACCGGACGGCGCATCGGGATCGGCGACGACTTTAAAGCCGAGCTTGACTAGCGCATCTGCTTCCGGCTTGTAAGTTTGCTGGCACAGTATCGAGTGTCCGTCCAAGCGCCGGAGATAGTCTCCCGGTATGGCGCGAAAAATCAGAACATCGCCTTTGCTTTCGACGGCGTGTTGCTCGAGAAATTTGTCCAGGGCCGAAGCTTGGGGATTCATGGGTGTCGGTGTGAGAGAGAACTTTCCGCTAGTTCCCAAGCCGGAGCTTGGGAACTAGCGCATGTGTCGGCAAAGGATTGCCGACCTACCAAGCCCGCATCGCTAGAACAAGTAGGTCGGCAATCCTTGCCGACAGCTGTGTCGACGACGGATTTTTCATTTTTGCCCGCCCGATTGGTAGTATACAGGCATACGGTCCCATCCCGTTTCCACAAGAACTCATGTCCAGCCCGGTCAAACTCCCTTATTTCGACGCCCTTTTGAATCTCCTGGATCGAGGCCATCCGGCCGTCGATCAAGCTTTCGGACGTCATGTCCACTGGGGATACTGGCCAGACCCCAAGCAGGCGGATGTCTCGCCGGAAGATTTCGCGCTAGCGGCCGAACGGCTTACCGAATTGGTCTATACGGCGGCCGAGGTCGATGACGGCCAGCGGATATTGGATGCGGGCTGCGGCTTCGGCGGCACGGTCGCAAGCCTCAACGGGCGATTCCGGGACATCGACGTTTCCGGTCTGAATATCGATCGGCGGCAGCTGCGGCGCGCGAGCGAACGCGTCTCAGCCGGGTCCGGGAACGTCTTGAACTGGGTTCAGGCCGACGCCTGCACCCTGCCGTTTGCGGACCAAAGTTTCGACACCGTTTTGGCAGTTGAATGCATTTTCCATTTCCCGAGCCGGAAAAGGTTTTTCGAGGAAGCGTATCGGGTGCTGAAACCCGGCGGGCGGTTGGCCTTGTCGGACTTCGTCCCGACACCGTTATTGCGCCCCGCCATGACTGTCGCTTCCCGCTGGCCGGCCTCGGCCGGTTTTTACGGGCGCTGCAAGTTTCACAGCACCTTGCGGGACTATCGCCGCCTGGCCGAGGAAACCGGATTCATCGTTCGGCACGAACAAGACATTACGTCCAACACCCTGCCCACCTACGATTTCGTGCGGAAGCTGGCCAAGGACATGTCGGTGAAAACGGTGTCGGCGATCATCGAGACCCTGTTCGCCGAATGGGCGAGCCACCTGGGGCTGCTGCGCTATCTGGTGCTGGCTTTCGAGAAACCCGGCTAAGGAACTATTCAGTCGAGGCGTCAAGTTCCGATTCCGGCGTAGGGTGGGTTAGCGGAGCGTAACCCACCGACCCTTCGACTTGGCTCAGGACAGGTCCGAGGTCGCTCGGTGGGTTACGGCCTCGCGGCCTAACCCACCCTACAAAAATTAATGCCTGATTGAAAGCGATTTGGAATTACACCGAGCCAGCAATGTTCGCTGGTGTTTCGGCGCGCCGTAACCCACCGGTTCCGCGGCCTCGCCTGGTGGGTTACGGCGTGCGGAGAGTCCCGCGGCATAAAATAGTTTGTGGCAGTGCATGCCTAACCCACCCTACAATCTGCGGTCGTTTTCAAGCAGAACGGAATGTCCTTGGCGAACGACTCCCAAGGAACTGTTCCGACCTCAGGCGGTCCGATCGAGCGATCGACATCTTGAGAACTGTCCGGCTCCATTAGTTTTTCACGATTTGGTTCAATCGAGCATTTATTATCGGCTCGATATGGTTTAATAACGGGTTAACAGTCTTAACGAGCTTCAATCGATTCCATGAATTGGCAACAGTTTTTTTCCATGGGCGGCTACGGCTTTTATGTGTGGACGTCCTACGGTTTGATGTTTGTCGTTTTGGGCCTCAATCTCTTCTGGGCGGTACGCCGGAAATCCGAGGTGATGAAGAGCATCGCGCGCCGGGCGAAGCAGGAGGGTAGACGGTCATGACCCCGCGCCGCCGCCGCATGATCGTGGTCGGGCTGATTCTGATCGGGGTCAGCATCGCGACTTTTCTCGCGCTCACCGCATTCCAGAAGAATCTGCTGTACTTCTATACCCCTTCGCAGGTCGCCGCCGGCGAAGCGCCCAAGGGTTACCCGTTCCGTGTGGGCGGACTGGTGGTTCAGGGCAGCGTTCAGCGCGAACCCGACAGCTTGACCGTACGCTTCTCGGTCACCGACGGAACCTCGACGGTTCCCATCCATTACACCGGAATCCTGCCCGATTTGTTCCGTGAGGGTCAGGGCATCATCTCGGTCGGGCAGATCAACGCGGAAGGCGTGTTCGAGGCCAGCGAAGTGCTCGCCAAGCACGACGAGAACTACATGCCGCCGGAAGTCGCCGACGCGCTGAAGCAAAGCGGGCAGGTGTCCACCAGTTATAAGGATTACCAGAAATGATCGCGGAACTGGGGCATATCGCCTTGATCATGGCGCTGTTCATGGCGCTGTTGCAGTCCGTGTTTCCGCTGCTGGGCTCGGCCCGTGGCGTGCCGGTCTGGATGGCGGTGGGGCGCGCCGCCGGGCGCGCCCAGTTCTTCTTTCTGGCCGTGGCCTTCCTCTGCCTGATCGGGAGTTTCGTAAGCCACGATTTTTCCGTGCTCTACGTGGCGCGGAACTCCAATACCGCCCTGCCCCTTTATTACCGCATTTCGGCCGCCTGGGGCGCCCACGAGGGCTCGATGCTGCTCTGGGCTTTGATCATGGGGCTGTGGACGGTGATGGTGACGATCTTCAGCCGCAGCCTGTCCGAGGAATTCCTGGCGCGCGTCTTAGGTGTCATGGGCCTGGTCAGCGTCGGCATCCTGCTGTTCATTCTGCTGACCTCCAATCCCTTCGAGCGCCACTTCCCGCCGCCCGCCGACGGCAACGATCTCAATCCTTTGCTGCAGGACATCGGCATGACGGTTCATCCGCCGATGCTGTACATGGGCTACGTCGGGCTCTCGGTAGCGTTCAGCTTCGCCATCGCGGCCCTGCTCGGCGGTTCCCTGGATTCGGCCTGGGCACGCTGGTCGCGGCCCTGGACCCTGATCGCCTGGGTGTTCCTGACCTTCGGCATCGTGCTCGGTTCCTGGTGGGCCTATTACGAACTCGGCTGGGGCGGCTGGTGGTTCTGGGACCCGGTGGAAAACGCCTCGTTCATGCCCTGGCTGGTCGCGACCGCCCTGCTCCACTCGCTGGCGGTCACCGAAAAGCGCGGCGCTTTCAAGGCCTGGACCGTGCTGCTCGCCATCTTCGCCTTTTCGCTGAGCCTTCTCGGAACCTTCCTGGTCCGTTCCGGCGTCCTGACCTCGGTGCACGCCTTCGCCTCGGACCCGGCGCGAGGACTGTTCATCCTGGTCTTCCTGGCCATCGTGGTCGGAAGTTCGTTGCTGCTTTACGCGGTCCGGGCGCCGACGGTCAAGGACCGGGTCCGCTACGGCTTCGTGTCCAAGGAAAATCTTCTGCTGCTGAACAATGTCCTGCTGGTCACGGCCGCCGCGAGTATTCTGCTGGGAACGCTTTATCCCCTGATTCTTGACGCCTTGCAGCTGGGCAAGATTTCGGTCGGTTCGCCGTATTTCGCCAGCGTGTTCGGCCCGTTGATGGCGCCCATTTTTCTTTTGGCCGGCATCGCACCGATGTTCGCCTGGCGCGAGGCCGACCTCGGCAAGATCGGGCGGCGCGTGCGCCACGTGTTTCTCGGAAGCCTGGTGCTGGGCGTGGTTTCCACCGCGGTTTTCTGGGACGCCAAGGACATCAAGACCATGGCGGGACTCGGCATGGCGTTCTGGCTCGCGGCCAGCGCGCTGTTAAGCCTCTGGAACCGGGTCCGTCTGCGCGGAACCGCGATTCAGGGCCTCAAGACGCAGTCCCGCAGCGTGTACGGCATGACCCTGGCCCATATCGGCATCGCGGTATTTCTCACCGGCGTCGTCCTGTCCGACCGCTACAGCGAGGAAAAGATCGTGCGGCTCGCACCGGGCGAGTCTTCGACACTGGGCGATTACACGTTTACGTTCAAGGGCGTGACCGAGGTGCAAGGCCCCAATTTCATCGCTCAGCAAGGCGATTTCCGCGTGCAGCGGGGCGACCGGGAGGCGGCCGAACTCCGGCCGCAAAAGCGCATTTACCGCGTGCAGCGCAATACCATGACCGAAGCGGCCATCGATCCAGGCCTCACCCGCGATCTGTATGTCGCTCTCGGCGAGCGGATGGATGCCGGTGCCTGGAGCGTGCGGCTCTATTACAAGCCGTTCATCCGCTGGATCTGGCTGGGCGGATTATTGATGATGACCGGCGGCCTGTTCTCCGCCGCGGACCGCCGCTACCGTTTGGCGACCCGCCAGGCGGAAGCCTGGAGCGAGTCGGCGGAAAGCAAGCCGGCGTGACAGTAAAGATCACTAGCGTCGAGCATGCGGACTCTATCCTTTGTGGGCCGAAATAGAATCGTAGGTCGGGAATCCCATCCCAATCGCAAACGGTCGTCCTGGGAAGGGGCTGGCCGGCGCTCCCGGCCAGGCCGTTTGCGATTGGAAGGGTCATCCCAGCGCTCCTGGGATGACCGTTTGCGATTGGAGCGCCAGGACGACCCTTCCCGACAGTTTGTCGCCAAAGGATTGCCGACCTACTTTACTTAGGACAGGCTTATCCCGGGCTACATAGCACTTGATTTATAGTACGTCTCTTTCCGTAACGGCATATTCATAACCCATCATGCGCTATCTCATTCCATTGGCCGTGTTCGCCGTCATGGTGATCTTTCTCGGCATCGGTCTGACTCTGAATCCCAAGGAAGTGCCTTCGCCCTTCATCGGCAAGCCGGCGCCCATGTTCGCCCTGCCCCAGGTGGCGGATGCCGGCAAGACCCTGAGCAGCGACGATCTCAAGGGTCAGGTCAGTCTGGTGAATGTTTGGGCGTCCTGGTGCACGTCCTGCCGGGAAGAGCACCCGGTGCTGCTGCAACTCGCCAAGCAGAACATCGTTCCCATCTACGGCCTCAACTACAAGGACGAGCGGGATAACGCCCTAACCTGGCTGCAGCGCTTCGGCGATCCCTATACCGCGAGCGCCTTCGATCCCGAAGGCAAGACCGGCATCGACTGGGGCGTGTACGGCGTGCCGGAAACCTTCGTCGTCGATCGCGACGGCATCATCCGCCACAAGCAGACCGGACCGATCACGCCCGAAATCCTGGAAAAGAAACTACTCCCCCTGATCCGCCAATTACAGGCCAAGTCTTCATGATGCATCGGTTACTGCCGTTCCTGCTGATTCTTCCCTTTACCGTTCAAGCCATCGAAATCCGCGAGTTCGACGATCCGGCCAAGCAACAGCGCTACGAGCGCCTGATCGAAGAGCTTCGCTGCCTGGTCTGCCAGAACCAGTCCCTGGCCGATTCCGATGCCGATCTGGCAAAGGACCTGCGGGACGAGGTCTACACCATCATCCAAAGCGGCAAGAACGAAGAGGAAGCGGTCAAATTCCTGACCGATCGCTACGGCGATTTCGTGCTCTATCGCCCGCCTTTCAAAATGACGACGGCTCTTCTGTGGGTCGGGCCGTTCCTGCTTCTGGCCGGCGGAGGCGCTTTTCTATGGCGACAGGTGAGACGCCGCAACACGGGCGAGGACCTGACGCTTACCGATGAAGAAAAGAAGCGCCTGGAGCGGCTTCGAAACAATCTCGAAGGGTAAATA
Organism: Methylocaldum gracile; assembly: GCF_053646815.1. Classification (NCBI taxonomy): domain Bacteria; kingdom Pseudomonadati; phylum Pseudomonadota; class Gammaproteobacteria; order Methylococcales; family Methylococcaceae; genus Methylocaldum; species Methylocaldum gracile. Next base: position 543,881 of record NZ_CM132196.1, on the reverse strand, counting down.
TCGATGACGGGTTTCTGGCTTTCGGCCGTACTGCTTTTGATAGTGGGCTACGTCTTTTTCCTTCCCGCGCTCCTCGGCAAGACCGGCAGCGGGCGGATAAACCGGGCGCGGCTCAATCTCCTTCTGCACCGGCAGCGGCAAACCGAACTCGCCCAGGAAGCGGCAAGCCCCGAGGATCTGGAGCGCCTGACCGCGGAATCCGAACGGAATCTGCTCGGGGATCTCGAGGCTGCCGAAGAGACGAAAGCTCAGTCGAGCACCCGCGGCCGCTCGGCCGTCCTGGCCACGCTCGCGATCGTTCCGGTACTGGCCTTGACGCTTTACCTCGCGCTGGGCCGCATCGACCTGATCGGCGCACGTGCGCCGAACGACATGGCCGATGTCCAGGACAGCATACGCCAGCTGGCGGAAAGGCTGGCCAAGCAGCCGAACGATCTGGAGGGCTGGGTATTGCTGGCCCGCTCGCTGCAAGCGACCGATCAGCCGGACAAGGCGGTAACGGCCTATGAATTCGCCCTCAAGCTCGCCCCCGAGGATCTGGACGTCAAGGCTTTGTATGCCCAGGCATTGGCCGAAACCCATCAGGGCAGCATGGCCGGCAAGCCGACCGAAATCGTCGACGAAATCCTGAAGAAGAATCCCGATCACCAAACCGCGCTCTGGATGGCGGGAATCGCCGCCGCCGAACGGAAGGACGCGGCCAAGACCGTGGAGTATTGGGAAAGACTGAAAAAGCAATTCGGGCCTGGCAGCGAAGAGGCCAAGCAGATTGAGGGATACATCGCCCAGGTCCAAGGACTCCCCGCCCAAACAACGCCGTCGGAACCCGCCGCCGCAAAGGGCGCGGGCAAACAGATCCGCGTTACGGTGACCCTGGCGGAAAATCTGAAAAGCCGGGTTGCGCCGGACGATGCCCTTTTCGTCTTCGCCCGTGCGGCCGAAGGCCCCCCCATGCCTTTGGCGGTCGTCCGCAAGCAGGCAAAAGACCTGCCGGTAAAAGTCGTGCTGGACGACTCCATGTCCATGATGCAGGGCATGACGCTCTCTACCGCCGACCGCATCGTGATCGGGGCGCGCATTTCGAAGAGCGGACAGCCGAAGGCCGAGGCCGGCGACCTGCAAGGCTTGAGTGAAGCCGTGGCGCCCGAGGATAACGGCAGCTACAAGATCGTCGTCGACCGGATCGTCGGCGAATAGACTGGGCGCTAACCTGCTCCCGGTTGCGACACCGCATCCAGTTCTGAACGGCGGATCATGGAGGATCTTGTGGAGCGGGCTTTAGCCCGCGATATCGAATGGCATTGAGTCGCGGGCTAAACCCAGCTCCCACTGTTGTAGGTCGGCAATCCCTTGCCGACGTAAGCCGTTGGCCGCCCGTCGGCGTCGGGAAAGGATTCCCGACCTACTTTGGGGCAGGTCGCAGAAATCGTAGTTGTAGGTCGGCAATCCTTTGCCGACAATGGGTCTCTTCAAACCGCACACCCCGGTCTCACCGCCGGCACTGGACCTTTAGCGAATTGATATTGCGGTGGAAATTCAGGTCGCCCAGATGGTGTTCCTTGGTTCCGGGCCCGAAACTGATCTTCAAATCCTGGGCACTCCCGATGTCCTTTTCTCCCAAAGCTTGAAGCTCTTTCTGGTGATAGATCGGTCCCTGGGGTGTATCCTCGAAATTTTCCTGCCGAAAGGCATAAATCTCCGCATCCGGACCAACAACCAGGCTTTCGATGCGATTGCTCCAGTCCTCGCCGCTCAGTGACTTGAGGTTGGACAGTTCGACGGGTCCTTTCAAGCGAACGTGGGAACCTTGGTAATCCGCCTTATCATAGAGATCCAGCCAGCATTCCTTCGCAGCTGCCGCCCAACTCGCGGACCACAACAAAACAGCCGCGAAAAGAAAAGATGTGAACCTGCCAAGCCTAGGAGCGAACTTGGTATACATGGCAAACTCCCTATATTTCGAAGGTTGGTCTGCAAACAGCCGCAACGGACCGTCGTTTGCGCCCTTCCTTGGCATGCAGCCCCGCAAACTTGGAGTCCTTCTGAATGTTACGAGTTCCTAAATCTTTGCCAAACCTCGGTCCGTCAACTTGGATCTGCGGCTCAGGTCCAGATTACGCTTGAGAACCCCGGTCGGCAAGATTCGATAATCAGTCACATCGTTCGCGGTGTGGGCATAAGACTGGCCGGAACTCCCGAACTAGAGAACGCCTGCCTGAAAGGTGGAGGTCGTAGGTCCGCAATCCTTTGCCGACAAACGGGATCGACGCGCAAGACGGTGGCTCACAAGCAGTCGCCACCAAACGCTTCAACGGAAGAATTCCTCCAACCGCTCGAACACTTCGTGATCCGCGCCATGACGCCGTACGCTCAGGACATCTTCCAGCTTTTCCAATTGCTTGACCATCTGCGCGAGGCGCGCGTCTTCATTGACCAGCAGCCAGATTCGGCTGGTCGCGCCGGCACCCACAGGCATGCAGAGGATGCCCTCGACATTGTAGGCGCGGCGCGAAAACAGGCCGACCACGTGGGACATGACGCCGGGATGGTTGACGACGTCGAGCTCCAGCACGGTCCGCGCCGACGTCCGTTGTTCGAATAAAGACTGTCCGTCCATGATTCAGCCTCCGATCATCTCTATGTTGGCAGCACCGGGCGGCACCATGGGCAATACCTGATCCTCGACGTCGATGCCGGCGTGGATCAGGCATGGGCCGCGAGTGGTCAGCGCTTGGTGCAGGACCTCCTTCGGGTTCTCCGCCGTATCGAGATCGACGGCGCGCAGGCCGAAGCCTTCGGCGATCCGGACGAAATCCGGCGCGGCACGAAACCGCGACGCATAGATGCGCTTGCCATAAAACAGCGTCTGCTGCTGGTGCACCAAACCGAGAGCGTTGTTGTTCATCAGCACCACCTTGATGTTGACGTCCTCCTCGGCGGCGGTTGCCAGCTCCTGCACGTTCATCAGAATGCTGCCGTCGCCGGAGAAACAGACCACGGCCGCGTCCGGCTCGGCGAGCGCCGCGCCGATCGCGGCCGGGAGGCCGAAGCCCATGGTGCCCAGGCCGCCCGAGGTCAGCCAGCGGCGCGGGCGGCGCAGAGGATAGCTTTGTGCCACCCACATCTGGTGCTGGCCGACGTCGGTTGCGACAATCGCCTCGTCGTCGAGGTTCTCGGCCACGGCGCGTATCAAGCCGTAATGGGTTCGCGGGTCGGCTATGCCGGGCGTGACGAGGGGAAACATCCGCTTCAATTCGGCGACGCGGGCCAGCCACGAGTCCCGGTCTTGCCCCCGCACTCTCGGCAGCAATTCTTGCAACACGGCCGCCGCGTCGCCCCGAATGCCGACGTGGGCCGTCTTGATCTTGTTCAGTTCGGCCGAATCGATGTCGATGTGAATGACCTTCGCGCGCGGACAGAACGCCGCGACCTTGCCCGTCGCCCGGTCGTCGAAACGGGCACCGACGGCGATCAGCAGATCGCATTCGTCCAGCGCCAGGTTAGTACAGCGCGCCCCATGCATGCCGAGCATGCCCAGCGACAGCGGATGGTCCACCGGCAATGCGCCCAACGCCATCAAAGTCATCACGGTCGGCAGCGACGATTTTTCGGCCAGGGCCGACGCCGTTTCCGACGCCCCCGCGTGCATGATGCCCCCGCCGAGGTACAGAATCGGCCGCTCCGCCGCCTCGATCAGATCCGCCGCCCGCTGGACGAGCGCGATATCGACCGGCGGAGCCGGGTCCGGCGCGCCGGGTTCGGGCCATGCGTTCACGTCGATCGACTCCGTCTGCACGTCTTTGGGAATATCGATCAACACCGGCCCCGGACGTCCCGAAGCCGCGATGCGGAAGGCGTTCGGCATCACCTCGAGCAGTTCCGCCGCCGAGTCCACCAGAAAATTGTGCTTGGTGATCGGAATCGTCAGGCCGTAGGTGTCGACCTCCTGAAAGGCGTCGGTGCCGATCATCCCGCGCGGCACCTGGCCGGTGATCGCCACCAGCGGGATCGAGTCGAGCTTGGCATCGGCGATAGCGGTCAGCAGATTGGTCGCTCCGGGTCCGGACGAGGCCATGCACACCGCGGGAACGCCGGTGACCCTCGCCATGCCTTGGGCAATGAAGCCCGCGCCCTGTTCGTGCCGGGCGAGGACGTGGCGGATTTGCGCGGATTTCGACAAGGCATCGTAGATCGGCAGATTCGCGCCGCCCGGAATGCCGGCAACGACGCGCACGCCCTGCCGCTCGAGGAGGCGAACGGTGAGTTGGGCGCCGGATAGTATCGTCATGGGGTTCTCCTTGGTAGAGCCGGAGTCCGGCGGAGGCCCCAAAAAAGAAACCCCCGTCGGCTTGCGCCGGCGGGGGTTGTTGAATCAGGTCGTTTACTTACTCATCTCCAACCCACGACGGCGCGCGCATCACCACTTGCACGACGACGACCACCACGAGGGCGACGATGCGACGAATGGCGAAGTGACGGAGATTCATGGATCGGATCGGGTACGAGTAAATATTCAGAGCGTGTCGAAAGGTTATTCTGGCTCAGCGAGGCCTTTTCGCGCAAGCCGTTGTTACAATTTCACTGCCACAATGTGACCGCTTCGGTATAACGGCAAACAAAAGTGAGCGGAAATCACCAAACCGGAACCCGAGAGTTTGGTTTTTACGCCTAAGCAATGAACGGTCGTTTTTACGATAATCGCGTTTCCCGTTCGACGGAACGCATTCAAGCCTAAGCTTAACGAGGAGGGGATCATGAAATTTTCCGATACCATCGGCATCGGCCTGCTGGCCTCGCTGCTGATCGGCACGCAACCGGCACTTGCCGCCGAAACGACGGGCCATGTTCACACCGAAGCGGGGCATTATCCCAAGGACACGGCTGCCGCCCAGGCTGTCTACGTCGATAGCGAACCGCCCCTGTGGGACAACCTCGGCACGCTGAGCTACAAGATCACCACGAGCAACACCCGCGCCCAGCAATATTTCGATCAGGGTTTGAGATTGGCCTATGCCTTCAACCATCTGGAGGCGCAACGGGCCTTCCGCATGGCGCAGAAACTCGATCCCCAGTGCGCCATGTGTTTCTGGGGCGAAGCCTTGGTGTTGGGACCGAATATCAATGCGCCGATGGAGCCTTCCGCGGTCGGCCCGGCCTGGGCCGCGATCGAGCGGGCGAAAGCCCTTGCCAAGCACGCGAGCCCCAAGGAGCAAGCCTTGATCGAGGCGCTCGCGAAACGCTACGACAAGAATCCGAAGACCGACCGGAAGCGCCTGGACCAAGCCTACGCCACGGCGATGGGCAAACTCGCCCAGCGTTTCCCCGAGGATGACGAGATCGCCGTGTTGTACGCGGAAAGCCTGATGGATCTCGCGCCCTGGGACTACTGGGCTGACCAAGGCCGCAAACCCAAGGGGCGCACGGCGGAAATCGTAGAGGTCCTGGAGCGGGTGCTGGCGAACAACCCCGACCATCCCGGCGCGATTCATTATTACATCCATATGATGGAGGCTTCCGACCGGCCCGAACGGGCGGAACCTTATGCGAAACGCCTCGCCGGTCTGATGCCGGGCGCGGGACATCTGGTCCACATGCCGGGACACCTTTACTACCGGCTGGGCCGCTATCGGGACGCTCTCGAAGCCAATCGCGCCGCCATCGAAGTCGACGAGGCATATTTGAAGGAGACCGGCGCAAAGGGCATCTACGCGCAAGGCTATTATCCGCACAACGTTCATTTCCTGATGGTTTCGGCGCAGATGGCGGGCGACGGCAAAACCGCTCTCGCGGCGGCGGAGAAACTCGCCGGCGTGCTGTCCGACGAGACGGTCCGTGCGGTGCCGTGGGTACAACCGGTCAAGGCCGCGCCATACTTCGCCCACGCCCAGTTCAGTCCGCCCGAAACGGTCCTGAAAATGGCCGATCCGGGCTCGGAGTTCCCGTACGTACAAGCCATGTGGCGCTATACCCGTGGCGTTGCGGCGGCGGCCAAGGGAGCGCCGCAGGACGCACGACTCGAACTCGACGCCTTGACCGGGATCGCCAAAACGGCGGATTTTTCCGGATTGACGGAAGCCGGCGTCCCGGCGGCGGACATCGTTCGGATTGCCCAGGACGTGCTTTCGGCGCGCATCGCCCAGGCCGAAGGCGATCTCGGAAACGCCGTCGCCGCCTTCGAGAGGGCGGCGGCGCTTCAGGAAAAGCTGACCTACATGGAACCGCCCTACTGGTACTACCCGGTACGCCGTTCGGTAGGCGCGCTGCGGTTTCTCCAGGGCGATCTGGCGGGGGCGGAGCGGGAGCTCGATATTTCGCTCCGAGAAGCGCCGAATGACGCCTGGGCGCTCTGGGCACTGACCGAGGTGTATCGAAAGCAGGGCAAGGACAGCGCCGCAGCGGATGCGGAACGGCGATTGACCAAAACCCGTGCCGATAATGGCGAACCCATCGGGATGGACCGGCTTTGACCGCCCCATGGGCTGGCGGAATTCCAGTCGAAAAAATGCTTCGAAACGATGATGCCGTTCTATGAGGAAGATCTCGCCTATGTTCATCACGTCGGCTTCCCCGATCTGGTGGATGGCGCCGGCGATGAGTTGCTGGCGCTGTTCCGCGCCGCGGGTCTCGATTCCGGCCTGATCATCGATCTGGGTTGCGGAAGCGGAACCTGGGCAAAGAAACTGCTGGAGCACGGATATTCGGTTTTGGGCGTCGATGTTTCCGCGCCGATGATCGAACTGGCCCGACGTACAGCGCCCGAAGCAGAGTTTCTGACCGCATCGCTGTACGATGTGGACTTCCGCCCTTGCGCCGCGGTCACGGCCCTGGGCGAAGCCCTGAACTATTGTGCCGACGGAGCGCCGTCGGAAGCGCGCCTTGACCGCTTGTTCCGGAACATCGCTTCCTGTCTGCCGAAAGGCGGCGTTTTCGCATTCGACATCCTTGTCCGCTCGGACGGCGAACCCATGCACTATCGCTCCTGGCGCAAAGGGCCGGATTGGGCGGTGTTGGTGGAAGTATCCGAACAGCCGCAAGAAAACCTGTTGATTCGGGACATTACCGTGTTCAGGAAAGGCGGCCACGGCTACCGCCGTTCCGAGGAGCGGCACCGGATCGGCGTTTTGGACGGCGCCCAAATCGAACGTCTTCTCGCCGGCGCCGGTTTCGAGGTGACCGTCTCACCCCATTACGGCCGCCATCCTCTGGCTCAACGACGCTTGGCATACATCGCCTACAAGAGATCGGATGAAGGACTGCGTCCTGAAGGATAGGCACGAGAACCGAAGAAACCAAGGTATCTTCAAGCACGCAGCGACCGTTTGTGCGGCCGGCAAATGATGCTGATTTGGCGGCCCAGACGAAGTCCAATAATCCATGGTCCGCTGAACGTAGTCCATGGATTACAAATATCGGGAAATATTCCCGCAAAAGCATGAATCACGCAGTTTGTCCCGAATATCCCTGGTGTATTTGTCGATTGCCATCGAATAATTACGTTGTATGCCTTAAGCCTTGCGGGATTTCACAGGACAGACGATTAATGTCAAATAAGACAACAGATTATGATGATGTCATGCGCATTGAATTGCGGCATTTAACCTGCTCCCCACATAATGCGGTATGTCGCGCATTGATATCCGCCATGGGCACCCGGATACCTACGCATTAACGATACATTTGTTAATGCACTGATACTCGCTGCCTCTTTCCCGTGACATGCCTGTAAATTGGCATGTGTTCCCAGGTAAATTACGCTTTGCTTCCACCGTTCCCCGGTATTTTCAAATTACAGCTTGTTAGTCTCGGAATACCCCTGCTCACTGGCACGGTATCTGCTTTAGCAGCTTGACTTGCCCGATAAGAACGCCAGTTTTCGAGCCTTATTGTCATTGTCATTTCGGCGGTTCTTATCAGCGACGACTGGCGGTTGGGCGCATGCCTGTCCGTTGGCCCAGGATGATATCGGTCTCAGGGACGAGACGCCTTCGCCACCTCCGCCGCGAGGCGGACTCGGAAAGCCGCGGGTCTTGGTATTCAAGACGGCCGGGCCGCCTCTCCTGTGAGAGTTATTCAAGGGCTATGGATTTCTCGAGCCTGCCGCACAACCTCTCGATGTTTCAAATCACAGGAAAAAATCCATGCAAAAATTTGGGGTCAAGAAAATGCAGATCCGACAGACCATTCTCGCAGCGGCTGCCCTGATCATGGCCAATTCGGCCGATGCCGGTGTGTTGCACGGGGGAACTTTTAGCGTTACCTATGACAACCCGAACAACCTGTTGGAAGGACTAACCATCGGTCCTGGCGGGCTAACCGAATATTATGTCGCGAACTTCTTTCCCAAGGCGGTGGCCGATACTTACTCGACCATTGCGGATATCATAACGGTGCCCACCAACACCTACCCCGCGCCGTCAACGCTCGAATACGTCGTCAATCCCGCCGATCTGACCGGCACCGGAATTCCAACGGGCGCCGGCGGCCGCGCCAACAAGCCCACCACGTTGACCTGGGACGCCAGTCAGGATGCTTTGGTCGACTCGTCCGCCTTTATCGCCAACGGCCAGATCGGGTTGAACGGTGTCGTGATGACCCGTGGCAGTTTCACGGGTACATTGACGTCCGGAGATTACACCTTCGAATACAACGCGAGTCGAAATGACGGCGTCAACAGCGGCTGGACCTTGTGGAACAACACGAGCTTCAGAACGTCCACTTACGATGCCCGCAACATCAGCGTTACCACCAATGGCGATGAATTGCTCATGACCGGGGAACTCTGGTGGTCACCCAATATGACCGCTTTCCTGTTCGGCGGCGACGGCTCGAACTCCGCCGGTAAAGCCGCTACCTTCACTCTGGTTTCGCCTGCCGTGGTTCCGGTGCCGGCAGCGGTCTGGCTGTTCGGCAGCGGCTTGTTAAGCCTGCTGGCCGGCGCCCGCCGAAAGTCGGTCCAGGCGGCTTTATCCGCTTGATCGCCGAATAGAGGCCGTCGACCCGGGCTGCCGAGCCGCCCGGGGAGCCGTCTATCGCGTTTATCCGGCCAATCGGCCGGATAAACGCTCCCACCTTCGACCTGTTACGGACTTATCCTCATGACTACACGCCACCGACTCTCGCGATTCGGCAAAACTCTTGCACCCTGTTTGACATTTCTAGCCGCATGGTTGGCATTCCTTCCGGCAACGGCGACCGCCGCCACCGTTTCCGGCGGCGCATTGATCATGAACCTGGACCGGGATGCGCTGGCCGCCGCCGTCTCCTTGGACGCGACCGATGCGCCTTCCATATATCTGGAGGAATTTTTCGATGCACAAGCCGCGGCGGTGCGCAACAACGCGCAAATTTTGGAAGATCATATAGTGCCGGGCGTCGGCGAAATCCCGGCCACGGGTCTCGAATTCGCCGTCAACGGCGCTACCGTCGACGTCCCGGTCGGCCGGAGAACCAAGCCGACCACGTTGACGTTCGATCCGGGCGATTTCGCGGGCAGCGTCACCGGCGCGATCGGTCTTGGCGGCGTCAGCCGTTTCCGGATCGATACCGGATCGCCGAGCAACCGCATCGTCTCCGGAGACTACACCCTGGAATTCGACGCGGCCAACATCGATGCCGAGACCGGACGCTCCGGCTGGACGCTCTATAACCATTATTCTTTCCGGTCGGAATCCTTCAACTTGTTCAACGTGGCGATGGGGCTCGACCCGAATTCGTTCACCCTGTCGGGCGAACTCGGGGTCGGGCCGGGATGGGAGCATTTTGGCGGCACCGTGGGCGCGATCGTCGGCGATTTCAGTTTTCAAACCACCGTGGTACCGGTTCCGGCCGCGGTGTGGCTGTTCGTATCGGGTCTCGCCGGATTCGGCCTGTTCGGCAGATCCCGGAGTTACCGCGCATGATACGGTCCGGTTTACGCAATCCACATCCGGGACGGCATGCCGCGGTGTGGTCCGGATGGATACTGGCGTTCGCATGCGCCGACGCCGCAGCGACGCATTCCGCTTTTGGTCCTTACATCAGCATCCAGGTCAACGTCGACGCGGCCGGTCAAAACATTACCGGCGATGCGGCCAACGAGCCCACCATGGCGATCAATCCGCTGGACCCCGGCAACATCGTCATCGCCTGGCGTCAGTTCGACTCCGTGCAGTCCTCCTTTCGCCAAGGCGGCTGGGCGCATAGCCAGGATGGCGGTTCCAGCTGGACCTTTCCGGGATCGTTGACGCCTGGACAAGGCCGAAGCAATCCGGTCATCGATGTGGATGCTCAGGGGAACTTTTACTTTCAGAGTCTGCGTTTCGACGAGCAAGGCATCTATATCGAAGACATTCAAGTCATCAAGTCGACCGACGGCGGGCGCAGTTGGCAAGAACCGGTATTCGCCCACGGACGAGGCGGCGACAAAGGCCAGCTCGCGGTAGACCGTAGCGGCGGAATCGGCGATGGCCATGTCTACGTCAACTGGCGCGAAACCGGCGATGACTACTGTTTCACCCGTTCCATCGACGGCGGAGCGAGCTTCGAACTGCCGGTGGGGATTCCCGGTAACCCGAGTTTCGGCACCATGGCGGTGGGGCCGGAAGGCGAGTTGTATATCGCCGGACGGCTCGAACCCAGTGAATGGGACGAAGAGACCCAGAATCGAAACCACTACCAGCACATTTTCTCGAAGTCCTTGGACGCGCGAGATCCGGATTCGATACCCACCTTTACGACGCAGATCCTGGATATCGGCGGTCCCGCTCCTTTATTCAATTTTCGAAACAATCCGAATCGGTACGGTCCCATAGGCGACGTTCAAGTCGACGTCGACCGATCCAACGGGCCGTTGCGCGGCAAGGTCTATGTGTTGGCGACGGTGGATCCGCCCGGCGAAGACAATCTGGACATCAAATTCGTCCGAAGCAGCGACGGCGGCGAGACCTGGTCGGCGCCGATCAGGGTCAACGACGACGAACCCAATAAAGATTCGTGGCAATGGTTCGGCATGATGGGGGTAGCTCCGAACTCGCGCATCGACGCCGTTTGGTACGACACGCGCGATAGCGGCAGCTATAACGTTTCGCGGTTGTATTACGCGTATTCATGGGACGGCGGCGCAACGTGGAGCAAAAACGTTCCGGTCAGCCAGCCTTTCGATACCACGATCGGCTATCCGCACGCTTCCCAAAAGATAGGGGACTATTCGACCCTGGTTTCCAGGAGGGACGGCGCAAGCGTTGCCTATACCGCAACCTTCAACGGCGAGCAGGACGTGTACTATCTGAACGTGTTTCCGGACTGCAACGAAAACGGCGTGTCGGACGTTCTGGATATCGAACAAGGCCGGGCCGGTGACGCCGATGCCGATCATATTCCCGATTCGTGCGAAACGACCCCGCTGGCCGGCGATCTGGACGGCGACGGGGATATCGATCGCCTGGATATCGACCTGATCCTCGCCGTGCGGAATCAATCCGCGTCCGGTCCGGACGATCCCCGCGATATCGACAAGAACGGTACGATCGACGCGCTCGATGCCCGCAAGCTGACCTTGTCGTGTACCCGTCCTCGGTGCGCAGCCGAGTGAGGCATGGATACCTCGCCCTATCCATCGACGGAAACTCGGAAAACCCGGTTTCTGCCCATGGTTCGCGTCGTCGACGAGCGATCGTTCGTCCTGAACTTGGCCAAGAACCGGATCGGAGTTTCCCGAAATCTTTCCCTCAAGGAACTCGTTAACAGGAAACTATCAAGATGCTCGACCGTTACTGTAAGCCTTTAATAGCTGCGCTGTTGCTGTCCGCATCGGGACTCGCCGAGTCCGCGATCACACTGGGGGTCATGCCGGTGGGCCGAACCGGGTGGTCGGTCGCGGTCGGCATCACGATATCCGGACTAGGCGCCGGCGAAGCGCCCTCGCTAGGCAGCTACGATCTGGATCTCAATTTCGATAGCAGCCATTTGGAATATGTCGGTACCAGTTTCGGCGATCCGGTGCTAGGGGACGAACTGGATGTTCTCGATTTCGGGGCAAACGTCACTTCGGTCGGGTCAAGCGGTAGCGGGGTGCTGAACCTGTTCGAACTGTCCTTTGATTCGCCGGAGGACTTGAATACCCTGCAGGCCGACAGTTTTACCCTGGCGGTAGTTAATTTTAATTTCCGGCAAGCCGGCAGCAGCCCATTGAGACTGGCCGTCAACGCACTCGGCGACGCGGACGGAAATGCGTTGACGGCCAACGTGTCGTCCGCGACCGTCGCTCCGGTCCCGCTGCCCTCCGCGTTATGGCTGATGGCCATCGGTTTGGCCGCGGTTTTTCGCGGCCGGGCGCATACAACGAATTGATCGGCTCTCAGCACCGAAGATAGGTGTTTATTAACCCGGCCTATAAATATAGGTCGGGTTAATCCGGGGCAGGGATGCCCCGGCGCGGCGACAAGCCGCGTGAGCCCAGGCCGGGCGTGTACCGGCCTGGGCGGCGGCCCGAAATACCAGGAGGGTATTTACGGGCCTGATCAATAAAGGACCGCACGGTTTGTTTCCGAGCCAGCCGGGCAACCCTGAATCTGCGCGCCCGCCGGTAGCCGAATCGGCACCGGGCGTCACAGATGGACCTGGAGAACAGGCTGGACAAGAACTACCGGGAACCCGGCTCCGGAGCGGATGCGCGGGGCATGAATCCCGTAGCCGGCGTGCGCCTGGAGTTATGAACGGCCGGCCTGACGGCGAGAACGCCGGAACTCCCCGCCCAAAGGCGGATAGGAAAATCCGGCGTCGTCGTGACCGCTCCCGCGGAGATGCGTCGGCAGCCTGCAAGCTCGTTTCGCCGGGATATTATCGGCGAAGCTCCGCCATACCGAGTTCGCTCGGCTCACGCCGGAGAAACGAATCGCAGGGCTATGGTCACCAGCCGAGCTGCAGCTCGGGCGGATGTCCGGCGTCCATCAGGGATGCGCCGCCGTCGGCGAAAAGTATTTGGCCTGTAATCCAGCCGGCGTCCTCCGAGCAGAGCAAAGCCACGGCATTGCCGATGTCGGCCGGCGTGCCGAGCCGGCCCATGGGGGTCCAGCCGCGGGTATGCCAGCGCCGGATGGCGTCCTGTGCCGGTTCGGGCAGGCTGTTCAGCACGCTGTCCTCGATCCAGCCGGGACTGACCGCATTCACCGTGATGCCTCGCTTGGCCAAAGCCACGGCAAAGTAGCGGACGAGCGACTCCAGCGCCGCCTTGGCCGAACCCATGGCAACCCAGGGTTGCAGGCTCCCGGTGCGGCCACCGGGCGAGTGGGTTATGGCGACGATTCGGCCGCCGTCGCGCATGAGCTGCACTGCCTGCCGCACTGCGACGAGAAAGGCTTTGACCTGGGAATCGAAGGCCGAATCCCACTGTACGGGAGTGATTTCGAGGGGCGGATAGAAGAATTCGGCGGCTTCGGGCCGGGCGTTGGCTACAAATATGTCGAGCCCCTCGAATCGCTCGCCGACTTCATCGAACATCCGGGCGATTTCGGCCGGGTTCGAAATGTCTGCCTGGACGATGAATCCGTCCGCGCCACGCAGGCGTACTTCGGCCAGGGTGTCATCGGCAGCCTTCCGGTTGCGGTAATAATGAATGGCGACATCGGCGCCCTGAGCGGCGAGTTTGAGAGCGATACCCTTCCCGATGCCACGGGAACTGCCCGTAATCAGGGCTTTTTTGCGATAAGACATGGTGACCTCCGAACGATAGAGACTGCGGGTCGCTCTAAAAGCACTGTTTAGAGCTCTTAGAGCTTTCCGCCGCGGTTTGAATTCTGAGGATCGTTTTTCTATTATTCAAATCGATTGTTATGATTGAAAACATCAACGAAATCGATTTTAGAAAGGCGGACCTGAACCTGCTGCCGGTATTCAGCGCTCTCCTGAAGGAACGGAGCGTGACGCGGGCGGCCGGCCGCCTATATCTCGGCCAGCCTGCGGTGAGCGCGGCGCTGATGAGACTACGGGAAATGTTCAAGGACGAGCTTTTCCTGAGAACGGCGAAAGGCATGGAGCCGACTGCCAGGGCCTTGGAACTTGCGGAACAGCTCGGTCCGGCGCTCGAAATCATCCATCGGGAAATGTACGGGACTCCGCGCTTCGATCCGGCCACCGCCGAGCGCAGCTTCCGCCTCGGCATGCCGGATAGCATCGAGGTGGCGCTCTCCCCGAGCCTGATCGAGCGCATCCAGCGCGAGGCGCCCGGTGTGCGTGTCGCGATCCGTCTCGCGGGGCATGAACAGGGAGCGAAACTACTGGACAACCAGGAAATAGACCTCGGCGTCTCGCGATTCACGGACGTGGCGAGCTGGCACCGCCAGGAGAACCTTTACCGGGAAGGCTATGTGTGCCTGTTCGACGGCGCGCGGCTGGGCATACCCTCGCCCATCGGCCTGGAAGACTATCTCGCCCTGCCCCATCTCCTGATGTCCTTCTCCGGAGGCTTCGAAGGCGTCGTGGACGAAGCGCTCGCGCGCCGAAATTTGCGACGGCGGGTTTTACTTTCAACCACGCGCTTCTCCGCCCTGCCCTTCATCCTCAAGGAGGCCGACGCCATCGCCACCCTGCCGGCGTCCATGGCGCGGCGCTGCGCAGAAGCGTTCAAGCTCACCCTGAGCCCCGCGCCGATCGAGATCGAGACCTTCACGGTTTCGATGCTCTGGCACGCCCGCCACGACCGGGACCCCGGCCACATCTGGCTGCGCGAGGCGGTGAAACGCATCGTGCGGGTCGAGGCGAATCCGTCGATAGACGACACCCATCGAGTTCAGGGCACGTAAAGCCGGTTTGAGAACCAACACCGACGCTCCCCTATGCAGTGAATAGATATTGTTGGTTTTTACCCAGGAGAAAACCCATGCGGACCGAATTCGAGCATGGCGTGATCCGCGATTGGTCGGAGCACGACAAGGCCGATCTCGTGGCGCTTGCCAATAATCGCAAGATATGGCGGAATCTGACCGACCGATTCCCCCATCCCTACACGGAAAGAGACGCGAACTGGTGGATAGCTCATGTCGCCGGGATGCCCGTCCGCACCTCATGGGCCATCGAAGTGGACAGCCGCGCCATCGGCGGAATCGGCATCGACCCGCGGGAGGGCATTTATGCCAAATCCGCCGAATTCGGCTATTGGCTCGGCGAGCCGTATTGGGGACGGGGGATTGCTACGGCCGCGGCCCGCGCGCTCGTGCCGGAAATTATGTCGCGATTCGGCCTGATTCGCCTGGAAGCCCGCGTGTTTGCGTGGAATCCGGCCTCCATGCGGGTGCTGGAGAAAGCCGGGTTCAAACGGGAAGGGGTAATGCGGCGTGCCGCCTTCAAGGACGGCGTCCTTATCGACCAGGTCCTCTACGCCTATGTCGAGGAAAACATCGACGTATAATCGGCCTGCCGTTTCCTTCTCCCGAATCCATCATGCTCAAACCGAACCAAGACATGAACCTGAACCCAAGACGTCTTCTTCTCGCGACCGCCGCCATCTTCGTATTCGCATTGCTCTGGAACGGTCTGGTCCACATGGTGATTCTCCGCGACGCCGATGCCGCGTTGGCCGGTATCGCCAGGCCGGAGGCGGAAAGGAGCTTGTGGCTGTCGCTGCTGCTCACGGCCGGCATCGCATTGCTCTTCGTCCTGAGCTACATTCGCTGCGCACGGAACGGCGGCATCAAGGAAGGGCTGGTTCACGGCCTGTCCTTCGCCGTTCTCGCCGGACTCTTGGTGGATCTCAATCAATACCTGCTGTACCCCGTTCCGGGAAGCCTGGCGGCACAATGGTTTCTGTTCGGCGTGGTCGAGTTTGCCGTTTATGGGATTCTGGCCGGCTGGCTTTACCCGAAAATATCGTAGGCTGCCCACGGGTTTCCTCACTTCCGAAGCGTCTGGCCGCCAGCTCCAGCTTCATGGGTATACAAATCACCCCTGAAACGTCGACCGCTGCGGATTGCCCATTCATCCATCGATTCGAGCAAACGGCCCGCCGCCTCTTCGGACGGCTCATGCGCGATGAACCTGCCGGTAAGAGCATTTTCATACCTACTGTACGGGAACTCGCGAGTAGGTCGGGAATCCCTTCCCGACGGTGAAGTTGGGCTAACGGGTTCGTCGGCAAAGGATTGCCGACCTACGAATGCTTGAAGCAATTCACCCGAGCCGAAGGCGCCAACGACTTCCGCCAAGCCTGTTTTGCCGTACGAGCGAGATGAAAACGCTCAAGCTCGCGAAGAAGTGCGCTGAGCTGATAAACGGCGCATCCTTCAGAGTCGCAGCTCTAATTTCCATCTACCTTTGCCCTTCAGCCAAAAGCGGCTCATTTTTTCGCTTCCACCTGGAGCCGCACCATGGCGACATGGACCCGTCCCGCGGTGTCGGGAGGATTTCCGGCCAGGTAGCGCTCGGCGACAGCGTCGATGAAGAGCCCCCGCCGCTCCGCCGGGACTCTCGACGTGTAGGGATGCCAGGCGGTGCGCAGCCAACCGATGAAGGCTTGGCGGCCGGCATGCACCATGTCCTTGTCGGTCAGCCGGACCCGCTCGGCGTCGAGCCCCGCCTCCCCTAGCCAGCGGCGATAGCTCTCCGCATCGTGGAAACCGAAGGTCGATTCGAAGTTCTCGAAATTCTCCCGCCACACGGGACCGTCCGCCACGGCCTCGAACGCCGCGATCAGCGCGGCGGCAGAGCCCCGGCCGCCCATCTCCATCCGGCAGCGGCCGCCCGGCTTCAGCGCACGGGCGATGCCGGCCAATACCGGCTCATGATCCCGGACCCAGTGCAAAGCGGCATTGGAATAGACCACGGTGAATTCCTCGTCGAAAGGCAGCGTCCGGGCATCCGCCTGCCGGAACTCGAGGTTAGGGTAATCCGACGCCGGAAACCGTCTTGCTGCATAGCCGATCATGTCTTCCGAAAGATCGACGCCGACCACGCCGCCGAACGGCACCCGCTGCGCCAGTTCCGCCGTGATTCGCCCGTCGCCGCAGCCGATGTCGAGCACCCGGTCGTCCGGGCGCAGGTTCAGGCCGCTCAACAGTTCGCGCGCCCAAGCTTCCTGACCGGCCGAATGGCGGGCATAGTCTTCCGGGTTCCAGCGATACATCGTTTTTCTCCTCATGGTGAATGGTCGCAAGCAAGAATGCCGAAAGAACGCATGGAGGAAAAACGATGTTTGGCGATGTCGCCATCGCGTCTCGCGATGGCCCGAATCAAACCGCCCCGCCGGCGAGATGATCCGGTCGCGGATACCGCCTTGGAAATCAAGCCGAGCGGCCTAATGTCGCGAAGGGATTCGCGACCTAGAGCGACACGGTCGTAGATCGGCAACCCTTTGCCGACTGAGCTGTGTCGGAAAGGAATTTCCGACCTATGGCAGCTGTGGCGCCGCACAGAACCGTAGATGCCACAGCGGCACGATCGTAGGTCGGCAATCCTTTGCCGACTGAGCTGTGTCCGAAAGGAATTTCCGACCTGCGGCAGCCGGCCGCACCATAGGACCGTGGATGCTCTAAGCCGCTCCTCCGGCGAGAGCTGTGTCCGAAAGGAATTTCCGACCTGCGGCAGCCGGCCGCCCCATAGGACCGTGGATGCTCTAAGCCGCTCCTCCGGCGAGATGATCCAGCAGCAGCCTTGCCGCCCCTGACAACCCCTCCAGCGAACGGACGCAGAGATGAAGCCGGCGCTTTGCCCAGTCATCGTTCAAAACGACCGGCACCAGTCCCAGCGATGCGGTATAAGGCGTCGTGGCGGCCCGCGGCACCACGCCGATGCCGAGCCCCGCCGCCACCATGGCGCAGACGGCGTCGAAGCTGGTAACCCGTATCTTGAGATTGAGCGGCCGGCCCGCATCGGCGGCGGCGCGGAGTAGCCGGTAGTGCAGCGAGCTGTCGCTGTGGAGCCCGACGAAATCCGAGTCCAGCGTCTCGCAAAAATCGACGCGCTCGCGCGAAGCCAGCGGATGGTCCGGCTGAACGATCAGGACCAGTTCGTCTTCGCGGAACGGAATCATCATGAGCCCGTCCTCGGCGGCTATCTCGCTCACGATGCCCAAATCGGCAAGATTGTCGGCTACGGCCCGGACGACGACGCCGCTCACGTGCTCTTCCAGGTGTACCTGAATCTCCGGATGGGCCGACAGAAACGAGGCGAGCGCCGAAGGCAGGAATTCCACGATGGCCGAGATGTTGGCGAATACCCGCACCTGCCCTCGAACTCCCGCCGAATAGCCGCGCAGCTCCCGGTCCAGTTGCCCGGCCTGATGCAGGACGGCGCGGGCGCGTACGAGCAATGCAAGGCCGGCCGGCGTCGGCGCGACGCCCTTGCTGCTCCGCACCAGCAGCGCCGTACCGTACCCCGCTTCGAGATCCGACAGCCGCTTGCTGACGGCCGAAGCGACCGTATGACAGTGCTCGGCCGCCTTGGCGATACTGCCGGCCTCGGCCACGGCGACAAACAGTTCGAGATCGCGTAAATCGAAATGCATGGATTGGTCCCGTCAACGATAACGCCGTTGCGTTAAGCCGCCACGACGCAGCCGGGCTTATTGTATCGACGTCACCCCTTCCCTCGTCACGAACTCGATGCCGGAATACCGGCATTCTCCTTCCCGCCCCTGAAAGAAGCTCACTGCGATCAGCCACACCCGCACGATGCGAGCCGGCGGCGGGCCGCCGATGAAGTCCAGGTAATCGCGGTGGACATCGCGCTCCTCGTTGAACCAATCGCCCAGACCCTCGCGGCCGGAACGGATCGCCACATGGGTTTCGCGCGCGGTCCAGGTGGGAATCGGGCAGCGGTAGGCGGTGCCCACGGGCAGCTCGGCGCTCCAGTAATAGGTGATGTCCTGGCCGTTGTCGAATTCCACGGCGATGCTCATGTAATCGTGGGTCGCGAGCGTGTCCTCGCGCACCTCCGAGGGCAGGCGATCCATGCGCCAGGCCCAGCGCAAGCGCGTGTTCGGCTCGAATGGCAGGGAAACGTCCTTCTGCAACAAACCCACATCGCGATGGGTGTGGCAGCAGATGGCCGGTTCCTTTTCCGGAGTCCGACAGGATCGGTAGATTTCCGCAGGCCCCACGAACCACAGATAGTTCCAACCTGGCGGCGGGACGACCGGATCGGTCAAACGGTCGATTTCGGACGCGACTAGGCCGTCCACGTCGCCGAGCGCCGCCAGCCTTTTCAGCCCTTCGATCGGTTCGACCCGCCAGCGTACGATCAAGGCCGCCAGGCAACCGCTCGCCTGCTCGTAGACTTCGTCCGGCGTCGCCAACTCGCCGGTTCGGGTGGCCCATTCGCCGGGAAAATAGCTGGCGAGATACAGCCGATCCGGCTTTTCTACGGCGAAGGTATTGCTCGCTCGGGTGCCGCGGAAGATTTCGCCGTCCGGACCGATTCGGCACCATAGCTGGAAATCGGCGCCGAACCAGAGATCGGTGCCCTTGAGGCAGGTCTTGCCCACGGCAAAGGTGGTCACCCGCTCGCCCGCGGACAAGTCGATGCCGGTATCCAGCCAGGGTTTTCGATCCGAGGGAATATCGATGAAGGCGTAATCGATCATATTGTCCTTTGAGAGCTGGCTCAGCAAAGCCTCGAAGCGCGCTTGAAAGTCCGTGCGTGTCAATGTGTCGTTCATGGAAATCCTCCCGGAAAAGTTCTGGAAAACGCCGGTTCCGGTTCATTATGATGGACGGCGTATCACTATGGATTGCCGAGCCGCCAGACCGTCTCCGCCTATGGCCGGCGCTCGGGATTGTACTCACGTCTCGCCGACAGGACTTGCATAAACTGGCTATGCGCGCGCTTTATCCCGGGACTTCGCAGCTTTACATGGGACACGGACGGGTACTCTATTGCGGTCCGATCCAGCATCTGGAAACCCACGTCTATGGCGCCAACATGCTGCACGTGGGCATCTATCGCCCGTTTCGGATCAGGCTGGCAGACGGCGAATGGCGGAGTTGCCGTTGCGCGGTGGTGCCCGCGGGGATTCGGCATGCCCTGGATATGGCCGGCGGCGTGCACGGAAAGCTGTTCGTGGAGCGAAACGGCCCCGACGCGACAGGATTCCGGAAGCGTTTTCCGTATTCGGAAACGACAGTAAGGTTTTTCGAGGATGCGGAAACGATCGAATGCTTTCGCTGGGTCCACGAGGAAGACCCGAACCGTATCGCCGTCGAACAGCGCCTGGATCGGCTGCTGAATACCCGCGATCAGCCGCCGATCGAGTTGGATGAACGCATTCGGCAGGTCATCGAGCGAATTTGCCGCGAGCCGGACCGGAATTTCTCGCAAGAGGAGTTGGCGAAGCTGGTCGACCTTTCACCCTCCCGCTTCCTTCATCTGTTCCGCCAGTGCACCGGCCTGCCTTACCGTCGATTCCGTCTGTGGAAGCGGATGGTGTCGGCCTTGGAACTGCTGCATGCCAGCGACACTCTGACCCGCGCCGCGCTGGACGCGGGTTTCGCCGACGCGACGCATTTCAGCCACAGCTTTCGCGATACCTTCGGCGTGAACCCCGCGCCCGTTTTCAGGAATATCGGCCGCTTCGAAGTGAGCCCCGAAATGGTGGATAAACGATAAGCGTCTTCGTCGGCAAGGGATTGCCGACCTACAACCGTGCCGCCCGGTAGGTCGGGAATCCTTTCCCGACGCCGCATCCCGACCGAGCGTCTTCGTCGGCAAAGGGTTGCCGACCTACAACCGTGCCGCCCGGTAGGTCGGGAATCCTTTCCCGACGCCGCATCCCGACCGAGCGTCTTCGTCGGCAAAGGGTTGCCGACCTACGAAGGTTTGAGTCGATCTATCCTGACTGTAGGCGCCAACGACTTCCGCCGGGCACGTTTCAGTCGTCGAAATCCGTTCCGGAATCCCGGCCGGCAAGCCCCTCATCCAGAAACCGGAAAATGGCCGGATTCCCGCAACCCGCGGCATTGAAGCGCAGCCAGGGCGAGGCTTCCTGCTGAGGTCTGAACAGAGCGCCCGGTGCCAGCATGATGCCCTGCTTGGCCGCCGCCGCGGCCAGCGACGTGGCATTCTCGGACGCATCGCGGCGAGCCCAGATGAACAGTCCGTCCTCCGCGTCCTGGTAAATTTCCAGCCCGCTGCTTTCGAGGTTTCTGACCGCCTCGCCGCGCGCCTTGCGGAGGCGTGAGCGCAGTTTTTCCAGGTGTTTCCGGTAATAGCCGTCGGTAAGGAGTTCGTAGACCAGCCGCTCGTCGATTTCCGAGGTGGTCAGGCTGGTCAGGAGCTTGAGATCGGTGAGACTCTCGGCGATTTCGTACTTGCAGGCCAGAAAACCGACCCGGAGACTTGCGGAAACGGTTTTCGAAAAACTGCTGACGAACAGCACCCGCTCCAGCTGGTCGAGCGTCGCAAGGCGCGTCGCCTGTCCGGTCAACAAATCGCCGTAGATATCGTCCTCCACGATCATCAGATCGTAGCGCTCGGCCAGTTGCAAAACCCGGTAGGCCACCGCCTGGGTAATGCTGACGCCGGTCGGGTTGTGGAGCAGCGTGTTGGTGAAAAATACCTTGGGCCGGTGCTCCTCGATGAGGCTTTCCATCGCGGCGGTATCCGGCCCCTGAGTAGTCCAGGGTACGCCGACCAGCCGCGCCCCCGAAAGCTTCAGGTAACCGAACAGGGTGTAATAGCCGGGATCGTCCACCAGCACGGCGTCGCCCGGTTTGACGAACAGCCGGCTGATCAGGTCCAGGGCATGAGTGGCCCCGCGGGTGGTGACGATCTGCCGGGGAGAGCAGCCGATGCCCTGATCGTCGAGCCGCCGCGCCAGCAGGGACCGCAGCGGTTCGTAGCCGGCCGGCAGACCGTATCCGGTCAGATAGGTGCCGCTCTTGCGGGCGAGGGTGCGGAGGCTGCGCTGAATGCCCTCGCCGTCCATCCATTCGCCGGGCAGCCAGCCGGCGCCGGGCATGGCGATGTGCGGCTGTTCCTGCAAGGCGTTGCGGAGCAGCCAGAGCACGTCCATGGCCCGCTCGAGCCGGCAGGACTGATTCACCGCAGCGCCGGATTCCGAGCGTTGAGCCACGTAAAAACCCGACCCCTGCCGGGATTTCAGATAGCCCATCGCCACCAGCCGGTCGAAGGCCTGGACCACGGTGAACTTGCTGACCCGGTGCTCGTTCGCGAAATGCCGGATCGACGGCAGGCGCGCGCCGGGCCGCAAGGCGCGCTCGTCGACGCGCTGCTTGATGCCCGCCACGATCTGTTCGATCAAGGGCCGGCTGTCGTGGGGATCGAGGTTGAGGGAATTCATGATTGTTATGGCTCCGCGACCGGTACAGGATGGCCGAACGGATCGTCAACTGTATCTGTATTGTCCGCCGGCGGCAATTTATTGTACGGCCACCACGCTACGAAAACACGCTCGGGGAATCGGTTGTCATGCAGTCGAACACGTCGAAGATACGCCGGGGTTGGCTTCTCGCTATTTTAGGAATTGCCGGCTTCAGTCTGACCTTGCCCGCAACGCGCGTCGCCGTCCTGCATCTCGATCCCTGGTTCGTTGCCTTTGGACGCGGCGTGCTTGCGTCTGGACTGGCGGCAATCGCTTTGCTGGTCACCCGGCAACCTTGGCCGAAGCGTCATCAGCTTCGAGGCTTAGCCTTGGTCGCATTGGGGGTCATCATCGGCTTCCCGGTGCTTTCGGCCTGGGCCATGCGCGAACTGCCGGCGTCCCACGGCGGCATCGCGCTTTCGGTCACGCCCTTGGCCACGGCCTGTTTCGGCGCGTGGTTGGCGGGCGAGCGGCTGCCCGGACGCTTTTGGATCGCGGCGCTGATCGGTGCGGCCGCGGTGTTCGCGTTCGCCTTCGAAGCCGGGGGCGGCAGCCTTCGCTCGGACGATCTCTGGCTGTTCGCGGCGTCTTTGCTGGCCGCGCTCGGTTATGCCGAGGGCGCCAGGCTGACCCGCATTCTGGGGGGCTGGCAGGTGATCAGCTGGGCCCTGGTGCTGTCGGTGCCTTGGTTGCTGGGACCGCTGTGCTGGATCATGGCGCATACCGATCTCTCGGCGCCGTTCGACGCTTGGGCCGGGTTCGCTTATGTCGCCGTGGTCAGCCAGTTCCTGGCATTCATATTGTGGTATCGCGGTCTGGCCGTGGGCGGTATCGCAAAGATCGGCCAGATACAACTGCTGCAGCCATTCCTGACCTTGGGCGCCTCCGCGTTATGGCTGGGGGAGGCGTTGAGCGGTTCGCTGCTCGGCGTGGCTGCCGTCGTAGTGACAAGCCTTTGGGTCAGTCAGCACTCTCCGATGCGGCAGTCGGCGGAAATCAAGCGCGAAGGCCGCCGAATTCGCCATTCAATGACATTACGGACCGAGAAAAATCAAATCTTAATGAGGAACGATCATGAAGCTTTATGACATGGAATTATCGGGTAACTGCTACAAGATAAGGCTGTTTTGTTCATTGTCAGGGGTGAACTACGAATCCATACCCGTCGACCTGATGAAGGGGGAACACAAGCAGGCGGCCTTCCTGGCCTTAAATCCGCGCGGCCAGGTTCCGGTGCTGGACGATGCCGGCACCGTCGTATGGGACTCCATGGCGATTCTGGTGTACCTGGCCAGAAAATACGGGGGCGAACGGTGGCTCCCTACCGAGGCGGAAACGATGGCCAGGGTCATGCAGTGGCTGGCCTTGTCGGAAAACGAAATCCTGTACGGGCTTGCACGGGCTCGGGCGGTAACCAAATTCAACCGTCCCTGGGATCTGGCGCAATGCCAGGATCTGGGAAGATCCGGATTGGGCGTCATGGAGAATCATCTCGAAAAAAATCGATGGCTCGCCGCCGACCACCCAACCATAGCGGATATCGCCTGTTATCCGTACGTCGCTCTCGCTCCGGAAGGCGGCGTCGTACTGGACGAATTTCCACACATCGGGCAATGGATCGCACGCATCCGGTCCTTGCCCGGTTACGTGGGCATGTCCGGTCTCTGATAGTCCATTCGGCATTTGAATGAACATTTATTGTGGTGGCTTAGCGGAACGTAACCCACCGACTCAAGGTGGCTTGGTCGAGCCGTTACGCCGGGAAAGGATTCCCGGCCTACTAAACCAACATTTTTCGGTTTGGCGTAGCGCACGAAGTAGGTCGGCAATCCTTTGCCGACGCAGCCCGTCGGCGGGAGCTCTGTCGGCAAAGGATTGCCGACCCACGCATCTCCGATGCTCGCCGCCAAGCCGCAATAAAAAACGCTCTAGGAAGGTAAAAAAATCCATGCGTATTCCCATCTATCAGATCGATGCATTCACCGATCGCCTGTTCGGCGGCAACCCGGCCGCCGTGTGCGTGCTCGGTCGCTGGCTCGACGATTCCGCGCTGCAATCGATTGCCGCGGAAAACAATCTTTCCGAGACCGTTTTCCTGGTCGGCGGGAACGGGCGTTACAGCTTGCGCTGGTTCACGCCCACGGTCGAGGTGGACCTGTGCGGCCACGCGACTCTGGCCGCGGCCCATGTGGTGTTCCGGGAAATGGAGCCGGCCTTGCGGGAAGTGATCTTCGACAGCCGCAGCGGCGAGCTCCGGGTTCGCCGCGAGAACGAGTTCATGACGCTGGATTTTCCGGCGAGTCACGGCATGATTTGCGATTGCCCGGACCTCCTGGCCGAAGGGTTGGGACGCAATCCCCTGGAAGTCCTGCGCGGCGCCATGTACCTTTGCGTTTTTGCCGACGAAGAGGACATACGCTCCTTGCAGCCCGACTTCTCGGCTTTGGCCAAGCTCGACCTCATGGGCGTCATCGTCACGGCGCCGGGCCGCTCGGTGGATTTCGTTTCGCGCATGTTCGCACCCAAGGTCGGCATTCCGGAAGATCCGGTGACCGGCGCGGCCCACTGCCTGCTGACGACCTACTGGGCGGAGCGCACCGGGAAAACCCGCTTCTCCGCGAGACAACTGTCCAGCCGGGGCGGCGAACTGGAATGCGAACTGCGGGGGGAACGCGTTCTCATCTCGGGCCGGGCCGTAAAATACCTGCAAGGCGAAATACTGCTTCAATCCTTTACCGAGGAATCAACGATCCCATGACGCTTCGATTGTCCCGCCGTGCCGAGCGGCTCACCAGTTCCCTGATCCGCGACATCCTGCAAGTCACCCAGCGGCCCGGCGTGATTTCCTTCGCCGGCGGATTGCCCGCGGACGAACTGATGCCGCCCCTGGATTTCGAAGGCCTCGCCGACGACTACCGCCAGTACGGCCCCAGCGAAGGCGAACCTGCCTTGCGGAGCCTGATCGCGCAGAACCTGTCCACATTGGGGGTGGATTGCAACGCGGATCGGGTGCTGGTGACATCCGGCTCGCAGCAGGGCATCGACCTGGTCGGGAAGCTGTTCGTCGACGAAGGCTCGCAGGTCTTGCTGGAAGCGCCCACCTATCTCGCCACGATCCAGGCGCTCGGCGTGTACGGCGCGGAATTCGAAGGACTTCCGCTGTCCGCCGACGGCGTCGATCCGGATACGTTGCGCCTGGCCATAGACCGTCGCCGACCGGCTTTCGTCTATTTGATCCCGACTTTCCAGAACCCTTCCGGGTATTGCTACTCGGACGAAGTCCGGCGCGCGGTAGCCCAGGTTCTGGACGAAACCGGCGTGCCCCTGATCGAAGACGATCCGTACCGGGACCTGGTCTACCAGACGGTCGACCGTACCCCGATCTGCGCCTATCTGGAACGGGCGCCCTGGGTTTATCTCGGGAGCTTTTCCAAGATCACCGCGCCGGGCCTCAGGGTGGGCTATCTCGCTTCGTCGCCGGAACTCTTCTCCGGACTGGTGCGGCTGAAGCAGTCGAGCGATCTGCATACCAACCGCATCGGCCAGGCCTGGCTCACGCGGTTTCTGAGCTCGGCCGGGTTCGACGAACACATGGCGCGGATGATCCGGGTCTACGGGGAACGGCGCGACGCCATGCAGGCCGCCCTCCTGCGCCATTTCGAGGGGCTCGCCGAGTGGCGGGCGCCTGCCGGCGGCCTGTTCTTCTGGCTGCGTCTGACCCGCGAGTGCGATACCCTGGCGGCGCTCCAGGCGGCCCTCACGCGCGACGTGGCGTTCATGCCGGGCGAACCGTTCTTTCCCGCAAGAGACCAGCGTTACCCGGCCTTGCGCCTGAACTTTAGCCATGCGGCTCCGGAAAACATCGAGCGGGGCATCGGCCTGATCGCGGAAATTCTGGGGGAAATCACCGACCGCGGTGGAAACCGCACGAACAGCCCGTCCTTGTCCGTCTGAACTTTTTTCATCGAAAAGGAGTTGTCTTTCATGAATCTGACCCTGGTCATCGGCAACAAGAATTATTCCTCCTGGTCGCTGCGCCCCTGGCTGTTTCTGAAACACCACGGCATTCCCTTCGAAGAGGTCCGGATTCCCCTCTATCGAGAAGACACGGCAAGCCGCATCGCCGCCTATTCGCCGTCCGGAAAAGTGCCCGTACTGGTGAACGATGGGGTTACTGTCTGGGATTCCCTGGCCATACTCGAATATCTGGCCGAAAGATTCCCGAAGACCGGCGGATGGCCTGAAGCTCTTTCCGACCGGGCAAAGGCCCGCTCGCTCGCGGCGGAAATGCACGCGGGCTTTCAGGCCTTGCGCATACATTGCAGCATGAACTGCCGGCGACAACCGGTTGCCAAGGAATTGCCCGAGGACGCTCAAAAGGACGTCGCCCGAATCGGGCAAATCTGGCAGGACTGCCGGGAGCGGCACGCGAATGACGGTCCTTGGCTGTTCGGCCGCTTCACCGTCCTCGATGCCATGTACGCACCGGTGGCCTTGCGTTTTTGGACCTATCGGCTCGATGCAGGTCCCGTGGCGCAGGACTACGTGAATACGGTGCTCGGCCATCCTGCCATGGTTGAATGGATCGAGGCCGGCAAATCGGAAACCGAGGTCATCCAGGCGTTCGAGGAATGAAAACGAGGATTTGGCTAGCGTTGCTGGCGGTTTATTTCGTTTGGGGCTCGACCTATCTGGTGATCCGCTTCGCGGTGGAAACGCTTCCGCCGTTTCTGTCGGGCGGGCTCCGCTTCCTCGTTTCAGGCGTGATCTTGCTGATCTGGCGACGCGCGGCCGGAGATGCCATGCCGACCCTTCGCCAATGGCGATCGGCAGCCATCGTCGGCACCTTGCTCCTCCTCGGCGGCAACGGGCTGGTCTCATGGGCCGAGCAGACCGTTCCATCGGGCATTGCAGCGCTGATTATCGGCGCGGTGCCGATGTTCATGGTGATCGCCGACGCGCTCAGGCCGAACGGCGTCAGACCGACGGCCCGAGTGATCGCCGGGCTGGCCATCGGCTTCACCGGGATTTACCTGCTGGTCGGCCCGTCGGAATTCTCGGACGACCTGCATTTGGACGCTCTCGGCGTGGCGGCGCTCCTGATCGCCGGATTTCTATGGGCACTCGGCTCGATCTGCGGCAAAACCCTGAATCTGCCGAAGTCCGCCTTGATGACGACGGGCGCGGAAATGCTGGCCGGCGGTTGCGCCCTAATGGCCGCGAGCGCCATGAACGGCGAATTGAAGGGATTCAGCTTTTCGGAGGTTTCCACCGACTCGTGGCTGGCATTGGCGTATCTCATCGCCTTCGGGTCTATGATCGGTTTCGTCGCGTACGCCTGGCTCTTGCAAAACGCGCCGATTCCGCTGGTGGCGACCTATGCCTACGTCAATCCGCTGGTGGCGGTGTTCCTCGGCAACTGGTTCGCGCAGGAACCGCTGACCCCGCGCATCCTGTCGGCATCGGCGATCATCATCGGATCGGTGGTGTTCATCAATAGCACCGGCCGGTCGAGAGCCCGCAAGGAAGCGGTGGTCGCGGTGAACGAATAATCCTCTTTCCCCGTATTCCGCTGCGCTGCATACGGGCTACGAAAACGCAGATTGGAGCAATAGTCTCATGTACGAGCTCAGCTATTACGAAACCATGGCCGAATACAACGCCTGGATGAACGAGAAGCTCTACCGGGTGTGCGCCGAAATTCCCGACGAACTCCGGAAAAAGGATCTCGGCGCTTTTTTCGGCTCGATTCACGGCACGCTCAATCACCTGCTCCATGCCGACCTCATCTGGATGGGACGCTTGGCTGGGCTGCCGTTGACAACGGCAGCCCTGGGCCAGGAACTTTATTCCGCGTTCGACGACTTGCGGCGGGAGCGCGAGACGATGGACCGGAAGATTCTCGACTGGACCCGGACACTCTCTCCCGAACGTCTCGCTCAGCCCTTCACCTATACCAGCCTTTCGGACCGTAAAACGCGCACCCGGCCCTTCTGGCTGCTGGTCGCACATCTCTTCAACCATCAGACCCACCACCGAGGACAACTGACGACCTTGCTGAGCCAACTGGGGCTCGACTACGGCGTCACTGACCTCCCCTGGCTGCCCAGCCTCTGCGAACTCGATCCGGCCGAGTCAGGGTGATGCGCCGGAGGGCGTCCGTCGAGCTTCAATCGTTCCTGAATGTCGATCGCAATACGATGACCGCCCCCTTGCCGAAACCGTAGCTGGTGAGGACGATACTAGCCAGCAAAAACAGCCGAAACGCCGCCGGAAACAAACCGTCCGAGGGCGTGGGAGTATCCAGCACCGGAAACATCGCCTGCATCAAAAACAGGCTGGAATTGGTGAAGGCACCGACCACCATGGCCCAGCGCACATGCCAGGGCAGCGGCACTCTGGCGGCATAGAATCCGAAAATCAGGGCGCTCATGAGCAGGAAATCCAGATGCGCCTGCAAGAGGCGGGTGAACTTGCCCGGAAAAATGGCCGGCAGCACGGGCAGACCGAATCCCAGGCCGACCATGCACCAGGCCAGAACCAGAGCCATCAACAGCCACAGCGCGGCGCCTCTGAGCAATATCATGTTTCCCGCGAGTCCTGAATCTTGCTGCATCGTCAATCTCATCGTGAATTCCGGTTACAAATCGGTGCCGCGCAGTATGAATATTTCCGCCTTTGTCCGCTGGATCGGGACGGAAAGAAAACTTGACTGAAACGGCGGTTTTGCCGTTTACAGCCGTTTGCCGCACGCCTACTATCCGGAGCCATCGAGAAAAACGCGAACCTGATCCATGCACACAACGAATACCAAGGCCTTAACGCTATCCACAGCCGATGTGCCCAGAAGCGAGAGGCAGGGCTGGCTGCGGGAAGTCATTGGCCGGGAGTACGTCAAGGTGGAAATCAGCCCACCCGCCGACGGCGCATTGTTCAACGAGATGACGATATATCCGTGGGAAGACCTGCGCCTCTCCGCTATCCGGTCCAACGGCATCGGCATCGAACGGCTGCCGGGCGAGCCGTATCGGTCCGATCAGGACGCCTATTTCGCGGTCGTGTTGCTCTCGGGCCAATACTCCCTGGAACAGCAGGGACGGGAGGTTTTTCTAAGACCCGGCGACATCACCCTCTACGATGCCACCCGGCCCCACCGCATCTACTGCCCGCGGACTTTTTCGAAACTGATCGTCTCTATTCCACGCACGATGCTGAGAGACAGAATTGCCGGAATCGAGCACTGCACGGCGCTCCGGATTCCCGGAAAAGACGGCATCGGCGCCGTGGCGTCCATGTTCCTTCGCGGGTCCGCCAGCCAGGCGGGCCGCTTGAATCCGCACGAGTTCTCCGCCCTTGCCGAACAGTCGCTCGGCCTGCTGACCCTTGCCATAAATTCGGTGCGCCCCGCGAACTTTCATCTCTCCCGCAGCCGTTCGCTCTCCCTCTACCGGGTCAAGGCGTTCGTCGAGCGGCACCTTTCCGACCCCGGCCTGAATGTCGAATCGGTCGCGAGCGGCGTGGGCTTGTCGGCCCGCTATATCAACGATCTTTTCAAGGACGAGGAGACCTCCCTGATGCGCCATGTCTGGCGGCGCCGGCTGGAAAATTGCGCGAAAAACCTGCTCGACTCGGCGCATGTAGGCCACAGCTTGTCCGAAATCGCGTTCCGCTGGGGGTTTAACGATCTGTCGCATTTCAGCCGGGCTTTCAAGCAGCGCTTCGGCTGCTCGCCGCGGGAATATCGACAGCGGGAACTCTAAGAGCCTATCTCGGTAGACCGTTCGCCCCGAGTCGAAGGGTTTTTGGGACCTACAGGAATAGGCCTAAGTACATTCCGCAAATATTTGCGGGATCTCGACAGATTGGCTTGACTGGCGGGGTTGTCCTGCAGGTTGCCTATGCCGCAAGACTTCCCTGAATGTACTTATTAATCAGGCCCGTAAATACCCTCCTGGTATTTCGGGCCGCCGCCCAGGCCGGGACACGCCCGGCCTGGGCTCACGCGGCTTGTCGCCGCGCCGGGGCATCCCTGCCCCGGATTAACCCGACCTACATTTATAGGCCGGGTTAATAGAGCATTTTCATACCTACTGTACGGGCACTGGCGAGTAGGTCGGGAATTCCTTCCAATCGCAAACGGTCGCTTTAGTCGCGACCCTTCCAATCGCAAACGGGAACTTTGGGAGCACCAAAGTCCCCCTTCCAATCGCAAACGGCGTCTTCGGGAAGGGCGTGGCCGGCGCTCCCGGCCAGGCCGTTTGCGATTGGAAGGGTCATCCCAGCGCTCCTGGGATGACCGTTTGCGATTGGAGCGCCGAAGCCGCCCTTCCCGACGCCATGCTCCGGCCGAGCGTCTTCGTCGGCAAGGGATTGCCGACCTACGACCGTGCATCCCCGTAGATCGGGAATCCTTTCCCGACGCCACGTCCCGGCCGAGCGTCTTCGTCGGAAGGGTCGCGACTAAAGCGACCGTTTGCGATTGGGAAAGGATTGCCGACCTCCGAAAGCTTGAGTCGATCTACCCTGGCTGAAGGCGCCAACGACTCCTGCCAGGCCTGTTTTGCCGTACGAGCGAGATGAAAACGCTCTAAATGCCTGCGCGCAGATTCGGCACGATTGATCGTTCCATCGAAAAAATTCGGCATCGGGTGAATGGAGAAGTGGAATTGAGTTCGCTATTGCGTCGTCCTGCCTTGCAGAGAGATCCATGAAAAAGAAACAACTTGCACTTTCGGCAATCACGCTCCTGCTTTCCGCATCCGCATTATCCGGCAGCTTTATTTCCATCCGCGATCATCAACATCTCAATATCCCATGTCTTATATTCGGGATTATCGGATTTTCCGGCGGGATTTTAACCGCGGTTCGCCTTTCCATCGGAAGACAGCTCGTAATGGTTTTTATTCATTACAGGTGGTTTTCATTTATGGTGAAAACTTCGTTTTCAAATTGGATCCCGGATTCGCCATACCTTTGAATATGCTGGAAGGTTCCATACAAGATGTCGCAAACCCGAGAGGGCTTGGTATCAATCTATTTGCGATATTACTTTTGGTGCTGAGTTCAAAACGCATTCTCATAGATCATGATTACCCTTGAAAAGCTCGAGATATACCAACGATTCGACGGCGACATCGATGGCTGGATTCGGGGCTCGCGACATCCCGATTCATCCGGCATGACCGATGCCGACTGGTCTTTGATCGATGAGCTGCGAACCGCGCTCCACATTATCGCTTCGGGGGCGGCCTCTCCGCGGTTTGCCGCGGCGACTGAACGGAAACTGCGCTTATCCGTGGCCGATGAACGAACTCGCGAGGCGTTGCGCAAACTCGCAGTGCCAAAATGAGCTACACGACCCGCGAACCGTTTCGAGTCGCGCATCGGAAGCCGGCGACAATCGACCCTGTCCTGTCGCGGAACAAATTTAGAGGGCGGGTCCACGAAATTCAGGCTATTAACCGGTATTATCGCCGCATGCTCAAACTGTCACGGGTCACCAAAAGCTATGACGGCGTTGCCGTGCTTCGCGACATCGATCTCTCGATTCCCGAGGGGCAGGTGGCGGTGATCATCGGCGCGAGCGGCTGCGGCAAATCCACTCTGCTCCGGCTGGCGAACGGCCTGGTCCTCCCGGACCGAGGCACCGTCGAGTTGATGGGCACGCCGGTCACCGCCTCGACGGCTCTGGCACTGCGCCGCCGAATGGGCTATGTCATCCAGGAGGGCGGACTGTTTCCGCACTTGACCGCCCGCGGCAACGTGGCCTTGATGCCGGGCCGGCTCGGCTGGTCATCCGCGCGAACAGAGGCGCGGATGATCGAACTCGCAGAACTGGTCCGCCTGCCTACGGGAGCGCTCGACCGCTACCCGTCCCAACTCTCCGGAGGCGAACGGCAACGAGTGGCCCTGATGCGGGCGCTGATGCTGGACCCCGAGATCCTGCTGCTGGACGAACCGCTCGGCGCACTGGACCCGCTGATCCGCTACGAACTCCAGACCGATCTCAAGACGCTGTTCACCGCTCTCGGGAAAACCGTTCTAATGGTGACGCACGATCTGAGCGAGGCCGGCCATTTTGCCGACGAGATCGTGCTGCTGCGCGAGGGCTCCATCGAACAGCAAGGGCCGATGACGGCTTTGATCGATTCGCCGGCCACCGAGTACGTCGCGCGCTTCGTGCGGGCGCAGCGCAGCCTGGTCGACGGACTTGTGCAACGGGCGACATGATCTACCGGCTGATCCTGCTCTTGAGCTTGTGGATCGGTTACGGCTCGGCTCCTGAAGCCGGGGAGACGACGGGTGTGGCCGTGGGTTCCAAGGAGTTCACGGAATCGGTGATCCTCGGCGAGATCGCGACCCAGATCCTCGAAAGCGCGAGGATCGACGTGCAACACCGAAAGCAGCTCGGCGGGACCCGGTTCCTTTGGCAGGCTTTGATCGATGGCGAGATCGACCTCTATCCCGAATATACCGGGACTCTGATCGAGGAGGTTCTGGGCGGTCGGCTACAAGGGAAGCGGGACCTGGCGACGCTGCGCAGGGTCCTGGCGGAACAGGGCGTGTCGATGACCGAGCCGCTCGGATTCAACAACACCTATGCCCTCGGGATGATGACCGCTCGCGCGGACCGCTTGGGAATCACCACCATCTCCGAGCTGCGCGACCACCCGGAGCTCAAGTTCGGTTTCAGCAACGAATTCATGGCTAGGGCGGATGGATGGCCCGGGCTCAAACGAGCCTACCGCTTACCCCAGCAAGCGGTCGTGGGTCTGGATCATGGGCTCGCCTATCGCGGCCTTGCCGGCGGCCGCCTGGATGTGACCGACCTCTATACCACCGATGCGGAGATTCAATACTACTCGCTCCGGGTGCTCGAGGATGACCGAGGCTATTTCCCCGACTATCGCGCCGTGTTTCTTTACCGGGCCGACCTCGCCGAACGCCTGCCGGCCGTCCTTCCGGTACTCCGACAACTGGAAGGCCGGATTTCGGAGAAAGAGATGACCGCCATGAACGCGGCGGCCAAGCTCGGCAAGGTGTCGGAGCGCAAGGTGGCCGCCGACTTCCTGCGGAAACGGCTAGCCATCGCGTCCGAAGCCGAGGTCGAGGGCCTGGCTGCCAGCCTGTGGCGTCACACGCTCGAACATCTCTCTCTGGTCGCAATCTCGCTGGCCGCCGCCATCCTCGTGGCCATTCCGCTGGGTATTCTATGCGCGCGTAGACCGCGCCTGGGAAGGCTGGTACTCGGGGCCACCGGGATTCTTCAAACGATACCGTCGCTGGCGCTCCTCGTGTTCATGATCCCGCTGCTCGGAATCGGAGCCTGGCCGGCCGTCACCGCTCTGTTCCTGTACAGCCTCCTGCCCATCGTGCGCAATACCTATACCGGGCTTCAGAACATTCCCGGTCCGCTTCTCGAATCGGCCGATGCGCTCGGCCTCCCCCGCTTCGCCCGGCTGCGACTGGTGGAGTTGCCCCTGGCCTTGCGCACCATCATCTCCGGAGTCAGGACGGCTGCCGTGATCAACGTCGGCATGGCGACTCTTGGCGCGCTGATCGGTGCGGGAGGATATGGGCAGCCGATTCTCACGGGCATTCGCCTGGACGATACGGGATTGATCCTCCAAGGGGCTGTCCCCGCCGCCCTGCTTGCGCTATTGATCGAGGGCGTCTTCGAGCTCGCCGAACGCCGGCTGGTACCAAAGGGGTTGCGCGGGTGACCGGAAACCTCCCGGCGTTGCACAACCTTTCGCAGCCCGCCGGGGCTTACGACCCGCTAACCGTCTTGAGTCTCGTATCGATCTGCCGAGCCAGGTTCTCGATGCCCTTGGCGGTGAAGTTCTGCTGTTGGCCCTTGACCTCGACGATGAAGTCGCCGACGACATTGCCGGTCTTGGTATCGATCAAATGCGCCATGAGATAGACGAACAGGAAACTCGGCTTGTGCAACCGTCCGACCACGACGAACTCGCTCCCGCTATTTTTCCCGAGCTCCGCCGCTTCGTCCGAATGATCCCAGAGGTATCCGAACCCCTTGGTGGCGGCGGCTTGAGCGGCCGGGTCGGTCGCATCGATGCGATAGCCCTTGCCACTCAAATGTTCCTCCAGTAACCGTTTCAGCGAGGCCGTTCTTTCCACTTCTTCGGCAACGCCCGGATTCGAGGTGACATCGTTCAACTCGAAATCCAGAACCCCAATACTGGAATTCGCGCGTACCGGAAGGGAAACGAGGATCGCGAGAGTAAGGACTGAAATGATCTTGCTTAAGACAGACATGACTATGCTCCTATCGTAAATCCTGCTCGATGCCGCTGATCGCCGTTCAAACTTCGTGGCCGGGCACATCGATCGCTTTCGTCACATTCAGCTTTTCGAGCATGCTTGCTTTCTCCGGAAGTTGGACCGGAAAGCCCAAGGCGGACAGCTATTGCCTTCTTGGCGGCCTTTCCCGCAGGTCTTGGACGAAATAGGCTATGGCCCGGCGCCAGGATTCGTCCTTGTCACCCCGGAAATCGAAGGCGCGGTTGATCAGGGTTTGCCCCGTGGCGACGTCGCGGATTTGGATGTGCAGGCTGAGGACCAGATTGCTCATTCGGAACACCCATCCGACGAGAACCCGCTCGGCGCCGAGCCGCCGGGCGATGTCCAGCTCGCAGCCGTTGCAGGCATGCAGATAGCGGGCCGACTTCAGCTCGGCGACGAGTTCGGGAGCCGGCCCATGATCCACCACCCGGTACAACCCGCTGCGGCTCAGATCGTCCCGCAAAACCTCGGTCATGACAGCGAGCCGCCTGCTCCACTCGGCCTCCCGCGTGCTGTCGCCGAGATCGCCGGTGAGTTCCAAGTCCAGCACTGCGAGCGTCTTAAGATCAGGACTTTCACCCGTCGACGCCCGCTCGGCCGGAGGACTGTTCTGAGACCAGACGGGGGAATGGACTAGCACCAGAACTGCAAAAATCGAGATCAGCCGAACGAACGGGGAACGATGCATCGGAATCGCCTCATTGAAATCCAGCCTTCTTACCGGGTACGCTGCTTGGGTCACAGCGAGTTCTTCGCCCAAGCAACGGCTCAGATTACAGCATAACAATTGACGTTTCGTCAAAATCTATCCATGCCGTCAAAATCATGACGAAATTAACCCGAAAGCAACGTGAAATCATCGCCCGGAAGGAATTGATTTTGGACATATCGGCGAAGCTGATCGCCGAACAGGGCTTCAGCAACTTCGGGATGGACCGGATAGCGGAGTTGACCGAGTATTCCAAGGGCACCATTTACCAGCACTTCCAGTGCAAGGAGGAGGTGCTGATGCACCTTTGCATACGCGGACTCCGAACCTGGCGCGACTTTTTCGATCGCGCGCTGAAGCTCCGCGGCAACAGCCGCGAACGGCTGCTGGCCATACACCTGGCCCACCACTTCTACGCCAAGCTGTACCCGGTGGAATACGAAAGCATTTACACGGTCAAGTCCGCCGGCGTCCGGGAAAAAATCTCGCCGGAGAGCCACGCGGCTCAAAACGAGCTCATGAAGGACGTGATCGACCGGGTCGTCATCGTCATCGACGAAGCCATCGAAAACGGCGACTTGAAGCTGCCGGGGACCATGGCGCCGCAGGACCTGGTCTACGGTTTCTGGGCATTGCATTACGGCGAACTCATGTTCGAAACCTTCAACTTCCCTTACCGGAACATGGGGATCGGCGACCTGGAGAACAACGTCCGGCTGGTTTTGCGGACCCTGCTGGACGGGCTTCCCTGGGAACCGGTCTCGACCCGGCACGACTACACCGCTTCGGCGGAGCGCATCATGCGCGAAATCTTTCCCGAGGAAGCGGCGGCGATCGCGGCACGCTGAGATCGTTTTATCGTTCTGAAAGAGCAGCGGCTTCGCTAGGTGGCGCTTCGATCGCCGCCTCCGGTGCCTCCACCTCAGCCTGTGCAACCAGCCGACGGAGACGTCCCTATTCGAAATGTCCAGCAAGTTCCGCGTCCGCAGAATTGCTAGAATCCGCCGTTTAACTCCAGGAAAGCATTCATCTGCATGGGAACAGGACTTCGGAAAACGGTCGGGCGTCGCAAACATAGACCTCCGGCCAGCGGCGAAGCACGCCGCCCCTTACACCTTCCCCGCCTCTGGCAAGGCATCGGCTGGCTGATGGTCGCCGTCGTGGTCTGGCTGAGCCTGACGCCGGAACCGCCTCAGCCGCCCACGCCGTTGCTCGCTTGGGACAAGGCGCAACATGCCTTGGCGTATGCCTCGCTGACGTACTGGTTTCGACAGGCCTTCCTGCCCCGTTGGCGCTGGCCGCTGTTTCTCCTTTTCCTGGGGATCGGACTGGAATTTCTTCAAGGACTCAGCAACGTGCGTACATTCGATCCGGTCGACATGGTCGCCAACGGCATCGGCGTTTGCCTCGGCCTGGCGCTCAGCCGCACCCCGCTCGGAAGGCTGCTTGCGAAGATCGATGCGCTTGTCGGCGGCAAAGGCTAGGCCGCTCGGCGGGTTACGGCCTTACAATACTTTCCGGTCCGGTTTAGCGGTCCAAGGGAGAGTAGGTCGGGAATCCTTTCCCGACGCAACCGTCGGAAAAACGGCTTCGTCGGCAAGGGGTTGCCGACCTACTATTAGCCCACATTTCTCGCACGCCTTTGTCGCAAGGGTGTCAAGGCGCTGCACCGGCCAGCAGGGAGCCGGCGAACAGCGCAGTGCCCGAGGGGTACGGCAAAGCCCCTGGCTACTTCCCTCCCCCCTCGCCACCCTCGGTGTCGATCGTCGGCGCGTCCATGCTCTTCTCGATGGCCCTGATGGCTTCCAGTTTCTCCCGAAGAATTTTCGCCTCGTCGGTCGGGGGATTGGTCTTATCGACCGTCTTCGAGTCCGGGGCACAAACCGTCGCCTGTTTGCGGTCCGGTTTTCGTTCCGCGGCTACCGCTTTTCTCGACAGACTCCCGGCCCGCTTCAGAGTCTCCATTTGAATGGCAACCAGGTTCTGTACCCTTCCGTCCGGCATCCGCTCGGGGGGTATGGCCCCCACGGACGCCAAGATCTTGGTCGTGTCGCCGCAGGCTTCGGAAAGCGTTCGCGCAATCAGAAGGTGCAAGCGCACGCCGACGTCCGGATTTTGCCGGTAATGCTTGAGCATCCGCCGGCATTCCTCGGCGCGAGATGCGGCGGTTTTATTGGCGAACGCGGCGCCGAAGCCCAGCAGTTCGTCGATATCCGATCGCGAATAGGCATCGTGGGAAGGTGTGTAATACGAAGCCCGGTAGCGGTCCGGGTAGAATTCCGCGCAGCCGGCCAACACCGAGAGCCCCATTAAAACTGTACTGCGGACAAGCATGTTCATTCAGGCAGCCTCGACCAGCGGTAATTGAACCCGGATGCGAGCGCCTTGTTTGTCCTGCCGCGGTTCGAGAACCTCGATCTTTCCGCGCTGATTGGCGACGCACTCGCTGGCGATGGCCAATCCCATTCCGGTACCTTCGGTGGCGAGGCTGGACGCGGCCTTGCCCCGGTAAAACGGTTCGAATACATGCTTGCTTTCCTCTTCGTCGATACCGGGCCCGTCGTCTTCGACCTCCAGCTCCATGTTGCCCCCCACGGCGCGGAGAATGATTCGAATTTCGCCGCCTACGGGCGAGTAGCTCACGGCATTGGAAATCAGGTTGTCAATAATGGTTTGTAGCTGGTCCCGATCGCCGGACACCTCGACCGGCTGGACCAATTCCTTGACCGTCAAGGACTTCGCTTGCAGGCGAGGCCGGTGATCCGCGATGACGGACCTTAACAGATCCTGCATCTTAACGCTTTCGGCGACATTCTGTTCCGGTTCCTCGTGAAGCCGGTTGTAGCGGGTCAGCTCCGCCAACAACTCTTGCAGCTTTTGAATGTTCGTGGTCAGCGTCCGGCCGATTTCGCGCTGTTCAGGACCGGCTTCGTCACTCATCATCTCGAGCTGTTCCGCGCTTTCGACGATCCGGGCCAGCGGCGTCTCGATCTCGATCGACACATTATCCATCAACTGCCGTTTCGACTCTTCGAGCGAGCGCAGGCGCGTCCGCAACAATTCCAATTGATCGCCGAGATACCGAAGATCTTGCGGCCCCGCCACGCTGATAGGCTTTCCGAAATCCCGCGCCGTCAGCCTTCGGATCGCTTCGTCCAACTGCCGGACCGAGCGGCTGAGCAAGGTCAGCAAGAACAGGATGACGGCAACCGAAGTAGGCAAGAGAAATCCTGCCTTGATCACCAGATCCTGCTGAACCGATCTCGACTGTGCGTAGAGCTGTTTCGCCTCCCGGTCGACCTGTTCCGAGATTTCCTGCCACAAAGCATTAGCCGCCGCATGCAAACCTTGAAATGCCTGGTCGTCGGGCAGGGCGACGCGATCGCCGGTGTCGGAGCTGATGATTTGCTCGTAAACCAAGCGCTCTTGCTCCGACAACCGGTTGATCGAAAGCGCGACTTTTTCGTCCACGCCCATTTTCAGCAGTTCGCCCAAGGCCTCCCTCAGGGAGTTCCGAACGGTTTCGTAAGACTGCCGCTCATAGGGCTGGCGCAAGGCCGGATGCGCCAAAATGACGAAGAGCTTGGCTTTTCGCTCGATATCGGAAACCATTTGTAGCGCCGAGCGGGCGGTTTTCACCTGCTCGACGATCTGATAAAAGGTTCTTTGCTCCAGCCGCGCGATGTCGCGCATGGCGAAGGCCGCATACATCACGGCAAACAGCAAGGGAACCAGAACGACCACGAACCCTATGGGGATCAGGTATTTCAGCGAGAATAACTTTTCGAATCTCATCCGCTTCAAATCAATCATTGCCGCATCGTTGGGTTCGCAAACCGACCTCGACGATGCCGTAACACTCTTGTGACCTCCCTTATGATAGGGATTTATCGTCCGGTCGTGTTGAATGGCGTGTTCGCCCCACGAGCGACTTCCTGCGCAGCGGCGTATTCTGCAAGGTGAATCGAATGACAAAGCATTTTTTTTCGAAGGGCGGATTTGCCATTGCGGCGGCAACCTGGCTGACTTTGGCTACCGGCGCCGAACTCTCGGGATTGCCGGTTCCGGGCAGCGCCGAGAATCCTGCTCTGCTGCTCGAACTCGGCAGCCAGCCGCCGTCGGCCGCAGCCCAGGACAATGCGACGCGTGTTTATAAGGGCGATGTCAGTGCGCACGAAGGAGACGCCTCGATTCAAACCGGTCCGGATGATATCAGTTCGCTGCATCCGGGATTCGGCTCGTGGAGTGTCGCTTTCCGATTCAAACTGGAACCCCGGGCGAACGCGAGCCCCTACACCTTTTGGGCGCGCTGGCGGCAAGGCGGCGAACCGGAGGTTTGCGTGCAGACCTTCGAGATTTGGGCGGGACCCGATGCCTCGAAGCTCGAACAACGCGCGGTCGTGAAGCTGAAACCCAAGGGCTGGGAATACGCCTGGATCGGCGCGGAAACCCCGCTGACGCTCAAGGCCGACGATACCGTAATCGAAATCCGCGACAGCGGAGCCGGCCACGACGCCAAGATTTTCGACGCTTTTCTGCTCGGCGGCCCAGAGTCGCCGACGGCGCTTCCGGAACAAGGCACTAACGAACTTCCGGCGGTTCTTCTGGAATTGGGCAAAACGCCGCTTTGGATGTCGGCGGGCAAAGATCCCGCGATTCGGGTCCATCCCGGAACCGCTGCGGGACTCGAAGGCGCGGGCTCGATCCTGACCGAAAAAGACGAAGTCCAGGTTTTTCATCAAGGCTTCGGCGCTTGGGGCGCGAGCTTTAGGTTCAGCCTCGATCCCGCCGTTCCGCCCGGCCTCTATCGCTTCTTCGCAAGGTACAAGAGCGGCGGCGAAGTGTCGCAGGTCGCCCAGACCTTCACCGTAAAAGCCGGCGCCGATCCGAATGCACTGGCCGCTCGCGGCGAATTCGTAGTGACCAACACCTCGCCCTGGGAATACCAGTGGGTGAAAGGCGCTGCCACCGTGGCCATCTTGCCGGGCGACAAGGTGCTGCAAATAGAAAACGCGGGTAAAGCCGACGGCGCGAAGGTTTTCGATGCCTTTCTCCTCAAGATGGAAACGCCGCTCGGCGACTGGATGAGCGCCTCGGCGGCGGAAGCCCGAAACCGCTTTCTGGCGCGGACGAAGAGTGTGTCCGATCCTAGCGGACAGCTCTACGTGCTCGACGGCAAGGGCGATCATGGCGAAATTTTGTTCCGGGGATTGGCGGCCGATGCCGCACGCCAGCGGGTTCAAAAGCTCCGGGTGAACTATTCGATCGGGCCCGAAGCCGAGGACATGGCACGGCGCCTCAATCTGCCCGCGCTGCCCGCCGCGCTCGTAACCGACAACAACTACACCGTGCTCAGCGCCCTCGCCTCGCCGAAAAACGAAGCGGCCGTGGCGAAATTTCTCGCCGATCCGGAACACGCGGGCACGATGCTCACAATCCCGGCCGTCACATCAGACGCGCCTACCACGCTCCATAACGGCGTGCCCGAAGCCTGGCTGGTGGGCGGATTGCAGGATGGCCTTGCGGGCGTTTCGATTTACGGCCTCGATAGCGAAACCGTGCTGCGTCCGAATCCCGGCCAGCCCTACCTCAGCACCGCCATGATGGGCGGCAAGATAAAGACCTGGCAAAAGGCTCCGGCCGCAGCCAATGGCGTCACCGTCATCGAGCCCGCCACCGATCACTCCTACGGCTGGTCGCGCGGAACCGGCTACGCTCAGCTCTATCTTCACGTCGACCAGCCGACCCAGGCGCTGCTGAAATTGCGCCAGTCCGGGATCAGAACCGCCGGATGGCTGGACGGGCAGCCCCTCTCCTTCGCCGACGATCCGAACCCGCCGGCCGACTTCCCGGTTCCGGGCGAACCCGCCAAGAATGCGCTACAGGGATTCACCACCGAGGGTCTTGCGGTCACTGCCCTGCCGGAACGCGCCGAGCCTTCACAGGCCGCGCCCTTGGCGCTTGCGCCGGGGTGGCATCGTCTGTTGGTCAAGCTGGCGATGCAGCACGATAAAGGCGAAAGCTTCTTCTTTGCCGCTCGATTTACCGATGAGTCCGGAAGTCCGCTCGATTCGATCAAGACGCAGCTCGCCGATCCGAACGCCGATTTGGCGCTCAATACGATAGCCGCGAAACTCAGGCCGCTCGTCTACGCCGACGCGCC
Source organism: Methylocaldum gracile (assembly GCF_053646815.1). Taxonomy (NCBI): domain Bacteria; kingdom Pseudomonadati; phylum Pseudomonadota; class Gammaproteobacteria; order Methylococcales; family Methylococcaceae; genus Methylocaldum; species Methylocaldum gracile. The sequence continues at coordinate 502,418 of NZ_CM132196.1, read as the reverse complement.
TGCCAATCTGCCCCGCCCGGGCGAACCGCTCAAGCTGCGCGCCGATATCCGCTGGCATCCGATTCTGGAGGAAAGTGATCTATCGGCCCCCCTGCCCCGCTTCCGCGCCAAGCTGCGCCTCAGGATGACGGATTACCGGGGCAACGAGGTCGCCGTGAAAGAGATCGATGGTCTCTTCCCCGGCGAGGCCACGCTCGATTTCGGAAAAACGCCCAAAACGGGTTATTACGCCGTCTACCCCTCCCTGCACACGCCCGACGGCAGGCTCATCATGGCCTATCCCGCCGACGGCTTCACCGTGGTTCGCGGAAACGCCGCCCAAAAGGAACGGCTGGACAAGAAAAAGCTCTGGAACAACGACTATTACGCCTTCTTCGACGGCGACAAAGGCTTCCGCCAGGAGGGCGGATACTTCGCCTGGCTGGAGCGCACGGGCATCTACAAGAGCTACGGCTCCTATCCCGGATTCCCGCCGGAACACCAGGCGAAGTGGGAGCGCGCCAAGTCGCGCGGACTGGTCTTCTTCGGCGACACCTCGGGCGACAGCCACTGGCTCAACGACAAACCGGAAGACGGGCGCGCCTTCATCGAAAAGGCCTCGGCCTATACCCGCTTCTTCAAAGCGACCAACGAAATCGACATCCGCCGCGAAGGGGAATGGCAAAAACTGCGCGCCCCCGCCCATTGGGTCGAGCGGGCTAAGTGGGAGTACGAAGCGGTACACGGGCCCCGGAAGGACGGCCATTACGTCGGCGGCAGCCTGGTGCGCCCCGGCGATACGACGGATGACGGAGGCTATGCCGGGGGCTTGAGTTCGGGAAAGTGGTTCGCCGAAGTGCTCAAGCTCGGCCTCGACAAGTACCAGGACGCCTGGGACGTCCACGCCTATCCGCAACGCCCGCCCCGCTTCGGCCATCCTATCGGCAACGGCTCCACCGAAGACGAACGCGGCGTTCTCTCGGCTTACGAAAGTCTCGGACGCAAGAACACCCTGCCGTTCTGGCTGGGCGAAGCCGGCGCCAAGACCGCCCATGGTTTCACCGGCCGCCGCTGGCAGGCGGAACAGGCCGCGAAGATGATCGCCTGGGCCAACAGCCGCAGCGACTACTTGGGGCTGGCCTTCTGCCTCGGCCACGAATACGACTGGGGCTACGGCCGCCTCTGGGACTACTCCATGGGTCACAAACCCGCCGAGGCGGCTCTCTACACCGCCGGCGCCCTGATCGACGGCTTGCCCTACAAGGCCGTGGACACCCAAGACGCCAACATCCAGGCCGCCTATTTCGGCGAAACCTTCATGATCTGGCGGACGGACGAGCAGGCGAGCGATTGGCCGCTAAAGCTCGATCCGGGCAAGGCTTGGGTTGTGGTAGACGTGGTGGGACATGCTGAAAATCTTGCGGTCGATAAGGACGGCAAGGCGGCTGTCAGGGTGTCGGCGAGTCCGTTGTATGTTTTGAGCAAGGGGGATTATGAAAGGTTGATGCGGGGGCGGTAGCTGGTTGATGGGTTTCGCTTCGCTCTACCCATCCTACATGGGCTTAACTTGAAATAAGATGCAGTATGCCTTTCCGTATTTCACAGCCATCGTTTCAGTCGCTGTATATTGAAATGCAGGTACTTGGCAATACCATTGCATCGGGTAGCAGCTTCGTAGTCATAGGTGCTGCTGGAGTGCCATTCCTCATTACGAATCGTCACAACGTCACAGGCCGAAACCAAGATTCCGGAGAACTTCTTTCAACCACAGGTGCTATACCTGATACTCTCGTCATCTCACACAATTCCAAATCCGGCTTGGGCGAATTCGTAAAGGTAAAAGAACCGCTCTACAATGGCGATACTCCGCGTTGGATCGAACATCCAACTCTAGGCGCTAAAGCTGACGTCGTTGCCCTTCCGGTATCCGAATCAGACGGCGTAGCGTTGTATCCGTATAAAACGCGTTATGAGACTCACTTAGATATTGAGCCAGCACAAATGGTCAGTGTTGTAGGTTTTCCCTTTGGCATGCGGACAGGACCTTCATTCGCAGTATGGGCTACGGGCTTTGTCGCATCAGAGCCAGAAATCAATCATAACGGTTTACCGGTCTTTCTAATTGACTGCCGAACTCGGAAAGGCCAATCTGGTTCTCCTGTCATTCTTTATCGGAATGGCGGCGGGATTATTACCCACGAGAACTCTACCAGTGTCATCAGTCCGGTTTGTCAGCTGTTAGGCATCTATAGTGGCCGTATAAATCCAGAGTCCGATCTTGGCATTGTTTGGAAGTCCTACGTAATTGCCGAGCTAATTGATTACGCGAATACAACTTGTAGCCCATAGCCCTCGTAGGATGGGTAGAGCGAAGCGAAACCCATCATCCCAGAGCCTATTCGAAATCCAGATCCCCCATTTCCGGACCCGCCCAATCCTTCGAGTAAATACCCAATCGGACATACCGATGAAATGAAGAATACGGCCAGTTTGACACTGCCTTTACATATCCGTGTTTCACGGGATTATGGTGAATGTAATCGACGTGCCACGCGAAATCTTCTTCGTCGCGGATGACGTGTTCCCAAAATCGGCGTTGCCATACTCCGCGTTCACCCTTACGGGAACGACTTTTGGAAATGCGTTCTCCCTTTTCAATCTCTCTGGAAAGGGCTGATTTAAGTTGCCGCCAGCGTAGGCTGAAATCCTGTTCGCTCTTTGGCAGGGTCCAAATCGTATGGAGGTGGTCCGGCAAAATCACTACCGCGTCGATCGTGAATGGATGCGCTCCTTTGACCACACGAAAAGCTTCGCGCAAGGCACCAATATGGTCCGTCAACAGCTTGCGATGCCGCTCTGCGAGGTTAACCGTAAAGAAATATGTACCTCCCTCGACACGGAAACGGCGATAGTCGGTCATGGTTTACTCGGAGTCTTTAGAATCGTCTATGGTGTATCACAACTCTGGAATGATGGGTTTCGCTACGCTCTACCCATCCTACGCGATCTCGCCGGATGTCCCCGCGTGTCAATGAGAGCGACAACCGCCTTTTGCTTACCCCAGCCCCAAACTTGTCACAAAAATGAGGAACTACCGTAAATAAATTGTTCTCGAATTGAAAGGATTCACCTTTGAGGAAGGAGGGAATCATGAAGGCGTTAAGGAATAACGAGCAGGGAACGGGCAGAGCGAAGAAACATCTCCGTGCAGGCTTGTCGGTCGCCCTGCCGTTGATGGGGATCTGGTCGCAGACGGCGCTCGCCCAATTGACCTGCGGCATCACGCAGCTCACCGACGGGAACACATTCGGAGCCATCATCCAACAAAACAATGCATCCATCAGCGCCGACGGCAGCCGCATCGCCTTTCATCTCGACGCGGACCTGACGGGAGGCAATGCTGACCGCAATTTCGAGCTCTTCCTGTTCGATACGAATACGAACACCATCACCCAGATTACCAATACGACGAGCGGATCAGCGCCGGCCAACCATGCTCCCTCTCTGAACGCGGACGGTACCCGCATCGCCTTCGAGTCGACCGCGGATTTGACCGGGCAGAACCCGGAGCTGAACAGAGAGATCTTTGTGTTCGACGCCACGGCGGGCGCCTTCACGCAGCTCACCGAAAACGCCGGGGTCGGCCAGGCCTACCTGCCATCGATCAACGCCGACGGCACCCGTATCGCCTTCGAATCCAATGCGAATCCAACCGGTCAGAACCCCAACGGCAACTTCGAAATAGACCTGGTCGACACGGCGGCCAATAGCACCACTCAGATCACCAACTCCCCCGCCAGGGCCGGCAGCTTCAATGCGTCGATCAGCGCAAACGGCACCCGCATCGCCTTCGAATCCGATGAGGACCTGACCGGCGGGAATCCCGACTTCAACCGGGAGATATTCCTGTTCGATACGGCGACCAACGCCACGACGCAGCTCACCAACTCCATCGCAAGCGCGGCCGGAATCGGCAACTTCGCTCCATCCATCAATGCCGACGGTACCCGCATTGCCTTCCACTCCAACCAGGACCTGACGGGCGGCAACACCGACGGCAACGACGAGATCTTCCTGTTCGACACAACCGCCGGCGTACTCACGCAGATCACCTATTCCACCGAGGGCGACCCTCTCCTCGAGAACTACTCCGCATCGATTAGTGGCGACGGCGCCCGTATCGCCTTTGTGTCCGGCCGGGATTTAACCGGGACCAACCCCGACGGCAGTCTCGAAATCGTCTTATTCGATATCACCACCGGCGCCTTTACGCCGGTCACCGATGCCGCCGCGGGCAGCAGTGTCAGTCCTTCGATCGGTTTCGACGGGAGACGCATCGCCTTCGTGTCGAGGTCCGACCTGACCGGGGGCAATAGCGACAACTTCGATGAAATATTCCTGGCCGACTGTGTAGAACCCGAGGAAACGCCACTCGATGATGGCCTTACAGACGGCGGGAGCAATGCCGAATCGATGAGTACGACTTTCTTATCTCGAGACCGGTGATCATCGGCGGGGATTCCGTCTCCGGGACTACCAAACGTACGCTCACGGGAGACGCGTCGAGGGGCATCTTGAGCGATTAAGAACCGCGCAGGATGGGTAGAACATAGCTTTCCCGGCTTGCCGCCATTTCAATAAGAACCTGCAACGATTCCGCCCGACTCGTGATCTAAGGGTGACAAACCGGGTGCAGACGCTTCGGCGACTTTGCGCTCGGAACCGGACGTTTGTTCCGCCGATAAGCGCATTCAAAGGAGGGATTACCATGCAAATGCAAGTGCCGAAAATCGATCGAGTGCTGGTGGGCGAAGCCTTGGTGGGAGAAGGCAAAGAGGTCGCGCATATCGATCTGATAATGGGACCGCGTGGCAGTAATGCGGAGACCGCATTCTGCATCGCTTTGACCAATCAGAAGCGGGGCGACAATGCGCTGCTGGCGCTGGTCGCTCCCAATCTCATGGCCAAACCCCACACGGTATTGTTCAACAAAGTCGAAATCAAGAACGAGAAGCAGGCGACCCAGATGTTCGGGCCGGCGCAGCGCGGCATTGCCAAGGCCGTGGTGGACAGCGTCAGGGACGGCATCATCCCGATGGATGAAGCCGAGAACACGTTCATCTGTGTCGGCGTCTTCATCCATTGGGAAGCCGACGACGACGACAAGATCCAGGACTGGAATTACGAGGCGACCAAGCTGTCGATCAAGCGCGCCATCGAAGGATCGCCCACGCCGGCCGAAGTCATCGCACAGGAGGAAGTGGCGCATCATCCGCTGGCGGCGCACGATTAAGGAAAGGCAACGGTTAGGGCGCCATTACGCAAATTAGAGGACTGTTTGCTGCTCGCCCAGCGGGGCCCTTTCCTTTTCTCCGATAAATTCGGGACCGGGCGACCGTGATCTTCGGACCATCGGCGCCCGGCCGCTTCCAGCATCGGATTTCCGCAGTGGACGAAATCCGCGGCCATCCGCGGATTTCCCAGCAAGCTCAAAGCATCGATCAACCGGTCCTCGGTTCCGGACTCGCCTTTTTCGATCTGTTCGCCGTAGGTTTCGGCCAGCGGAGCGACACTCTTGATTCTTGCGGAGATCGCATCCGCCGCGCGCGAATCCTTGGCCTTCCGGAGCGCCGCTGCGGCTCCGTGGCGAATTCGCCAATCCGGATTTTCCAACGCGGCTATCAAGGGGACGGTCGCGCCGGGCCCTATCGTCAGCAACGCTTCCCTGACCGCCCGCCGAAACTCGCTGTCGTCGTCCCTAAATCCCGCGATCAGGGAGTCGACAGCCGGCCGGCCGATGCTCGCCAAGGCTTCGGTCACCCCGGACCGGACGCCCGGATCATTGTTCCGCAGCGCCGCTACCAAAGCCTCCGCTGCGGACGGACCGATCGCCGCCAGCGCTTCGGTAAGCTTGGCCCGGAATCCCACTTCGCTGTCCTTGAGCGCTGCGATCAAGGATTCGACCGCCCGAGCGTCGTTCAAACGTCCCAGCGCGACCGCGGCATCCCACTGGACCGAGGGTTCGGCGTCTTTCAAGGCTTCCGCCAGCGGTTCCACCGCGCGGGAGTCGCGAAGATTCCCGAGCGATTCCACGGCTTCGCGGCGAACCAGCGCGTCGCTGTCGAACAAGGCGCCGATCAGCGGTTCCACCGCCGAAGGATTTTTAATTTCTCCGAGCGCCTTCGCCGCTCCCCATCGGACCGAAGGCTCGCTGTCCTTGAGAGCATTGACGAGAAGCTCGACGGCCGCCTCGTCCATCTCTCCCAGCGCCACGGCAACCGCCCATCGAACCGCCGAGTCGTCGTCCCTCAAGCTGCCGATCAGCGGCTCGACCGCCCTCGGATCTTTGAGCTCGCCCAATGCCTCCGCGGCTTTCCGCCGAACCTCCGGGTTATCGTCGCGCAAGGCGGCGACGACCGAATCGAAGACCTGCGGATCGCCCGTTTCGCCCAGCTTCTCTACGGCCTCGCGGCGGACGACCGAATTGTCCTTTTTGGCGGCATCGATCAAAGCGCCCACGGGATGGGAATCCTCCGCCGCCATCCCGGCGGAAACGAGCCCCCAGAAGAGCAACGTCAGCCGAACTATTCCTTGTGCCGCGCTCATGTCTCCACCGGAAAACGGAGTTATGGCAAAGCCCGACGCCAGTAGGCTCGGTGCAGGCTGAGACGCCGGTTGAGAAACAAGGGCAGCTTCCGGTGCAAGGAACTTCCCATTTTGAAGCCCAGCCACTTGAGGCCGGTCCGCAGCAGGGCGGACGGAATCAGCCAAGGCGCGTTTTTCACGAGATAGCGAAGTTCCGACAGGACGTAGCGCCGACCTTCGCCGGCCGCTTTTCCGAAGGTTTGCTGCAACCAAGGGGTGCGGGCGTGAAACACGCCGATATCGAAATAGCGCTTGAATTCGTCCGCGTAAGAATAGTCGTGCGAATGGTGGACTTGGGCATCCGCGCGGTAGGCGATTTTCCAGCCCGACAGCAGCATTTTTCCGGCGACGAAGGTGTCTTCGTTCATGACGGTGTCGGTGGGAAACCCGCCCACCGCGAATAGAGCACTGCGCCGGTAAGCGGCAAACGAATTGGATATGAACGCGGTCTTGATGCCGAGCCGGCGGCGATCATCGAAGCTTCGCACCTGGCTCTGCGGTGGGTAATTGAAAAGACGAGCATGGGCGCCGATCGGCCTGGCGTCCCGATGAGGAAGCTGCCGTCCGTATGCAGCCCCGACCCGCTCGTCCGCAAACGCTTCCAGAAGGCGCTCGATGGCATCGGGGCCGGCGAGCAAGGCATCCTGGGTCAGGAAGACGATGATCTCGGCTTCCGGCAAAAGGCCGATCCCGAACTGGCGGGTTCCGCCATGGTTGAAATCCGCCTTGGCGATGACATGCACGGCGAAACCGTGGGAACGCGCCAGGACAGCCGTGTCGTCGCTGGACGAAGAGTCTATGACCAGGCGGCAATCCGGCTTTCGGGTTTGTCGATCGAACGCGGCGAGCCAGGTTTTCCAGAGGCCGCCTGCATTCAGGGTTGGAACAATCAGGCCGATCTTGGTCATGCGAAAACTCCGAGTAATGCGAGTGAATACGGTCTTGTGCCGGGGAAACGGCCGGGTACGGGATGCCTGTCCTGAGCTCGTCGAAGGGTCTATCCTGAGCTTGTCGAAGAGCTTATTCCGGCCTGCAAAGGGCTATTTCCTGAGACGAAGCGGTCGTATTGGAGCCCTTCAGCACCCGCCAGACCTGCTCGCCAAGCTTTACCGGATCGAGATGCGTCTCGACGTACCGTCTAGCGTTTTCCGACATCCGTTCCCAGTCCGTTCGGCTCAACGACTGCGCCCGGCGCAGGATTTCGCATGCCGAATCTTCGCTGCGGTCGAAGATGAAGCCGGCGGCCATGGCTTCGACATGATCCCAAGCCAAGCCTCTGGCGACCAGGACCGGCCGTCCAGCGGCCATGGCTTCGGCCACCACGTTGCCGAAGTTCTCGCGCATGCCGCCGGTTTCCTCGAGGCCGGACGGAAGCGCGAGATAATGGCTGTCCGCCAGCAGCGCCGCAACCTCGGCCTGTCCGAGATAACCTCGATAACGTATGGCTCCGCCGGCCTGCTCGACCAGCGCCTGAAATTCCTTGAAATAAGCCCCGTCCACGCTGCGTCCGGCGACCACCAGGCGGTCGGCTTCGCGCCGGGTCCTGAGCCAGGCTCGGATGAACGCGTTGATGCCTTTTTCCTGCTGAATGTGGCCGAGAAAACAGATCTGGATGCCTTCTCCCTCGGGATAATCCGCAACCTTCACAGGCCGGCTGTCGATGCCGTTCGGAACCAGCAGGATGCGGGCATCGTCGCCTAGGACCTTCCTGATCCCTTCCGCTTCGGTCTCGCTGGTGCAATGAATGGCGATCGCTCGCCGCAACGTGGGAAACGTGAGCCATCTATAGAACAGCCATTTGTGCGGTTTCCGCCGGCGGATCAGGGCGACGTGCTCGGGCATCAGACCGCCGTGCACCGCAACCATGAAACGGCGTCTCAGCAGCACGCAGAAGATGGCCGCAAGCGTGGATGGCCAGGTGGCGATGCCGTGGATGTAGACGACCGGCGCCTTGACGCACAATCCGAACAGCTTGGGGATGGCGCCGAGCCCGAACCCCCAGCGCTTGAACCCATAAGACCGGTACAGACCGACCTCCACCGTATCGCCCAATCGCACGTCCGACGGTTCCAGCCGGCGGTCGATCGATTCGCTGGAGGATACCAGCGAAATCTTGAGCCCCGACTCCGCCCATGCCTTGGTCAAGACCGCGGCCGTTACCGATACTCCGCCATAACCTTTAGCGGGAGGAATGTGCGTCGAAACGACCCCTACATCCATCACATTATCCATGGCCGTATCTCCCATATGCGCAAAAGCCCCGCCATACGCCGATCAAATTGTTATAGGAATAAACGAACCTTTTCCGATTCATCAATACCGCGGCCACCATCATTTTTATCACGGGTGCGACAAACATTTTTCTCGCAATGTAATACAGCATCGACAAATCATATTCGTTCGTGAACTTCCGGATATAGGCGCCGACCCCTGCGGAATACAAAAGCATCCTGTCCGTACCGACTTTATAATTGTCCTTATCGGCATGATATATTTTTATATCCGGGTCATAAAAAGCCTTGTTTCCGGCGCGCAGCAACCGGTAAAGCAACTCGAATCCTTCGGCGCCCGGATATTTGCCCCCTATTCCGAACTCGTGATCCAGATAAAACTCGCTCCGATCCATCCTTTTCAGGTTGAAAAAGTGGGTAAACTCGACGCCCATCATGTAGAACTGGGAGAAATATCTGGGCCATTTCGAATTGACGCCTATACTGAACCGGGTTTCCGAAAAATCGTAAGAACCGGCCGATAAAATGGCGATGTTCGGTTTATCCCGGAATTCCTCGACCACTTTTTTCAGAACGTCTTTTTCATAAACGCAATCGTCGTCGGGAAATGCGATGATATCCCCTTGCGCAAAGCGGATGCCGTAATCTCTGGCTCTCGAATTTCCCTTGAAGTCCACTTTTATGTGATTTACCGGAAAGCGGGTCTTGCAGGATGCGATGACGGAATCTATTTTTCCGTCTCTGTTTTGGTCGATGACAATCAGCTCGAAATCTCGATAAGTCTGATTCTGCAATGAATTCAAGAAATAAATCAGTTCTATATCCCTTCCAAGCGTCGCTAGAATAAGTGAGCACTTCATAGCAAATACCTCCTCCTTTATTCAAGGATGACTTTCGAGCAAGGCGTCACGCCCTCCGAAGAAACCGGTTTCCGATTGGCGTCCGCCTTTGCTTGCAGGTATATGGTGGCCTCATACCAGGTGAACATCAGAGCGAACTCCAGCCCTGCGGCGCCGTCCAAAAAACCCCGCCGCAGTACGAAGTGATACAGAAATCTGGCGAATATCCTGAATACCGAGCGCCCGAGCCAAACGCTCAAGCGGCCGCGCGCCGTCATCACGGCTCCCGCGGTGGGATGCAGCCTCACTTCCTGCGCCGCTTTGCCGACATGCTTGTGCATCCATTCGATGATTTCGCCGTGATAGAAATAATGGTCGTAAGGAATGGGCGAATACGAAATACGGCAAGTATCGAGCACGGCTTCGCCATGACCGGTATGATTGGTAACGAATTTTGCGGTATCCCTGCGCACCAGTCTCGGATGATAAATCGGGTAACCCGGAGCGTAATCGAGCCGTTTCCCGCGCAGATAAAGAATCGACGGCGCCATCACGACATCGATCGAATCCGAGGCGGCGATCTGCGATTCGAACCAGTTATAGAATCTAACCGGATAAATCTCGTCCGCGTCGACGAATAAAACCCAGCGGCTTCGGATATTGCAGCGCTGCAGCGCGAAGTTGCGCTGCTCCGCGAAGCCCGGCCAGGGATTTTCGTAAACCGTGCAGCCGCGCTCTTTCGCGATCGAAATCGTCCGGTCGGTACTCCCGGAGTCCACGATCACGACGGGGTATCGGTTGGGTATCCCGTCCAGGCAACGGGGGATATTGTCTTCCTCGTTCTTGGTCAAAATCACGATGGTCAGCATACGATTATTCATTTCATCTCTTCCGTTGAACCAGCTACGATTTGACGGCGTATACGCTGATATACGTGCCCATTCCCAGCGAATTGACAACTTGCGAAAACGGCTTTTGCAGGTTTATCACCAGGGATTCCAGAAAAGACGACAACATCTGTCCGGCTTTGATGCGTTTTGCCAGTGCCTTCGGTTGAATTCTGGTTGTCTGTTCCATTTTCACCACCTTAAGTCCGTTATGTTCGAGCAGTAATCTCAAACCTTTTTCCGTAAAGTAATTGACATGTTCCGGCACCCATAAACAGGCATTATCCTGAGTACCGAGCAGTTTCACGTTAAACGATTCGAAATTGGGCACGGCACAAGCCAGAACGCCGCCCGGTGCCAATAGTCCGGATACTTTCCTGATCGCCTGTTCCGGTCCCAAAAGGTGCTCCAGCACCTGCGACATCATGACTACCCCATAAGGTTCTGAATCCTGAAAGGAGTCGAACATGAGAGGTATCGGCTCGTCCCCGTTGAGCTCCTTGAAAACGGCATTTTCATATCTGCCGGGATTGATGCTGACGGTGCGATAACCTTCTCTTCTGAGGGCCTGCGTGTAGAATCCGAAACCCGAACCGATATCCAGCGCTCGTTTGTTTCCCGAACCGTTATACCGATCCGCATCGCGCGCCATGCGTGCGGCGTCGACCGTGATGTTGGGGAATTTCGCCTCGCGCGCGAGGATGTCCGCGACCGTCACCGGTTCGGTAAGCGCTTGGCCCGAGTATTGGTAAATGGTTTTCAGCCAATCCGCATGAGGCGGCCGATTCAGAAAACCGGTACCGCAATCGGAGCAGCGCCAGATATGAAAGGTCTCGACGCTGCTGTCCAGGGTGTACTGGTAACGCTTCCTTCGCCAAAAGCGTAGATTCTCGCTGCCGCAGGCAACGCATTCCCGCAGAATGTCTCCGTATATGGCGGAACCCGTCGATGCCAGCACCGCATCGCTCTCGTCCCAGGCGATATCAGAGAAAAAATACAGAGGTACGGGCATTTACCTAACTCCTATGGAATACGAGGTTGTGAAGAAACCTACTGCGCGGCCCGCCTCCACTCCTGCGATGCTCAACGTACTCCAATGTACGCCTGCGCTTGTCATGCCGCACGTTCCCTGTGCGGCACCCTCCGGGGGCGGCACTGCCGTGCAAATCGGCTGTCGTGCCGATTTGTCGGCGCGGAGGCGGGCCGCTCGCTACGGTTTTTCACAACTTCTGGGTTGAAATCAATTTCGAAAGGCGAATCTTCCAGATTCGGATCATCCGCTCCGTTCAACAACTCGTAGCCTCGGGCTCCGGATACAAGCCCTCCCGCCGAGCCGCGCCCATCATCCGCCAAGGCCTCGCCAGCATGGCCATGACGAAGGCCTCGATGCCGAAATAAACGGGAGCGGCCATGGCCGCGCCAATCAGACCGTATTTCTGAATCATTAAGGGTATGGCGACGGCGGCGGCGATGGCCCCGCACAAACGGCCGACCAGCAAGGGCCGCGTCCGCTTGACCGCCAGCAGAGGTTGCGAGGCCACCATCCCCAAGGCTTGCAGCGCGCAACCGGCCCCGATGATGGGCATCAGTACGGCCGCGGAGTGATAGCTCCCCGCCAGCAGCAAGCCGGCCACCCAGTCTTTCAGCACCACCAGGGCCACGACGCCCGCTATGCCCATGGCGGCCACGCAACTCAGCCAAATCCAGAAGATCTTGAACGCCTGCTCTTTCCGGCCCGCCGAGAAATGCTGGAAGTACACCGGCTGAAAAGTGCGCAACAGCACGATGGCGCTACGGTTGAACGCCTCGTTGGTCAGGGTGTATGCGGCCGCGTAGATGCCGACATCCGCCGCCGTCATCAAATAGCCGACGATATACCGGTCGCCCAGGCCGCTGAACCAGGACAACAGTTCCATCGGAATCAGCGGCACCGCATAAGCCCTGACGTCCCGTTTGAGGTTCCCCAGAACTGCCGAACGATGCCGGATCCTTTTGCTCCGTTTGGGCCTGTGAACGAACGACCAGACCGTATTTGAGGCGATACTGGCAAAGGCATAACCCAAAAGCACCCAGGCGGCGTTCGGCCCCCAGTACCACACCAGCAGAATGGCGAACAGCGGCCGCAGAATGCCGTCGCTGGTCTGCCAAAGGCTGGCTTCGCGCTGCCGGCGTTCGCCGATCAACAATTGGAATCCTATTTCCCGGCGCACGGTAGCTAAAAAAAGCAGGGCAGCGACCCCGAACAACCAGGGATCCAACCCGGTCATCTGGCTGTACGCCGCCCCTCCGAACGCCAGAAAAAACACGGCGACTGTGCTTGAACGCGCGGCCAGACCGCGGACGACCCGGTGCAACGCCGACCGCTTGCCCGGTTCCAGACACTCCGGCAGCAGACGCATTCCCGCACAGATAAACGGATAGGCAAAAATGCCGACGCCGAGCGCCACGATGCCGGTCAGCAAGGCGACCTGGCCGTAAACCTCGGGCGAAACCAATTCGGTGATGATCCGGGTGCCCAAAAGAAGCACCACGCCCGACCCAACCTGGCCGAGCAATGCCCAAGAGGCGTCTCCGAAGATGCGCCGTCCCGACGAGGGTTTAACGGATTTGTTCGCCATAGCCGCGGTAACTCGCCGCCGTCGCTCGCGACGGCTGTAAATTCGGCGCACGCGCGGTTCCCACGACCGCGCCCCACAGGAACATCAGCATCGCATTCTGGGGAAAATACTCCCAAAGATTGAACGGCAGACCCGCCACGACGATGAAGGTCATCGCCAATCCCTTTTGCGGATAACCGGACATTTTGGCGGACATCCAGACGAACACCAGATAAGCCAAGAGGCCGATCAAGCCGTACCCGTTGAGCAGAAAAAGATACAGGCTGTCAGAATCGAACTGCCCCGGAAAATGTTCGGCGCCGAACAAAACGTTGATGGTATTGGAACCTAGCCCGAGCCCCCAACCGAACAGAAGATCCGGCATGTCATTGATATTGTTGCTCAGCATTCTTTGCCACAGCGCGATGCGGCCGTCCTGCGTGGGATCGGCATCGTCCCGGCCGCTCAGCAGCGGACTTGAAGCCAACAGCAGTGCGCCAACCGCGAGCGCCGGCGCGGGCAGAACCAGGGCCCAGCGGTCGCGGGGACGGACCTTCGAAAAGAACTGAAAGAAAAGAACCAGGAAGGAACTGAGCAGCGCCGTCCGAGAGCCGCTCAGCAAGGCCAGGAAGGTGGTCGCATACATCCATTTCCGGACGTTTGGGGCTTCGGCCAGCGCAAAGAAAAGCGTACAGGTCGACATCGCCGCGCCGAACAGATTGGGACTGACGAAAGTGCCGAACGGACGGCCGCCGCCCAGAATCGACACGCCGACCAGAGGCGGCGCCCACAGCGCCTGGGCAATGGCCAACACGCCTTGCAGGACGATGTAATAGCGAAGGTAAGACGTGAATTTCAGGATCACCGCCTCGGCTGCGCCCAGCCGCGCCGTCATGAAGCCGATCAGCGCCAGAGGCAGGTATTCAAACACGCGAAGCCCAGACATCGGCACCACCAGCGGCAAATCCAGAAACAGCGCGTAGGCGACCTCGAACAACGCATAACTCGCGACCACCGCGAGAAAAGCGAACATCGAACCGGTCGCCGCGCCGTTCCAGAACCGCCGTTCCAGCGCCGCATAGCCGACCACGACCACCAGCATCACTTCGCGCAAGATGCGCAACCCGAAATCCTGCTCTCCGTAAACCTCCTTGACCCCGTTCCACGCCGATTCGACCTGAGGCAGCGAGGCAAGAGCCGACACGCTCACCAGAGCGATCAGAAGTACGGGTAGGTCTTTTTCGAGTCGGATTTTCATCGTTTATAAAGTTTCTTGGCTGTTTGCAGTGCCAACCAAAGCTCTCTTTAATGGTGCCGCTAATGCGGCGGGTTATTTGGATGCGGGTCTCGCCCCGCCGGCGAGATACTTTTCTTTGTGCGGCCAAAGAAAAGTACCCAAAAGAAAGGCCGCCCGAATGGCGCCCTTAATCCTGCGCTTCTCGCCTCGGACCGGGGGCGACCGAAGGGCCATCCCTGCCCCTCGGTCGCCGCGCGCGATCCCTCGCGCGCGCCTTCAGGCTGTTCCGGTCCGAGGCTCCGATGCTCGGGGTCGCCATACGGGAAGGAGACCGAAATCCTTTTTATCGAACAATGGTCAATCCCGAAACAGGCTACTGTGAGGCGATCGCCGATCTCGCCAGTGGAGTGTGGATAGAGTTGTTTAAGCGGACAAGGACGTGTGTTTTCCTCCCGTTTGCCGCGCCGAGCACCGGAGCTTTCGGCGGGAATAACCCGTAAGGGGCGCAGAATGGATTCTGCGCGGCGATCGGGGGCCAAGGATGGCCCTTCGATCGCCTCTCGCCGAAAGCGAGGAGCACAGGATTCAAGCGGCAACCGGGCGGCCTTTTCTTTGGCTACTTTCTTTTGGCCGAGCAAAAGACCAATTCGCCAGGAGCGAATTGGGACAGCGGAACGCTGGCCCGAAGGGCGAAGTCCACGGACGGACTTCGCAGCGTAGTCCGCGTGCGGGGCGGCACCCCGCTTTAAAACAAATCCCCGCCGAAGGCGAACATCTACGTGCTTGCCTAACATCAACCAGCTTCCTCACGCTAGAAAAAACCAAAATCCTTTTAAACCGCCTTCGGATACGCATACCCGTAATACGGGTAATACGACGACCCTTCCTTCATGTCATTCATGATGAAGCCGTTCGGCTTGATGCCCACGTGCTGGAATCGGCGGAAGCTGACCTCGAGTTCCTGCGCGGTGTAGCGTCCTTCCTTGACCACCAGGAAGGTGGCATCGGCGTGTTTGCCGATGATGGCGGCGTCGGTGGCGCCCAGGATCGGCGGCGAGTCGATCACGATGTGGTTGTAGAAGGCTTTCAGGTCCTCCAGGATCGCGTCCAGGCCGCCGAGCACCAGCAATTCCGCGGGGTTCGACACGTTCCGCCCCTTCGAGATGAAATCCACTCCCACCTCGGGAAGGCTGGTGATCGTCTCGGCCAGAGAAGCCGTACCGGCAAGGAGATCCGAGAGCCCCTGCTCTTTCTGAACGGAAAAGGCTTCATGCAGCCGACCGTTGCGGAGGTCGGCGTCGATGATCAGCACCCGCTTCCGGATGCTGGCCAACAGCGCAGCCAGATTCGAACTGACGAAAGATTTACCCATGCCGGGCGCGGGACTGCTGATCATGATGATCTTGCTTTCGCCGCTGGCGAGCGTGGCTTCCAGAGTCGTCCGCAGGGCGCGCAGCGATTCGACCGAAATGTCGTGGGGCGCCTGGCTGGCCAGCACCGCCGGTTGATCCTGATCGACCAGTCTCGCCAGACGCTTTTGCTTCTTGCTGTGCGGTATCGCCGCGTAAAGGGGAATCCCGACCCGGTATTCCAGCAGTGCCGGGTAATTGTCGTGACGCTGCAGCGAATTGCGCAGGAATACGATCGCCGCCCCCAAGGTCAGGCCCAGCACCGTGGCTATGGCGATAAGAAGCATCGGCTTAGGCCAGTGCGGTTTTTCCGGGATAACGGCAAAATCGACGATACGGGAATTGCCGATCGATCCCGCGGCGGCCACGCGCTGTTCCTGGGCGCTGTTCAGCAGCGAGGTATACAGCTCGGTATTGACCTGCACGTCGCGCGACAGGCTCACCATGTTTTGCTGCGTGCGCGGCAGCTCCTTGATCCGCTTGTTGAGGTCCGCCAGCTTGCGCTCGACCCGGCCGATCTGGGCCTTGGTCGCCATCATGTCGGGGTGCGCGTCCGTAAGGCGCTGGGTCTGTTCCTCGTACTTTTGTCTGAGCTGGATGCCCAGGGTTTCCATTTCCGCCGCCTGCTTCAAGAGCACCTCGGCCTCGGCGGAGATGTCGACCGCGCCGTGTTGCTGCCGGTATGCGCTCAATGCCTGCTCCGCCCGTTCCAGACGCTCCTTCACGACAGGCAACTGGCTTTCGAGGAAGGCCAATTTTTGCCCGGCTTCCGCCGATTCCCAGTTCACCGTCGCATTTACATAGGTCGTGGCGATGTCGTTGACCGATTTGGCGAGCTGCTCAGGCTCGCGCCCCTTGAGTTCGACGTTGAGAATATCCGTATCCTTGGAGGCTTCCTTGACGGTGAACGCCTTCTTCAGTTTTTCGATGGCCGTCAGTCGGCTTTCCCGGGTCAGATCGAAATAAGTGCCGGGATGGGCCTTGAGTTCCGAAACCTTGATCACGACCGGTACGGCTTCGCCCACATCGATCTCGACGCTGTCGCCTACCCGTCCCTCGCCCACCGGTTCTCCCTTGGGGTCGAGCAGTTGAAAGCGCCCGCCGTCCAGAGCGATCAGGGTGAAGTCTTTTCCCAGATACCGATCGGGAACGGTGAAATCGGCGACCTTGATCCTCTCGCCGCCGAATGCCCAGCGGTTGAAGCCCCACCAGGCGCCGGCCACGCCGTCATGCGGATCGTGCCAGCGCGCGAGCGTCTCGCCGATCAGAGGAAGATACCTGGGCGTGACCTCCACCGTCAGATTCAGACCGTCGACGACCTTGCCGAGAACCGAACGGGATCTCAGGATTTCGACCTCCCGCTGCGCCCTCGGATTTTCGGCCTCGGCCGGAGACTTGCTGGCCTCGCTGCGGAGCGGGGCCGTGAGCAGTGCCTTGTTCTTGTCGATCCGCAACAGGGCATCCGCCTTGTACGTGCGGGGCGCGAAGATCAGATAGACCACCGTCACCGTCAATATCGAAAGCAATGTCAGAAGGATGGTTTTCTTGCCTTCGAGCAACAGATCGACATAGTCCCTGATGCTGACGCTCGGCTCCTCGATCCGCGACAGGTTCGGCGGCGGGAGCAGGCTAATCTCGTTATGTCCGTGCATATTCATGACTCAATCCACATATCGATTCGGTTGAAAGAGACTGAAGTCCATTCGTATCTTCGAAGCCATTTGCCGGGAACAACAAACGCCCCTTCGATTTCACGCCGGCCAGGCTTATCTCGGTCTACGAACCGTCAGTTGTAGGTCGGCAACCCTTTGCCGACGAAGGTGCCGGTAGTATCCATTAGCGTCGGGAAAGGATTCCCGACCTACTGCGGGTTCTGCTTCGGGAGAGAAGTCGAAAGACGAAGCGCTTCCGGCAACCGGGCTAGAACCCATAAAACGCCCCTCGGGTCATGACCTGGCTAAAGGACGACGGCAGCAACTGGTTGAGTACCCTCGACCATTGAGTGACACCCGCCGTACCCACGAAAACGATGTCGTGCGGCTGCAGCGAAAATTGTTCGGCCAGAATCATGGCATCGGGCGATTCTCCGTCGAGCTGAAAAATTTCCGGCTTGGTCTGTCCGGCCCGAATGACGTAAATCTCCTCCGTGTTGGAGGTATTGAAGTCGACTCCGTTGGATTCCGACAAAGCCTGGGCGAGCGTCATTTTGCCCTTGTGGATTTGCAGCGCCTGCTGCCGCCCCACTTCGCCGGTGACGAAGACCTTGCTGTGGTAGCGATCGGGTACGTTCAGCACGTCGCCGTCCATCAGCTGCAAGTTCTGGCCGTTATTGCCCTGTTCATAAAGGGCTTGGAGGTTGATCGGATAGAGCTTTTCCCCGCGCGACAAGGTCACGTGACTCAAATCCGCCTCCGCCGTCACGCCGCCCGCGCGACTGATGGCTTCCGCGACATTGAGCGGCGTATCCACCATCGACTGGACCCCCGGATGTTTCACCTCGCCGACCACGGCAACTTTGTGGGCCTCGAACGAGAGCACGCGGACATCGAGCTTGACCTTCTTGAAATATTTGGAAAGCCCCTCGCTCAACAGATCCCTGATTTCGGACACGGTTTTGTCCGCCACGTGAACGGTGCCGACATAGGGATAGAAGATCGTGCCGTCATCTTGAACGACCTTGCCCGCCAGTTCGGGCAGAATCTTCTCTCCGCCCGGATCGTTGAGCTCGGGGTGATCCCAAACCGTGATCTGCAACCGGTCGTGCGGCCCGACCCGGTACGGCCCCGCCCCCGCTTCCGAGCTCGGCAGGGTGAGCTTGCTGGCGTCTTGCAGTCTTGCGTTTTCCCGCTCGATGATCAAATCGGCGGTGATCGGCACGATCTTGACCTTCTCCTTGACCAGCTTGCCGTCCTTCATGACCGGCACGGTCGCGTCCGAGATATCGCTGCCCCGCTTCATATCCATGCCGGGGGTCAGCGAACAGCCGGGGAGAAAAACGGACAGCCACAGCGCCAGAATCCCGGCCAGCGCCCCCGGCTTCCCGACCAACGAATTCGAAAATGACGATGCAATCATGGATGCTTACCCCTTTCCCGCAAGGCCCACATCAATAGGCGTTCTTGTTGACGAAGCCGGACACGACGGTTCTCATGGCGATCTCCAGATCGAACCAGACCGACCAGTTCTGGATGTAATAAAGATCGTGCTCGATGCGCTTGTTCAGGTCGGTGTCGCCGCGCCAGCCGTTCACTTGCGCCCAGCCGGTGATGCCGGCCTTCACCATGTGCTTCTTCATGTAGTTCGGCACCTGATCCTTGAACACCTCCACGAAATCCGGGCGCTCGGGCCGCGGGCCCACCAGAGACATGTCGCCCTTGAGCACGTTGATGAGCTGCGGCAGTTCGTCCAGGCTGCTCTTGCGCAGGAAGGCCCCGAACGGCGTGGCGCGGTTTTCGCCGGGCTTGGCCCAGACCGGACCGGTTTTCGACTCCGCGTTCACCGGCATGGACCGGAACTTCAGCATGACGAACGAGCGATTGTTCCAGCCCACCCGCTCCTGGCGATAGAACACCGGCCCCGGCGAGCTGAGCTTCACCCCGACGGCGATGAGCAGCATCACGGGGCTCGCCAGAATCAGGAGGATCAGCGCCAACAGACGGTCTTCGATTTCCTTGATGTAGCGGTTGATGCCGTGCAGGGGCGACACCGAAATATCGAGCGTCGGGATGCCGGCGACTTCGTTCAGATTCAGGAACTTGCTCATCTTGAAAGCGAAGCAGTCGATCACCAGCCGGATGCTGACCGGCAAATGACGCAGTTCGTGAAGCACCTGCTCCGCGCGCGACTCGCCCTTGAACGGAAACGCGACCCAGACTTCGTCGATGGCTTCGCGCGTCACGAGAGACGCCAGATCCTTGAGCCCGCCGAGCCGAGGCAGGGAAACATCGGCGGCCAGCCCTCTGGGATTGGCGCGGTCGTCGACATAACCGATCACCTGCAAACCGGCCCACGGCGATTCGTTCAACTGCCGGCTCGCGGCGATCGCCATCTCGTTCAGCCCGACCATCACGATCCGGCCTTGCTGCCAGCCGCGGGCGCGCAATATCCGGAGCACGCGCGAAAGCACCGCTCGCGAGAGAACGACGAACAGAAAGCCCAGCACGCCCCAGGTCGCGATCCAGCGATAGCTGGAACCAAGCCACACATGCAAGCGGACCAGGGCGACGATGGATACGACCGAGATCAAGGTGAATAGCCAGGCTCGCAGAATGCGGACCAGTTCCCCCCGCATCGCGTCGTTACGCCACGGGCGATAAATCTGCCCGATCTCGAAGAAAATGATGGCTCCCAGAATGCCGAGAGCGATCACGACCCTATGGTCCTGATCGATGACCGGCTTCTGATGCCAGAAATAAAAGGCGACCCAAGCAGCGGCCAGCAGCATCGCGATGTCCAGAAATCTCAACAACACGATCACTGTGTGCCCATACTGTTTGTAAAGTCCTCTGAATACGATTCCAAAACCGAGTGGCATGTTCGTGAACCTCTTGTTATTCCTCGCGACATCGAGAAGGCTGCCGAGTACGGAGACAGAGACAGCCTTCGAGCATTAGCCTACGGGAGCAAGATGAGCGAACTGCCGAGGGAAAAATTAAAATCAGATGAGGATTGGATTATTTTTGGCGAAGGGTTCTTGGAGCAGTTTCCACTCGCACGGAAGGATTGACTGCAAATGGCCTGTTAGAGTGTTTTTCACCGCCGTTCAGCGGCGAGGATCGGGAAATTCGTAGGTCGGCAATCCTTTGCCGACACACCGAGTTGGCGAAGGGCTTTGTCGGAAGGGCAGCTCTGGCGCTCCCGGAGACGCCGTTTGCGATTGGAAGGGTCATTCGGGCGCTCCCCGGATGACCGTTTGCGATTGGAAAGGATTGCCGACCTACTGCTGCGCGGCGCTTTGCTTCGGAACGTTGATCTCCGGATGCAGCAGATCGATGAAGGGGGCCGGATAAACGCCCAGGCCGAAGATCAGGAGAAGCAATATCGCCAATACCAGATGCGCCCCGACCGGCCGGGCCTTCGGTCTCGCTTGCAGCGCGGCGGGCGCTTGGGCCATTTGAAAGACGATGCGGATGTAATAGTAGAGCCCCAGTCCACTGCCGATGATGAGCGCGCCCAGCAACATCCAGAGCGCCCCATGACTTCCGGCGGTGAACAAATAGAACTTGCCGATGAATCCGGCGGTCAGCGGTATGCCGGCCAGAGAGAGGAGCGCCACGCTGAACACGGTCGCGAGCCAGGGACGAGTCCAGAACAGGCCGGTATAATCGTCCAATTCCTCCGCTTCGCGATCGGCCGGACTCATCACCGTCACCACGCCGAATGCCGCCAGCGTCATGGCGAAATAAGCGGCGAGATAAACCAGCAGCGCCTCGGCCGCCAAGTTTCCGCCGACGACGTTCGCCGCGACCGGCGCCACCAGCAGATAGCCCATGTGACCTATCGAGGAATAGGCCAGAATGCGCTTGACATTGTTCTGCCGCAAGGCGAGAAAATTGCCCACCAGCATGGAAACCACGGCGATCAAGGCCAGAAGTACGCTCACCACCGGAACGCGAAAAACGCCGCTTTCCAGTCCGTAGCGCAGCAGCAGGATAAAAACCGAGCCCTTGGAAACCGTGGCGAGCAGGGCCGTGATCGGCGCCGGCGCCCCTTGATAGACGTCGGCGGTCCACAGATGAAAGGGCACCAGCGATAGTTTGAAACCCACGGCCACCAGGATCAGAATGGTTCCGATGACGGAAGGAAAGGTTCCGGGCCTCCCGCCCAAGACCGCGAACTCCATGGTGCCCGTCTCGGCGTAGACCAAGGCCATGCCGAACAGCAGGAAGGCCGAGGCTACGCCGGACAGCACGAGATATTTGATGCCCGCTTCCAACGCCCGGATTTCGCGCAGCGGATAGGCGATGAGCGCGAACAGCGACACGCTGAGGATCTCGAGCCCCAGGAAGAACGACGCAAAATGATGGGCGGCCGCCAGAACTCCGGCACCCAGCAGCGCCGTCAGAATCAGCAGATATACTTCTTCCTGGTGGCCCTCGCGAACGCGGAAATACTCCCAGCACAGCACCGCCGCGACCAGGCCCGCGGCGTAGGCCATGACGGTAAAGACCAGGGCGTAGCGATCCACCAGCACGAGCGGCGTGATCAGCCTCGGCACGAGATCCGAAACCAGCGGGACCGTGATCAGCGAGATCAGAATGCCGGCGACCGTCAGGAGGAAGGCGAGACGATGATTGCGGTGTACGGCGATGGCCAGCATCACGATCACCGCCACGGCCGACAGCGCGATCAAAGGCAAAAGCGCGAGAAGATCGGTTGCGGTGATCATGGCTCTCCCCGATCCGCCAAACGCTCGCCCGGCGGTTGCGAATCATTCTGTTGGGCGACGCCCTCTCCCCAGCCTCTCAAACTATTCTTCAGCCACGTATCGGAGACGTCCAGCATGGACTGCGGATACATCCCGATCCAAACCGTCGCCACGATCAGAAAACCCATCAGGGCCAATTCGCGCGCGCCGAAATCGCGGATTCGATGAATCTCCCGCGTTTCGCCGTGGAAAGCCCGTTGAATCAGGATCAGCGAATAAACCGGCGCTATGATCAAACCCAAGGCCGCGGCTGCCGTCATGGCGGCATCCACCCGGTAAGCGCCCAGCAGCACCAGGAACTCGCCGATGAAATTGCCGAGCCCCGGCATGCCGAGCGCAGCCACGGAAAAGAACAATCCGATGGCCGCCATGCGCGGCACGTCGGTCCATAACCCGCCCATCCGATTCATGTCGCGGGTATGGACGCGCTCCTGCACCGCGCCGGCCAGGACGAACAGGGCGGCCGACGAAATGCCGTGGGCCAGCAAGGTAATCACCACTCCTTGCAGCGCCAGCGCATTCCAGGCAAACAGCCCGACCAGCACGAATCCCATGTGGCTGACGCTGCTGTAAGCGACCAGTCGCTTCATGTCCGACTGCGCGAAAGCGAGCATGCCGCCATAAAGAATGCCGGCCACGCCCAATCCCATCGCGATGGGGGAAAAATCGGCAACGGTTTCGGGAAACAGCGGGATCACGAAACGCAGCAAGCCGTAGGCGCCGGTTTTCAGCATCACCCCCGCCAGAATGACGCTGCCCCCGGTCGGCGCCTGGGTGTGCGCGTCCGGCAGCCAGGTATGGAACGGCACGCCCGGCAGTTTTACGGTGAAGGCGATGAAGAATCCCAGCATCAGCCACCAGGCGGTATTGAGCTCGAGACTCGTCTGCAAGAGGTCGAAGTAGTCGAAGGTATAAACGCCGGCATCTCGTTGATGGATGATCACCAGAACCACCATGGCCAGCAACATCAAGAGTCCCGAGACCTGGGTGAACAAAAAGAACTTGATCGCCGCGTAAGCCCGGTTCTCGTGTCCCCACAGCGCGATCAGGAAATACATGGGTACGATCATGATTTCCCAGAACACGAAGAATAGAAACAGATCCAGCGCGAGGAACACGCCTAGCACGCCGGCCAGCGTCCACAGGAGATTGAAGTGGAAAAACCCCACCCGCTCCCTGATCTCGGTCCAGGACGCCGCCACGGCCATGAGACCGAGAAAAACCGTCAAGGCGACCAGCAACAGACTGACGCCGTCCAGTCCGAGATGAAAGCTGATGCCGAAGCGGGGTATCCAGTGCAGGCGGATATCGTCCAGCCAAACGCCGGCTTCGGGAAAGCCGCCGGCGAAATAAGGGATCAGCAACGCCCCGTCCACTATCAACGTCATGAGGGCGATCCAGCGGGGGGCGTTCGCACCGTAGCGCTCCGCCTGCCAGGCGAGCAGGCCGCCGACCGCCAGCACCAGAATCAGCGCTGCGAGCATCACGACAAAATCCCCAGCGCGATGGCCAACACGGTTCCCCCCGTGAAAGCGGCGACATACCAGCGCAATTGTCCGGTTTGGGTGGCGGCGAACGCGCGATGCGCATACTGGCTGGCGGCCGCGATCCCCCGGTAGATATCGTCCGCGATATCGCTGCTATTGACGGCGGCCAGCCAGCGGAACGGGTTGACCAGCAGCTTTCCGTACAGCCAATCGAATCCCCAGCCGCTAAACCAGAAGCGGTGCAGCATATCGCCCCATCGGGTTTCCGTCAGGGCTTCGACCGGGTAGGTTCGGAGCAGATAGAGGAGAACCGCGATACCCACACCGACGAGCGGCGCCAGATCGGTGAAGATGCCGGCGATCAATCCCAACTCGCCCGGTTCGGATCTCGGAAACACCGAACCCAGCGGCATGGAAACAAATCCGCCCAGCAAGGCCAGTGCGCCCAGCAGGATGAGCGGGACACTCATGGCGAACCCGAGATGCTCCGAAGCCCGCTCGTTTTCCGGGCCGAAAAAGGCGATGAACACCAGCCGAAAGCTGTAGATGCCGGTCAACAGCGCCCCTAGCGTTCCGGCAGCCCAGAACCAGAAGCCGTTCTCCGCATGGAAGGCGGAAGCCAGGATCTCGTGCTTGCTGAAATAGCCCGAGGTGAACGGCAGAGCGGTCAGGGCGGCGCTGCCGATGACGAAGCTCCAAAACGCGATCGGCAGCCGTTTTCTGAGTCCTCCCATGCGGAAGATGTCGTGTTCGTGGTGATAGCTGTGAATCACCGCTCCGGCGGCGAGGAACAGGAGCGCCTTGAAATAGGCGTGGGTCGTCAGATGAAAAATCGCCGACGAGAACGCGGTCACCCCCAGCGCCAGAAACATGTAACCGATCTGGCTGATGGTGGAGTACGCCAGAATCCGCTTGATATCGCGCTGGGTCAGCGCGGTGAAACCCGCGATCAGCAGGGTGACGGCACCGACCGCGGCGACCAATTGCAGCACTGCGGGCGCCAGTTCGAACAGGGTGTGGGTGCGGGCGATCAGATAAACCCCGGCGGTCACCATGGTCGCGGCGTGGATCAGGGCGCTGATCGGCGTCGGACCGGCCATGGCGTCGGGCAGCCAGGTTTGCAGCGGCAATTGGGCCGACTTGCCGACCGCGCCGCCCAATAGCAGCAGGGCGGCGAGCGCGGCCATACCGGAGCCGACCGGCCAGGCCGCGGAGGCTCTGTTCAAGAGTGCTTGAATATCCAGGGTGCCGAGCCGCGCGAACAGAAGAAACAGGCCTATCGCCATCGCCGTATCGCCTACCCTCGTCATCACGAAAGCCTTCCGGGCCGCCGCGCCGTTCTCCGGATTCTCGTACCAGAAGCCGATCAGAAGATAGCTGCACAGACCGACGCCCTCCCAGCCCAGGTACAACAGCACCAGGTTGTCCGCCAAAACCAGGACTAGCATGGCGAATACGAAAAGATTCATGTACGCGAAGAAACGGGCGTAGCCGGCATCGTCCGCCATGAAGCCGACCGAGTAGACATGGATGAGAAATCCGACGCCGGTCACCACGAACATCATGTTCAGCGACAAGGCGTCGAGATAAAGCGAGAAGCCGGATGCGAAATGGCCCACTCGCATCCAGGTCCACAGCGTCTGACGGTAGGGTTCGAGCGAGCCGCTCAAGAACTCGATGCCGACCAGCGCCGCGAGCACCGCCGACAACCCGACGGATCCGGCGCCGATCCAGGGCACCCAGCGCCTCGGCATATTCCCCTGACTCGCCACCAGAATCAGAAAACCGATCAATGGGAAAAGCGGAATAAGACCCAAGTAGTTCAGCACCCGTATTTCTCCTTGTTAGTTAAAGGGTTGTCCTGCTTCTATCGCTTTTCAGGGGAATGCCCCCGTCCCTCGGTTTCCTTGCGAGCGCATGTACCAATGTGGTGTACGCCCGAAGCTGCTGTAGGTCGGCAATCCTTTGCCGACGCAGGATTTGTCGGCAAAGGATTGCCGACCTACAACTCTTTCGGCCTCCATTTTGCGGGGTGTAGGGCGGCGTTTCCTATACCATGTCGCAAGATGGCGGTGAAAAATCTTCTAAAATCCGACCCCTTCACGGCGTCGATGTTTTTGATCCATCCAGCCGATCGGTTTCACGGCAGCGGCACTCAACCTTTCATCCGGCTCAAAGCGTCCACATCCAAGGTCTCGAACCGATGATAAATCTGCGTCACCAAGCCCATGGCCACGCCTACTTCCGCCGCCGCCATCGCAAGCACCAGCAGGAACATGATTTGCCCGTCCGCCTGATTCCAGCGCGAGCCGGCGACGATGAAAGCGAGCCCCGTCGAATTCAGCATGATTTCCAGGGAGATCAGCATGAAGATCAGGTTGCGCCGCACCAGAACGCCGGTGAGCCCCAGCGCGAAAAGGACGGCCGCCAACAGCAGTCCGTGTGCCTCGGGAATGGTTCCGTTCATTTCTTCACCTCCTGCCGGGTCAAGTGATAAGCCCCGACCAATCCGGCCAGGAGAAGCATGGACGCCAATTCCACTGCCAGCACATAAGGTCCGAGCAGCCGAATACCCACCTCCTTGGATGCGACGATATGGCCGAGCGCGGCCCGCTCTTCCTGCATCAGGACGAAGATCAGCTCGGTCAGCAGCACCGCCGCCATCGCGGACGGCCACCGCCACGCGGCAGGCGGCAGCCACTTTCTCTCCTGCTCCAGGGTTCGACGCCCCAGATTCAGCATCATCACCACGAACAGGAACAGCATCATGATCGCCCCGATGTGAACGATGATCTGGAGCATCGCTCCATAGTACGCCCCCATGAGAAAGAACACGACGCCCGAAGCCAGCAGGGACAAAATCACGTACAACAGGGCGTGCACCGCGTTGAGCGAAACGATCACCAGCAGCGTGGAAATCACGCTGATCAAGGCGGAGGAATAAAACAGGACATACAGCATGGGGTCGTTCTCCTAAGGCAACAGACTCCGGACGTCCACCGGCGGCGCCTCGTTCTCGGCCTCGCCCTTATCCTTTCCGGCCACGCTTTTCCCGGCGACGCGGTAGAAGTTGTAATCGTGATATTTGCCGGTCCCGTCGATCAAAAGATGCTCCTTCTCATAAACCATGTTGCGGCGGTCGTACTCGCTCATCTCCATGTCCGGCGTCAATTGAATGGCGTAGGTCGGACAGGCCTCCTCGCAAAACCCGCAGTAGATACAGCGGGAAAAGTTGATGCGGAAGAACTCCGGATACCAGCGGCCGTATTCGTCCTGGGTCTTCTGCAGGGCGATGCAGTCCACGGGACATGCCACCGCACACAGGTTGCAGGCCACGCAGCGTTCCTCCCCGTCGGGGTCGCGGGTCAGCACGATTCGTCCGCGATAGCGCGGGGCCAGGGCCGGCTTCTCCTCGGGATATTGCACGGTGTCCGCCTTGGTGAACGTATGCTGGAACACAGTCCATAGCGTCTGGAACTGAGTCAAGAAGTCCTTCAACATGACGGCTCACCCACAGCCATGGGTGATACAGGCGAAGCCAGCTTTTCGTTCCTCCGATGCCCTATCGCCATAGGATGACGGCTCCGGTAACCAGTAAATTCAGGAACGACAGCGGCAGCATCACCAGCCACCCGAACGACATGAGCTGGTCATAGCGCGGTCTCGGCAGGGAACCGCGCACCAGAATGAACAGCAGGATAAAGACGGCGGTCTTGATCGTGAACCAAGCCAGGGGCGGCAAGACCGGCCCCAACCAGCCGCCGAAGAACAGAGTGACGATCAGGGCCGCCCCGAGGGTAACGCCGATGTACTCGCCGACGAAGAACATGCCGAACTTCATGCCGGAATATTCGGTGTGATAGCCGGCCACCAGCTCGTTTTCCGCTTCCGGCAGATCGAACGGGGTGCGGTGAGTTTCCGCGAGAACCCCGATAAAGAACAGGATGAATCCCAGAAATTGCGGCACCACGAACCATCCGTCCCTTTGCGCTTCCACGATGGCGCGCAAATCGAAGGTTCCGGCCAGCATGACGACCCCCAACGCGGACATCGCCAGAAATACCTCGTAACTGATGGCCTGCGCCGTAGCCCTCAGGGAACCGATCAGCGAGTATTTGCTGTTGGACGCATAACCGGCCAGAACCACGCTGTACACCGACAGCGCCAGGACCGCCAGCACATAAAGCAAATCGAAGTCGAAATCGATGATTCCGATGTCCGGCGCGATCGGAATCACCGCGAAAGCGGCCAGCATGCATCCCATGATCACGACCGGAGCGAGCACGAATACCGGTTTGTCGGCGAAGGGCGGAATCCAGTCTTCCTTGCTCAGGATCTTGAGCATATCGGCGACGACCTGGAACAGTCCCAGAGGTCCCACGCGATTGGGGCCCAGACGGTCTTGCCAGATGGCGAGCAGCCGGCGTTCGACCCAGATCAAGAGCGCCGCCACGGTGATCAACGCCCCGAGAATGCCGGCGATATCGAACGGCGACCCCAGCGTCATGGCCTCTCCCCTTCTTTTTCGATGGCGATCCATGCCGGAAGATCGCTACGGAACAGACCGGCAAGGCCGGCGGAGATGCCCACGGCGCCTCTCGGCAAGGACGATTCCAGCCTCAGCGGCAAACGCACGACGCGCTCGTTCAGCCGCACCGCCAGGGTCTCGCCGACGCCGAGTCTTTCCGCATCCTCCGGGTGCAGCGCGGCATAGGCTGCCGGCACCCGCTCCGCCAATGGCGGCGATAGCGCGCTCAGCTCCTCGCTGCCGAAAACGTGGTAAAGCGGGATGGCCCGCCAACGGGCTTCGTCGCGTAGACGGTAGGGCACTTCGTCGAACCAGCGGGGCTCCGCCGTTTCCGGCGACTCGAAAAGCCTCACCCCGGGATCGCCGCCTCGCAAAGCCCCGCCCACCTCGTCCTGAAATTTGTTGACGGCCTGCTGATGCGAATTCCAACCTGGCGCCCAGACGAATGGCAATAATGCCGGCGGCACGTCGACACTTGCGCCTTCCATGGAAAACGCCAAAGCCGAATCGGGGTCGTCGGGCGGCTTGGGTTCATGGATTTCCCGGTTTGCAAACATCGCGGTCCGTCCGCTATAGCGATGGGGTTCGCGCGGGACCTTTTCGCCCTCGACACGAAAACCCGCCGGCGGAGCGGCGTTCCGGATCGGCCCGAATTCCGGCAGAGCCGCGGCACAAGCGGCGGTAAGCGCATCGATGTTCGACCAGCGTTTCGCTGCGGCATCGGCCAGCCAGCGCCAGCTGTCGCGGATTTCGCCGCTGCCCGGCATGACGGAATAAAAACGTTGCGCCCGCCCCTCGAGGCTGACCAGAGTGCCCTCGGTTTCCGCAAACGTGCTTCCCGGAAGAAGCAATTGGGCCTTGGCCGCGGTGCCGTGGCGAATATGATCGATCACCACCACATGCCGCGTGCCGTTGAAAAAGCTGTCCACGGCCCCGGCGTCCGCCCGCCGGTAAAGATCGTTCTCCAGCACGATCACGGTGTTCAAGTCTCGGGTCTTCGCCGCGGCGAAGGCGTCCTTGACGCTGCGCTCGTCCATCATCGCCAATCCGAGCGTATTGCATTCCGGCACGACATAGCACAGATCGACAGCCCTTCCTTCTCGCCGGTTGCTCAAGGCTAAGGCGATATTGGCCGCCGCCCGGACCACGGAGAGACTGCCGCAACCGGTGCCCGAGACGATGAGCGGATGCGCCGCGGCAGTGAGGGTATCGCCGATGAGTTCCGCCAGATGTTCGTCCTCTTGGGAAAGGTCGGCCACCGCCGGCGCGCTGGCATCGATCCGGTTGGCGATAGCCAGGCCCAGCCGCGCGATGTCTTCCGGCGTTCCCCGGCAGATCGCTTCCGCTATGTCGTCCAGCCGGGTAGCGTTAGGCGCTACGACGAACAGCGGGCTCTTCTCGCCTTGAGCCGCCTCTCTTACGGCGGCATCTTGCCAGCGCGGTATCTTGAGCCGGTCGGCGCGTTCGAAAGCGCGGTTCCGAACCGCCTGGCGCAACGCGAGCGCCACACGCGGCGCGGTATTCGCCACGTCTTCGCCCAGGATCAAGACGGCGTCCGCCTGCTCCACCTCCCGCAGCGACGGATTATGGACCGGCCAATGTCTCAGCACGTCCAGTATGGCCGCTGCCAGCGATGCCTCCCCCTGGGCAAAACCGGCGTAAAAATGCTCGGCGCCGACCAGTTCCCGCAGGGCGAAGTTGACTTCCAACGAGGCGCGGGGAGAGCCGATTCCGATCGTGTGACCGCCCAGCAAGCCTTGAAAATGGGCCAGCGCGGTCTCCCCGGAGACCGGCTCTCCGCGAAGCATCGGCTGGCGTATGCGCCGCTCGCTATTGACGAATCCATAGCCGAAGCGGCCCCGATCGCAGAGAAAATAGCCGTTCACCTCTCCGTTATAGCGATTGACGATGCGCCTAAGCGTTCCGTAGCGTTCGCCGGGGCTGGTATTGCATCCCACCCCGCAGTGCACGCAAATCGAGGGCGCATGCTGTAGATCCCACTTCCGGACGTAATGCTGGCTGAACGTCCGATCGGTGAAAACTCCGGTGGGACAGACCTCGACCAGATTGCCGCTGAACTCGTTTTCCAGAACGCCGTCCTCGAAGCGCCCGAAATAGACGTTGTTGCGGGATGCAAACACGTCGAGGTCCTTGCCTCCGGCGTAGTCGCGGTAAACCCTAACGCAGCGGTAACAGGCGATGCAGCGGTTCATCTCGTGATTGATGAACGGTCCCAGATACTGGTTTCGGTGGGTGCGCTTCAAGCCGCGATAGCGACGAAAGGTATGCCCGGTCATGACCGTCATGTCCTGGAGATGGCACTCGCCGCCCTCCTCGCACACCGGACAATCGTGAGGATGATTGGTCATCAGGAACTCGATGACTCCGGCGCGGAACTCCCGTGCCTGAGGAGCTTCGAGGGACACGCGGAGGCCCTCGGTCACCGGGGTCATGCAGGCCATGACCAGCCGCCCCTGGGCGTCGCTCTCGTCCTTGTACTGCACGACCGCGCATTGCCGGCAGGCGCCCACGGACCCGAGGGCCGGATGCCAGCAGAAGTACGGCAAATCTAGCCTCAACGACAAGCAGGTCTTGAGCAGATTGTCTCCCGCTTTTACGTCGTAGGTCTGGCCGTCTACCGTGATTTTTGCCATGGATTGAATCCTATCAGGCCACCCTTGCAGTCGATGCCGGTTTCAAATAGCGTTCGAAATCGGCCCGGAAATATTTCAATGCGCTCTGTAACGGCTCGGCGGCCCCGGGCGCGAGCGCGCAAAAGGTATTGCCGGGTCCCATCAGGCGCGCGAGCTGTTCGAGTTGGTCCAGGTCCTCCGGCCGGCCACGTCCGGCCAAAAGGCCTTCGAGGAGTTCGACGACCCAAGGCAGCCCATCCCGACAGGGGGTACACCAACCGCAGGATTCCTGCGCGAAAAACCGCTCCAGGTTGAGCACCATTCGCACCGGACAGGTCTGATCGTCCAGCACGATCATGGTGCCGGTGCCGAGCCGGCTGCCGGCTTTCATCATCGCGTCGAAATCCATGGGCAGATCCAAGTGCTCGGGCAGCAGAAAATCCGTGGATGCGCCGCCGGGCAGGAACCCTCGCAGCGTATACCCCTCCTGCATGCCGCCGGCGCATTCCTCGATCAGTACCCGGATCGGCGTGCCCATGGGCAGTTCCCACAACCCCGGCTTCTTGACCCGACCGCTCGCGCCGAACAGCTTGGTGCCGGCATCCTCGCCCCGGCCCAATCCCCGGTACCAGTCCACGCCGTTGCGGATGATATGGGGCACGTTGCAAAAGGTCTCGACATTGTTGACGACCGTCGGACGGCCCCACAGTCCGCTGATCTGGGGAAACGGCGGCTTGGCGCGCGGTATTGCGCGCTTGCCTTCGAGCGAATTCAGGAGCGCGGTCTCTTCGCCGCAGATGTAGCGCCCCGCGCTGGTATGAAGATGTATCTCCAGATCGAAGTCCGAGCCCAGAATGTTTTTGCCGAGATAGGCGGCGCTACGCGCTTCCCCCAAGGCTTGCTCAAGCCGGCTCGCGGAAAGATGGTATTCGCCCCGGAGAAAGATATAGGCCGTATCGGCCTGCACGGCATAGGCGGCGATGACCACGCCTTCTATGAGCTGGTGCGGGTCGGCCTCCATCAGCAGGCGATCCTTGAAAGTGCCCGGCTCCATTTCGTCGGCGTTCACCACCACATATTTCTGCTCCGCCGACTCGCCCTGCGGCACCAGGCTCCACTTGACGCCGGTGGGAAACCCGGCACCGCCGCGCCCGCGCAACCCGGAATCCTTGACCGCCCCGATCACGTCCGCAGGCGCCATTTCTTTCAAGGCTTTGGCCAAGCCCTCATAGCCACCGGCGCGGCGGTAATCGTCCAGCGTCACCGGCGAGAGATCGGGCTTGATGTTCTGCGTCAGCGGTCTGTCCATGTCTGGCCGTTCCTTTTTAATAGCTCATCGATTTTCGATTCGTCCACGTCTTCGTAAAGCTCTTCGCCGACCATCAGCACCGGCGCGCGATCGCATGCGCCGAGACAGACGATCGGCAGCAGCGTGTAACGTCCGTCCGTCGTGGTTTCGCCCAAGCCGATGCCCAGCCTTTCGGATAGATGCCCACGGATTCTATCGGCCCCCAGCATCCAGCAGCTCACGCTGTCGCAACAAAGAATGACGTTCTCGCCGACCGGCCTTCGAAAGATCAGGTTGTAAAACGTCGCCACCCCATCCAGTTCGTCCGGCGACATCTCCAAGAGCCCGGCAACGGTTTTCAACGCTTCATCCGACACCCAGCCGCGATATTTCTGCACGATCTTGAGCGCCTCGACGGAGGCGGCGGATTTATCGGGATAATGACCCGCGGCCGCGAGGATTTCGGCGGTTTCCTGTTCGCTCAAGATGCGGGCTTCGTTCATAAGAGAACCCGAAAAATCATTTTTTGATGCGGGGAACCGCCCCGCACGCGGGTTACTTTCTTTTGTTCGGCCAAAAGAAAGTAACCAAAGAAAACGCCGCCCGGATGACGCACTTTTCCTGCGCTTCTCGTCCTGGCCGCGGGGCGTCCCGAAGGGACTTCCATGTCCCTCGGGACACGTGCGCAATCCTTTGCGCACCCCTTCGGGCTTTTCCGGTCCAGGACTGCGATGCTCAGGTGCGTCATACGGGATATTGCTATTTTTGTCCCGTGCGGCATGCCCGAGCATCGCAAGCTTTGGCGCTGGAATGCCCGAAGGGGCGCGTCAGGAAGACGCGCGGCGACAGAGGAGCAGGGAAGCTCCTTCTGTCGCCCCAGCGCCAAAGCGAGAAGCGCAGGAAAAGCATGCCGCTCGGGCGCCGTTTCTTTTGGTTACTTTGGATTTGCGCCTGTCCTGGCGCAAATCCTTCGGGCGCACTTCGCGCGTCCAAATTTGTTCCCGACAAATTTGTCTTTGGGCAAGCAAAGACAAACTCGCCGGGAGCGAGTTTGGACCGCCGAAGGCGGGCCCAAAGGGCAAACCCCATGGATGGGGTTTGCAAAAGTAACTCGCCCGCGGGGCGAGACCCGCATCTAAAATCACCGGCAGCACCAGCTGCCACTACCCCAAACCCGCTGGCTAGACCGACATCCTCAACCTCCGCAAACAAGCCATTTAGAAACGTCATATCCCCCTCACCTATCCACATCCGACATCACGAAATCGATACTCCCGAGGATCGCGATGAGATCGGCGATCATGAGGCCGCGCGACATCAGTGGAATCATCTGAAGATGGGGGAACGAGGCGGTACGGACGCGGGTACGGTAGGACGTCGTGTTGCCGTCGCTCGTCAGGTAATAGCGATACAGCCCCTTGGTCCCTTCCACGCAGGCGGAGCCCTCCCCGGCCGGGATTACCGGCCCCCAGCTGACGTTCAGAAAGTGCTGGATCAGCGTCTCGATGTCGTGCATGGTCCGCGCTTTCGGCGGTGGAGTCGTCAACGGATGAAACGCCTTGTAGGGGCCCGATGGCATGTTGTTCAGGCATTGCTCGATGATTCTTAAGCTCTGCCGCATTTCTTCGACCCGCACCAGGCACCGGTCGTAGCAGTCCCCGTTTTTCCCCGACGGGACCTCGAATTCGAAATTTTCGTAGCCGGAATAGGGACGCGCCTTGCGGTAGTCCCAGGCGAGACCTGTGGCCCTTAACCCCGGTCCGGTAGCGCCCCAGTCGATCGCCTCTTTCGTGTCGTAAACGCCGATGCCCTGGGTGCGCCGCTTGAGGATGCTGTTCGCCAGCACCATCTTGTCGTAGTGCGCCAGCCGTTTCGGAAAATAGTCGACGAATTCCCGCACCTTCTTGTCCCAGCCCTCGGGCAAATCCATCGCCGTGCCGCCGATGCGAAAAAAGCTGGAGTGCATGCGCCCACCGGTAATGGCTTCGATGATTTCGAAGACCCTCTCGCGATCGACGAACATGTAGAAAACCGGCGATAGTTGTCCGACGTCCTGTGCGAAGGTGCCGTAAAACAAGAGGTGATTGTTGATCCGGTAAAACTCCGAGATCATCACCCGGATTGTCTGCGCCCTGGGCGGCACCTCGATGCCGGCCATTTGTTCCAGCGCCATGACGTAAGGCAGGTTGTTCAGCGAGCCGCCGAGATAATCCACCCGGTCGGTATAAGGGATGTAGGTATGCCAGGACTGGCGTTCGCCCATCTTTTCCGCGGCACGATGGTGATAGCCGATATCCGGCACGGCATCGACTATTTCCTCGCCGTCGAGCTGCAGGGCGATGCGGAATACCCCGTGCACGCTGGGGTGGTTAGGGCCGAGATTGAGAAACAGAAAATCGCTGCTGTTCTTCTGCCGTTTCATGCCCCATTCCTCGGGCACAAACCGCAAGGCCTCCTGCTCCGCCTCCTGCTTTTGCTCGGGCAACGAGAACCGCCCCATCTCGGTGGCCCGCGCCGGATGGTCCTTGCGCAGCGGATACCCTTTCCAGGTGGGCGGCATCAGGATACGGCGGAGATTCGGATGGCCTTCGAAGCGAATCCCGAACATGTCGTAGACTTCGCGCTCGTACCAGTTGGCGTTGGGCCAAAGCGAGGCGATGCTCGGCACGCTCAAACCGCCATTGGCCAAGGCGACCTTGAGACGGATATCCTCGTTCCGATCGAAAGACAAAAGATGATAGACCAGCGTGAATTCGCTGGCCGGGAGCCCATCCCGGTATTGGCGCAGGCGCTCGTCCACCGCGGTGAGATCGAACAGCATGGGGTATGGCCGCTCGGTCTCGCGCTTCAGATAAGTCAGACAATCGACGAAACGGTCCTTGCTTACCCAAAGGGTTGGAATGCCGTCATAGGTGGATTGAACGGTAAATTCGTCATCCCCGAAACGGCGCCGGAGTTCGCCGACGATAGCGCCGGTCTTCGGCCTTTCCGTCGTTGTCGCGCTGCCTGCCGTCGTGGTAAAAGTCATCCTAAATACCTTAAAGGCGATCCGGACTGCGCAACTCGGTGGCCCTCATGCGCTCCGGAGTCTTGAGGTCTCGGAAGCTTTTGATCGGCGCTTTCTGAACACCGCCTTCGCCGACCGTCCAGCCTAGGGGCCGTCTCTCTTTTCCGATCGACTCCTGCAGCAGGATCAGACCTTCGAGCAAGGCGTCCGGACGCGGCGGGCAGCCCGGCACATACACGTCGACCGGCAAAAATTTGTCCACACCCTGAACCACACTGTAAACATCGTACATCCCGCCCGAATTGGCGCACGACCCCATGGAAATCACCCAGCGCGGCTCCAGCAACTGCTCGTAGAGACGCTTGATGACCGGAGCCATTTTCATGAAGACCGTGCCGGAAATCACGATCAGGTCCGCTTGCCGCGGGCTTGCCCGGATCACCTCGGAACCGAAGCGGGCGATATCGTAACGGCTCGTGAAAGCGGTGGCCATTTCGACGTAGCAACAGGAAAGCCCGAAATTGAAAGGCCAGACGGAATTCGCTCGACCCCAGGCGATCAGGTCCTCCAACTTCGCCATGAGCAGGTTGCGGCGCATGGCTTCCTCGCTGACGCGCTCGCCGGGGCGGGGCGCTGGGTCGGAATCGGCTTTGGTAAGAGTCCACTCCATCCCGTACTCCCCTTAAATTTGTAGTCGGGCATCCTGCAATTTCTGCCGCTCGGTACGCCAATCCAGAGCGCCGATCCGCCAGAGATAAACCAGAGCGGCCAGCAAAATGCCGATGAACACCAGCATTTCGATGTACCCGATCCACCCGGCCTCGCGAAAGGCGACGGCCCAAGCGAGGATAAAAACGGCTTCCAGGTCGAAGATCACGAAAAAGATGGCGACCGGATAAAACCGTATGGTGAGGCGCACATGAATATCGCCTACTGGCACGACGCCGGATTCAAAAGGCTCGCCGGTCGCGCGTCCGCGACTGGGCCGGGCAAGAAAACGGGGGATCACCAACATCGCCGCGATTACGACCATGATCGCCGCGATATAAGCGATGAACGGCCAAAGATTCGATGCCTGCACCAGATCGGCATTCATGCCACTCCTCCGGATGTGCTGCAGCGGACTGCAAGGGCGATCAACTTGCCCGCAGATTAATCGGACCGGCCGCAACCGGC
This sequence comes from Methylocaldum gracile, assembly GCF_053646815.1. NCBI lineage: Bacteria > Pseudomonadati > Pseudomonadota > Gammaproteobacteria > Methylococcales > Methylococcaceae > Methylocaldum > Methylocaldum gracile. Next base: position 466,048 of record NZ_CM132196.1, on the reverse strand, counting down.
CTATAAGTAGAAATACATAGTTCCGAAAAACCATTCGGGACGAACGGCGTTTGGGGCTGAGCCAGGAAGACGAGCGACAGGAAGGCGACCATGCGGCATTCACAGGCCCTTGGCAGTCGCTGCGTTGCAAGCACGTCCGCGATTTTAGGATAATAGCCGCTCATTTTTCCCGTCCTAACCATTCCCCGCATGAAAAAACGTCTGGAGAATCTGCTGCATGGCGCCGTTTCCGCATTGAAAGCGAATGGCGAGCTACCTCCCGATATCGATCCGACCATTATGGTGGAGCGTGCGCGCGATGCGCAGCACGGCGATTTCGCCTCCAATCTCGCAATGACCCTGGCAAAGGCCGCCAAATGCAATCCCCGACAGTTGGCGGAAAAAATCGTGGCGGCACTGCCCCATGACGGCATCGTCGCCAAGCTGGAGGTCGCAGGCCCCGGATTCATCAATTTCTTCATCGATCCCAAGGCTCAACATCGAATCGTCGCCGATATTCACGAAGCCGGGCACGAGTTCGGCAAGACCGCCGTCGGCGCCGGCCGCAAAGTTCAGGTGGAATTCGTCTCGGCCAATCCGACCGGCCCCTTGCATGTGGGACACGGGCGCGGCGCGGCCTACGGCGCCGTGGTGGCGAACCTGCTTGCTGCCGCCGGATTCGAGGTACACCGGGAGTACTACGTCAATGATGCCGGCCGGCAGATGGATATTCTGGCCGCCAGCGTGTGGCTCCGCTACCTGGAAGAATGCGGCGAGGTGCTGACCTTCCCGAGCAACGGTTATCGCGGCGAATACGTTCGGACGATTGCCTGGGATCTGCACAAGCGAGTCGGGGAGAAATACCGGCGCCCGACCGCCGAAGTCATGGCGGACATTCCACCGGACGAGCCCCAGGGCGGCGATAAGGAAGTTCATATCGATGCGCTGGTGGCAAGGGCCAAGTCGCTGCTCGGCGCCGACGATTACCGAATCGTGTTCGACGCCGGCCTCGACAGCATCCTCGACGACATTCGCCAGGATCTGGAGGAGTTCGGGGTTCATTACGACGAGTGGTTTTCGGAACGCAGCCTGGCCGATACCGGCGCCATCGAGCGTGCGCTGGAAAAGCTTCAAGAAGCGGGCTATCTCTACGAAAAAGACGGGGCAACCTGGTTCGCTTCGAGCCGGCTGGGGGACGAAAAGGACCGGGTGGTGGTTCGAGAAAACGGTCAGATGACCTATTTCGCATCCGACATCGCTTATCATTTGAACAAGCTGGAGCGCGGCTTCGATCAAATCATCAACATCTGGGGCGCCGATCATCACGGCTACATTCCCCGCGTCAAGGCCGCCATCAAGGCATTGGGGGGCGCCCCGGAACGGCTCCACGTGCTGCTGGTCCAGTTCGCGGTGTTATATCGCGGGGAAGAAAAAGTCCAGATGTCCACCCGCTCCGGAGAATTCGTAACGCTCCGGCAGCTTCGCAACGAAGTGGGCAAAGACGCGGCCCGGTTCTTCTATGTCATGCGAAAATCCGACCAGCATATGGATTTCGACCTGAAGCTGGCCACCTCGAGGACCAACGAAAATCCGGTTTATTACGTGCAATACGCTCACGCGCGGATTTGCAGCGTGTTTAGGCAGTTGGACGAAAAAGGCTGGAAACGCGACCTCGCCGGCGGCATGAATCGTCTGGACCTATTGACGGAAACGCACGAGTTGGCATTAATCAACACGCTGTCCCGCTATACCGAGGTTGTGGAACAATCGGCCGTTCAGCACGAGCCTCATCATCTGGTGCATTATCTGCGCGAGCTGGCGTACGAATTCCACACTTATTACAACGCCCACCAGTTCCTGGTGGAGGATGCCGCGTTACGGGATGCCCGGCTCAATTTGATTGCCGCGGTGAGACAGGTGATCGGCAACGGTTTAAGCCTGCTGGACGTTTCCGCACCCGAAGCAATGTAAAGGCATGTCCAAGGACTATAAGCACCGGATTCCGGGATACCGAAAACGCCAGCTCCAAATTCCGAGACGTTGGGGCCTAGCGGCGGTCGGCATTGCTGGTGCGATCGGGCTCGTTGTGTACGTTTTCTCAGGTGCCGATAGCGAGGCCCCTCCAAAGGCCCCGGAACCCGTGTCCATACCCGCGCCGGCGCCTCAAGCCGCTGCTGCGGTTCCGGAAGCCGAAAAAAAGAGTCAGCCCCAGCAGGAAAGGAAACAAAACACCGAGGGCAAGAAAACAGCCGCCCAAAAACCCGAGCAGAAACCGCAACCGATCAAGTCGCGCGAGCCCCGGTTTACTTTTTATAAGATCCTCCCCGAAAAGGAAGTCATCATTCCTGAAAGCGAGATTAAAACGATCAAGCGGGAAGAAAGCCAGGGAAGCAAACCCACCGCAGCGCTTTATCTGGTGCAGGCAGGATCTTTCGACAATCTACAGAATGCCGAGCAACTGAAGGGCGACCTGGCCAAGATCAAGATCAAGGCCAAGATCGAAATGATCGAGATCGATAATTCGGCCTGGTACCGCGTCAAAATCGGCCCGTACGCCACTCTGGCCGATGCCGACAAGATCAGGGCCTACCTGCGCAAGAAAGGCATCGACAGCATCGTGCAGAAAGCGGCGAAATAACTCCTTTGCCCCACCGTACCGGATTATCCGGCGATCCGATTGCTCAAAATGCGGGCCAAAATAATTTGTAGGTCGGCAATCCTTTGCCGACAAAGCCCCTCGTCTACCGCGTGTGTCGGCAAAGGATTGCCGACCTACTGCAGCTTGGGAGCGCTACGCCGAACCGGAAAATGCTCTAAGTACATCCCATAAAGTTCTGCGGAAAGGGCGTACACTGGTGGCATGAAAGCCATCCTGATCCCCCCGTTGGGCAAAGCGCAACAGAGTGAGTTAGACACCCTGTATCGAAAGACCAAGGACCCACGACTCCGAACTCGTGCCCAGATGGTCTTGCTCTCGGCCGAGCGGGGTCTCAAAGCGCTGGAGATCGCGGGGATCGTGCGGGAGAGCGAGGACACCGTGGTGCGGTGGCTGAAACGGTATCAGAGCGAAGGCGTGGACGGGCTGAAAGATGCGCCGCGAGCGGGACGGCAAGCCAAAGTGACGGCGGCGTATCGGGCCGCCCTGGTGGCGGCGGTACGGCGCCGTCCGCGCAGTTTGGACCTGCCGTTTTCCATATGGACCCTGCAACGGCTGGTGGATTACCTGGCCGAGCAAACCGGGATTCGCATCGCTCTGGAAACCCTGCGCCAAACCTTGAAGCGCGAAGGGATTGTGCTCAGTCGTCCGCAGCATAAGATCAGCAGCCCTGATCCAGACTATGCGGTGAAAAAAAAGCGGTCGAAGACACCCGTGATCACTTGAAACCGGGCGATGTGTTTTACTACGCCGACGAGTTTAACCTCAGTTGGCTGCCTACCTTGACGGCGTTGTGGAGCCCGGTAGGCCAGCAAATTATGATTCCGACCCCAGGTCAGCCTAAGAAGCGCTATGGGTTGGGAGCGGTGAATTACCATACCGGTGAAACCGTGGTCTTATTCAAACGACACAAGCGCCGTCGGGAGGTGGCCGAACTGCTGCAAGCCATAGTGGACCAGCATCCCACGGGGACGATTTACGTCGCGTGGGACAATGCCGACACGCATCAAGACGACGAGATCGAAGCGGTCGTGCGCGGAGCCGCCGGGCGACTGGTCCTGCTGTACTTGCCGACCTATAGCCCTTGGCTCAACCCGATCGAGATGCTGTGGCGCCATTTCCGCCGCGAAGTGACCCATTGCGAACTCTTCGAGACGGTGGCCGCCTTGCTCCAAGCCGCCCGCGAGTTCTTCGACCGTCACAACCGCTCTCCACAGCTGGTGCTCTCGATTATCGGTTCCTATGCCGTAAAAGTTTCATGAATGTACTTAGAGATCCCATGAGGGCTCGACCGATCGCTTAAAGGACGACCTCGAAACCCTCGAACTGAGGCGGTCCGAGGTAGAGCCCCTTGCTTCCGCCCGCGCTGGCATGAGCGTTGCGAAATGCCTCCGAACGCGTCCAGGCTTCGAAAGCCTCTTTCGACTCCCACGTCGAATGGGAAGCGAACAGCGTGAAGTCCTCATTGCTCGGACCTTGAAGCAGATGAAATTCACGGAATCCCGGAACTTCATGCAAGTAGGTTTCACGATTCCGCCAGATTGCAATGAATTCGCTCTCTTTCCCTAAAGCAATCTTGAATCGATTCATGGCAATGAACATCTCGAACTCCTCTTAAATCGTTTTTTCCTCAAAATTTACGCTACCAGCCGGTAACACGGCTCGTAACGCACGCCCGGAAGCTTCATGCGGCCCTGTGCGACGAACGCCGCCAACAACTCATCCAGAGGCTTCAAGACCTCCGCGTCCCCCCGCAGCTCGAAAGGCCCATGCTCCTCGATGGTTCGTATGCCTTCCGCCTTCACGTTTCCAGCCACGATTCCGGAAAAGGCTCGGCGCAGGTTGGCTGCCAGATGGTGAGGCTCCTGCTGTCGATGCAATTCCAATGAAGCCATATTCTGATGCGAGGGTACGAAAGGGATCTGGAACTGCTGCTCTATCTTCAGCAGCCAGTTGAAATAGTAGGCGTCACCGTTCTGTTTCCGGAATTCCCGCACCAGGCTGATCCCCTCTTTCATTTCCCGGGCAACGCCGGCGGGATCGTCGACGATGATCCGATAACATCGGCGCACGTCTCGACCGATCGTCGAAACCATAAACCGGTCGATAAGCTCGAAATAGCCGGCGCACTCCGCAGGCCCCGTCAAAATGACCGGAAAAGGCAAATTCTTGTTGTCGGGGTGAAGCAGAATCCCTAAGAGGTGGAGAATCTCCTCGGCCGTGCCGACCCCGCCCGGGAAGACGACGATGCCATGCCCGAGCCTTACGAACGCTTCGAGGCGTTTTTCGATATCAGGCATGATGACCAGCTCGTTGACGATGGGATTCGGAGGCTCCGCGGCGATGATTCCCGGCTCCGAAATGCCCACGTAGCGGGCCTCGTAGATACGTTGTTTTGAATGGCCGATCGTGGCGCCTTTCATCGGCCCCTTCATGGCTCCAGGGCCGCAGCCGGTACAGACGTTGAGCCCCCGCAACCCCAGCTCATGGCCGACCTCCTTGGTGTAATCGTATTCTTCCCGGCTGATCGAATGGCCTCCCCAGCATACGACCAAGTTCGGAGAGGTATTCGTGATCAGGCTGCCCGCGTTGCGCAGAATGTGAAAAACGGCGCTGGTGATATCTTCCGACTTGCCCAGATTGAACGCCGAATTCGATACGATCTCCGATCCGGTGAAAACGATATCCCTAAGCACCGAAAACAGATGCTCCCGTATGCCTTTGATCATCTCGCCGTCGACGAAAGCCGAGGCCGGCGCGTTCAGCACCTCCAGCTTGATACCGCGCTGCTGTTGCAATACGCGAATGTCAAAGTCTTTATGTTGCTCGAGCACCAGCTTGGTGTCATCGACAGCGCTGCCGCAATTCAGGACCGCCAGCGAACAACGCCGGAAGAGCTCGTGAAGACCGCCCTGGCTGGTATCGAGCAGCTTCGCCACTTCCAGCTTGGACAAAACCTCCAGAGTGCCTTCCGGCCTTACCTGAGCGTTGATTGTTTGCATCGGAATTCCTTTGTTAGATCTTCCATTGATTATTGATAAGCATTCTGTCGCACTCCTTAAAAAGAAGAACTTCCCAGAACCTGTGGATAAGTTTGTGGAATGCAGTCTTAAAACACTTTTGAAACCCCGCAGGTCCTGATCTTTCCTTAATTTGACGATTTTTATTCTTGGGCCAAAACATGCAAATAATCAAAAACTTGCCAAAAACGTCAAAAACCTGACGCTGGTGCACCGAAAGCACTGAAAAACAACTCATCCGTTGTGCATAACTTTTGCGCTATGTCAAAACACCGTCGCTCGAGCCGTGACAGACCTCACCCCAAGCGGGATGCTCGCGAATTAGCCTTAACGCATTATGCAGCAGGGTTTTGCCGGGTTCTCGGCGGTGCCAGGTGGAGGCCCCGGACGGGTGAGGCAAGGGTATTACGTCTATCTCTAGACTTTCTCGACAAATCTCGTGCCTAAGCCCGATCACCTGATCCAGTCTATCGGCGACGAGAATTTGACGGATCGCCAGCTTGCCGACCGGAATAATGAGCTTGGGTCTTATAAGCCGAATTTCGGCATTCAGCCAATCGGCGCAACGATCGATCTCCTCCGGAGACGGAACCCGATCGCCGCCTTTCGGGTTCTTGCCGGGAAAGCAGCGGCATACGGCCGCCATGTAGACGTTGCGGCGAAAATTGTCTTCGGATATGCCTATCTCGGCAAACCATTTGAAAAGGGTTTTTCCCGCTGTCCACGCAAACGGCTTTCCGAATTGCCCTTCCTTGCCGCCCGGCGCCTGGCCGATGAGGATCACGGGCGACAACACGGCGCGCCCCATCACCACCGGACCGATCATCCCGGCGCAACGCACGCAGTTCTTCAAGGCCTCTTGGTGGAGGATCAATGAGCGCAACCGCTCGTTCATGGGCGGTCGCTCCTCAGGACAATTGAGGGGTGTCCTTGTCCTTCCGGCTCCAAGCCAAGGTGTGCAACCGAGTCAGCGTCTCCGGATCGGAAATCAAGGCACGCTTGTCGGCGGCGGACAGCGTTTCCGGCCCCTCTTCCACCAATTGGTACACCAAAGCGCGCAACTGGTGGCGCTGGCGCTTTTTCACCGGACGATCGGGCAAAAGAGCGAAGTGGAGGGAATACGTTCCCGGATCGGCAACGTTCAACTCGCCTTCATTTTGCGCACCCGCTTGCTCGGTACGGGCAAGATTTTCGTGGAGCAGTTCGACGACACGCGGCGCCTTATACTCTTCCGGAGTCAGGAAAAATCCGAGTTTACGGGCGAGCGAACCCACCGACGTGCTGCTGGAAAGAATCGAAACGGGTATGGCAAGGACCAACCCGGCCAGAACGGGGATCAGCCACAGGAAAAAGTCAGGCACATACTCGTAGCTCAGCCATCCGGCACCCAACCCGGTCAGCGTCTGCCCGCCGTGAGCCAGAGTGGCTTCCTTGAGGCTCAAACGGTGATCGCCGCGATTTTGCGGAGGCCAGCCGACACTGCGACGCAGCAAAATGGCGACGACGAATTTGCTCTGATACAGCATGAGCACAGGCGCCGTCAGCACTGAAAATGCGCTTTCGAAAAAGACGCTGAAAGCGGCGCGTATCACGCCGCCATAGCCCTTGATTATTCTGGGACGCATCAGGAGCAGCAAAAAGCTCCAGAATTTCGGCAGAAACAGCATGGCCAGCGTCACCAGCAAGACCGTCGTCATCTCGACCGCATAAGACTCGGGCCAGACCGGAAAAATATTGTCGCCGAAAAAATAAACCGGCATGGTTTGGCTCTGCACATACGCCTCAAAGCCGGTTAAAACCAGAAACAGCAACCATAACGGCGAGGACAGATAGGACATGATGCCCATCAGAAAATACAAACGGCTGAGTCCAGAAAAGCCGCGGGCGAACACCATGCGCAAATGTTGCAAATTCCCCTGGCACCAACGCCGATCGCGCTTGGCGTAGTCGATCAGCGTCGGCGGCAGCTCCTCGTAGCTGCCCTTGAGATCGGCCGCCAGCCACACTTCCCATCCGGCCTCGCGCAACAAAGTCGCCTCGACGAAGTCGTGGCTCAAGATCTCGCCGCCGAATGGCTCCCGCCCCGGCAACTTCGGCAAACCGCAATGCCGAACGAAGGGCTGCACGCGGATAATCGCGTTGTGCCCCCAATAATTGCTACCCGAGAGCTGCCAGAAATTGATCCCGGCAATGAAGATGTCGCTGTACAAACTGCTGGCGAACTGGAGGATACGGGCGAACAAGGATTTATGATTTACCGGCAGCGGCGGTGATTGAATCAGTGCGACGCGGGGATGAGCCTCCATCAGATCCACCATTTTCGTCAGCGTCTCACCGGCCATGAGGCTGTCAGCATCGAGGACAATCATGTAGCGGTAACGGCCGCCCCAGCGACGGCAAAAATCCTCGATGTTGCCGCTCTTGCGGGCGATGTTCTTCTCGCGATTGCGGTAAAAGATTTTGCCGTGCGCATTGAAGTCGCGGCACATGCGATACCAGTTTACCTCCTCCTGCATCCAGGTATCGGGATCGCGCGTATCGCTGAGGATGAACAGTTCGAACTCGTCCGCGCGCCCGGTTTCGCGGAGCGACTGATAAATCGCCCGCAGTCCCGCGAATACCCGCACCGGATCCTCGTTGTAGATCGGCATCACCAGCGCCGTGAGCGCCGGCTCCTGGTCGGACGTCATGTCCGGATTCGGGACCAGTCTCGAAATCGAGCGCTTGTCGCCACCCCGAAGCAAGCACCAGAATCCGAGCGTAGCGGTCCAAAACGAGGTGCTGATCCACAGAATCAGCAAGGTATAAAGTATGAGCAGCACGATCTCCTGCGGCGTTATTCCGTTCTGCAGGAAAGCGCTCGTTATCATGGCAAGCGCCGCGAAGGCCGTCAGGGTTACCAGAGTGAAGAAAAACGTTCGCCTTAAAGTGCGGACATAGCCCGGCAGAGCGCTGGCATTGGAAGACATATTTGAAAAAGGGTTAGCTGCTTTGATGAGTCGATTTGAACAGCCAGAATCTCAGCGGCTGTTCGGCCATAGGAACGGAGTCCTCGGGCGGAGTGGGTCGGGGCAGAATTTCTCTTAGCATTTCACCCGTCTCAGACGGCGGATCCGGATTTCCGAACAGAGCGTCGCTGGCCGACGGGCAACCGGTCAGCAGCAAGGCGGCGCGGGCCGCAGCTATGGGATGAGGATCCTTGGACGGAGACAAGCGCATGGCTCGCGCCAAGGCGTGGTCGAAACGCCGCTGGGCCTCTTCTATCGCACGCTTGAGCAATTCGTCTCCAGCCCCGCGTCCGACCCGGCGGCGGGCACGGTTCAGACAGTCGTCGGCTAAGTTCTCGATCAAATCCTGCCGAGACAAGCCGAGGCTCTGCAGGTAGGCGACGACCCGCTCCTTGATCCCGGGAAGCCATGATTGAGGAGCGGAGTCCGCATCGCCGGACGTTATCATCTCTTCTAAAATCCGTACTTGATTCATCGACGGTTCCACTGATAAACCCACGTTTCGGTAAGCGCATCCTTGCCGGATTTCAACATCGCACGCAACTCGACCGGGTCTTTATCTTTTTCGGGTTCTAAATCAAAGCTCAAACGCCACTGATCATTTTCACTGTTTTTCTGAACCACGGTATTGGTAATCTTACCGGCGGAAGCACTTACCTCGGCTTCGACCGAGGCCTTGTCGCTGAGCAGCTTGAGCGTAGGACTGGCGAACTCGACGACGAATTTGCGATTAGGACTATCCGGAATGGTCGCGCCGATACGGGTGGCCGCGACTTTTCCGCCGCCAGGCGCGGTGAATTCGTCCAATTCGAAATGGAGACGATAGCTGTACGTATATTCCTTGCCTTCTCCGGTTGGCTGATCGGGCACCCAAAAAGCGACGATATTGTCGTATTTCTCCGCGTCGCTCGGAATTTCAATCAGGTAAACCGCGCCCGGCCCCCAATCGCCCAAAGCTTCGATCCAGGCGCTGGGACGGCGGTTATAGCTGGCTTCCAAGTCTTGGTAATGATCGAAATTGCGGTCTCTTTGCATCAAGCCGAAACCCACGGGCTTCTCATCTCTGAAGACGCTGATGCGAAGCTGGCGCGGGTTGTTCAACGGACGCCATACCCATTCGCCGGTGCTTCTCCCGATCAATAAGCCATCGGAATCGTGCACCTCCGGCCGGAAGTCGTCCATGAAACGATCGGTGTTCTCGCCGTGAAAGAACATGCTGGTTAGCGGCGCAATTCCAATCCGTTCGATGCTCTGGCGAAAATAAAGGTGACTCGTCACATCCATGGTCAAATCAAGGCCGGGGTGAATGACGAAGCGATAAGCGCCGGTTACCCTTTGGCTATCCAGTAAAGCGTGCACCGTGAGCGAACTCGCGTCCTTCGCCGGCTTTTCAATCCAGAACTCTTTGAAGATCGGGAACTCCTCCGCCTTAGGCAAACCGGTATCGATCGCCAGCCCGCGCGCGGACAAGCCGTACAACTGTCCCAATCCGACCGCCCGAAAATAACTGGCGCCTAGAAAAACGGCGATTTCGTCGGAGACGTCGTCTTTCCGCAGCGGATGATGGAAGCGTATACCGGCAAATCCTAGATCCGCGGGAAGTGGATTGGGAAATTGATTCTTGCCGAAGTCGAATAGTTCCGGCGAATACGCGAGCCGCGTCGCATTTCCGTGGTCCACGATATTGATGATCACGCGGTCCTTGAACATAAAACCGCGATGGAACGCCTGAATTTGAAAGGGCAGGTTCTCATCGCGCCAGAGGGCTTTTTCCGGTTTATACCGAATATCGCGGTATTGATCGTAATCCAGCTTGGTCAGAAACTCGGGCATCCCGGCTTCGTCGCGCACATAAGGCTTGCGGGCTAATTCCTTTGCCTTCTGCTCCACATCCGAAAACTCGAAAGGCTTGGCCGGCGCTTTGTCGGCCGGAGGTGTAACGGGTGCGCTCGGAGCTGGAACTTGGGGTGGCGGCGGCGCCGGCTTGCCGGGCTCGGCCAAGGCATCATTGAAAAATAAAGGACACAAAAAGACGACAATCCAGCTTCGAAAGCTCACAGTGTGTTTTTCCTCGGAAACTCAGTAACCAAATCTTGTGCTGCGGACCAGGCTCAGATCTCTTACGTTCACATGCATTTTTCCTTGCCCGAGCTCAAAAGCCGGGGCAAATTAGCCCTAAATAGCAAAACCCACAATATTGTCAAGGCATTACTAAACGACAAGCACGCCAAGAATACTCGACTGATCACTGTCGTGATCGAGTATTACGGACTTTGCTTGCAAAACGGGTGTATTAAAAAGAACGAACTGCTTCAAATACGACTCAGTCGGAATCTTAGGACCACGAAAGAGGATGAGAACGCGGCGGAAACACGCCATTTGGGCATAGTATAACCTGCCGGTGCATAACGAAAAATCATTCCGTCGAGGTACTGTCCGAGCTCTTCCATCGAAAGCGCGTCCAGCTTCCCCCTCTTGTACAGGAAAGATCGTTTCATGAAAATGCCGTGATCAAATTGGAAACAGCGCGCGGTCGCCGCCATGAAAAGCCTAATCGTCATCCGTCACGCCAAATCCGACCGGGATCAACCGTTTCTGGCGGATATCGACCGTCCCTTGAACAACCGCGGCAAACGCGATGCGCCGGTCATGGGCGATGTATTGAAGTTTCGCGGACAGGAACCGGATCTAATCGTAACGAGCCCGGCAAAACGCGCTCTCGAAACCGCCGAACTGATCGCGGAAACGGTCGGCTACGACAGCCGGGCAATCGCGGTACGTGACAGCATTTACCTGCAAGGGACACCGGCTCTCCTCGAATTGATTCGGTCCCTAGAGAATATCCATAACAGAGTCTACCTAATCGGCCACAACCCCGATCTCAGCGAACTGGTCACTCGGCTGACCGGCGAAAGTCTCGGCACTCTTCCGACCTGCGGAATCGCTGCGATCAAGTTCCCGGTCGATGCCTGGGCATACGTCATGCACGGGAGCGGCCGTCTGGTTTTCTTCGACTCTCCCAAACAGCACCCTTGACCATCTCCCGCACCCGCCCCCCCCCCGGACAATAGGGTTTAAGCTAACGCGGTGGGTGTATCCTGACATTCAGATTGGTCGCGGAACTGGTCAGAATGTCGGCTCGCTCGGCGAAATCCCGCAACCGCACTTCCGGGTAGTCGGAAGGCCTTCCCAGCGCCAGTGGATAGGACACGATGTTTTCTTCCCCCGGCTTTCCCAGCACGAAGATGACGCCGCCGTACTCGTCTTGAAAGCGCGATAGACTCATTCGCAGGTTGCCGCGCCCGGGATCGGCAAGGTAGACCCGGTCACCAGCAATTCCTCTCAGTACGGCGAAATGGTGATATCCGAAAGGATGCACGTAGACCAGGACGGGCGCTATCAGCTGTTTTAGCTGATCGATCGTCAATTCGAAGCCTGCTGCCCGGTAGCCTTTTTGCTGAGCCACCTTCTTGAGATCGAGCAGCGAAAAACCGATCCGCTTCTTGTGTGCCCATTGCTCCTTGGTCAAATTGACCAAAATTGCATTAAGGCGATTCAGAATATCTTGCTCGGAGGTATCCTCGCCATAGTAGTACCGCAGCAGGGTCGCCAATGCCGCGGCACCACAGGAATAATCGAGACGCTGCTTGACGACCGCCCGATCCCGGAGCTCGATCAAGGTATGCCGCGTTATCGCGGGCGCCGTTCTCGGCTCGGCCACAACCGTGTGTGCCATGGCAGCGCACAGCAACACCCCCCACACAATTAAGCCGCTTATCTTTGTCATTCCCTTTCCCTAAACCAGACAGCGATGGACAATGTTTCCTTATACCACTAAATCCGCGAATTAGTCGTTAGGTTCGCACTTTGAGTGCATGCTTGTGATTCGCAAGCCTGACGTAGCGATGTTGTCCTGTCCACCTGATTTTGCGTAATGCCGCCATCGGCTGCTGACGTGTTCATGGCGTTTTGAAGCGCCGCCTGCGCCAGATAGGCTTGCGTCAACACCTCAGACGGTGTGCCGGAAAAAAGCTCGCGAGCCAATCCTTAGTGCCCGTTCGTTTGTCACCTCGTCTTCAGCAAAAAGGCGGGGACGGACTGACCGCCCCCGCCTGATTTCCCGGCCCCGATCAGGATGCCGTCGGGACCCCGAGTTTGCCGTTAGTGGATACTCTGGTTCGTGACCTGTACGATATCCTGGAAGCCTCGTCCGAAGAGGCTCAGATTAACCGCAGTTATCGTAGGTACGGCTACATTGAGGCATGTGTTTCCAATACTAAAAAAACCAGAGCAAGACTGACCGCCCTCGACGGCCGCGAGCTGCGTTTCAGTCATCGGCGTCAGATTGGACACCTGCCCCAAGGCACGAAAATCGTTGTCGGCCAACGCCGGGCCGGCAACCATCACCGAAGACAACACAGCAACCAATGCATATGCTTTCATGATCGAACTCCTTTTCCTGCATGAACAATTCGATTTTGACGACACATTAGCCCCGAGTTCAAACGAGGTATGCCGCCGACTTATCACAAAGGCGAGGGCCGACTGATCATCGCCCCCCGCCTGATTCCCCGGTCCCGATCAGGATGCCATCGGGATTCCGAGTTCGCCGTTATTGAATATACTGGTTTGTAACTTGCTTAATGCTCTGGGTGGTAGCTCCAAGTAGCCCGAGAAAACTCACGTTGTACGCGGTGATCGTAGGTACGGCTACGTTAAGACAGGTGTTCGCGAAACTCAGAAGACCAGAGCAAGACTGACCGCCCTCGACGGCCGCGAGCTGCGTTTCAGTCATCGGCGTCAGATTGGACACCTGCCCCAAAGCACGAAAATCGTTGTCGGCCAACGCCGGACCGGCAACCATCACCGAAGACAACACAGCAGCCAATGCATACGATTTCATAATCGAACTCCTTATCTAGGTCTTGCCTAATGCATTCATCCCTTACCATCGCACCCGTTCCTCAGAACAGTGCGCAGCAAGATCACAGTTATCAAATTCCCTTTTGTTCGAGTCGCATCCTTGCGACCGATAACCATATTGCAGACCTCGTGCCACCTTTGACCACCAGAATCCCGACCAGCCATTTTCAATTGTTTTAAAACGAGTTTTTTATTTTCCATATGCGCCGCCCCTGCCGCCGCTCCAGATTCCGCCGGCATGACATACCTCCACCGCCCGCTTTCCAGCCTGAAAATGTACGTTTTTGAAAAAGGTAAACGCACCGCGTTGCCTGAGGTATTGAGCCACGCCCTTATTTCCGGGTTTAAATGGCGTAAGCCAGACGAAACAAGCCGATCTAAAACCGCCCCATTCCCGTTAAGGTACGTCAGCGCTCCGGCCATAACCGCCACCCGTGTTACACGGCTGCAATAGGGTGAATAACCCGGTCATATCACAGGACTTTATCGCGGTGAATTCGGTATAACAAAACGGTTACCCCCTTGCCCCAAAGCTGAGATTCCTCGAAGCGGCCCCGCCGCGTCCTTGGCCTCCGGTCCGAGTGCCTCGCGCCAACCAGGCGGCTCCCGAAACACCGGCCCACTTTTACAATTTTGTTATTCCCATCCTTCAGTTATACCGCCAGCAACTCTAAGTGACTGATTATATTGAGTGACTAATATTTTCAGTGAATTTAACTTCTTGATATTGCCGAGCTGCCGGGCGTTTAGATCCACTCCAGTCAGCGGGCAGTCGGGGCGCTCTTCTTCGCCGACACGGCGAAGAAAGAACAGCAAGATACCGATTTGGACGTACCGGGGTTAATGTAGGGAATATCAACAGCGCTTACGGACGTTCGAGGCAGTACCGACAACAGCCGGTATTCCGCTCCGCAATCTCGGCCACGATGGCAGGCTTTTGTAAATGAGAAGAGTTATTTTTGAAATTTGATATCGTGTTTATTGATCAACCGGTAAAACACAACAGGGAATACCCGAAGATTTGGGGAGCGAAATAATGCTAAAAACAGAAAATGGATTGCTTTGCGATATAGACTCTTGCGCTCTGAGGATATCGTGCTGAATTCGCATCGATACCCATTTTCCGCATAAAAACAACCTTTCAAGCCGATACTTTCAACCCATTCGGCTCTCGCCAGGCTCTCATCAAAAAGGCGAGGGCCGACTGATGATCGCCCCCCGCCTGATTCCCCGGTCCCGATCAGGATGCCATCGGGATTCCGAGTTCGCTGTTATTGAATATACTGTGCCGTGATTTGCTTAATATACTGGCTGGGACTTCCCAAAATGCCCAGGTTAATTGCAACTACCGTAGGTACGGCTACGTTAAGACAGGTGTTCGCAAGATTGAATAAACCACCCGAGCAAGACTGACCGCCCTCGACGGCCGCGAGCTGCGTTTCAGTCATCGGCGTCAGATTGGACACCTGCCCCAAAGCACGAAAATCGTTGTCGGCCAACGCCGGACCGGCAACCATCACCGAAGACAACACAGCAGCCAATGCATACGATTTCATAATCGAACTCCTTATCTAGGTCTTGCCTAATGCATTCATCCCTTACCATCGCACCCGTTCCTCAGAACAGTGCGCAGCAAGATCACAGTTATCAAATTCCCTTTTGTTCGAGTCGCATCCTTGCGACCGATAACCATATTGCAGACCTCGTGCCACCTTTGACCACCAGAATCCCGACCAGCCATTTTCAATTGTTTTAAAACGAGTTTTTTATTTTCCATATGCGCCGCCCCTGCCGCCGCTCCAGATTCCGCCGGCATGACATACCTCCACCGCCCGCTTTCCAGCCTGAAAATGTACGTTTTTGAAAAAGGTAAACGCACCGCGTTGCCTGAGGTATTGAGCCACGCCTTTATTTCCGGGTTTAAATGGCGTAAGCCAGACGAAACAAGCCGATCTAAAACCGCCCCATTCCCGTTAAGGTACGTCAGCGCTCCGGCCATAACCGCCACCCGTGTTACACGGCTGCAATAGGGTGAATAACCCGGTCATATCACAGGACTTTATCGCGGTGAATTCGGTATAACAAAACGGTTACCCCCTTGCCCCAAAGCTGAGATTCCTCGAAGCGGCCCCGCCGCGTCCTTGGCCTCCGGTCCGAGTGCCTCGCGCCAACCAGGCGGCTCCCGAAACACCGGCCCACTTTTACAATTTTGTTATTCCCATCCTTCAGTTATACCGCCAGCAACTCTAAGTGACTGATTATATTGAGTGACTAATATTTTCAGTGAATTTAACTTTTTGAAAAAAGCCGACTAACAAATCCTTAAAGACACTCCCGTGCAACGAGCAATCATGGCCCTTAGTTGAGCCAATGCCGCAAAAACCGAAGAGCATAACCAAGAGAGTATCAGAGGTAATTTGCAGGCGCGCAGGCATATCACCATCGCTGCAAATTCTCTCCGAGGCAGCCAGACGTGCGTCGGTCAAACGGGTAAAAGGATTTTCCTGCTTCGCTAGCTCAACCGTAACGACAGGTTTTTTAAATGGAAAAAATTATTTTTGAAGTTTAATATCGTGCTTCTTGATCAACCGGTAAAGCGTAACATGGGATACCCCCAATATTTGAGCAGCCGTCACTACGCTGTCGCCCGCCTGATCTAATACCCGGTGGAGTATGTCCTTCTCTGCCTGATCCTTGACAGCCTTCAGGTTTAGCGCGAGAGGCTGCGGCGAATATTCCTCCAAACCCAAATCCGCCGGCGAAATATACGCGTCGTCGCACATGACCAGCGCACGCTCTACGCGGTTTTTCAATTCGCGCACGTTTCCAGGCCAACTGTAGTGCCGCATCACCTTCAACGCACGCCGACTGAACTGCCTTGCCTTACAGACATTTTGTTTCTTGAAACTATTTAGAAAGTACTCCGCCAGTAATTCAATATCGTAACCCCGGTCACGCAAAGGCGGCATGGTAACCCTCAAGACATTGAGTCGATAATAAAGATCTTCCCTGAAACGCCCTTTGCGGACAGCTTCCTCTAGGTCGACATGGGTTGCCGAAATGATTCTGACGTCGACGGCAATCTCTTCGTGGCCGCCGACTCGATAAATGGTTTTCTGCTGGAGAAAGCGAAGAAGATTGGCTTGCAAATCAAGCGGTAATTCACCGGTTTCATCCAGAAAAAGAGTACCCCCTCCGGCTTTTTCGATTAATCCCAGTTTTCGCTGATGGGCACCGGTGAAAGCGCCTTTCTCGTAACCGAAAAGTTCCGACTGAATCAGATTGGACGGCAAAGCGGCGCAGTTGACGGCAACAAAAGGTCCTTCGGAACGTGGTGAATGATTGTGAATGGCTAACGCGGCCAATTCCTTGCCGGTGCCGCTTTCTCCCGTGATCAAAACTGGCAAGTCATAAGATAAAACTTTGTCGATACTGTGAAGTACCCGCCTCATGGCCGGGCTTGAGCCGATCAACTCGCTTTTGTTGAGCCATTCGCTTGTACGCGGAAATACCTTCCTTCTAACTCCCGCCATGCCGGATGCATGACCGAGTGTAATCCTGAGTCGGTCGATATCGAAAGGCAACGTGTGATAATCGTAGAAATACTCTGCGATAAGCCGGCAGACCGCCTCGTTTTCCATAGACGACGAAGATACCAAAGCCACCCACTGCATGGATGACCCTTCCGGATAATAAAAAATGTCGCCGATAACGCGCTGGAAAAAGTTTTCGTCGAATGGCTCGAATTGAATGAGCCCGACATGAAAATCGCCACTACTCAAAAGATTCCGAGCTTGTGCGGGATCACACGTAACATGAATATTGCGTCCCACCGCATTTCTTATCGATGAAACGGCATCATCTGCCTCTGGTTTGAGGGCGAGGTAAAGAACGTTGATACTTTCCATGTAATCTTCCCAACCTTGCGATCCGTGCAAGTTTTGGCTAAGAAAAAACGTCGAAACCGATAACAGGGTGCCGGTCAGCCTGCCTAGCCTGGGTCAATTGTTTCGCGAACTAGGTCATATCGTTTAGGCAGCCGCATCCAATGCAAAAACTTTCTTATGCAGTTTGCAAACACCTCCGGCTTATTACCAACACCATGTTTTACTGATCAACTACGTTAAAGGAGTCGAAAATGAGCCACCCCACTCTCTTCTCCAACCGGGAGAATGAAACCTTGAATAAAACAGCTACTCATAGCATTTAATCTCCTTTAGTTAGATAGACGCTCTGCTCATCGGAAAAAAGGCAGGGGATACTGTCGATCAAACCGGTACGGAACGTTGACGCCCGCGAAAAAATCCGTGGCCTCTTCGGTCAAGCCGAAATTTACGAAGGGTTCCACAAATAAGCCCTTAGCCACCTGTACGGTAACGGCCAAGTTGAGCGAGTGAATATCCCTGCCGGAACCCGTAATTTCTCGACCATCGATCTTGTCTCGCAGTATCGCGGCACCGTTCAAGGCTGTGGAGAAACTTACCCGATCGTTCAACGAGAAGCCCATACCGAGGGAATAAGGAATTTGATCGCCCGGGTCAATTCTGCCGTCTTCGAGGACCGCGTTGTAACCCAGAGAACCGAAGAGAACTACCGGATCTACCGTCTTGACGAGCGATACGGAGCCACCGACATTCCAAAAGCCTGTGCCTAAACTGGGATCTACGATCAGTAAATTGGACCCTACGCTGGGCCCTAAAACACTCGTAAGGCCGCGCCCCTCCCGTCCGGTATCGGATTTGACGTTCAGGCTCAACGTTGTTTCCGGAACGAGGCCCTCTTCGTGCAAGGCGCCCCATCGCAGACTGCCGCTGACGTCACCCAGTCCGGAACCATCCTGCCGCCTAAAGCCTTCGCGAGCAAAAAACGGCTGAATTGTATCTAGTTCTAGCTCTTGGAAATTAAATGGAACGGATATATCCAGCTCGAGATCGTCGATCAAGCCGTAGCGAAACAAAACACCAGCGCTTGCCGCTCTAGCCCTCAATTTATATGGCGATATTTCGGATGTATCTTGAGCGTAACTCGCGATGAACTCGACCTGCAGATCGCCTCTCTTGAACAAGACCTTTTGCGATCTCAGGAATTGATCGAGTTCTATCTTGGCCTCCTCCGCCTCTTTTTCTCGGTCCCCCTCCTTCAACCCCATTTCCGGAGATACTTTTTTGGGCGCGGCGGGAGCCGTTTCGGCTTGTGCCGTCGCCGTCTTCTCCCCTTGCTCGGATGTCTCTGCCGCCGCTTCTTGGGTTTTCTGTGCCTGCGCCTGCGGCAAGGACTCTCGCTCCCAAGTTTCGTTTTCGATGAGAATCTGGACCTGCGCCTTCAGCGCCTCGACTTCTTGTTTCAGTTTCTCGTATTCACTCCGAGGAACGGTGTCCTCTACCGCTGATTTCGTCGCTCCCGCCTTCGTACGGGCGTAGGAAACACCGCTATCTACGAGCGCAAGCAAAAATGCCCCACAAATGAAGACTATGCATTTTTTTATCATTATCACTTCCTTGCCTGCCGCCGACCGCTAAATCGGCGGGACACGTTGATGGAACAACACCGAATAGAACTGATCGAAACATTCGGCGCGCCAGCACCGGCTTATGAGTAACACCTCAGCCACGATTCGATTGCCTCCGACAAGCCAAGGTTTTGAAAGATTGACTCTTCAGACGAGTGATTTCATAGGAGGCGCGCCGCGGCTTGTCGAAAACGGATCGATGCCGCGAAGAAAACAAGGGCGATGGATTGAAATTCGGCAAAGTGCCGTCCTTTGCGTGCAGCGCTGTCGCCTTGAACACCCGATGCGACCGGATTGAAGGCTTAACGTACACTATGCTCCCTCCTTGAACTCGATACGGCCGTAACGTTGCACGGCCATTTTGCGAAGTGTGGTTCGGACGACTTAGAGTAATCTCGTAAGCTGGCGTAAAGGCTACTCATGGAGCCGTAATTAGTCAATGTTTAATGGAAACCGCTGGAGATATCAGATCATTGTTCAACATCTTTATTTTTGCATTTGTTTCCGTGCTGGCGTGGTCGGTCGTTCAGCCGTACAGCTATAGCGTCTGGCTTTTGGATGCAATACCCGCCATGGCCGCGTTCGTCGCAGTAATCGCCACGCATCGTCTCTTTCCTCTGACTCCTCTGGCCTATAGCCTGATCCTGGCTTTATGCCTGCTGATCCTCGTCGGCGCGCATTACTCGTTCGGCAAAGTTCCTTTTTTCGATTGGCTGAAACCGCTATTCGGGAGTCAGCGAAACAACTTCGACAAGCTGGCTCATTTTTTTCAAGGGTTTTCGCCCGCGGTTGTTTTTCGAGAAATTTTCATTCGTTCCGGCGTTTTTCGGGATCGACGCTGGCTGGCCGCGATTGTGGCGGCCCTGTGCCTCGCGCTCAGTGCCGCCTACGAGCTCGTTGAATGGGCCGTTGCGGTGGCCTTGAGAGACGGGGCCGAGGATTTTCTGGCGATGCAAGGCGATCTGTGGGATGCGCAATCGGACATGGCTTTTGCCTTGACCGGAGCTTTGATATCGCTTGCACTGTTGAGTCGGCGGCATGACAAACAGATCGAACGGCTTAGCTGAGAGGCCGGCCGCCGAACCGTCCCGCGACTCGTGTCGCGACATGCCCGCAAACGTTCGTTGGTCTGTCATCATTCCGGTTTTGAACGAGGCGGACATAATCCGGGAGGCGCTATCCCGGCTGCAGCCGTTAAGAAGTCAGGGAATCGAAATCGTCGTTGCCGACGGCGGAAGCACGGACGGTAGTCCGAACCTGGCCCGTGAATTCGTGTCGTCGATCGTACGCGCGCCCAAGGGGCGAGCCGCGCAGATGAATGCCGGCGCAAGCGTAGCGACGGGCGGCTACCTGTTATTTCTCCATATCGACACCCGATTGCCGGAGAACGCACTCCTCGCGTTAACAAAAGTTTTCGAATCCCAGACCGCATGGGGACGCTTCGACGTGCGGCTGTCCGGGAATCGTCCGTTGTTGCGGATCGTCGAAACCCTGATGAACTGGCGCTCTCGCTTGACCGGCATCGCGACGGGCGACCAGGCCATATTCGTGCGGCGAGACATCTTCGAGCGCATAGGCGGCTTTCCGGAGATCCCACTCATGGAGGACATAGCGCTGAGCGAGCGGCTAAAACGCATCGCTAGCCCCGCCTGCCTTCTGGAGCGGGTGATAACGTCCAGCCGGCGATGGGAACAAAACGGAACGGTGCGTACTATCCTCCTCATGTGGAAACTGCGACTGCTCTATTTTCTCGGGACCAATCCGGCCAAGTTAGCCGCCGCATATTACCGCCATGACTGAATCTATCCTCCGTCTTGTTTTCTTTCTCGGCGTGCTTGGCATGATGCTGTTATGGGAGTGGCGTAGTCCATTCCGGACGTTTCCCGAAGGCAAGATACGCCGGCTTGCGCGGCACCTCGGCCTGATGACCCTCAACTCCGCCGTCGCACGCATCTTAAGCGGCGGAGGCGCATATTTCGCCGCAGAGTTCGCACTCGAAAGCCACTGGGGCCTGTTCAACCAACTCGCCCTGACTTACAGTTTATCCTTCGCAGCTGGCTTACTCCTGCTCGACTTCGCCATCTACCTCCAGCACATCGCCTTTCATCGGGTTCCGCTGTTCTGGCGATTGCATAAGATTCACCATCTCGACCTCGGTTTCGACACGACCACGGCCATCCGTTTTCATCCCTTGGAAATCGTCCTGTCGACCTACTACAAAATGGCTTTAGCCATCGCTTTCGGAATATTGCCGACGGCCATTCTGGTCTTCGAGATACTTTTGAACGCCTGTGCTTTGTTCAATCACGGAAATGCGCGCATCCCGGCTCCGTGGGAAAGGAGACTCCGACTGTTTCTCATCACCCCGGACATGCACCGCATCCATCATTCGACCTACAAGCCGGAAATGGACAGCAATTTCGGATTTTCCGTGCCGTTCTGGGACAAGCTGTGCGGCACTTATTGCGCAACGCCGCTCCTGGGCCAAGAAGGCATGGAAATCGGCCTCAAAGACCAACGCGATCCAAAACTGCTAGACTTTTCGCGGCTGCTGATTTTGCCGTTCCGTTGAAGTATGTCGGACTACCGTTTTCCGCTTGCCACCCTGGCCATCATGGCGAAGGCGCCGATTCCGGGGCAAGTAAAAACCCGATTGATTCCCGCTCTAAGCGCGGAAGCGGCGGCACGGTTGCATACTGCTCTACTCCGCAAAACGGGCCGGGAGATGCTGCACGCAAACCTGTGCCCGGTACAGCTTTGGTGCTCTCCCGATACCGGCCACCCCGAATTTGTCGGCTTGGAACTGTTGGGAGCAGCCCTGAAAACGCAATGCCGGGGCGACCTCGGAGCGCGCATGGCCTACGCTGCCCGCGAGTCTCTCGAGAAGGCGAACCAGATCATCATTATCGGCACCGATTGTCCGGCGCTCGATCCCCTTTATGTGGAAAATGCGATCATCGCATTGATGAACGGAAACGATGCGGTCGTCGGTCCGGCCGAAGATGGCGGTTACTGCTTGCTCGGGCTGACCCGGACCGACGACGAACTGTTCCGAAACATGCCATGGGGCGGAGCGGAGGTGCTGAACGAGACGCGGCAACGGCTTGAAAAGCTGCGCTGGCGGTGGGCGGAACTCTCCCCGTTGTGGGATATCGACCGTCCTGAAGACTTGCAGCGGCTTAAAAACATGGACAAATGGCAGGAAAAATTTTTGCGTCCATACCCTGATCCGGCTAGACTTTTGCGCCCGCAATAGACTCATCACTATGTATATCGGCCCGTATCGACTGGCTAACCGCTTGATTCTGGCTCCTATGGCCGGCGTAACTGACCGCCCCTTCCGAATGCTATGCCGTCGTTACGGCGCAGCTCTCGCCATATCGGAAATGGTGTCCGCCAATCCCGCCTTGCGCCATGATCGCAAGACCCTGCGACGGAGCGATCACGCCGGAGAGCCGGAACCCCGTGCCGTACAGATTCTCGGCAACGATCCGGCCGCCATGGCCGATGCCGCCAGAATCAACGCCGATCGAGGCGCACAGATCATCGATATCAACATGGGCTGTCCCGCCAAGAAAGTGTGCCACAAAGCCGCCGGATCGGCGCTTCTCAGAGACGAACGCCTGGTCGCGCGGATTTTGGAAGCGGTTGTCGGAGCGGTGGAGGTACCGGTCACGCTAAAAATACGCACCGGCTGGGACCCCAACCACCGCAACGCGGTCACCGTTGCGAAAATCGCCGAGAATGCGGGCATTCGCGCCATCACGATTCATGGTCGCACCCGAGCCTGCGGCTTTTCCGGGCAAGCCGAATACCTTACA
Source organism: Methylocaldum gracile (assembly GCF_053646815.1). Lineage (NCBI taxonomy): Bacteria > Pseudomonadati > Pseudomonadota > Gammaproteobacteria > Methylococcales > Methylococcaceae > Methylocaldum > Methylocaldum gracile. The sequence goes on along the minus strand of NZ_CM132196.1, from coordinate 443,132 downwards.
ATTCACCAGGTCAAGCAAACTGTAGGCATCCCGGTGATCGCCAACGGCGACGTCGATTCGCCGGAAAAAGCAGCGGCCGTCCTCGAACTCACCGGTGCCGATGCTGTCATGATCGGTCGAGCCGCCCTTGGAAACCCTTGGCTGTTTCGTCGCATCGACCATTTTCTTAGCGGAAGCGTCGAGTCCGGACTGCCCGGAGCGGAGGAAACGCGGGATGTCATTTTGGAACATCTGAACGGACTTTATGCATTCTACGGCGAACATCTCGGAGTGCGGATCGCGCGCAAGCACGTCGGTTGGTACCTGAGCCATCTTTCCTGCCCGCCGGATTTCGGCCCGCTGTTCAACATTCAAGACGGTGCCAATCAGCAACTGGATTTAATAAACCAATTGTTTAACGAAGAAAGTCGGAAATTGGCTGCATGAAAGCACAAGCAAGGAATATCGAGGCAATGCCCAATGCCGTCGAGTTCAAAACCGATGCCACATTGCTCTTGAGCGACCACGTACGCATGACCCTGACGCGCTACTTTGCTCAGCTCGACGGGCATGAGGCAACGGATCTCTACGCCATGGTCATCAGCGAAGTGGAAAAGCCCTTGATCGAAACCGTATTGGAGCAATGCGGTCATAACCAGAGTAAGGCGGCGCTGGTACTCGGCGTTAGCCGCAGCACCTTACGCAAGAAGATGCTTCAGTATGGCATCGAGTAATCTTTTTTAATTTTCAGCTGCCCGCGTCATCTTTTCATGAAAATCAAAGTCTCCCGAGCACTCGTTAGCGTGTCAGACAAATCCGGACTTGTGGAATTCTGCCGAGGACTGGCTGACCTTGGAATCGAGATCCTGTCATCGGGCGGGACAGCCGCGCTTTTGCGCGAAAACGGCATCGCGGCAGTGGAAGTATCCGATTACACCGGCTTTCCCGAAATGATGGGAGGACGAATCAAGACCCTGCACCCCAAGATCCATGGCGGCATTCTCGGGCGCCGCGGGATCGACGAGAATGTGATGGCGCAACACGGCGTTTCCGCCATCGATTTGGTGGTCGTCAATCTTTATCCCTTTGAGCAAACCATTGCCAAACCGGGCTGCGAACTCGCCGACGCCATCGAAAACATCGACATCGGCGGTCCCGCCATGATTCGTGCGGCCGCCAAGAATCATGAATCGGTGGGCGTAATCGTCGACCCGACCGATTACCCCGAGGTTCTCGGGGAACTTCAAGCGCAAGCCGGCTGTCTGTCCGATGACATGCGATTCAAGCTGGCGATCAAAAGCTTCCGGCATACCGCTGCCTACGATAGCGCCATTGCGGCTTATCTCGGTAAGGCCGAAGACTCGGACACATTCCCGGACCCGCTCGTGATGCGTTTCCGCAAAGCCCAAGCGATGCGCTACGGGGAAAATCCGCACCAAAAAGCGGCATTCTACGTTGTACCCGGCGTGCCCAGCGGCACCGTCGCTGCGGCGAAACAGCTTCAGGGCAAGGAACTGTCCTACAACAATATCGCCGACGCGGATGCGGCGCTCGAATGCGTCAAGACTTTCGACGACTCGCCTGCCTGCGTCATCGTCAAGCATGCCAATCCATGCGGCGTCGCGCAGGGCAAGACACTGATGGAGGCTTACGACCGTGCCTACGCCACCGACCCAACCTCCGCGTTCGGCGGCATCATCGCCTTTAATCAAGCGCTGGATGTGCAAACCGCCCGCGCCATCATCGAAAGACAGTTCGTGGAAGTGATCATCGCTCCCCGGGTGGGCGAGGGTACGCTTCAAGTGCTGAGCGGAAAAGCCAACGTACGGGTCTTGGAATCCGGTCCTTGGGCTAGCGCTCCCGCGCCGGAATGGGATTTCAAACGCGTATCCGGTGGTCTCCTGGTACAAGACCGGGACTTGGGCGTTGTTGCTCGGGAAGATTTGCGTATCGTCACCCAGCGCGCCCCAACCGAAGACGAAATGGCCGATCTCTTGTTTGCCTGGAAAGTGGTCAAGTATGTCAAATCCAACGCCATCGTGTATTGCAAGAACCGCCAAACCATCGGCATAGGTGCGGGACAAATGAGCCGCGTCTATTCGGCGCGCATCGCGGCGATCAAGGCCGCGGACGAAGGACTTGCCGTTCAAGGCTCGGTTATGGCTTCGGACGCTTACTTCCCGTTCCGCGACGGGGTGGATTCGGCCGCCGAGGCCGGGATCACCGCCGTCATTCAGCCGGGCGGCTCGATACGCGACCCGGAAGTGATCGCGGCCGCCGACGAACACGGCATGGCCATGGTCTTTACCGGCATGCGGCATTTTCGCCACTAACCAGTTACAGTTTTTCTCGAACTTCTTTGAATCGATCCGAACGGTTTTCCGACACCGACCTCTGCGTCAAATGCGGGCTGTGCCTGCCCCATTGCCCTACCTACAACAAAACTCTGGATGAGAACGAATCCCCTCGCGGACGCATCGCCCTGATCCAGGGCTGGGCACAAGGATCACTCGCTGCGACGCCGGAGTTGGTAAGTCACATCGATAATTGCCTCTTGTGCCGATCCTGCGAGGCGGTCTGTCCGGCCCATGTTCCGTACGGCAGCCTCGTCGATCGGTTTCGCGGCGAGACCGGCGAGGTGGAAAAAACCACATCGGCTCGCATCAAGTCCGCCGGGATCAAGATTGCGCTGACCAATAAGCGCGCTTCCCGCTGGGTGGAACGCCTGGTTGAAAAATCGGGACGCGAGAGCAAAGGACTGCTACAAAAGACGGGCTTGCTGAAAGCACTGGGACTGTCCGAATTCGACGCGGGACTTCCGGATATATCCACTTCGGTACGCTGGAACGATTTTTATCCCGCACAAGGCCAGAACGAGCGTGGCCGGGTCGCCCTGTTTCTCGGCTGTACGGCAAACCTTCTGGATGCCGAGACCGTCTCTTCAGCTCTGCTTGTACTGAACCGGCTCGGCATCGGCGTTCGGGTGCCGGACACGCAGGCGTGTTGCGGAGCACTGCATCATCATTCCGGCGATCAGGCTTCAGCGCGAAAGCTCATGGATCGCAATCTGGCCGCTTTTAATTTGTCCGACGCGGACACCGTCATCACTATCGCGAGCGGCTGCGGTGCGATGCTGCGCGACTATCGGCAATTGGAAGCCACCGCCGATCTCGCCAAGCGCGTCAAAGACATCAGCCAGCTCCTTGCAGAACTCTCCTGGCCCGACAACATCGAGTTCAAACCCCTGGCCGCCAAGGTTTGCGTGCATACCCCGTGCACCCTGAAGAACGTGTTGCGGGCGGAACGTCACGGCGCCGACCTGCTCCACCGCATACCGTCCCTCGACGTAGCATCCCTACCCAACTCCCAGCGCTGCTGCGGTGCCGCGGGCAGTTATATGCTGGAACACCCTGAAATGGCTAAAGACCTGCGGGACGATGTACTCGAATCGGTGACGGCTATCAAACCTGATTTCCTGGCGACATCCAATCCGGGTTGCGCAGTGCATTTAAGAGCCGGCTTTAAGCAGAGAGGGCTGGGCCATATCGAAGTACTGCATCCGGTCACGCTACTCGCACGGCAGCTCGTTCGATAAAAAAGCCGGCTCAGCGCCGGCTTTTTGGAGTTATGGGGTTTACGGAGTCGTGCTAGAGACCGTGATCCCTCATCGCCGCAGTTTGTAATTTCGGCCGTAGAAGATTTCCGCCATTTCCTGCTTGAGCTGCTTCTGAATGGCGATACGCTCCTCGTCGGTCAGCGCATCTTTGTCGGTCTCGAACAGATAATTGTCGAGATGGAAGTCTTTCAGGATCATCTTGGTGTGGAAAATTTTCTCCTGATAGACGTTCACGTCGATCATCTGATACCGCTCCGCCATCGCATCCGAAATGTAGTTCTGAATGGACGTGATCTCGTGATCGTTATAATGCTTCTGGCCGCTGATATCGCGCGTGAAGCCGCGCACGCGGTAATCCATGATCACGATATCGGACTCGAAGCTGTGGATCAGATAATTGAGCGCCTTTAGCGGCGAAATCCGGCCGCAGGTGGATACGTCGATATCGGCCCGAAAGGTGCTAATGCCGCCATAGGGGTGACTTTCCGGATAAGTGTGCACCGTGATGTGGCTTTTGTTCAGATGCGCCACCACGGATTCCGGCGCGGGACCCGGCGCCTCGATATTGGTGATGGTATCCGGCACGTGCCCTTCCGAGATGAGCATGGTCACGCTGGCGCCCTGAGGCTCGTAATCCTGACGCGCTATGTTCAAAATTTCGGCGCCGATGATCGCATTCACATCGGTCAATATCTGCGTCAAGCGTTTGGCGTTGTACATCTCGTCGATGTACTCGATGTAACGACGCTGCTGCTGGCCCGATTTGGCATAGCAGATGTCGTAAATATTGAAGCTCAACGATTTGGTGAGGTTATTGAAACCGTGTAACTGCAATTTTTCCATCGATCTAACGATTACCCCCGTAGTCGGTTGTAACTGCCCCTTGACCGCACGCGCTCACGAATAAAGTGCAGGGCCGGTGCCAAAAGTTCATGAGACCGAGAAACCTGTCCATCGTTCACTCGACTTCGATGATTTCATAGTCGTGCGTAATCTGGGCCGTTTTCCCGAGCATAATCGATGCGGAACAATATTTCTCCGCGGAGAGTTGAACCGCTCGGTTGACCACTGCGTCGCTCAGTCCTTTGCCTTTAACGACGAAATGCACGTGGATCCGAGTAAAAACCTTGGGATCGGTTTCCGCCCGTTCAGCTTCGAGCTGTAGCTCGCAATCCCGCACATCGTGCCGCCCTTTGCGGAGAATATGTACTACGTCGAACGCCGTACATCCCCCCATCCCTATCAGCAAGGTTTCCATCGGACGCACACCGAGATTCCGGCCGCCCGATTCCGGCGGCCCATCCATGACTACCGTGTGACCGCTGCCGGATTCAGCCAGGAACAGCGCATTTTCTACCCACTTGACGCGCGCCTTCATCGAAGACCCCCGAGTAAAAATAGCCGCATACTTTATCACAATTCCCCGCCGGGCCAAGCGAAATTAATCGCTGCTAAACTTGATAGATCGCTTTCCATTCACGAGACCCGCAACGCCTATGCATTCTCTCTCGAAACCGGACGAGGCTCTGGCAAATCTCCTGCCGTATTGCCATCGCCGTCGTTATCCCAACAAAACGCACATTATTCGGCCCGGAGATGCAGGAGACACGCTCTATTACATCATCGAAGGCGCGGTTACGGTCAGTCTGGCGCACAAGCCGAGCGGTGACGATATCGTACTCGCTTATCTGAACAAGGGAGAGTTTATCGGCGAAATCGGAGTATTCATGGGCTCCATGCTTCGGGATGTGACGGTCACGACCCGTGAACCGAGCCAACTTGCCGAGATAGGTTATGCTCGATTTTCTCAATTGCTCAACGGCGAACTCGCCGAACATGCCGTAGGCATTTTGAATCTCCTAGGGCGCCAGCTGTCCCGGCGGCTTTTACACACCAGCCGCAAGGTCGGCAACCTCGCATTCCTCGATGTTTCCGGTCGTATCGCGCACACCCTCATAGAGCTATGCAAGCAGCCTGAAGCACTGACGCACCCCGACGGCATGCAAATCCGCATCACCCGGCAGGAACTGGGCCGCATCGTAGGCTGCTCCAGGGAGGTTGCGGGAAGGGTTCTGAAAAATCTCGAAGAACAGGGACTCCTTTCGGCCAAAGGCAAGACGATCGTCGTCTATGGGACTCGTTAAGCCACAGCCTGCGCTCGGAAAGATGGCCAAGGTTTAGCCCGCTCAGCCTGTCGGTCGGGCAACCACATCCGGCCGCGCAAGTAGAGCAGACGCTTTCCATAATCCGATACGGCGATTGCCCCGATAAGGCTGGGAAAATTCGGCACTCTCCTCAAATGCCTTCTTGCTACCGCGATACACGATGACAACATAACCATCGGGGTGTGCGGCCAACCATTCGGACAGCGCCTTACGCGTGTGGAGCACCTTGAGCGGTTCTTTCAGCCTCCCGACGAATTGAAAATCCCCGCTGTATTTTTCCCAATGCGCAATCGATGCTCCCAGCGCTTGCAACTGGGCAAGACGAGTTCCCATAGGCCGCATGTCGTGGTGAGATCGCCCTGCCTCGACATAAATGAGATGCGCGGCCAGCACCACGCCGATCATCGCTCCCACGACTGCCCGCACCATCGTTGCCGAGTCACCGGGCCGCCATAGCAGTAGAAAAGCACCCAGTCCGATGATCAGCGCTCTCGCGATCAAGGGCGATGCTTCGGCGACGGCCACGACTGTGCTATCGGCTTTCGGAAAGCCGAGAACACCGGCGATACCCGGAAGCAAAGCCAACGCCAGCCCCAAGCCCAATACGACCGTTCCGAATGCCCGTTGACCAAAGCGCCCGACCTGAATCGACGGATCGCCGAATACCCGGGCGAAGATCAGTGCCCAGATGGGCAGAGAAGGAAGCAGATAATGAATCTGTTTGGCGCTGACAGCCGATAACAGTATCAATACGGCTGCAACGTGAAGAATGCAGAAGCGCAATTTCAGATCCGCCTTTAGCTCGATCAGCTTGCGCCAAAGACCCGGCCAAAGAATCCATGGAAACAAAAAAATCGGCAATATGGCCGCATACCACCACCATGATCGCTTATGAGCGAAGGAATTGGCGATGCGGCCAGCCGACTGCCCCCAAAAGATGGCTTGGGCGTACTCTTCGCCCCCGGACATGCCGGCGGGAATAGCCCACGCCAAGGCAATGGCCGCGCCCAAGACGGTAGCCGCCAGAATACCGGCGTACCATCCGCCCCAGCCCGAACGCGGAACGCGCCCCATCCACCAAGGTGCCAGCAGACCGACCGGCAGTATGAGCAGCAAGATGATGGGCCCTTTGGACAGTACCCCTCCACCGATCCCGACAGCCGTCATCAACCAGCCGAGATAGGAAGGTTCTTGAGCGGCGCGCAGAATACCCAACACGCCCAGCAAGGCAAAAAAGGCCACCAGCATGTCGTAGAGGGTCAGGGTGGTCCACATGGACCAGACCGCAAGACCGAGCAAAATCAAAGGAGCCAGGCGGGATACCGACTCCAACTCGGGCCACAGCCGGCGCGCCAAACGCTCGGTCAGAATCAGATTGGCCAAGCCGAACAAGGGACCTACCAACCGCGGCGTCCAGTCGTTGACGCCGAAGATGAGCCAGCTCAAATGGATGATCCATTGGAAAAGAGGCGGCTTGTGACTGTACGGTTCGCCGTTCAGGGAAGGTACGAGGAAATCGCCTCGCAGCCACATCTCCCAGGCTACCGATACGGCGCGGGTTTCATCGACGGGTATAAGAGGCCTAAAGGCAAGGCCAGAGAAAACGAGAACGCACCAGAGAAGGACGTAATCCCTGGCAAACGGCCGGTATAGCATAGACGTCGTTGTTATGGATTCACTTTCGTTACGAAAAACCGGCGCCCCCAAAGCACCGGCGCCTGAGCCTGTTCATCCGACTCTACGGCAAGCTGCGGATATCGGTTAAAAGACAAAACAACGGGCGGGGCAACTTACGTCGCCCTCGCCCTGCCTTCATTATAAGGATTTGTATATTCGCTAAGCCGCTTCAACGATGCCGTTGTGCCTTAGCAGGGCATCGATCGTCGGCTCGCGGCCGCGGAAGGCGGTGAAAAGCTCCATGGCCTTGCGGCTGCCGCCTTGCTCGAGGATATTTTCCAAGAACGAGCGGCCTACGTCCGGCGCAAAAATGCCTTCTTCCTCGAACAGCGAGAAAGCGTCGCTGGACAAGACTTCCGCCCATTTGTAGCTGTAATAGCCCGCCGCATAGCCCCCACCGAAGATGTGCGAGAAACTGTGCGGGAACCGGTTGAAAGGCGGCGGGACAAATACCGCCACCTGCTTTCTGACGTCGTCGAGTATCGGATAAATCCGGCCACCCCGGCTCGGATCGTATTCCAAATGAATGCGGAAATCGAACACACTGAATTCGAGCTGGCGGACCATCTGCATGCCCGACTGGAAATTGCGGGCTGCGATCATCTTGTCAAGCAAATCTTCCGGCAAAGGCTCGCCGGTCCGATAGTGGCCCGATATGAGTCCCAGCGCATCGGGTTCCCAGCAAAAGTTTTCCATGAACTGGCTCGGCAGTTCCACGGCGTCCCATTCCACGCCGTGGATGCCGGAAACACCCAGGTAATCGACCTTGGTCAGCATATGGTGCAAGCCATGACCGAATTCATGGAATAAGGTCAACACCTCGTCATGCCGCAACAAGGACGGCTCGCCATTGGTCGGAGGCGTGAAATTACAAGTCAGATACGCGATCGGGTGCTGTATCTTTTGGCCGATTCTGCGCCGGGTGACGCATTCGTCCATCCAGGCTCCGCCACGTTTCTTCGGCCGCGCATAAAGATCCAGATAGAAACCGCCCAACAAATCGCCCGAGCGGCCAAGGATTTCATAAAACCTGACGTCCGGATGCCAAACATCCACCCCGGATTTTTCCCGGATTTGAAGCCCGTACAAGCGTTCGACCACGCCGAACATCCCGGGAACAACCCGATTGACGGGGAAATAGGTTCGAATCTCTTCTTCGGACAAGGCGAATTTATGCTGCCTAAGCTTCTCTGAATAATAAGTCAGATCCCAAGATTCCAGCGTTTCTTGACCATGCTCTTGGCTTGCGAAGTTTTTCAGCTCTTCGAGATCTCGTCTCGCCTGAGGCAAGCTGCGGCGCGCCAGATCGTTCAGAAAATGCATCACCTCATCGGTCGAGGGCGCCATTTTGGTGGCAAGCGACAATTCCGCATAGTTCGAGAATCCGAGAAGCCGCGCCTCTTCATGGCGCAAGGCGAGAATCCTCTCCATGACTTCGGAGTTGTCCCAGCGTCCGGCATCAGGACCTTGATCGGACGCGCGAGTGTTGTAGGCGGTGTAGAACTCGCGGCGCAAATCCCGATCGTCCGCATAAGTCATCACGGCAATATAAGACGGGAATTCCAGACTGAACAGCCAACCTCTCTTACCCTGCGCCGCAGCTGCTTGGCGCGCCATCGCAACCGCCGACTCGGGTAATCCGCTCAGCAGCTTTTCATCCTCGATGTGCTTGCTCCAGGCATGCGTCGCGTCGAGCACGTTATCCTGAAATTGACTGGCGAGTTTGGAGAGTTCTTGGGCAATGGCCTTGAAGCGGGACTTTTTCTCCGGAGTCAATTCAACGCCGGACAGACGAAAATCCCTGAGCGCATTTTCAAGGATCTTCTTTTGCGCGGTATTCAATTCGGTTGCACCCGGGCTTTCGGCAAGCCCGCGGTAAGCCGCGTACAATTCCTCGTTTTGGCCGATTTCCGTCCCGTATTCGCTCAACAGCGGCAGACACGCGTTGTAGGCCTCTCTAAGCTCGTCGCTGTTCACCACGGCATTCATGTGGCTTACCGGAGACCAGGCTTTGTTTAGCCGGTCATCCAAGTCTTCCAACGGCTCTACCAGGTGTTCCCAGGTATCTATTTTTCCATGTTCAAGCAATTTCGCGATAGCAGCACGGTTTTCTTCCAATATCCGTTCGACAGCCGGCACGACATGCTCCGCTTTGATACGCGAAAACGGCGGAAGACCATCCATATCAAGTAATGGGTTGCTCATAAACTCAAAAAAACCAAATGGAAATATACGTTGGACGGAATACGGCCACGTCAGGTTTTGAAAAACTTCATAGTCCGATCGATCCTCTCCTTGGCTTCATGCAGGACGTTAAGGGTATGGGTCGGCGACAACCGACTATCCTTGAGTTTGGCGCATGCCGGAATGGAATTGATTGCCGGCAGCTCCGCCATGCGACGCGTACCGATATAGCTATGCAGCCTGGATAAGATCACGATATCGCTGAGAGCAAGGGCATTGCCGCTGTCGTGATACCATTCTTCAGCCAGCATCGGGATTTCGATCAAATCGGCCGGAAAATCCCACTTTTTCAGCAAGAAAGCCCCTACCGGACCCCGAATATGAGGCATCGCCGACTCGATCTCGTCCGGACTCCAGTACTCGCGAGGAAACTTTTCGGCAAAATAGAGAAACGGCACTACGCCGATATCGGCAACCAATCCGGCTAACAAGGCTTCCTCTTCACTCACTCCTTCGTTCTCGGCGGCTAAAACATAACAGAGGCTGGATAGCTTGATGCTCGTTTCCCACTGCCTGTGAAGGGCTTGATTGATGTAAGGGTCTTGACCACGGAAAACCTGCCTCAGACAAAAGCTGGTCACCAGGTTCCGGGTCGCCGCCAGCCCCAAACGCAAAACTGCATCGTGGCAATTATTGATCGGACGAACAGGCAAGTACAGAGGGCTATTGGCGACATGAACGAGTTTGGCGGCAACGGCGGGATCGAGTTGAACGATGTTGACGACTTCACGGATGTCGACATCGTGTTGTATGGCCTGCCTTAGCTTGAAAGCCACGTCCGGCAAAGAGGGGATTCGCAGTTCTTCCTCGCCGTAAGACTGGGCGAAAGCCTGAAACAGCCGGCCTCCCCGAACAGCTTCCGGAATCCGCTCATCGTTGGAGTCTATTAGAGTTTGCGCCGATTCGTACCTGACCACGCCTCGACTCATGATCTTGCTGGCGACGCGCAATATCTGAATTTCGGTCTGCGCGTACGCCGTGGCGCTGTACTGCTTGCCGCAGCACAAGGGAAACCTCGCTTTGGCAGTATTTGCACTGATCTCGTAAGTTTTCCCGTCACCGAGATCCATCAGAACCGTCCCTCCCAAGAGGTAATGAATCGATTCGATCGGTTCCCCGGCCTTGAACAGAATCGTGCCGGGTCCATAAACCTCGGCCTTTCTCTCCAAAACGAATGCGTCCAATTCGTCTTCGCTGAGGGTGCGGATCGGAAACAATTCTTTCAGGATGTCCAAGTTGATGGACATCCCCTCCCGTGACGAAGGAACGATTTTCGCAGCTTGCGGATAAGCGTCCGCCCCGTCCTCGACCGGTGTTTGCGTCTTGAGGCTGGCTGTTTGCCTCCTAGAACCGAAAATTCGTGTCAGCAAGCTCATTTCTCAACTCTATCACAGGACACTGTCGAAAACTGTTACATACATTACTGACCGAATACCCTCAAGGTTTCGGCAATCTGCTCCTTGGCATCGTACAATACCTTGAGCGACTGCTCCGGAGTCAGCGTGGCATCTTTGAGCTTAGCGTATGCGGGTAATTCGGTGATCGGGGGCAAATCTCCCATCTTGGGCGTTCCGACATAACTGTGCCAGGCCGCTAGCCGGACGATATCGGCCAAACCCAGCCGATCCGTACCCGACGAGTAGTTCCATTGCTCGGCAATGATCGGAAGATCGAGATATTCGTCGGCAAACTCCCACTTAGCGAGCAAATATTGGCCGACCGGCCCTTGAATAATCGGCAGGGCTGCCTCGAGTTCCGCCGAGCCGTGATACTCAGACCGAAATTTTTCGGCAAAAGACAGAAAAGGAATGGCGCCGATGCGAACGATCAATCCGCCCAACAGCGCTTTATCGGGATCGACCTGACCGGTTCTCGCCGCCAGCACGGAAGAAATCACCGACAGTTGAAGGCTGCTCTTCCACACGTCCAACATGAGTTTTCTGATCTGCGGACTACCCGCGTTGAAGAGACCTTTCATACTCATGGTGAAAATGAGGTTGCGGGTCGCCACCAGACCTAGCCGAGCAATGGCGCTCTGACACGTCTTGACCGGCTCGGCCGTGAGATAGAGAGGAGAATTGGCCACTTGCACCAACTTAGTCGCAAGTACGGGATCCATCTGCACGATTTTTGTCGCCTTTACGAAGTCGATCTCCTCGCGCATGGCCTGCCTTAATTTGAAGGCCACGGACGGAAAAGCCGGCAAGTCGAGCTTGCCTTTATGAAAGGTACGGCAGAAGACATAAAACAAATTGCTCCCACCCAGTTCACGAGGAAGCGGCGATCGAGTCAAATCGGGCGGAACTATCGTCCGGGCGCTCGATCTCTCCGCATACTGTCGCAAGATCACTGCGGGCACGCGCAGCACCCAAACGTCCGTCCAGGCATTCGCCGCAATCGAACTCAGCCCGTCGCGATTCAGCGGGAAGCGTGCGGCATCGCTATCCGAATCCACCTTCGTCTTGCCGCCACGTTCCGGCCCGACCATAACCGTGCCTTTAAGCAGAAACACTGCCGTCTCGGGCATTTCAGAGCCACGAAGCACGGTCGAACCTGCCGGATAGAACTCCATTAGGCGCCCGGAAGCGAAGGCGATCAGTTCCTCCTCGCTCAGTGTTGCCAGCGGCGCCAAACGCTTAAGAATTTCGGGAGGAACCGGCTCGGTTCGGATGAGCGTGGGCTCGACACTGGGCGAGTCCAACAGAAACGAATCCGAAGGATCCTGAATATCGGAACGAGCAGCGGTCCTTTTAGCGGCGACCAACTTGAAGCCGAGCCAGCCCGCCACACCGAGACTGAGGATACCGATTGCCAATACGAGGGTATTCATCTATAGCCGCTCACACTCCAAGGCGGAATATTATTTTCGTTTATGTGACACGCCTCACATACAACTCGGCGAGCCCATGCTAACCACCCTATAAATACTAGCTTAATAGCTGCTAAATTCGATCCAAGCCGAAAGCCGCGTGCCCCTGCCTGACAAAACGTGGCGGCGTAATCCACGCCTCTTTCGATTGGCCGCGAATCTCTACCCAGGCACGCTCATAGCTGCCGGGAGGCAGACGAGCAAAGCCGACCGAGCGATTCAGTGTAGGCGAGAAAATCCCGCTCGTGACAACACCTTCACCAAACGGCGGAACGACGACCTTCTGCCCATGGCGCAGCACGCCTTTATCGTTCAACACGAGTCCCACAAAACGGCGCAGTTGCCCGATTTTCCGCTGCTCCTCCAAGGCCTTGCGACCGATAAACTGCCGCTCGACCGGCTCCCAGGCCACGGTCCAACCCAGTCCGGATTCCAAAGGGCTTACGGTCTCGTCCATGTCCAATCCATAAAGCCGCATTCCGGCTTCAAGACGCAAGGTATCCCTCGCCCCAAGCCCGCAGGGTCTAAAACCGTTAGCGATCAGTACTGCCCACAGGGCAGCAGCATCGGCCTGAGGCAAGATGATTTCCAAACCGTCTTCGCCGGTATATCCGCTGCAAGATATGAACCAATCGCCAGCCTCGGCAAATTCGAACGGCGCCAAGGACATAACGGCCACATGCAATTCGGAAGGCAGGCCATCACGCGCTTTGCGCCTCGTTTCCGGCCCTTGCGCCGCGATAATCGCGAGATCCTGCCTGGGCAGGACGCCCACGGAGAATCCAGAGACCTGCCGCTGTATCCAAGAGATGACCTTGTCGCGAGTAGCGGCATTGCTCACAATCCGAAACCGATCCCCTGCCCTGCGGAAAACGGTCAAGTCATCCAGTATCCCGCCGCTCTCGTTAAGCACGCAGCTATACAGAGCCTTGCCGGGACCGCTCAATCGATCGACATCGTTCGCCAGGAGCATTCTCAGAAACCGCCCGCAATCCGCGCCGTCGAGATCTATGACGGTCATGTGCGACACATCGAAAACACCGGCATCCCGGCGCACGGCGTGATGCTCCTCCAGTTGCGAACCATAATGAAGCGGCAACTCCCAACCCGCGAACTCCACCATGCGTCCGCCGGCCTGCCGGTGGATCTCATTCAAGATTGTTTTGCGCACCATGGGTTCAAACCTGATATTAACGAATGAATATTCGGTTAGACCTAATCGCTCGCCTATTCCGACTAGACAAAGGAATCAAAAATGCATGAAACAAAGAGGCCGGCAAAGCCGGCCTCTTTAACTGGATCGTCGCGTCACTTACAGTAACGGAATGATCAAAAGAGCCACGATATTGATGATCTTGATCATCGGATTGACGGCCGGGCCCGCCGTGTCCTTGTACGGGTCGCCGACGGTATCGCCGGTCACCGCCGCCTTATGGGCTTCGGACCCCTTGCCGCCGTGATGGCCGTCCTCTATATATTTTTTCGCGTTATCCCAGGCACCGCCTCCGGTGGTCATGGAAATGGCCACGAACAGCCCGGTAATGATCGAACCGATGAGTACGCCGCCCAATGCCTCCTTACCGAGCAGCAACCCCACCAGAATGGGTATCGCCACGGGCAACAGGGATGGCACGATCATCTCCTTGATCGCGGCCACGGTCAGCATGTCCACCGCCTTCGAATAATCGGGCTTGGCTGTATAGTCCATGATGCCGGGAATCTCGCGGAACTGCCGCCGAACCTCGTTAACGATTCCGCCTGCGGCACGGCCCACGGCCTCCATGGCCAAAGCACCGAACAGATAAGGCACCAAGCCGCCGATGAAAAGCCCGATGACCACCATGTGGTTCGACAAGTCGAAGGTAATGCCGCCGCCCAAATTATGGGTGTAGTCGGCGAACAGCACGAGCGCGGCAAGCCCTGCGGAGCCGATGGCGTACCCCTTGGTTACCGCTTTGGTGGTATTGCCGACGGCATCGAGAGGATCGGTGATGTTACGGATTTCGGCGGGCAAATCGGCCATCTCAGCGATGCCCCCGGCGTTGTCCGTAATGGGACCGTAGGCGTCCAGCGCCACGATCATGCCGGTCATGGACAGCATTGCCGTGGCCGCCACGGCGATTCCGAACAAACCGGCCAGCTCGTAGGCTCCCCAGATGCTGGCACATACGGCAACAACGGGGCCCGCCGTCGACTTCATGGAGATGCCAAGCCCCGCGATGATGTTGGTAGCGTGCCCGGTGGTCGACGCCGATGCGATATGCTGAACCGGCTTGAATTCGGTTGCCGTGTAGTATTCGGTGATGGCGACCATCACCCCTGTAAGAACAAGACCGATGAGGGCGGAGAAATAGATGCTGTGGGCCGAAATCGATTCGCCCGCAAACGAAACATCGCCACCGAACAATGCCAGAGTGACCGGATAGAACGCCAGGGCGGACAAGCCGCCGGAGACGATGACGCCTTTGTAGAGGCCGCTCATGATCTTGCGTCCCTCGGCAACCTCCACGAAAGAAGTGCCGATAATGGATGCAATGATGGAAATTCCGCCGAGCACCAAGGGATAAGCGATGGCGTTCTCCGACCCGGCGGTGAGCAGGCTGGCCAGCAGCATGGTGGCGACGATCGTCACCGCGTAGGTCTCGAACAAGTCGGCGGCCATGCCGGCACAATCGCCCACGTTGTCGCCCACGTTGTCGGCGATGACCGCAGGATTTCGGGGATCGTCCTCGGGAATCCCGGCCTCGACCTTGCCCACCAAATCGGCGCCCACGTCGGCGCCCTTGGTAAAGATGCCGCCGCCCAAACGGGCGAAGATGGAAATCAAAGAACCACCGAAGGCGAGTCCCACCAGTGCGTGCAACGGATCGTCGACGCCGGAGGCTTTCAGGATGACATAGTAACCGGCGACACCCAAAAGGCCCAATCCGACCACCAACAGGCCGGTGATGGCACCGCCCCGGAAAGCCACGGTGAAAGCGGCATTCATGCCTTGATATGCGGCCTGTGCAGTGCGGGAATTGGAGCGCACCGAGATGTTCATGCCGATGTAACCGGCAACGCCGGACAGCACCGCACCGACGGCAAAGCCGATGGCGACAGCCCACCCGAGGGCGACACCGATAACGAGGAAGAGAACCCCGCCGACCAGACCGATCGTCTTGTACTGGCGGTTCAGATAAGCTTTGGCGCCTTGCTGAATGGCGGAGGCAATTTCCACCATGCGCTCATTGCCCGGCGATTGAATATTAATCCAGGCAATGGAAAGGATTCCGTAGATCAGGGCGGCAACCGCAGCCGTGAACGCGAAAGCCACTCCCCAGCCGATTGTGAAACCGATGTATAGGAACTCGATGAGTCCCAAACCGGCGATCATTTTACAGCGACGGTCATTCAGCACTAACCGGACGCCCTCTTGCGCGCGGGCGACGAGTAAATAAGCCATTTTCTCCTCCTCTTTTTGCTTTCTTGTTTTTACGTCACATGGGGCATGAACTCGGAAATCAAACTGCAAATTGGCTGGTCAGCTTCTTGGGAACCGACGCATTTTTCAACACGACGTAATTCGGCAAGCCATCTTTGTACGGCGGGTAATCTTCGCCCTCTATCAAAGGGAGCAAATAGGCGCGACAAGCATCGGTAATGCCGAAGCCGTCTGGAGAAATGAATTCCCGCGGCATCTTCTTTTCCACATTGGCCACGTCCGACAAGTCGGCGTGACCGATCTTCCACCGATAGGGCGAATCGGAAATACGATCGATCGTGGGCATGACCGCATTCCGGCCATCCAAAGCCAGTTCGACGGCGGCCTTACCGAGGCCGTAAGCCTGTTCGACATCGGTTCTGGAAGCAATGTGCCGGGCGGCGCGCTGCAGATAATCGGCCACGGCCCAGTGATACCTGTGGCCCAGCGAGCTCTTGATCAGAGCGGCAATGACCGGGGCGACACCGCCAAGCTGGGTGTGGCCGAAAACGTCTTTGATACCGGCATCGGCCAGAAACTTGCCGTCCGCCCCCTTTACGCCTTCCGAGACCACTACCGAGCAATAGCCGTAACGCTTGACCCTCTCGTCGACCGCGGCCAGAAACTCGGTTTGATCGAAGGGAATTTCGGGAAACAGGATCACCAGCGGGATATCGTGTTCCGCATCGGCCGCCAATCCTCCGGCGGCAGCGATCCAGCCAGCATGGCGCCCCATGACCTCGATCACGAATATCTTGGTTGAAGTGGCCGCCATCGAGGCCACGTCGAAGCTCGCTTCACGGGTGGAAACCGCAATGTACTTGGCTACGGAACCGAAACCGGGACAGTTGTCGGTAATGGGCAGGTCGTTATCGACCGTCTTGGGAATATGAATGGCGCACAATGGATAACCCATCTTCTCCGAAAGCTGAGACACTTTCAGACAGGTATCGGCCGAATCGCCGCCGCCGTTGTAGAAGAAATAGCCGATATCGTGGGCCTTGAAGACTTCGATCAGCCGTTCGTATTGCGCCTTGCTCTCCTCGAGTCCCTTCAGCTTGTAGCGGCAGGAGCCGAAAGCGCCGCCCGGCGTGTGCCGCAGCCCGGCAATGGCTTGATCGGATTCCTGAGCCGTGTCGATAAGATCTTCGGTCAACGCACCGATAATGCCATTCCGCCCGGCATAAACACTACCAATATGATTACGGTGCCGCCGCGCGGTTTCGATCACACCGCATGCCGATGCGTTAATGACGGCGGTTACACCGCCGGATTGGGCATAAAATGCATTCCGAATGGCCATGGCCGCCCTTTATCGTTCTAAAGTCCTAATAAAAAGCCTACATTAGAACAATTACCCTTGCAGTACAAGGCGCTTAGGCTAACCGCCAAGGGTATTTGCACCATACGGCTATATTGGACTTGACAGCCAGATACGATGATTGTTTTCCACAGCGTCCGATGTTGTCTTTAGCCTTTCTACTGCGCCTCCTCCCGTGACACGCCGAGCAATGCGCCGGGACGATTCGCCGCGTCTGAGATGTTTACACAGATGCGGCATAAGGGTGATCCGTGTCGCCGAGCCATTAAGGCGGCACGGGCGACAATGTGCTGAGCGTCTTGCCCGGAGTCCGGAGCAACGACAGAATCGGCGGCGGTCCTCGAGTCAACGCGACAAATGCGTCGTGCAAGAAATGACTCTATTCGGCCATGAAAGCGGCCTCGGTCACCCGCTTAACGCTGGGTTTCCAGCAAAGAAAGTCGGCCCGACACGACGAGATGACGATCGCTGACGATAGTGACGGCAAAATCGGCTAGGCCGGCTTTCTCCAATTGCGCGCGGATTTCATCCGGCCGGTAAGCCGCACGAAGGGAGTTCGAGAAATCCCGTTTCAGCACCTCCGGCGCGTCGGCCGCATACTGCCGGACCAGTTCGTTTAGCTGCTCTTCGCTCTCGGGCCGCAGCAGGTCCATAATAAAAATCGGCGCGCCGGATTTTCCCCACCGCTTCACGGACGCCCATAACACCATGGGATCGGCCAGGTGATGGAGCAGCGAATTCGAGATCACCGCATCGTAAGACGTCAGCGGTAAGGTGGCATCGGGAAGATAGGCTCTGATCAGCCGGATACGCTGCTCCAAGCCTGCCGAGCGAACGGCTTTACGGCCGAACTCGAGCATGGCTTCGGCGCCGTCCACGCCGTCGATCCGGCAATTCGGAAAGGCGCGGGCGAAACGCACGGTTACGTCGGCCGAACCGCAGCCTAAGTCGAGAACTGCGCCGGCCAGCGTGTCGTCCGGAAACGCGGATCGAAACAGGGAGACGAAATGATCGTGCGGCTCGGAAAAATCCGCTTCCGCATAGGCACGGGCCTGATCTTCCTCGTCCATCAATTCCGGCTCGGGTACACGCTGCATGTTCGGCTCCATCGACAAGATCGCTTAGCAACGCACTATATCAACCCGTGCTCAGCGAAAGAATAGGCTTCCCCGTCACCAACGATGAAATGATCGAGCACGCGTATATCGATGAGCGACAAGGCTTGCTTGAGCCTGTGCGTGATGTGCTTGTCGGCCTCGCTGGGTTCGGCGATGCCCGAAGGATGGTTGTGGGCGAATATCACGGCCGCGGCATTGAAGGACAAGGCCTTTTTAACCACTTCCCTAGGATAGACGCTGGCTCCATCTATGGTGCCCCGGAACAGTTCTTCAAATTCGATGATCCGGTGCTGATTGTCGAGAAAGAGAGCCGCGAATACCTCGTGAGGATGGCTGCGCAACTGCGCGGCGAGATAGCGGCGGGTCAGGTCGGGACTGGTTAGCGCGCTTCCGCGCCGGAGCGTCTCCTTGAGATGTCTTCGGGCCATTTCGAGCACGGCCTGAAGCAAGGCATATTTGGCCGTCCCGAGCCCGCGGCTGCGGCTGAACCGTTCGAAGTCGCTTTCCAGCAATGCCCTCAGCGAGCCGAACTCGTTGAGCAGTTCGCGAGACAGATCCACCGCAGTCTTGCCTTTGACCCCCGTGCGCAGGAAAATCGCCAGCAGCTCCGCATCCGACAACGCCAGCGGTCCTTTTTGAAGCAGCTTTTCCCGCGGTCTTTCGTCGTCGGGCCAATCCGTGATGGGCATAGCTCCCCCCGTCCAATAAAGTGTTTCAAACCGAATCGCAGCAAAGCATAGAAGCCGTAACGCAAACTTGCCATAATGCGGCGGCTCAACCTCTTATCGAAACCAGCCAACATTGACCTATCTCACCGGTAAAAACATCGTTTTGGGTGTTACGGGCGGTATCGCCGCCTACAAAGCTGCCGAACTGACCAGACTTTTGCGTAATGCCGGCGCCTCGGTACGGGTCGTCATGACCCATGCAGCGACGGCTTTCGTCTCTCCGCTGACGTTTCAGGCGCTTTCTGGCAATCCGGTGCATACCGAGTTGCTCGATACCGGCGAGGAATCGGCCATGGGGCATATCAGCCTGGCCCGGTGGGCGGATCTGGTGCTGATCGCGCCGGCCACGGCCGATTTCATTGCCAAGCTCCGGATCGGACTCGGCGACGATCTTTTGTCGACGGTGTGCCTGGCAACCCGCGCCCCGATCGCCTTCGCCCCCGCCATGAACCAGGCCATGTGGGACAACCCGGCGACCCAAGAGAACGTCCGCCGCCTGTCCGACCGGGGCGTTCGAATACTCGGGCCGGCGGAAGGCGATCAGGCCTGCGGCGAGGTCGGCATGGGCCGGCTCTTAGAACCGCAACGGATTTTGGAGGAGTTGGAAAGCTTCTTCGGAGGCGGGGTTCTGGCCGGACTGTCGGTCCTGATCAGCGCTGGCCCTACCCGCGAACCGATTGATCCGGTGCGTTACATCAGCAACCGAAGCTCGGGCAAGATGGGCTACGCGCTTGCGGAGGCCGCCGGGCGGGCTGGCGCGAAGGTCAGTCTGGTGACCGGCCCCACGGCCCTGAAGGTCCCGAACGTACACGAGGTCTCATGGGTCGAGAGCGCCGCGGACATGTACCGCTGCGTCATGGACAAGGTCCCGTCCGCCAATATCTATATCGGCGCCGCGGCGGTGGCTGACTATTCCCCGGAAACCACAGCGAACCAAAAAATCAAGAAAAACCAGTCGGAGATGGTTCTGACACTGCGCAAGACCCAGGACATACTGAGCGCCGTCAGCGCCTCGCCGAAACGCCCGTTCACCGTGGGCTTCGCCGCCGAGACCGATAAACTCGAAGACTATGCCCGGCACAAGCTGGCGGCCAAATCGCTGGACATGGTGGCCGCCAACTGGGTCGGGCGTGACAATGGCGGATTCGAAAACGACGACAACGCGCTCTTCGTTTGCTGGAACGGCGGTCATACCTATTTGCCGCTAGCTCCGAAGAAAACCATTGCCGAACAACTCATACGACTCATTGCCGAACGTTATCATGCGCAAAATTCAGTTAAAGATTCTCGATAAGCGCCTCGGGAGCGAGATTCCCCTGCCCCATTACGCCACCTCCGGCGCGGCCGGGCTGGATCTTAGGGCCTGCCTCGACGAACCGCTACGGCTCGAACCGGGCGAATCCAAACTGATTCCGACGGGGCTCGCCATCCACATCGAAGACCCCAATCTCGCCGCCGTACTGTTGCCGCGCTCGGGACTCGGACACAAGCACGGCATCGTGCTCGGCAATTTGGTCGGCCTGATCGATTCCGATTACCAGGGCCAGGTTTTCGTCTCCTGCTGGAACCGGGGAACCGAATCCTTCGAAATCCAGATCGGCGACCGTGTTGCGCAGATGGTGTTCGTGCCGGTAGTGCAGGTGGAATTCGAACGGGTCGATGACTTCGAAACCAGCCGAAGAGGCGCTGGGGGCTTCGGACATACGGGGCATCAATAGGATTCAGACATCCGGCGGAACAGCGTGCTTCCGCCCCACTCTCCTGGAGTCATCCGTGAAAAAGCAAGAGTCCATCGAAATCAACTCCGCAACCCACATCGCGCACGTCCTGATCGAAGCGCTGCCTTACATCCGGCGCTTCAAAGGCAAGACCGTAGTCGTCAAGTACGGCGGCAATGCCATGACCGAGGAACGGCTCAAGAACAGCTTCGCCCGGGACATCGTGTTGCTGAAGCTCGTCGGCATCAATCCGGTCGTCGTCCACGGCGGCGGCCCCCAAATCGGCAATCTGCTGCAACGTTTGGGCAAGACCAGCGAATTCGTGCAAGGCATGCGGGTGACCGATGCCGAAACCATGGATGTAGTCGAAATGGTGCTCGGCGGCCTGGTCAACAAGGAAATCGTCAATTTGATCAACCGGCATGGCGGTTCGGCGGTCGGACTGAGCGGCAAGGACGGCGACTTAGTGCGTGCCCGCAAGATCGTGGTCAAGCAACGTTCTCCGGAAACCGAGGAACCCGAGATCATCGATCTGGGCCATGTCGGCGAGGTCGAGAGCATCGACCCGTCCGTGGTGGACATGCTGGTACAGGGCGATTTCATCCCGGTCATCGCACCGATCGGCGTCGGTGCCGACGGTTTTTCCTACAACATCAATGCCGACTTGGTGGCGGGCAAAATGGCGGAGGTCTTGAAAGCCGAAAAGCTGATACTTTTAACCAACACCAAGGGCATTCTGGACAAGGAAGGAAGTCTATTGACCGGGCTATCCCTGTCCGAAGTGGATGATTTGATCTCGGACGGCACCATTACCTCCGGCATGATCCCGAAGGTGCGCTGCGCCACGGACGCTCTCAAAGGCGGCGTCGCCAGCGTTCACATCATCGACGGACGGATCGACCACGCCGTGCTGTTGGAGCTTTTCACCGATCAGGGGATCGGCACGCTCCTGATGCGTCGCTAACGGAACCGGCGCTTGAAACCTCGAAAAACCGCCTTCCCGGCGGTTTTTCTCTTCGCCAAGCCCAAACGCGGTTTCGGCTTGGCTTACGTTTTCAGCCGCTTACGCGGCCGAAAACGACGGGGCATCACTGCCCCGTACGAGCACCTCGAAGTTTTTCGAGGTGCCCGCTCACGAAACTCACCCAGGACCGGCCAAACCGGCCTCTACGTAAGGCTTGAAACCGGCACGGATCTGGCGAACTTCGGGGCTTGCGCAAAGCGTTTCGCCGACTGTCGACGGCCGGCACCGTATGTCGAGAAAAATGACGTTCTCGGTTTTGCGGGTGATGCGGGTAACGGTTGTAGTGAACTCCCGCTCGTCACGGGGAGCCGCCGTTTGCAGGATTTTGTCGTTATCGATGGATAACGGCGTATCGGTATGTTCGAGCAGGTAAGCTCGCGCAAGGCTCCACGCCTTGTCGCACATCGCTCCCGCTGAGCAGGAAACAGCGCTGACGATGATGTTCCCGGTATCGGACTTATCCGCGCTATTCGGCGACTCGATCCAGGTTTGATGCCATCTCAAGCCGCGCTTCGGGTCGTTGATCGCTTTGAAGCGGGCGATGTCCTTGGCAAAGCTATCCGAAATTGAGGCTTTTTCGGCTTCGATGCGCTTTATTTTCGCCTCGTGACCGGCGATCTGTCGTCGTGCCGCTTCCATTGTGTCGCGTAGACTTTTTGGAATCGCCTGCCCTTTTTTCTCCAGATCTGCGGCGCGCTTTTCCTGTCCGTCCAATAACGCCTGTTGGCGCTGTTTATTGGCTTCGGTCACCTTGATCAAGGAATCCAGCATGTTCAATTTTCCTTGCAAGGCCAGGTTGATCTCTTCCTCGCTGCGGTAGGTTCTGAGCAGCGCCAAATCCCGATCCCGCTGCCCGGCCAAAATCCGCTCCTGGTCGAGACGCAACTGTTTGAGCTGGTTTTCGCCCTCGATTTGCTCCGGCGACTTGGCGCCCTCGAGCACTTCCACCTCATGCCCTTGGGCATCGAGCTTGGAGCGGCGGTGCTTGGCCTCCTCGGGCGGAACCCGGTCGGAGTAATGCACGGCGCCTTTTTCGTCGACCCACCGGTAAGTCGCGGCATCGCTGCCCGCCCCATAAACGGCGACGGCAAACGTGATCCAGGCAACGCGAAAACCGGTTAGAGGTGTCATAACACGCCGAATCGGGACTGGTATTCCCGAATCGCTTCAACGTCCGTGCGACGATTGGCCTTCTGAAGAAATTCGAGAATATTGCGCAGCGTGACGATGGAATAAACCGGCAACTGAAACTGATTGGCGACTTCCTGCACCGCGGAAAGCTCGCCCCGTCCCTTTTCCTGCCGATCCAGGGTGATCAGAACGCCGCTTGGTACCGCCCCGGCAGCCCGGATGATGTCCACCGACTCCCTCACCGAGGTACCAGCCGTAATCACGTCGTCGACGATCAGCACCGAACCTGTAAGCGGCGCTCCCACGAGCGAACCGCCCTCGCCGTGATCCTTAGCCTCCTTGCGATTGAAGGCGAACGGGACTTCCTCCCCGGTTTCCCGGGCCAGGGCCATGGCCGCGGCGCAAACCAGGGGGATACCTTTATAAGCCGGGCCGTACAAGACATCGGCTTTGATGCCCTCGTGCAACATGGTCTTGGCATAGAACTCGCCGAGCTTTGCCAGACGGGCTCCGGTGTCGAAGAGCCCGGTATTGAAGAAATACGGACTGTGCCGACCGGACTTCAGGGTGAAATCACCGAAGCGCAAGACGCCGCATTGGAGTGCGTATTCGATAAATTCCGCTTGGAATGGCTGCATGTATCGAGCTATATCTCTGTAATCTCGTTTTCTAAAGCCGCCAGCGAGCGAGTAGCGCCGATGATTTCGCACCACTTCGCCGACGAAAAGGGTCTGATGTGCTTATTGAACTTTAGCACATCGGCGCAAGCGGCCCGGTTAAGGCACGGCTACCCGGCGAAGCAGCTCCTGGACAACGCGGTCCGACGACACGCCTTCCGCTTCCGCCTCATAGCTCAAGATCAAGCGATGGCGCAGCACGTCCGGAGCAATGGATTGAATGTCCTCGGGCGTCACGTAATCGCGTCCGTACAGCCAGGCTCGGGCACGGGCGCACCGGTCCAAGGCTATGCTGGCGCGGGGACTCGCGCCGTATTGCAGCCAGCGTTCGAGTTCCTTGCCGTAAGCTCCGGGGTTGCGGGTACTCAGCACCAGTTGCAGCAGATATTCCTCCAGGGTATCGGCCATATAGAGATCGAGCACTTCTTGCCGCGCCGAAAACAAGGTCTCTTGGCTGACGGACTTGAACTCCGCCTCCGAGGCGGCACGTCCGCGCCGGGATTCCTCCCGCACCAGCCGCAGAATCGCGCGCTCGTACTGGGCTTCGGGATAACCGATCCGGATATACAACATGAAACGGTCCAACTGCGCCTCGGGCAGCGGATACGTTCCTTCCTGTTCGATGGGATTTTGTGTCGCCATCACCATGAACAGATCCGGCAGCTTGTAGGTCACGCGACCGACGGTAATCTGGCGTTCCGCCATCGCTTCGAGCAGGGACGACTGCACCTTGGCCGGCGAACGGTTGATCTCGTCGGCCAGCACCAAATTATGGAACAACGGTCCGGGCTGAAAATGGAACGAACCGTCCTGAGGACGATAGATCTCGGTGCCGGTCAGATCGGCCGGCAGCAAGTCCGGGGTAAATTGAATGCGGTGAAAATCGCCCTCGACGGCGCGGCTCAGCACGTTGATCGCCCGAGTCTTGGCAAGGCCGGGCGCACCTTCCACGAGAATGTGCCCGTCCGCGAGCAGCGCGATCAGCATCCGCTCGATCAGAGTATCCTGTCCGATTACCTGGGCCGCCACAAACTGGAAGAGCCGTTGCACATCCTGTTGAGCGGGCGATAAAGTCCTTTCGGAAATTTCGTTCTCTTGAAACATGAGTAACGTATATCCCTCTTGAGTGAGTCGATTCGCAGGCGCTTCAAAACGATGGATTATAATTGAAGTCATCGTCCCGCAGCGCGCGGATTGCTCCGATCCGGCCTCTCAGAAAATGAAACAATCTCCGACACTACCGATTTTCCTCCCGGCCGGCCGACGCGCGCTTTTATTGATGTGCGCCCTGCTGGTTTCCTGTATGACCTATGAGAACCGCATTCCTCCCGTGCCGCTGCCCTCGTCGAACCGCGATCACGTGGACGTGGAGGGTGCTCGTGTGGCGGCAGAAGCTTACGCTGATCCCGAACAGGCAGAGCAAGCGTTCGGATTCGACATACGCAAAGCCGGACTACTCCCGGTACGCCTCCTCATCGATAATCAAAGCGCGAGCGTCGTCAGGGTCAACCCGCAGCAAACGTTTCTGATCGATCAGGATGCCCAGGCTTGGCCGCTGCTGACCGGCGAGCAAGCCCATAACCGCGTGGCGAGTGCCATGCAGTTCGGCACCCTGATGGGCAATGCGGCGCGAGGCGCCGCATGGGGCGCCGGTGCCGGTGCGCTGACCTCGTTCGCTATCGGGATGATCTTGTACGGCGGGTTTGGCGACGGACTCAGCAACAATCTGCCCGAACACGCCGCCGCGGGCGCCGGTGTCGGAGCAATCGTCGGCGGAGGACAAGACTCGCAAGACCTGGAAGACCGCATACGCCGGGATTTGATCGGAAAATCGCTGCGCAACCAGCGATTGCAACCAGGGGAACTGGCTTACGGCTATCTGTTTTTTCCCGGAAAAGAAGAAGCCCGAAGCGCCAAAATCCTGCGCATCGGGCTCGAGCTCGACGGTTATCCGCAGGTCGTCAACCTGCCGCTAAAAACCGCGCCGCGCTGATCGCCCATCTTCAGCCCGGTCAGCGGCCTATAGCCCGGTAGCCGATGTCGGTGCGGTAATACATGTTTTCCCAGCGGATTTCTCGCACCTGTTCATACGCTTTCCGCTGAGCTTCCAGAACGGATTCGCCCAAGGCGCACACACAGAGCACGCGTCCTCCGGCCGTAACGATCTTGCCGTCCGACCGCGCCGTACCGGCATGAAAGACTTTGGTATCCGCACTCGCCTTCTCCGGCAAACCTTGGATTTCGTCGCCCTTGGCATAGTCGAAGGGGTATCCGCCCGCCGCCAATACGACGCCCAACGAGGCGCGCTCGTCCCATTCGGCACTAACCCGGCTCAAGCGTCCTTCCACTGCGCCAAGACACAGATCGACCAGATCGCTCTTGAGCCGCATCATGATCGGCTGGGTTTCGGGGTCGCCGAAACGGCAGTTGAACTCGAGCACCTTGGGCGTGCCGTCCGGCGTGATCATCACCCCGGCATAAAGAAAGCCGGAGTAAGGGATGCCGTCCGCCGCCATTCCGCGCAGCGTGGGCTCGATCACTTCCTTCATGATGCGATCGTGGATTTCCGGCGTCACCACCGGGGCCGGCGAATAAGCGCCCATACCGCCGGTATTGGGGCCTTTGTCTCCGTCGTCCCGCGCCTTGTGATCCTGGGACGTCGCCATGGGCAGGACGTCCAGCCCGTTGGCCATGACGATGAAGCTGGCTTCCTCGCCTCTCAGGAATTCCTCGACCACGACTCTATGGCCCGCAGAACCGAAGGCATTGCCCGACAACATGTCGGTTACGGCATCTACCGCCTCCTGTTCCGACTGAGCGATGACCACACCCTTGCCGGCGGCCAATCCGTCCGCCTTGATCACGATCGGCGCACCTTTTCGCCGGATATAGGCGACCGCCTCGTCGACCGCCGTAAACGTTTGGTATTCGGCGGTCGGAATACCGTGGCGAGCCAGAAAATCCTTACAGAATGCCTTGGAGCCCTCAAGCTGCGCGGCAAGCCGAGTGGGGCCGAAGCACTTGAGCCCCGCCGCGCGGAATTCGTCCACGATGCCGGCCACCAACGGAGCTTCGGGACCGACGATCGTAAGATCGATGGCCCGCTCCTTAGCGAATGCCAACAAGCCCGGAATATCCTCGGCCGCAATCGGACGATTCTCCACTTTCGGTTCGGCAAGCGTTCCGGCATTGCCGGGTGCGACGAAAACCGTCTCCACTTTGGGAGACTGCGCTGCTTTCCAGGCTAAAGCGTGCTCACGTCCGCCGCCGCCGACTATCAGTACTTTCATGGTTTTATTGCAGTTGATTTAAAGGATGGATCAAAGAATGGTAAAAACCCGCGATGCCGTTGAGAACGAATTGCGCCGCAAGCGCCGCAAGCACGATGCCAAGGACGCGGGTAATGATATGCACCTTGCTTTCGCCGAGGTATCCCGTAACGATTTCGCTGACGTACAACAGCAACCACGTGATCAGATAAATTGCGGCGATGACGCCGGCAAGCACGCTCATGCGACGGGTATCCGTACCGGCTCTATTGGCTAGCAGCAGAACGGCGGTAATGGTGCCGGGCCCGGAAAGCAAGGGTATTGCGAGCGGGAAAATCGCGATGTCTTCGCCTGCCGTGCGCTTTTCCTCGACTTTAGGCGCCTGAAGGCCGGCACGCTGCCCGAACAGCATGGGCATTGCGGTCACGAAAAGGAGAATGCCTCCGCTGATCGCGAACGCGTGCACGGTAACCCCGAGATGCGCGAGCAGATATTTGCCGGCCAGCAGAAAAAAAACCGTTACGCCGAAAGCGATGAGCAAAGCGCGGCTCAAGGTCTTGCGCCGCTCGCTTTTTCCCAGTCCGCGGGTCAAAGCGATAAACATCGGTGCCGCGCCGGGCGGATCAACGACCACGGCCAAAGTCAGAAAAGCCGTTAGCGCAAACTGAAACAAGCCTTCTTCCATCAACCGTTCGGCTGCGCCTGTACGGACGTCAGAAACCGAAGTCCTCCGCTCCCGCAAATCACATATCGCACTTTCAGATGGTTTCCCGTTGCGAACAGGACCGGCAGTTGGGACTTCTTGTCTTCCGGCACGCCATCGACATCCAAGTAATACTTATTCGTCACGCCTTCCTCGTCGGTCAGCAACACGCCTTTTTCGTAAGCGTCGAAAATATCCTTCCCGCCCATTTCCTTGACGATCACTTCGTGTGCATTCTTCTCGGCTTCGCAACCAGGCCCGCCCTGTCCCGCGATGGAAATTTCGACCGCAGCCGGAACCTCTACTTGCGGCTCCGGAATCGGTGCTCTACCGGGCTCCTGAGGCGCCGGCGGAACCGGCGGGATAACCTCTTCGGTAGGCGGTTTTCTGCCCACGATAAACAAGGCGGCCACGATCAATACGACCAACGCGACAGCAATGACTATGGCCCACCGGGCCCATCGAACAATCGAAACTCTCTGCTTCTCCGGCTGCATATCTTCTCATCCCTTGCATAAGTCAAATGAACTCTTGGATTCCGTAAACGCCGACCTTCTCCCCGGTAGATGTCCCTGCGGCATCTCTACACGATCGGATACTACGGCGGATTCGAAAATCAAATGCCAGCGTCCTTCAGCATAGTCTCAAGCTTGGTCGGGGAAAATCCGGTCATTTTTTCATTTCCGACCAGGATGACCGGAACGGCCCTGCCACCGAGCTGATCGAATCGAGTCTTGGCGGACCGAGATTTCTCGATATCGAATTCATCGTAGGCAATACCGTGGCTTGCCATATACGATTTCGCCTTCCGGCACACGCCGCACCATTCGGTGGTAAAAATCGTCACTTTCTGGGATACCGCGGCGTCTTCAACCGATGAAACTTCGGGCGAGCCCGAGTAAGAGTCGATCTCGACGAGTTCGACTTTGGCACTGTTGCCGCCTTCCGCACGACTATCGGTGTACGTCACTTTTCCGTCGGGACCCGTTACCTTATATACCTCGGCTTTACTCGCGGAACCGAAAGCGACGACAAAGCACAGAACAACGAAGGACAAGCATTTCTTCATTAAACCCTCCGGTAGCGTGTATCGGGCCTGACGAGTCCGGCGAAACCGCAACGTCCCGTATAAGCGGACACGTCTGGCAGCCCTTGTCTCCATCTTCTTAAGGCCATTCTGCGAAAACATTCGAAGGAGCAACTATAGCGCATCGGGTACGACTGTTTACACTTCCGGGCCTTCGACGATCAACACTACAAACGTTCGATTGGGGCGACCCGCCCCGACATCACTCGGAACATCTCCGGAAAAGTATTTGTCTCAGGTTAAAGCCTTATCCTAGAGAAAACCGACAGTGCACTTGGATTGCCGGGAAAAGTCATCGACGTCGCTGGTAACGTGGGAGATTCGCGTTCGCTCGATGTTTCCGGTGGATAGATACGACTAAGGAGATCAGACGTGAACCGCCGCACTGTACCGATACTGCTCTGTTCGATTATTGCCGCGGGCATGGCTCATGGAAGCAACGGAAACACCTTGCCCCTTCGGTTCGACGCTGTTCTCAGCGGTTCCGAGGAAATACCCGCACCAGTGACCACCTCGATGTCGGGCCAAGCGGGTTTCGAATTCAGTCCGGACGAAACCGTGATGTCGTTCGTCTTGGCTCTCACCAATGGGGTAAACGTCACCGGAATCCAGCTGCATTGCGGTCCAGTAGGCGCGCCCGGGCCCGCAATCATTCCGCTTCTGAATGCGATTCAGGGCAGCTGGGACGGCACACTGCAAGTACAATCGACCATAACCGGAGCCAATATCATTCAAGGGGTAGATTGCGTTTCCACGATCGGAAGAAACATAGCCACGCTTCCGGATTTGGCTGCGGCCATGAGAGACGGCAACATCTTCGTGAATGTCAGCTCGGCCGCATTTCCGGAAGGAGAAATCCGGGGGCAGGCACAGGTAAGCTCGGGTGATTTGATCTTATTGTCGCTGACCGGAACGCCCGATTCCGTCGCCCGAGTGCCCTTGCAGATCGGCGGAGAATCCGGCACCGTCGTCAGAATCGTGACCGAATCGCCCGTAACCGTGATCTCGCAGCCGAGCGGTTTCAATCCGCCGCTGAGAGAATTTCCGTCCTCGAGCTTTAATCCGCCCCTCAGAGATATGTCGACCTTTCCGTCCTCGGGCTTGAATCCCCCGTAGAAACGAGCCTTCAATGACCTTCGTGCACGTTAAAAGACGACGCGCCGCACGATCGGCCGATGCGCCGTAGTTTTTTGACTCAGCTTCTTGCAGCGAACACCACCACGGGCGTCTGCGTTTGCGTGAGCACGAAGCTCACGGGGTATTGACGGTTCGGCTCAGCCAGCGCGGCAGTGAACACCTCCGCCTTATTGGCGCCGCCGAACTGTAGATAGACTCGTCGGGCGTGCAAAATCCAAGGCAAGGTCATACTCATGCGTTCGGTTGGCGCGACTGCGCCCACTTGAGCGAGACAGGGCGGCGTATCCGCGACCGAACCTCCCAGAGCCAAACCGGCGTCTAAATTGGGACTGGCTGGGAATAGCGAGGCGGTGTGACCGTCGTCTCCCATGCCGAGAATCAGCGCCGCGAATGGCAGGGGCAGGCTTTCGAAAGTGGCCGCCAAGATCGCCTCGGCGTCTTCGGCGGACGCATTGCCGGTATAGAGCGGCACGAAACGAGCCGCCGCCGCGCGACCTTGCAGCAGATGAGTCTTGACCAGGGCGGCATTGCTGGCCGGATCGGTTTCAGGCACCCATCGCTCGTCCACTAGCGTGACGACCACGCGTGCCCAGTCCAAGTCTTCGTCGCGCAAAGCTTCGAACACGGGCACCGGCGACCGGCCGCCCGATACGGCCAACGCGGCCCGAGGCTCGGTCTGCAACACCGCGCGCAAGTCGGCAGCCACCGCGGCGGCGAGTGCCGGTGCGAGGCTTGCGTTATCGTCAAACCATCGAATGTCTACCATGTCTTAACCCTCGTCATGCCAGCCAAAACCGTCGCGCGACAGCAGCTCGGAAGATGCGGACGGCCCCCAGGTTCCTGCCGCATAAGGTTTCGGACCGCTCGGATCGGCGGCCCACGTGTTCAGAATCGGCTCGACCCAGCGCCAGGCCAGCTCCAGCTCGTCCTGGCGCACGAACAGCGCCTGGTTGCCACGGATGGTATCGAGCAGCAGGCGTTCGTATGCCTCGGCCCGGCGGCCCTTGAATTTTCCCGAGAAGTCGAGATCGAGCGACACCGGCTGAAGCTCCATAGAATCGCCCGGCGCCTTGGCGTTGAGGTACAAACGAATGTATTCGTCCGGCTGCAGGCGGATGACCAGCTTGGACGGCGCACGCGAACCGCTGCTCGGCAGAGGAAAGATATGATGCGGCACATCATGGAAATGGACAACGATTTCAGCCAACCGAGTCGGCAAGCGTTTGCCGGTGAACAGATAAAACGGCACCCCTGCCCAACGCCAATTGGCGATCTCCGCCTTGATCGCCACGAAGGTTTCCGTCTTGCTGTCGGCCGGAATGTTTTCCTCGTCCAAATATCCCTTTACCGGACGGCCGCCCGAAACGCCCGCGCGGTATTGCCCGCGTACGGTCTTGGTCAAAACATCTTCCCGAGTGAACGGCACCAGACACTCGAGCACCTTGAGCTTTTCGTTGCGGATCGCGTCGGAATCGAGACTGGCCGGCGGCTCCATGGCGACAAAACACAACAGTTGCAGCAAATGGTTTTGCACCATGTCACGCAATGCGCCGGTTTTGTCGTAGAACCCTCCGCGACTGCCGATTCCGACGTCTTCGGCAATCGTGATCTGAACATTGCTGATCCACATTCGGCGCCACAGCGGTTCGAACAGGGAATTGCCGAAGCGCAGCGCCATCAGGTTCTGTACCGACTCCTTACCCAGGTAATGATCGATTCGATAGACTTGTTTTTCGTAGAAAAACCGATCCACATCCGAGGTGATCGCATTGCTCGATGCCAGATCGTGCCCCAGCGGCTTCTCCAGCACGACGCGGCTATTCGGACCATTAAGCCCTTGCCGGGTGAGATTGCTGCAAATCGTCGCAAACAGGAACGGTGCGGTGGACAGATAGAATACGGTTACCTCGGCAGGGGACTGCTTCAGCAAGGTTTTTAATGCCACGTATTGCTCCTGCTGGGTGGCATCGAGTTTCAGGTAGGTCAGGCGCGAGAGAAACGTCGCCCACACCGCATCGTCCCAGTCGGCCTTGGGCACGAATTGCCTGACCTTGTCATCCACCATGGCGAGGAAAGCCTCTTGCGTCAGGTCCAGCAGATCGAGACAGAGGATGCGGCCCGACTCCACCAGCCGGCCGGTCTTATGGCACTGGTACATCGCCGGCAACAATTTGCGCGTGACCAGATCACCGGCACCGCCAAAAAAAACCAGGTTGAACGATTGGGGAAATGGGAGCTGACTCACCGCAGAAACCTCTTGTTAAAGATCGTGCCGATTGTGGCTCGGCCGAGCTCATGTTGTATAAAGGCAGATCCGGAAAACCCGGATGAAAAAACCTTGCAATACTACTCGCCGCCCCTCCCACTGTCCAGCCGCCCCCTGGGCCGAACGGCCGCGTTTCTTGACACGCTTTTGCGGCTTGGATTAAATGTGGCGCCTGCGCCCCGTTGCAGGGCATGCTCTTGCCCATCGCCGACGCAACCCGAACAAGACGCCACTTCAGCCGGAAACATATGTCCCTACATTCCACATTGCTCGCCGTCACCGAGCGCATTCGCGCCCGCAGCCAAACCAAGCGTCAGGCCTATCTGGAGCGCATGAAACGCGCGCGTCAGAAAGGCGTCGAGCGCAATCGCATCGCCTGCACCAACGTGGCGCATGCCTATGCCGCGATGCCGACCAATGACAAACTGGTGTTGAAAGCCGCCACAGTCCCGAACATCGGCATCGTGACGGCGTATAACGACATGCTTTCGGCGCATCAACCGTACGAACAATACCCGGCGGTGATTAAAGCCGAGGCGCGGGCAGCGGGGGCGACCGCGCAGGTTGCCGGCGGCGTCCCGGCGATGTGCGACGGCGTGACTCAGGGCCAAAGCGGCATGGAACTCTCCTTGTTCTCGCGCGACGTGATCGCGATGTCTACCGCCGTGGCGCTTGCCCACCGCGTGTTCGATGCCAATCTGTTCCTCGGCGTCTGCGACAAGATCGTTCCGGGCCTTTTGATCGGAGCGCTGCGTTTCGGGCATCTGCCCGCCATTTTCGTGCCCGCCGGCCCAATGGCCTCGGGGGTGTCGAACGCCGAGAAAGCCAAAGTCAGACAGCTGTTCGCCGAAGGCAAGGTCGGCCGAGAAGCCCTGCTCGAATCCGAGATGGCGTCCTATCACAGCGCCGGAACCTGCACGTTCTACGGCACCGCCAACAGCAACCAGATGCTGATGGAAATCATGGGCCTGCAATTGCCCGGGTCGGCCTTCGTGAGCCCGGGCACCGAACTTCGCGAAGCATTGACCCGCGCCGCCACACGGCAAGCAGTACGACTCGCCCAGGACAAATCCTCCCCGAGCCTGTGCGACGTCGTGGACGAACGCGCCGTGGTCAACGGAATCGTCGGCCTGCTGGCGACGGGCGGCTCGACCAACCACACGATTCACCTGATCGCCATCGCGCGAGCCGCCGGGATAGAAATCAACTGGGACGACTTCAACGATCTGTCGGCGGTCGTTCCGCTGCTGGCCCGCGTCTATCCCAACGGCAAAGCGGATGTCAACCATTTCCACGCCGCCGGCGGTATGGGCTTTTTGATTCGCGAACTGCTGGATGCAGGGCTTCTGCATGAAGACGTCCAGACCGTCCTGGGGCTGGGTCTGCGCCGCTGGGCGGAAGAACCCTGGCTCGACAATGGTCAACTG
This sequence comes from Methylocaldum gracile, assembly GCF_053646815.1. Taxonomy (NCBI): domain Bacteria; kingdom Pseudomonadati; phylum Pseudomonadota; class Gammaproteobacteria; order Methylococcales; family Methylococcaceae; genus Methylocaldum; species Methylocaldum gracile. The sequence goes on along the minus strand of NZ_CM132196.1, from coordinate 409,513 downwards.
GCCTTTCGCCCCGCCAGCGAGAAGAGCCTCGATACCGCGGTACTGGCACCGGCCGGCGAACCGTTCAGCTCGGACGGCGGATTGCGCCTGGTTACCGGCAATCTCGGCCGCGGGGTGATTAAGGTCTCGGCTGTCGCACCCGAAAACCGGGTGGTGCGCGCCCCCGCCATTGTATTCGACGACCAGGAAGACTTGATTGCCGCCTTCAAACGCGGCGAACTGGAACGGGACTTCATCGCCGTAGTCCGTTTCCAGGGGCCGCGCGCTAACGGCATGCCGGAACTGCATCAGCTCACCCCCTCGCTCGCGGTCCTCCAGGAGCGCGGATTCAAGGTGGCCCTGGTTACGGACGGCCGCATGTCCGGCGCCTCAGGAAAAGTTCCAGCCGCGATTCACATTTCGCCCGAGTGCGTGATGGGCGGCCCGCTCGCCAAGGTGCGCGATGGCGACATGCTGGTGCTCGATGCGGTGGAAGGCCGCCTGGAGGCCGAGGTCCCGGCCGCCGAATGGAACAGCCGCGAGCTCGCCACGGCCGACCTGTCGCGCAACCAGTTCGGCTGCGGACGGGAGCTGTTCACCGGCTTGCGCCAACTGGCCGACACCGCGGAACGCGGCGGGGCCACTTTCCAGTTCGACGACTGACACGGCTCTCCTTTTTTGCAACCGACGAAGAGATTCCTGTTATGAACCTTGACCAGATCATTGCCGCGACCAGTGTCATGCCCGTGATGGTGGTGGACCGCGTGGAAGACGCGGTACCGCTGTCCCGCGCCTTGGTGGAAGGCGGCATTCGCGTATTAGAAATCACCTTGCGTACCGCCGCCGGCCTGGACGCCGTACGGGTGATCAAGCAAGAAATCCCGGACGCGATCGTCGGCGTCGGCACCATCGCCACGCCGGCTCAGCTCGATGCCGCGATTTCCGCCGGTGCGCAATTCGGCGTTTCGCCGGGCACGACGCCCACCCTGCTGAAGGCGATCGTAGACAGCAAGCTGCCGTTTTTCCCGGGCGTTGCCACCATGTCCGAAGTGATGCAAGTCTTGGAAGCCGGCCTCGACGTCATGAAATTTTTCCCGGCCGTGGCTGCGGGCGGCATCAAGATGCTCGACTCGTTCAGAGGTCCGTTTCCGAACGTGCGTTTCTGTCCGACCGGCGGGATCAACGTGCAGAACGCGCCGGATTTCTTCAAGCTTCCCAATGTCGTCGCCGTGGGCGGCTCCTGGCTCACCCCCAAAGACTTGGTCGCCAGCGGCAATTGGGCTGAAATCACGCGCTTGGCTCGCGAAGCCTCGGCACTCAAGCCGTAATTACAAAGGACTGATTGGCCCGTTCGGAAGGGTCGTTTTAGTCGCGACCTTCCAATCGCAGACAGTGGCTTTAGCGGCGTTGTCGGCAAAGGATTGCCGACCTACGAACAGATCATAGGACGTGCTGAACGAAGCGTAGCGTGGCAAGGCCGGTTTGCGCGGCAGCATCGCCCGGACGGTGCCGGACAGGGATGGTCCGGCATGAACCGCATGGTTCGCGATTGATGCTTGTCCTGAGCCTAGTCGAAGGGCGCTTCGTCCCTCAGCACATCCTACGCCCTGAGCTGTCGCAGATGGTAGGGTGGGTTAGGTGCGCCAGCGAGAAACCGGATTTGGCCGCATGGCTAGACACGCACCGTAACCCACCGAATGGGACGGAAAAAAGTCGGAGGTCGGCAATCCTTTGCCAACATCTGAAAAGATGGGCACGGCCTGTTGGCCTTTGCCCATCCTACGGCTCTCGGTTAGCGGCATCTTATCGGGGACATCGCCGCATCCCGAATCACTCATCGATCGCCTTGATCCTCGGCACGTGCCGGCCGCCTTCGAATTCGGTGGACAGGAAGGTTTCGACGATCTTCTTTGCCATTTCGAGACTGATGATCCGCTGGCCCATGGCGATACAGTTGGCATCGTTGTGCAACCGGGTGAGATAGGCGGTTTCCTCGTTGAAGCAATAGCCGCAGCGGCAGCCCTTGACTCGGTTGGCAACGATGGCCTCGCCGTTCCCGCTGCCGCCCAGCACGATGCCACGCTCGACTTCGCCGTTGGCGACAGCCACGGCGCACGGGCGAATCCACGTGGGATAATCGGTTCGTTCGTCGCTGAAACAGCCGTAGTCGACGACCTCATGGCCAAGAGAACTTAGCCAAGTACGCAGTTCTTCCTTGTAGGCGAATCCCGCGTGATCAGAAGCGATGCCGATTTTCATGATGACTCCTTATTGATTTAAGGTAGGCGGACACCCGCGTCCTTCACCGGGACAGCGGGCGAAAAAGTATAACCGCGGGAGAAGCTCCTCCATCAACCGCGATCGTCGGCGGCTTTCAAGACGTCCAGCATCTCGCGATGAATCAGACCGTTGCTGGAAACGATGCGGCCGGTACTCAAGATCTCGTCGCCGCCGTCGAAATCGGTAACGGTACCGCCCGCCTCGCGCACCAGCACGATGCCGGCCGCAATGTCGTGCGGCTTGACCTTCATCTCCCAATGTCCGTCCAACTGTCCCGTGGCCGTATAGCACAGGTTGAGCGCGGCCGAACCAATACGCCGCGTGGCTTGCGCGCTGCGCTGAAAGCCGAGGAAATTCTTCATATTGCTGTCGCTGGTATGGGTATCGTAAGAGAAACCGGTAATCACCAGAGCACGATTCAGCACCAGCGTCGCGGACACGTGAATCGGCCGACCGTTGCGCGTGGCACCCAAACCGAGCGCGGCGGCGAATGTCTCGTCTGTGGCGGGGTTATACACCACGCCGAGCGAAGGCACGCCGTCGATCAGCAAACCCATCGATACGCAGAACATCGGAAAACCGTGCGCGAAGTTCACGGTACCGTCGAGCGGATCGATGTGCCAGAGGTAATTCCGCGCAGGCGGGCGAGATTCCTCGGCGCGATAAGCTCCGCCCTCTTCGCCGACAATTTGGTGAGAAGGGAAAAGCTTGCGCAGTTCGCCGACGATGAACTGTTCGCTGCGGATGTCGTATTCGGTGACCGGGTCGATATCGCTGGTCTTGAACTGCACCGCAGTGCCGCGACGGGTTTCGAATCCCTCTCGAAGAATGGCCCCTGCGCCACGGGCGATCGTGACGGCGGCACCAAGGACGTCGGTAAGCGAAGGATCGGTTGATTGCATTGTTCCGTGCCGTTAAGAAAACAGGCCGGCCATTCTACATCACACGGCGAAAGAGCCGCAGCGTGACGATTTCCGCGGCTCCGGAGACAGTAAGGCGTTCTTATAAGTGGGCGAGCATCGCCTCGGCGCTCGAGACTTCGAATTTGCCAGGCGCCTCGACGGCCAGATGCTTCACGACGCCATCGTCGACGACCATCGCGAAGCGCTGGCAGCGTACACCCATGCCTTTTTCGGTCAAATCGAGTTCGAGTCCGAGTTTCCGGGTGTATTCGGCGCTGCCGTCGGCCATCATGCGCACCTTGCCGCCGGCCTTCTGATCCCGGCCCCATGAAGCCATCACGAAAGCATCGTTGACGGCCATGCACCAGATTTCGTCGACATCCTTGGCTTTCAGCTTGTCGAAGTTCGTGACGTAACCGGGCAGATGTTGCGCGGAGCAGGTCGGCGTATACGCGCCCGGAAGGCCAAAAATCACGATTTTTTTACCCTTGACGAGATCGCCGACATTCAACGGTTGCGGCTTCATCGGACAGCCGATAGCCGGGTCGAACTCGGTAGACTCGTACAGCTTGCCCTCGGGCAGGCGATCTCCAACTTTGATGGTCATGGCTTCTCCTTAGGTGGTTGCAGTTAGAACGGATAGGCGAACTAAATCACGTCGACGCAAGGGCCTCGTGCTTTTCCGCGATGAGTTTCAACAGCGCCTTGTGCGGATCGGCGAACTTTGCCGTCCCTTCATCCATCAGGACCTGCTCCATCTTCGCCACGTCCACCTTGGCGTCGATCTCGTCTAGGACGGCCTGGGTCGGCAGTTGATCGACCTTGCGCGTGTATTGCTTGTTGAGCGCCTCGACGGCGTCGTTGGTCGCGGGCGGATTGGTCTGGATGTCGCTGCCGGCCAAGGCTTCCACGTATTTGTCGGGCGGATCGCCGGGTTTCTTGGTGCCGGTGCTGGCGAAGACGATTTCCTGCTGGAGTGGCAGATTCTTGTCCTTCCAGAAGGACTGATTAAGCTGCCAGAGACGTTTGACGTTAACGATGCCGACCTGTCCCTGGGCGTCGGGACTGAGCTCCGGAATCTGCTTTTCCGTGTATACGTCCACACGCGAGACGAAGATGCTGTACACACTCTTGAAATGAGCGAGGCTCGGGCGCCGCTGCGCACCGCGCCAAACGGCCTCACGGGCGAGCTTGTACTGGCGCTCGGAGAAAATGAGGGTGACGTTGAGATTGATTCCGGCAGCGGCCAATTCCTCCAGCGAATCCAGCCCGGCCGGGGTCGCGGGAACCTTGATCAGGCGGTTGACGTGCCCGCTGCCCCAATGCTTGCCGAGCTCGATGTACTCCTTGACGCGTTTGGCGTGAGGCAGATTCAGCTCGCGGTCTTCGAGGAGCGGATCGAGCTCGAAACTGACGTAACCGTCGTTGCCGCGGGTGTCTTCCCAAACGGGCAAGAACACCTCCTGAGCGTTGCGCACCAGGTAATCGGTCATCTCCCAGGCGATGGCCGAATTGTCCATACCTTCATCGAGCAACGCGCGCATATGATCGTCGAAGCGGCCCGTGTTGAGGATGTCGGCGATGATGATGGGATTGGAGGTCGCGCCGGTGGCCCCGAGAGCGCGGTCTCTTTCGACCAGTTCGGGATCGATGGAATCGAGCCAGAGTTTGGTGCCGGTGGAAATCAAAGATCTTAGTGACATGATGAGCTCCTTGCGGGGTGTTAAAACCCAATACATTGCTCTTTTGACTTGTCGGCCAAGACAAAAGCGCAACGTTAGTAAAGAAATTCAAAGCACTCCCCATGTGCTCTCCATTCAGCAACCATGCGCTCGCGCTGAACCGGTGTCAAGTGCGAGAGTCGGGCGGACGGGGCGGATCGGTCGATGCTGTCAAAGCCCTTGCGGTGGAGACGATCACCGATTCCTGCGACACTATGATGTGCACGTTAATTCGCAAAAAGGATGAATCATGACTGACCGAAAACTCCGTTGGGGCATACTTGGTGCCGCGCGCGTTAACGAACGCCTGATGCCCGCCATCGTCGATGCCTCGAATGCCGAACTGGTCGCCATTGCCAGCCGCCGTCCCGGAGCGGCCGCCGAGACACTGGCGAAATACGCGCCACAACAACAGGGAGTCCGGACTTATGACAAGCTCGACGCGCTGCTCGACGATGCCCAAGTGGAAGCCGTTTACCTGCCTCTCGCCAACCACGAACACGCCGAATGGGCGTTGCGCGCCATACAGCACGGCAAACACGTACTGTGCGAGAAACCGATGGCGCTGACCGTCGCCGATATCGAAGCAATCGAAGCCGCGGCACGCCAGCACAAGGTGACCGTGATGGAAGGCTTCATGTACCGCTTCCACCCGCAGCATGCGCGCGTGCGGGAGCTAATCCGCTCCGGCCTCGTCGGCGACATACGCTCCGTCCGCGCCACCTACTCGTTCATGATGCGGCCGGCACGCTTGTATCGCCTCGCGGAAAGTGTCGAGCGCGGCGGCGGCGCCATGTGGGACATCGGTTGCTATGCGATCCATTCGGCCCGCATGTTTTTCGGCGAGCCGCCCCTCGCCGTCACCGCCATCGCGAAATACGTCGAGAGCGGCGCGGATATCACGACCAGCGGCATCATCGATTTCGGAGACGGCAAACATGCCCATTTCGATTTCAGCTTCGAACGGGCGCGGCGCTCGGAATACGAAATCATAGGCACCAAGGGCGGCTTGAAATGCCATACCGTCTGGCAGCTTCCGGGCGATATCCCGGTGCTTTCGTGGTGGACCGAAGACGGGCGGCAGTGTGAAGAACGTCTGCCCGCGGCCAACCATTTCACACTGGAAATCGAGCATTTCAGCGAATGCGCGCTGACCGGAAAAGCGCCCCAGCTTTCGCTGGACGACGCAAAGGACAATTGCCGGATCATCGTCGCCGCTTTGGAGTCCGCGGCTAACGGGCGAACGGTAAAACTGAGCCCATAGCGCCGAAAAAGCCCGGCGCGCTACACCAAGTCCTATATGCCGCAATTCTGTCGGGCCATGTTCGGAAAGCTCTTCAGGCCCTTCGACGAACCGTAAGCTCTGATTCCATTCGTGATGGACCTGTCGAAGATTCTCCTCGGTCCGGACGAGGAGAATGAACGACATCAAAGTTGTTCAGCGTTTCGTTGATCTGGTTTTGTCGGAAAAACAAAAAGGGCTTTGGACGCCTAGCCCAAGGCCCTTTTTGTTGAATAACCGCAAGCCCGGCCAAACAAATTCAAAATCATTCGCAATACTCCAAAACAAGTAGCGACATCGGCACCAACCGGCTTAAGCACGATTCTCAAAAATCACACCAACTATACTTGTTATTAACCCGGCCTATAAATATAGGCCGGGTTAATCCGGGGCAGGGATGCCCCGGCGCGGCGACAAACCGCGTGAGCCCAGGCCGGGCGTGTACCGGCCTGGGCGGCGGCCCGAAATACCAGGAGGGTATTTACGGGCCTGATTAATAATCGTGCCTTTCGGATTGTTTTTGGAATGCCTCCTATGGACAAGTCTTTTGATTCTCACGGAATAACCACCCTGGGTAAGGTCAAGGTGCCCGTCGGCGATCTGAAGATCGGGATGTATGTATGCGAACTCGATCGTCCTTGGCTGGATTCACCGTTTCTGTTTCAAGGATTCATGCTCGCGACACAAGCGGACATCGAAGCCGTTCGGAAGGTCTGCGATTACGTCTACATCGATTCCTACCAAACAAAATATCCGGAAACGGAGCACACGCAGCAGCCCGCCAAATCCTCGTCCATATCGTGGACCGCCGCCCCGCCCGAAAAGCACCTATCCGTCGAACAAGAGATCGACAACGCCGAAAACACGCATAAGCAGACAAGCAAGCTGGTCAAGACATTCATGGACGAAATCCGCTTCGGTCGCGGCCTCGATATTCAGCTTGCAAAAGAGGCCGTTTCCGAATGCGTGGACAGCGTCTACAAGAATCCCGACGCCATGCTGCTGTTGACCCAGCTCAAGAATCGGGACGAGTACACGTCCCAACACTCCATGAACGTCTGTATCTTCTCGATCGTGCTCGGCCGCCACTTGGGCATGTCCGTCGACGAGCTACGGAATCTCGGTTTGTCCGGGCTCATGCACGACATGGGCAAGATGAGAGTCCCCCTGGAGGTCCTCAACAAACCGGGGCGGCTCTCCGATGAAGAAATGACTCTGGTAAAGGCGCATACCGTGCACGGCCGAGAAATACTCATGTCCTCCCACGGCATCTATCCCGGTGCCATCGAGGTCGCTTACCAGCATCACGAAAACCTCGACGGAACCGGTTATCCCACCGGCCTCACCGATGCCGAAATCCCCTCTTTTACCCGGATCGTCGCCGTTGCCGATACCTACGACGCCGTCACCAGCGATCGCGTGTATCAATCGGGGCGTACTCACATGGAGGCGATCGCGATTCTCTACAAAGAGAGCGGAAAGCATCTTGATGCCGAACTAGCATCGAAATTCATCGAATGCCTAGGCATCTACCCGGCCGGAAGCCTCGTCGAAATGAGCAACGAGGAAGTAGCCCTCGTTATCGAAGTCAACCCTCGGCAAAAACTCAAACCGAAAGTCATCATGCTGCTCGATTCGGAAAAAAATCCGCAGCCCCATCGCATCGTCGATCTGGCGAAAATCGACCTGGATCCCTGTGGGCAACCCTATCGAGTCAAGACGATGCTGAAAAACGGAAGCTACAACGTAGATATCAAGCAGCATTACGAACGGGGGCTCATTCAAAAAGCCGCCAGGTAGAATTAAGCCAAGCCGCCGCTGATCCGGGCGGTGCCCGGGTCGGTGATGGCTCGAATGGATTAAGCTGTCTCGCCGGATACCCCTTCCGTGGCCTTGAGACACAGGTGACTAGGGTTGACACAACATTGAACGTTGCATTTGTGGCAAACGCACTGTCCAGTCGGGATGTGTCCGAAATGGACTTCCCAGAAGTACTCGTCCGGATGCACGTTTTCCCACTCTGCGTTCATGCGCCTACTGTCCTCCTGCATTGACCCAATCCATATCCAGCACCCGGACTCGGTCACAGGAACGACATATTCCATGAGTTTCTCAATCGAGATTCGATTGTCCATAATCGCGCTCCGTTTCTAGCGGAGTCCACAATCACAAATTTAAGGCGCACTTGTCAACGGCAAAATGTACTTTTGCTTTTTTGAGAATTTGGGTATGATCAGCTCGCAATGACTGGATTGAGAAACAATTGGGCTTTTAGCCCCTTGTTTTTACATAAATTCACGCAACTGATTTAGCTCGCTTCTTCTAAGTTATCTTTGCGTGCAATGCCTGGGGTTCAGGAAAATCCTGCTCGCCTAAGCTTCAGGATCTGAATTCCAGCTAGGGAAAGTATCCATCACATAGGAGGTGAACGGATGGAAACGCTTATTGCTATCACGCCGGCACACTGTCTTGATCCGCAGATTGCCATCGCGGCCGTAAGAGCCCACGGAATCGGGATCTTGGATCTAGGCTACCGGGAGATGCCAGATGCATTGTCGTCGGCGCTTGACAGCCTGGCGTCCGCCGCCAGCCAATCGGCGCAGTGGGGGGTCCGCTGGGACGTACTCGGATTGGCAGCCCGAGACCTCAACCGACTTTCCGAACTCCTACCATACCAAGTTCCCATCCTTGTCCTCGCCGGTTCGACACCGGCCGAACTGACTGCTCTGCGGAAGCGAGTCAAATCCATCGCCCGCCGAGTTTTCGTCGAAGTCCATGATTTCCCGTCGGCCCAGGCCGCCATCGCCGCCGGCTGCGACGGACTGATCGTCAAAGGCCATGAAGCGGGCGGATCGGTTAGTCGCCACTCGACTTTCATTCTGCTGCAGGAGCTCAAGGGACGGCTGAACATTCCCTACTGGATTCAAGGCGGAATCGGGCTGCGCAGCGCTGCAGCGGCGGCGCTCGCCGGCGCGAACGGCGTCGTATTGTGCGAACAACTGTGGCTGACCGACGAAAGCCCGCTCGCTCATTCAAATCTGCGCGGCATGTGGAGCCAGTTGGACGGCAGCGAAACGATTCTGCTCGCACCGGAAGAAGCCCCGTTTCGGCTGTTCGCACGCTCCGGCCGCGATAAGCTCCAGGAACTGGAGCAACGGGTGGTTCGCGGTGAACCCTGGCGGGACCTGCTGGTACAGCGCCTCGGAGAAACCGAAGACGCGTTGCTGCCTCTCGGGCAGGATATCGCGTTCGCAGCTCCTTTGGCCAAGCGCTACGGCACCGTAGGCCGCATCCTCACCGCTGTGAAAGAAAGCATGGATTCGCTGATCGAGCAAGCGCGCTCGCACCAGGCCTTGTCCGCCGACTCGCCTCTGGCGCGCAAACACGGCACCCGGTTTCCTATCGTTCAGGGTCCGATGACGCGGGTCAGCGATACCGCCCAGTTCGCGAAGGCGGTGGCGGACGCCGGAGGGCTTCCGTTTCTCGCCCTGTCCGTCATGCGCAAACCGCAAATCCAAACATTGTTGAGCAGCACCCGTAAACTCATGGGCGATCTCCCCTGGGGTGTGGGGCTGCTCGGCTTCATGCCGCTGGAACTGCGTCAGGAACAGCTCGATGTCATCCGCGAAATCAAGCCCCCCTTCGCCATCGTCGCCGGCGGAAGGCCGAGTCAGGCGCGCGAACTGGAAGCGCTCTCGATAATGACCTATCTGCACGTACCTTCGCCGGGGCTGCTTAACAGCTTCATCAAGGAAGGCGCCCGCAAATTTATTTTCGAGGGCAGCGAATGCGGCGGACACACCGGTCCGCGCACCAGCTTCATCCTCTGGGAATCGGCCATCGAAGTCCTGACTGCGGCAGAGCTGGAGGATCCCGAGTCGGTTCAGGTGCTGTTCGCCGGCGGAATCCACGACGAGCTTTCGGCTGCGATGCTTTCGGTCCTGGCGGCGCCGCTCGTCGCCCGCGGCATGAGTATCGGGGTCGTCATGGGCACGGCATACCTCTTCACCGAAGAAATCGTCCACACCGGCGCGATCGTGAACGAGTTTCAGGCCCAGGCGATCGCCTGCCGAGAAACCGCCTTGCTCCAATCCGGCGTCGGAATCTATACCCGTTGCGCCAAGACGGAATTCTGCGACGAGTTCAACCGGACGCGGCGCGAACTGCAAATGGCTTTGGAATCCGAAGAGCGCACGCTGAAGGTGCTCGAACTGCTCAACATCGGCCGACTGCGCATCGCATCCAAGGGTATCGCTCATAAGAGCCAGTCCGCGGCAACAGCCCCGGACGACCGGTATGTCAAGGTAAATGTCCAGACGCAACGGCGCGAGGGCATGTACATGCTGGGCGAAGTCGCGCGGCTGAGGAACAATACCCTTACGATCGCCGAGCTTCACACTGCGGTCGCCACGGGCAGCCAGGAACTGCTTGCCGGCGCAGCGCACGAGCCCGAGGCGAAACGCTGGACGCGGCGACAGAACCGGGATGATATCGCCATCATCGGTATGGCCTGCCTGCTGCCCAAGGCGGGCGACGTGCGCCAGTACTGGCAGAACATCCTCCGGCGGGTGGACACCATCCGGGAGGTCAGCGACGACCGCTGGCGTCCGGCCGATTTCTTCGACCCCAAGCGCGGAACGCCGGACAAGAGCTACTCGAAATGGGGCGGTTTCCTCGACGACGTCCAATTCGACCCCACGGTGTTCGGTATTCCCCCGGCCGCTCTGCGCTCCATCGAACCGATGCAGCTCCTGGCTCTGTACGTGGCGAAGCGCGCCCTGGAAGACGCCGGGCTCGACCGCCGCCCGTTCCCCAAGGAGCGGACCTCGGCCATATTCGCTTCCGGGGGAATGAACGACCTCGGCACGATTTATATCTTCCGCACCTTGCTGGCCCATTATCTGCCCAAGGTTCCGGGGCTGCCCGAGGCGACCCGGAAGCACATCATGCAAACTCTTTACGAGCGCGAGCTTCCCAACTGGACCGAGGATTCGTTCCCCGGCTTCCTCGGCAATGTAGTGGCCGGCCGGGTAGCTAACCGCTTGGATCTCGGAGGAACCAACTTCGCGGTCGACGCCGCCTGCGCCTCGTCGCTCGCAGCGCTGGACGTGGCAATCAAGCAATTGCGAAATGGCGACGCCGACGTGGCCCTGGTGGGTTCCATCGACGGCACCAATAATGCCGTGGCTTTCATGGCGTTCGCCCAAACTCATGCCCTTTCGCCCCGCGGGCGATGCCGGCCGTTCGACGACAGTGCGGACGGCATCGCTATCGGCGAGGGCGTCGCGGCACTGGTGCTCAAGCGCCTGAGCGACGCCGAACGGGACGGCGATCGAATCTACTCCGTCATCAAGGGGATCGGCGCTTCCAGCGATGGACGCAATCGCAGCCTTACCGCGCCTCATCCGCAAGGCCAGGTGCGTGCATTGTGCCGCGCCTACGAGGACGCCGGGGTGAATCCGTCGACGGTCGGTTTGATCGAGGCTCATGGCACGGGTACCGCCGTAGGCGACAAGTCGGAGATCGAATCCATCAACACTGCCTTCGGCGAATGCAATCCGGCGCCCCAGTCCTGCGCCATCGGCTCGGTGAAATCGATGATTGGCCACACCAAGGTCAGCGCCGGTCTTGCCGGGCTGATCAAGGCGTCCTTGGCGCTGAAACATCGCGTTCTGCCACCGACTTTGGGTGTCGAAACGCCCAATTCGCGCGTGGATTTCACAAACAGTCCCTTTTATATCAATACCGAAACCCGGCCTTGGTTCGCTCACCCTGACGGACATCCGCGACGCTGTGGCGTAAGCGCCTTCGGTTTCGGAGGTACCAACTTCCATGCAGTACTGGAAGAATACGGCGGCGACTACCGGGACACCGATGCAATCGATCTGAATCCCCGTGACGCCGAACCCTTCATTTTTTTTGGACCGAATCGTTCTCACATCGTTCACGCGGTGGAACGCCTGCAGCAGGGACTCGAATATACCGAACATCTCGATCTCGCCCAATTGGCGTATTCGCTGCAATCGGAACAAGTCAAAACGGGAACCGGCGCGGGCGTCCGCGCCTGCCGGCTGGCCATGGTCGCCACGTCGGTTGCGGATCTCAGGCAAAAGCTCGATTTAGCTCTTCGCGAGTTGCGCGATAATGACAAAGCGGAGATCAGGCATCCTCAAGGCATTTATTATCGGGAGTCCGATGCCGCAGGTGGCTTATGCTTTGTCTTCCCGGGCCAGGGATCGCAGAAGATCAACATGCTGCGCGATCTGGTCGCGACCCAGCCCGAACTGCACGGCTTCTTCGAGCGGGCGGATACTCTCCTCGCCGAGCGCCTGCCTCAGCCGCTGTCCCGATTCATTTATCCGCTGCCGGCGTTCAGCGACGAGGAACGGGAACGGCAACAAAGTGCATTGAATGCAACGCAGATCGCGCAACCCGCGCTTGGCGCGGTCGAGCTGGCGGCGTTCGAACTGCTCAAGAACTATGGCGTCCATCCCGATTTCACGGCTGGCCACAGCTACGGGGAATACGTCGCCTTGTGCGCCGCCGGCGCTCTCGATCGCGACGACCTGATCCGGCTCTCGGAAGTTCGCGGACGCATCGCCGCCGACGCGGGACAAAGTTCCCGAGGGGCAATGGCCGCCGTGGACGCGGATGGCGCTCGGCTCGAAAAGCTGATCGCCGAGCACGGACTTGCCGTCTGCATTGCCAATTTGAACGCTCCGGACCAGACCATCATCGCCGGCCCGGCTGAAGCCATCGACGAGGCGGCGGCGGTATTGGCCAAGAACTCTCTACGCGTAACCAAACTGGCGGTCAGAGGCGCGTTCCATTGCGCCGCCATGGCCGATGCCAGCGCCGTACTCGCCGCCGAATTGGCCAAGATCGACTTCCGCTCTCCCGAGTTCCCGATCTTCAGCAATACCACGGCCGACCGCTATCCGGACGAGCCTGCCGAAATCCGGGCACTGCTAGCCCGCCATCTGGCCGAGCCGGTGCGCTTCGTGGAGGAGGTGAACCGTCTCTACGACGCGGGAGCCCGGATTTTTCTGGAGATCGGTCCCGGTCTGGTGCTGAGCGGACTCGTCGACCGCATCCTGGCCGATCGGCCGCACACCGCTCTGGGTCTCGACGCTCCGGGGCGCCCCGGCTGGCTCCAGCTCTCCCACCTTCTGACTCAACTGTTCGCGCTGGGCGTTCCGGTACGCTTCGAAACCTGGTTCAGACACCGCGGGCTGACGGACCGTCCGCTGCCGGAGCTGTTCGCCCAGGCTCGGGCGAAAGCCAATCCGGGACCGCTGATTTGGCGGGTCAACGGCGGCCGGGCGGTACCCTGGCACGACTCGGCGGACACATCCAGGAATGTCGTGCCGTTGCCGACAGGATTGAAATCCCCGGCGGCTTCCACCGATATGGCGCCAACTCAGGCCGCGGGCGCGCGCCCGTCCTTGGCCGTGGTGCAAGATCTTCCAACCAACACAAGGAGGTATTCCGTGATGAACCATGAAGCATCCAACTCCGCGAAGCCGGCTTTGGGGCCGCCAGCAGAGGGAATCCCGGCGGGATCAGATCCGAGATTCTCGTTGATCCAGAACTGCGTCGCCCAGCTCATCGATCTGCAGCGCGAGCAACAAAGAACCTTGTGCTCCTTCCTGGATTTTCTGCACGCCAACCTGGCGGGCGCATCGTTGTCGGCGCAGCAGTGGACGGTCGCATCGCCCGAAATCTCCTCGATGGCACAAGCGCAACCGGTCGCGACAGCGGCCGCGTCCGGCGGAGCGGTTCTGAACGGCGTGCCGCCGGCACCCGTTTTGCCGCTTCAGCTTCGTACCGCGGGTCCCGCCGAAGCGGCAGGGGAACGGCCGTTGTCCGTCATTCCGACGCCCGCCGTCCGTAGCGGCGGACCGGTCTCCGCCAAACCCACCGGCGGTGGCGACACCGCGCCGCTTGTGGCGGTGAAGGCGCCGGCAGCCGGCGGCACCGGGCTCGCGCCCACCGAGCAGTTCAAGGCCGATCTGCTCCGCTCGGTATCGGAGCGCACCGGTTATCCGGAAGACATGCTCGATCTCAATGCCCACATGGAAGCCGATCTCGGCATCGACTCCATCAAACGGATCGAAGTTTTCAGTGCCCTGAAAGACCACCATAACCTGCTGGAAGGACGTGACGAGGAAACGGTGCTCGAAGAGCTGTCGGGTCTCAAGACCTTGAACGAGATCATCGCCTGGTACGACCGGCTGCGGGAACCGAAACCAGCGCAGGGAGGCGCCGATTCGCCAAAAAAATTGCAGACTCCACCATCGATCTCGCCGGTTGAGATGGTGGAGTCTACCGCTGGTGCCAAACAACCGGACTGCGTGGCCTGTTACGTCGTGAAGCCCGCTCCCGCTCCGCTCGAAGGGGGAACGGTCATCAATCCGGGCACGCCATCCATGATGCTGTTGCTGGGGCATGCCTCCGAGCTCAGCGAGGCGCTTCGTAACGCGCTGAACAGCATCGGCTATGTCACGCGGCAGCTTGTCCCGGGTCGCGAAACCCGCGCCCTGGACGGTGATCGCTTGGAAGTCGATTTGTCCTCGCCCAAAGGCTTGGACGGCTTGCGCGATTTCCTTAAAGCCGGCGGGAAACCGCTGGGCGGGCTGATCAATCTATTGAGCGCGGAGACGCCAGAAGGCAGCGAGGACTATCGGCCCTCGGAGGCGCGGGCACTGTTCCTGACCTTGAAAGCTCTGGAACAGGACTTCAAGGAGAACGTTCGGGCCGGGGGCGGCTGGCTGATCAATCTGACCGCATTGGACGGACAATTCGGCCTGAAACGGTCTCGGCTGTTCGAGGCAGAGCGAGCGGGCACCCTCGGGGTTGCCAAGTGCGCCGCCCTCGAATGGCCGCATTTAAAGGTAAAGTGCATCGATCTTGATCCGAGCCTGGGGACCAGCCAGTCGATCGAACGGGTCTTGATGGAGTTGCGCCCGGACGATCAAACCTTGGAAATAGGCCACACCAGGGAGGGACGCTGGCGGCTCGATCTGCAACAGCGCCCGGACCATGGCACCATCAGGCCGGAACTGGAGCTGGACTCCGGCGCCGTGGTTCTGGTCACGGGCGGAGCGTATGGCATCACCGCCGATATCGCCAAAGGCTTGACGCGAAATCGGCGCCTGCGGCTGGTGCTGGTGGGACGGAGTCCGATGCCCGAGCCTGAATCGGCATCCACCCGAAATATCGCCGATCCGGATGCCTTGCGGCAATTTCTGATCGGAGAGATGAGGCGCGAGAGCGGTAAGGTCAAACCGGCCGAGGTCGAGGCCGCACTCAGACGAGTTCTCAAGGAACGACAGATCCGCGCCAACCTGGCCGCCCTCAAGGAATCCGGTTCAGAAGTCGATTACCATGCTTTGGACGTGCGCGATAGCGCTGCTTTCGGACAATTGATCGACGACATCTATGCGCGCTGGGGACGAATCGACGGCGTGCTCCACGGCGCAGGCGTCATCGACGATAAGCTGATCCGCGCCAAGACGCCGGAATCCTTCGACGCGGTTTATGACACCAAGGTCATTCCGGCGCTGACCATGGCCCGGAAGCTGGACCCGTCAAAGCTGAAGTTCCTGGTGCTCTTTTCCTCGGTGGCCGGCCGGTTCGGCAACGTGGGCCAATGCGACTACAGCGCGGCCAACGAGGTATTGAACAAGCTGGCCGACCGACTGACAGTGGAGTGGCCGAACGTCCACACCGTCTCGATCAATTGGGGTCCTTGGGACTCCGGCATGGTGAACGACGAACTGCGCAAGCTCTATGCTTCCCGGAACATCCGCCCGATCCCGGTAGAAACCGGGGTTCGGCATTGCCTGGAAGTATTGGAACGCCGCGACCGGCAGGAGCCTGAACTCGTGATCGCAGCGAGCATCGAGGCGATCGCCGCCGGACTCGGACGCTCCTCGGCGCGCGATGAAACCACGCGGCGCGCGGTCGATTCGACCGTTTTGACACCGGCGGTGGCGTGATGCCTCGCGACCGCTCGACCAAATCCCCTAAGTGAACCCGACAAGGAGTAAACGGAGCATATGGATATGGCAAATCTACACAGTGCGGTACTGGCGGACTTCACCCCGGTGAGGGTATCGAAACCCGTCCCGCAGCGCATCACTCTCGAACTGGCGGCCTTCGGTTTCGCCAAGGCTTATTGCCTGAACAATGACATCTGCGACAAGGAAGGCTTCCGCCGGGTTCACAGGGAAGTGAAAGAGAAGCTGGACAAGTACGCGCTCTCGCCTTCCCATATCAAGCGCCGGCAATTGGTGTTCTTTCCCCGCCTCACCGATATCCGCTTCTCGGACGGCGAGTTCACGTTGGCGGAGCCCGAGTATGAGTACTTGCAGTTGTTCAAGGACAAGAACGATCCGAAGGGCGTGGACCTCAAAGCCCGGCACGAGAGCTACGGCAAGGTGGTCGACGGATGTCTGAACCAGATGTACGACGACGGGGCCAAAGCGCCGGACGACGTCATTCACGTGACCTGCTCCGGTTACCTGGCGCCGAGCCCCGTCGAGCGCATGGTCGCACGGAAGGAATGGTTCGACACCACGGTCACACACAGCTATCACATGGGCTGCTACGGCGCCTTCCCCGCCATCAAGATGGCGCACGGTTTTCTGTCGTCCTCGCAATGCTTGGTGACTCCGCCCAAGGAGCGGGTGGACATCATCCACACCGAACTGCTGTCGATCCACAACAACATCGAGGACTTCCGTGCCGAGAACATCATCACCATGACCTTGTTCGCGGACGGATTCATCCGCTACTCGATGTATCCGGAACCGGTGGCGCGTGAGAGAAAAATTCCCGGCCTCAAGGTCCTGGCGTTCAACGAACATCTCCTGCCCGATTCCGCCGAGGACATGACCTGGGTGCCGGGGTCTCATCAATTCCACATGACCCTGTCGGTCATGGTGCCCGTGGTCCTCAAGAAGCACATCCGGTCTTTCGTCCAGTCGTTATTGCGGCGGGTAGAGATCGATTTCGACGCGCAAAAGGATGAGCTGACCTTTGCCATTCATCCGGGCGGGCCGAAGATCGTGGAACACATTCAGGACGAACTGGGTCTGCGGGAAGATCAGGTGGAGGTCAGCAAGGAGGTGTTCCGCGAGAACGGCAACATGTCTTCGGCGACCGTGCCTCATATCCTGAAAACGATCCTGGACGACAAGTCGATTCCCCGCGGGAGACGCGTCGTCTGCCTGGGTTTTGGACCGGGACTCACGATTACGGGTCTCGTTTTGGAAAAGGTCTGATCATGAAGGAACTATCGAGCCGCGCAACGGAAAGCGATCTTCCGCCCTTGATCGGGCGGGTATACGAGGTGGAGTCACTGAGGGAGCTCGAAACTCCAGAACCTTCCCCAGCCGAATCGACGGCGACAACCGACGAGCCGAGGGATGCGTTCGACCCGGCATCGGCGGCACAGGACTGGACCAGGCAAAATGCGGAACGCGGCGACGAGCCCGTTTTGCCTTTCATCGGGCGCATTCTCGATCATGTGCCCGGCCGGTCGATCACCGTGGAGCGCGAGTTGACCCTGGACGAGGATCTGCATCTCGCGGATCACGCCTTCGTCCATGCGCCCGGGGTGAAACCGCTATTCGCCTGTCTGCCGGTAGTTCCCATGACCCTAAGCCTGGAGATCCTGGCGGAAACGGCTGCCTGCCTCGCACCCGGCTACGGGCTGATCGGCTTCGAGGACGTGAAGGCCACGCGCTGGATCGAACTGGCCGACACCGACCGCCTGTGTCTCCGGATTTCGGCCCGTTTCGAGCAATGGGATGCCGAACGGAACACTTGCCATATCGCCGCCGCCATCCATATCGAAGACCAAGCGACTCCGGCGATCCAGGCTCGCGTCCTGTTCGCGCCCTACTATCGTCTCGATCTCGAGCTCAGCTTCACGGAGTTCGCCAATGCCCGTCTCTATCCCAAAAGCGCCGAGGAAATTTACCGGGGCCGCCACTTATTCCACGGACCCGTGTATCAATGCCTGGTCGGGGAGATCGTGCTGGGCGATCGGGGCGCCGCCGGCGAGTTGGTGGTCAAAGCGCCCGAGATCATGTTCCGATCCATACGCAAGCCCCAGTTTCTGACCGAGCCGGCGTTGCTCGATGCGGTCGGACAATTGATCGGAATCTGGGCCATGGAAAAAGAGCGCTACGTCTTTCCCGTCGGCATCGGCAAGCTCGAGCTATACCGGCCTACCCCGACGCCGGGAACACGATGCCCGGTGCGAATCGAAATCACCCGCGACGAAGGCAAGCTCCTTTCCGCCGACATCGAGATTCAGGACGGCGCGGGCGCCGTTTGGATGCGGATCAGGGACTGGACGGACTGGAAGTTCCGCTGGGAGAAGCGGCTACTTAATTTTCGCCGCCTGCCGACCCGCTATTTGCTGAGCCATGCGCTCGACCTGCCGGCACTCCCGCCTTCCGCCAGCTGCCGCATGATCTCAGGCGAAGACATCGCCGGCTTCGACAGTACGCTCCTCGCTCGCTTCTGCCTTCATCTGGACGAGATGGAGACGTTTTCCGACATGCGCTCGCATGCTCCGGGCCTGCAGCATTGGCTGCTGGGGCGCATCGCAGCCAAGGATGCCGTGCGCGACTGGCTGGCGCGGCAAGCCGGGACGGAAGAAATGCTGCACCCGGCCGCCCTGATCATTCGCAACAACGACCAGGGCCAGCCCGAGGTGGCGCCGGTCCCCGAGGCGAACCGGTTGCCGCAGCTCAGCATCAGCCATAGCGAACATCGCGCTATCGCCATCGCCCATGCGGGACCCGTGGGCGTGGATATCGAACCGATCCGCCCGCGCCAGCCGAGCTTCGTGGAGACCATGGCCGGCGAATCGGAACGCTCGCTTCTCCGTGACACGAGCGGCGACCCCGACGAATGGGCCACCCGCCTGTGGTGCGCCAAGGAGGTCGCCGCCAAGTTGCTGGGTCTCGGCATGAACGGCTCGCCGAAAGCCTACGAGGCGCAGGCCATAGGCGAGGACGGTCTGATCCACATCGTCCATCGAGACAGCGGCCGAACGATTATGGTACGGACGGTACGCCTGGAAGAGTTCGTCATTGCCTATGCCGGCGCCGCGACTGCGGAGACGGAAGCGGGGCAAGCCTAAACGCCATCAACACACAAAGGATTGAATAATGAGCAGGATTGGTCCGCCGCTGCTGGTAGAGCTTCGCCAGGTCGGGAAGGTTTATCACCTCGGCGAAAGCCGTATAACGGCTCTCAAGACAGTGAATCTGTCTATTCATAGGGGCGAATTCGTGGCCGTCTGGGGTCCGTCGGGTTCCGGCAAGTCTACCCTCTGCAATCTTATCGGGCTGCTCGACGTATGCTCTTCGGGTACGGTGCGTTTCGAAGGCCAGGATGTGGCCGCGCTGTCGGACGACCAGCGCAGCGAGCTTCGAAACCGCGGAATCGGATTCGTCTTCCAGAGCTTCAATCTGATTCCGGTACTCTCGGCTCTGGAAAACGTCATGCTTCCGCTGCAGATCTCCGGAGTTTCCACGGCACAGGCAAGGCGAGCGGCGCGCAAGCGTCTGGCCGAAGTGGGGCTGGACGACCACGCGGCGCATCGTCCCGCCAAGCTTTCCGGCGGACAGCAGCAGCGCGTCGCGATCGCGCGGGCCCTGGTTACCGATCCGGCACTGGTGATCGCCGACGAGCCCACGGCCAATCTGGATTCCGAAAACGCCTTGAGGATTACCGAGCTCATGCGACGACTCAACAGCAACAACGGCACGACCTTCGTGTTCTCCACGCACGACCAGCGCCTGCTGGAACGTGTGGAGCGTCAGATTCAGATGCGCGACGGCGAGATCATCGATGACAGGTCGCCGGAGCAGCCGGCCATGCGGCTAGACCGATCGGTGGGCTTATGATGACCTGGATCAAGCTCGCCTTAAGAAATCTCTTCCGCAATCGGCGCCGGTCGCTGTTCACGATTCTGGCGATCGGCCTCGGCTTTGCGGCGGTCAACACCCTGGGCGGATTCACCGCCTACATCTTCACCAGCCTCAAGGATTCCTACATCTACGCGCAGGGTAACGGCCATCTCAGCGTTTTCAAGACCGGCTTTCTCCAGGAAGGCAAACTCGATCCGACCCGTTATCTCATCGACGAAGAAGAGATGGGAGTCATTCAACAGGTGCTGGCCCGGCATCCGGAAATCGTGGTGGTGGCACCGCAGCTCCACATTTCGGGACTTCTGAGCAACGGGAAGGTGTCGACGATCTTCATCGCCGCCGGCCGAGTGCCGTCCGCCGTGCGCCGCATCAACGAGCATGCCCGCGGGATGATAGGGAAAATCCAGTTGTTCGACGGCAAATCCCTGGAGGACGACGTCATTCACGGCATCGGCCTGAGCCGGGGACTGGCGGAGCAGCTTAATCTGGACTTGGGCTCCGACGCCGTCGCCATGGCGCCCACCGTGTCGGGACAGATCAACGCGCTCGACGCCCAGGTGTTTCAGCTCTTCGATGGCCCGGTCGAAGCGCTGGAGGACAAGCTCATGTCGGTTTCGCTCAAGTTCGCCCAGAGCCTCTACGATACCGGCAGCGTGGATCGCCTGACCTTGCTGCTGACGAACGACGACACAACGGAAACCGTGCGCGCCCAGCTGGCCGGAGAACTGGCGGCAGAAGGCTTGAAGCTGGAAGTCAAGACCTGGAACGAGCTTTCCACCTTTTACACCAAGGTGAAGCAGATGTTCGACGTGATCTTCCTGTTCACCTTCCTGATCGTGTTCACCATCGTCGTCATGAGCGTGATCAATACCGTCAGCATGGCGATCATGGAACGGACCCGCGAGATCGGCACGCTGCGGGCACTGGGGTTCAAGCGCCGCGGCATCGTCGGACTGTTCGCGGCCGAAAGCATGTTATTGGGGATTCTTGGATCGCTGCTCGGCATGGTCCTCACCCTGATCACCTGGTCGGGCGTCGCATTTTTCAAACCGACCTGGATACCGCCCCAAATCACCCGCCGGGTGCCATTGGAGGTCTACCTGGTGCCCGATTACATGCTCTACAGCATCCTGCTGCTGATCGTTCTTTCCCTGGCCGCAGCCAGTCTCCCGGCGCGCACGGCAGCTCGCATGCAGATCGTCGGCGCTCTGGGACATACCTGAACCTAGGAGCGACAGTTGACCGCTTCGATGGAGTAGATAAAGTACAAGGAGAAGACGATGAGAACGACCCTCTTGCTCGGAAGCTTGCTAATCCTGGCCGGATTGCTGTCCGCCGCGCCGTTGTCGGCTTCGCCGGACGTCAAGACTATACTGAAGACGGCGGATCAATCGCGGGGCAACCTCCTGGGCATTTCCTGGGAAGTGGTGATAGAGTCCATCGAAAACGGCCGTACCGACTCTTTGAATTACGACATCAAGGCGCGCGGCTTCGACATCTCCGGAATAAGCCTCGCACCGCCGAAGTACAAGGGCAACAAACTGCTCATGTCGAACAACAACATGTGGTTCTACAAACCTGGGCTGAGCAAGGCGGTCCCCATTTCGCAGCGCCAGAAACTGATGGGCAACGCGGCCTACGGCGACATCGCCTCGACCAATTACGCCGAGGACTACAATGCTGCTCAGTTGCCCGACGACACGGTGGGCGACGAGGAATGCTATGTTTTCGATCTCACCAGCAAGAACGACAAGACCACGTACGATCGTATCAAATACTGGATTTCGAAAAAGCGCCTGGTGGGGGTGAAAGCGGAGTACTTCACGGTATCGGGAAAGAAATTCAAACTGGCTGAAATGGAATACGGCAATAAAGTGCTTATCGACGGAAAGGAGCGCCCGTTCATTTCCAAGATCACCATGTACGACGAACTGATGAGCGAGGACGTGACCTATCTCAACCTCACCAAGCCTCGGTTCGAGCCACTTCCGGATTACGTATTCAATCTCAACCTCTTTATGAAATGAAAAAAAACGGTGGACTAACGTGGGGACTATGGTTTTTTGTCATGTGCGCAATATCGGGAACGGCGGCCGCGGCCACCGAACCCGTGATCGTATCCACGGGGCCGGTGAGCATTTTCGACGAGATCAAGAGCGGCTTCTATTCGCGGATCAACGTCCTGGCTTTCGGAATTTTCCAGGAACCGGAAATGAATTCGCGCCTGAATCCCAATAATATCCTGGAAATATCCACCTATCAGGCGTCGATCAACCCGCGCGTGGATCTCAACCTGGACTTCCGCCGGTTGGAACTGGGTATCAAACAACGCTTCATCTACCTGTGGCAGCGCTGGGAGGAAGGGTTCCCGGAGGGCGAAGAAGACAGCCTGGCGCAGTTCTACACGAACGAGTGGTTCGCCCGTTACCGGCTGATGGACGAGTTGTTCGTTTCCTACGGCCGCGAGAACCTGCAGTGGGGGCCGTCGGTGCTCCTGTCTTCGTCCAACCCGTTCAACAAGGAGAACGGGCGGAACAACCCGAGAGTGGAAGTTCCCGGACTCGGCTATGCGCGGGCCGTGTGGATACCGAATTCCACCTGGGCCGTTTCGTTCATCGCCAATACGGATGAAGGCCGGTTGGGACGGCAGCAGGGTTTCGGTCTCAACCAAGCGGGATTCGCCGACGGCTCGGCACAAGGCCAGAACTTTCAGCCGGGTTATGCCTTCAAGATCGATTGGACCGGGGACGGCAAGTACTTTTCCGTCATCCCTTCGTACCGCGAAAACACCGGCTACCGGGTCGGCTTTTTCGGCGGCTGGAACGTGACCGACGCGCTGCTCCTCTACGGAGAAGGCGCCCACGGCGATTACGGCGACTTCGAATTACTGGGAGGCGCCTCGTACACCTTCGAGGCCGGACCGACCGTCAACCTGGAATATTTCCATAACGAAAACGGCTGCCTGCGGGATCGCATCGATCAATGTTTCCTTAGGGGCGAAATCGACTCCACCGACCCCATGTTTCGCCAAGACTACATGATGCTCCAGTATTCGGATACCGAGATCTGGAACGATTTCAACGTGAATTTCCGGGTGATCCACAATCTGAACGACCAGTCCGACCGCCTGATCGGCATCTTCGAATACGAAGCCACCGACCATACGCTGCTGTACGTCATTGCCAACGGTTTCACGGGCTCTCGCGACAGCGAGTTCGGCAGCCTCCTGAATTATTCGTTCTTCGTGGGCGCCGCGTACACGTTCTAGCGCGTTTTTCATTACGGTCTAGCGGCGTGGATTGGGAAGGTTGCAGGTCGGCAATCCTTTGCCGAAGAAGCCTCTCGCCGATCCAGGGCGTCGGCAAAGGATTGTCGACCTATCACACCGTGGGGGCGCTACACGAAAGAGGAAAATTCTCTAGCGTCGCGGCGACAACCCCGGTGCAGCGGTGTCGGGAGCCCTGACGGCGTTCCATCGGCCTGTTCCGAGGCAGGGATATGCCTGGAGACAGCGGACGATCGAACGAACCAGTCGCGTTCGCGCTGGAGCGGCGATGTTGGAATGATCTGTGCGTTTACATGAAGTACCGGCTGAATAGAAGAATCAGCAATTTCCCAGGGAGGAGACTTTCCAATGAATTCCAAGCCTGCGTTTGCCTTCGTCACAATCGGCAATGGCTCCTATCTCGGCTCCACCGTACGCGACATCACCCTTGCCAATGCTCTGCATAGACGGGGTTTCAAAGTGGCCGTTTATTGGATGCTGGAATGCAACCCGGACCTCGTGGCCGACGGAATCCAGCAAAGGATGCTCTGCCGGGCAACCCGCTATCAGTTTCGACGACCGTCCGAGTTTCTGGACAGAATCATAGGCTCGCTCCTGTACCTAATTCCGCTCAGATTGCGAGTTCGACTTGCCCAGAACTTCCCCGGCTTTATCGATAGACTGCTGGTGAACCTCATCGGGTCTCTTTATGAAACGCCGAATCCAGATCGTTTCCTCGTCAAGCGGCTGCTCAAATATCTTGCCCTGGACGAAGTCGACCATCTCATGATGAGCTTCGGCTCGATCGGACCTCTCGCTCTGGCGGCGAAGAAAAACGTTACTCATCCCTTTGACTACCTATTGACCTTTCAAGGAGACGAGGACTTTGCCAAGTACGCGCGGCGGGCCGGTTTGTTTGCAGAATATCGCGAGCGGCTGAACGAGGTCACTCAAGGTTCGCCCTGGCCTGCCATAGTGATCAGCCAGGATTATCGCAATCGCATTGTAGACGAGATGGCTCTCGATCCGGAGCGGTTGCGGGTTATCTATAACGGCGTCGATCTCCCGGAATCGACCGAAAAACCTCCTCTTTCGATTCTCAAAACCGCGTTTCCGAATCTCCTTAAAGGAATTTCGATCGTTTCGTACATCGGACGCCAGGAGGTTGAAAAAGGCATCGATCTTTTGCTTTACGCAGCCAAACTCCTCGACGTCCGCCGAATTCCCATGCAACTGGTCATTTGCGGTGCCACGGCTAAAGGCCGAGCGTATAAGAAAATAATTGCGGAGCTCGCCGACTATCTCGGCATAGTCGTCCACCATGCCGGCACTGTTTCGCCCGAGGTTCGCAACGCGCTTTACGCACATAGCCGGTGTGTGGTGTATCCGTCAGTCTATCGAGAACCTTTCGGCTTGGTTGCCGTCGAGGCCATGAGCTATGGAACACCGGTGCTGGTTCCCGATTACGGCGGGATCACCGAGGTGATTCGGCACGGCGAAAAGGCGGGCGGTTTGACCTTCAAAACCTGGAACAGCGAGGACCTGGCCCAACAGCTCGAGCGTCTGCTCACCGATGAGATGCTGCACAGGAAACTGACCGAGAACACTCGGGCGATCGCAGCAAGGTTTAGCGCTGAAGAAATGGCGGACGCCGTCTTGGCGCATATTGGCGTTGATACGCGCGAATACGGCGACGATGGCTTCCTTCCCGAACGCAGTCGCAAACCTCGTGCGATCGAGGGCGCGCATCACATTCCGGGTTAATGTTTCTTAATGCAATCAGGAATCGCCCAATCGAATTCATCGGCAAATCGATAACGAAGCACGAAGTTCACGGGATATCTCCAGTTGGCCATGGAGTTGGCTCATATCTTTACACGGAGGTGTGCAATGAAGGATTCGTTCCGCAAGCTTGTGACGATATCAGGAGTGATGGGAAGCGGCCTGCTCGGGTTGCTTCCCGGCGAAAGTTTTGCCCAGGGGGACCTGGTCCGAGGCCAGGAGGTTCCCCTGACGGAATGCTCGGGCTGGATAATGGAGAACAGTACAGCACCGGCCATAGAAAGTAACGCCGTGTACTGGTTCGTCCAGGGGCTCCCGGCATATCCACCGGGCGGACACTTCCGGTTCCGTACCGGGTTCCCTCGAGCGCGCTATATGTCCTGGCAGAACCACGATTTCCTGGGGTTTTCGACGGCACTGCTGGCCGACACCGACATCGTCCCAGACCGCGGCGAAAACCCGTTCCTCCCGAATACACCGCACGTCCCGGAAAGCGCTTACACCGTCGATCTACTGGACGTGCCTCCCGAGGCACGGCCGCCTAAGCCGCCGAGGCCGGCGAATATCCTCTACGGCGGCTATCGTTACGATGGGGGCACGACGGAATACAACTCCGTAGCCTACCGGGTGTACCTGCCCGATCCGGGCACGGATTCGCTCGGCGGCATTCCTCAGCCGGATTTCTATTTCGTCGTCGATGACCCTGCAAAGACCAGCCTGGAAGGCATTCACGAGATGTGCGAGACAATGCGGAAGATCCAGGACGCAGAAAAGCAAGCGCTTATCGCAGTAGCTCAAACCACCGAGTCTCTGGCGACAAGGCAGGATAGGCCGCTTTCAAATATTGCGAAGGAAGAAATTGGCCAGCGCGTGATCGACGGCCCATCCGCAGCAGGGGGCATACCGAGTCCCTCCGCCTCCGATTTCAACAATGATCTGGCCCGCTACCGCGTGGTGACACCGCGTCCGAACGGCCAGGGTGTTTACTACAACGCCCAGACCGGCTATCTCCAGGTGTTCTTGAGCGCCTCGCGCGGCGAGGTGACGGTGATGCGCTTCAGGGCGCCCAGCTTCCCCGACACCCAGGGTCTCCAGGGTATTGCGGACGATATTTCCGGCAACGAGCAGCTCCGCTATTGGTCTCTGTGCATGCACGATGCCACGGCCGGGCTGCCTACCACGGGCTGCTTGTACGATGCCCAAACGGCGCAAGATGGCGATGGCTATGTGACGGTCGCCTTCTCCAATCCGGAGAGCCGGCCCGCCAACGCGACCAACTGGTTGCCCGTCGCTAGCGGCCCCATACCGGCGTTGATCCTGCGCCACATGCAGCCAAACCCGGCGTTTACCGAGGCGCTGCTCTACTATGCCGGCACCAACAACGATCCCGCCGCCATTACGGCGCACATGGGAGAGTACTTTCCGCTCGTCACGACATGCACCAAGGCCGAGTTTGAGCGGGATCGCTGCGGGCTGGCGCCGCAAGGTACGCGGTGATGAGGAGCGATGCCGTTGACGCGCGGCACGGACGAAGCGGCGTTTCGAAGAACCGCTTCGCTCCTTAGTCATTTACTTGGGGCTTACACCGGAAAGAACCACCCAAATGGAATTGTCAGCAAATACAGTAGATGGCAAAGCACAAAGCTCGGGGGATGTCTTCGACTGGCCAAGGATTGGCCCATTGCCTTTAAGGAGGTGTGCAATGAAGGATTCGTTCCGCAAGCTTGTGACGATATCAGGAGTGATGGGAAGCGGCCTGCTCGGGTTGCTTCCCGGCGAAAGTTTTGCCCAGGAGGACCTGGTCCGAGGCCAGGAGGTTCCCCTCACGGAATGCGCGGGCTGGTTGATTCAGAGCAGTACTGCACCGGCCATAGAAAGTAACGCCGTGTACTGGTTCTTGCAGGCGCTCCCGGCATATCCACCCGGTGGGCACTTCCGGTTCCGTACCGGGTTCCCTCGAGCGCGCTATATGTCCTGGCAGAACCACGATTTCCTGGGGTTTTCGACGGCACTGCTGGCCGACACCGACATCGTCCCCGACCGCGGCGAAAACCCGTTCCTCCCGAATACGCCGTACGTCCCGGAAAGCGCTTACACCGTCGATCTACTGGATGTGCCGCCCGAGGCACGGCCGCCTAAGCCGCCGAGGCCGGCGAATATCCTCTACGGCGGCTATCGTTACGATGGAAGCAAGACGGAATACAACTCCGTAGCCTACCGGGTGTACCTGCCCGATCCGGGCACGGATTCGCTCGGCGGCATTCCTCAGCCGGATTTCTATTTCGTCGTCGATGACCCTGCAAAGACCAGCCTGGAAGACATTCACGAGATGTGCGAGACAATGCGGAAGATCCAGGAAGCAGAAAAGCGAGCGCTCATCAGATTAGTAGAAAGCGCCGAGTCGCCGGAAGAAACACGGGAAACACAAATCTTACCCGCCGAGAGAGACGAGCTTCGCCTCCGCGTGATCGACGGCCCATCCGCAGCAGGGGGCATACCGAGTCCCTCCGCCTCCGATTTCAACAACGGTCTGGCGCGTTATCGGGCCGTGACGCCGCAGCCAAGCGGCCGGGGCACCTACTACAACGCTCAGACCGGGTATCTATTGGTGTTTTTGAGTCCCTCGCGCGGCGAGGTGACGGTGATGCGCTTCAGGGCGCCCAGCTTCCCCGACACCCAGGGCCTCCAGGGTATTCCGGACGATATTTCCGGCAACGAGCAGCTCCGCTATTGGTCTCTGTGCATGCACAATACTTCGAGCTTATGGACTACTAACGGCTGCTTGTACGATGCCCAAGCGGCGCAAGATGGCGATGGCTATGTGACGTTCGCCTTCTCCAATCCGGAGAGCCGGCCCGCCAACGCAGACAACTGGTTACCTACGACCGATACCATACCGGCGTTGATCCTGCGCCACATGCAGCCAAACCCGGCATTTACCGAGGCGCTGCTCTACTATGCCGGCACCAACAACGACCCCGCCGCCATTACGGCGCACATGGGAGAGTACTTTCCGCTCGTCACGACATGCACCAAGGCCGAGTTTGAGCGGGATCGCTGCGGATCGGCCGCAGGTGCGCAATGAGGCAGTCCCGATGCCGACTTTTCGTGCCGTAGTGAACGCTTCGCGTCGCAGAGGAAACGCCTCGCTGTCACTCATTTAAACCTTACAGAAGGAATCGCCCAAATGGATTTGTCCACGAATACAACCGATAGCAAGACACGGAGCGAAAAGAAGTCGTATGCCAAAATCTGGCTCGGGGGCAATTTTCTCGGCTGGCTAAGAATGTTGGCACACAACAGATTTGACGTTGGGGTGCGACGCATACCCCGGATTGTGGCCATGACATTCGTCATATTGCTGGGCTGCTTGAGCCACGGTCTGCAAGAGCTGATATGGAACCGTCGGGTACGCAGAACGGAAATCAAGCAAGCGCCCTTGTTCATCATCGGACATTGGCGTTCCGGCACCACGTGGCTCCACGAGCTTCTCGCCCTGGACGACCGTTTCACCTATCCAACCACTTACGTGTGCTTCAACCCTAACCGCTTTCTGCTCACGGAGCGGTTCGATGCGCGCTGGCTCGGTTTCCTGTTCAAGGCTCTATTACCGGAGCAGCGGCCGTTCGACAACATGGCCATGGGTTGGGAACGTCCCCAGGAAGACGAGTTTGCGCTGTGCAATCTCGGACTGCCCTCCCCTTACCAGAAGATCGCCTTTCCCAATCGCAATCCCTGCCCCGAATATTTCAGTCTGGAAGACGTCCCGTCGCGGGAGCTGCAGCGCTGGAAAGACGGCTTCGTAAAATTTCTCAAGCAGCTGACGATACGCAACCCCAAACGTATCCTGTTGAAATCCCCCACCCACACTTATCGAATCAAGGTCTTGCTCGAGCTGTTTCCGGATGCACAGTTCGTTCATATCGTGCGCGACCCTTACACCCTGTTTCTCTCGACGATGCATTTGTGGAAATCCTTGTACGAGGCTCAGTGCCTGCAAGAACCGAAATACGACGATCTGGAAGACTATGTGTTCGAAAATTTCTTGCATATGTTCCAGAAGCTTGAGGAAGCACGCCCGCTGCTCCACGCCCCCCGTTTCCATGAACTGCGATACGAGGACCTCGTGCAAGATCCGGTCGGGCAACTCCGTAAGCTGTATGACCAGCTGGAACTAGGCGATTTCGAGCGAATGCTTCCCAAATTGAAGCAGTACTTAGAAGAGACGAACGATTATCGTACCAATCGCTACGACCTCACCCCGGAACTGAGGGAGGAAATTACCCGACGCTGGGGGCAGGTAATAGAACGCTATGGGTATGCGAGCGGACTGGGCACCCCTATGCGCAGGAATGATGCGGCTTAGGTTGAGGAGGCTCCGATTATTAACCCGGCCTATAAATATAGGCCGGGTTAATCCGGGGCAAGGATGCCCCGGCGCGGCGACAAGCCGCGTGAGCCCAGGCCGGGCGTGTACCGGGCCTGGGCGGCGGCCCGAAATACCAGGAGGGTATTTACGGGCCTGATTAATAACTTATTGCCGTTCCGCAAAACGGGTGGATCGCACCGAAAGGCAGCGTAGACAAATGGCTGGCGATGGAAACGGCCAACGATGCCGCCATGGAGAAGTTTCATTTCGGAATTGTCATCGGCATTTCTGCGAATGTTTCGGGACGCATGACGAAAGACTATCCGTTATGTCCGGACATCCGTTTGATGGTGGCAATTCCGGTGAAAACACAGTGGTTTGAAACAATTGGAGGAATAATCATGAACAGCTTTTCGCAACGCTCCAATCTCAGCGAGCTCCTCGACGACCCAACGCTCGGCGGTGATGATCTGATCAAAAACCTAGAGGATATCGCCAGGGTCAACCGCTGGCTGGGCGGAGAAAAAGCGTTGATTTCGGCCATCGCACCGTTACTTGAACAGCATGATTTCGGCCGTCCGATAGAAGTTGTTGATCTGGGTTGCGGTAGCGGCGATCTTCCCAGAGCAGTCGTCAAATGGTGTCGAAGGAAAAACATCCCGGTTTCAGTAACCGCCGTCGATATAAACGACTCGATTATTCGGTATGCGACTTCGCAATCGAAAGATTTTCCGGAGATACGCTTTGAAAAGATAGATGTTTTTTCGGACGAGTTTAAAAAAAGGCGGTTTGACATCGTCGTGATGAGCTTGTTTCTTCACCATTTCGACAACCGAAAGGCAGAAGAATTGTTGAAGAATTCTTACGAGCAGTGCAGGTTGGCAGTTGTGGTCAACGACCTGCACAGAAGTCCTGTTGCTTATCATCTTTTTGAATTGTTCGCCTTTGTTACAGCCTCATCCACCATTACCCGTCACGATGGATTAATCTCCATCCTGCGGGGATTCCGGAAAAAGGACCTGGAGATGCTGACAGACGAATTTTCTGAGGCAAAGAGGAATATTAAATGGAAATGGGCATTTCGTTGGCAACTGGCATTAGAAAAAGAAATTCCCGCAACCGAAAGAGTATAGAAAACGAAATAAAAACCCGAATTATCGCAACTTTAATAGTACTGCCTGAACTTGTACCGTCCACCGCATAGATATCGAATATACAAAGAGCTTTCATGGGCTAAAAATAATTCATTAATATTAGACTCCCGGCGTTTTTCAGTTAATCAAAACTCGCTGAGAGCTGGCATTTTATTCCATTCGGCTTTCGATAGGGTGGGTTACGGCGCACGCAAAGCGCGGTGATCGGCGGTCAGTCAGTGCAGATGTGCGCCTAACCCACCCTACGAAAGCAAGTCCTTATCGAAAGCGATTTGAAATTAGCCTTTCAAGCAAATAACAGTGTCAGAAAATTTTACAATCGATTCGCCATACCAAGCCAAGTAATTAACCTATAATTATAATTATAAATATACACATGATCCGGACATATTACGATTTCGGCTCAGCCTACGTTCGCTGAATATCATTTTTCCAAAGAATTGGCATAACTTCCCCGCGTGATCGGCAATATCAAGGTGTCAGAAAATTTTACAGACACTTTACTATCTCCAAGCAAATAATTGATCTAATTAAAAATATAGATATGGCATAAGATTCGCGTAATAAAATATTCGGTGCCATACCGAAATCTCGTAATAAAAATTCAAAAACAACTCAGGAGGAGAATGAAAGCAACCACTTAATTCAACGATTACATATACCAAATATGCGAGTTCTGCCCGGTTACGGGCAATATGATACGAACAGGAAACATGCACTTTGGAAAAAGGAGTATCGACATGATCAAGTGCAATTGGCGAGTTGTTTTTCCCTTATCTCTTTTTATTTTCCATTCGGCGGTAACGGTTTCCCACGCGCAGACCGCTACTGTCTTGGCGAAGGCCGTCCCGGATGAGTGTTGGAACGGTTGCGGCATGCCTTATGTCGCCGCGTCGGCAAATGGAGCCTGCCCCACCGGCACGACGCCCAAGCGAAATCAGGCCTATCTTTGGGGTCTGGCCCAATGGAAACAGACCCTCTGGATCGGAACTGGAGCCAATGTCGCGGGTATAGGACAAACCGCAGGCGACGGATTGCAGGAATGCGATTTCGCTAACGATTCCACCGGCAATCCCATCAACGTCCTCGAGGGCTCGCTGAGCCAATACCCCGGCGTTCCCGTACCATTGCGCCAATTCCTGGGCGACTGGAGACCGCCGCAGGTATGGGTTTATGACATCGCCACCGGTAAGCAAACCAATGTTACGCCGAACGACCCTCTCATCAACGAGACCTTGGGCTTACGGTCGGCCGGCGTATCCAATGGCGTGGCAATACTCGCCGGTCCGGGCCAGCTCGGGGTGAGCGTCAATTTGTTTGCCTTCGATGCCGATACCAAACAATATCTCGGCTCGACGACTTTGTTGCGATACGCCAACATCCGCAAATTCGTCTCTGCGCAGGGCGCCATGTATACCGGCGTGCAGACACTCACCGGAGGCGGCGAAATACTGCGCTGGACGGGAACTCGAAGCAATCCTTTCAGCTTCACGACAGTGGGTATGGTAGACAACGATGCGGTCAATCTGGCCGTGCACGAAGGGCGTCTTTTCGTGGCCACCTGGCGTCCGTCGACACTGTCCAGCTCGGTCGGCAGCTTCCTCGGAACCAACAACCCGCCGGCCGGGATCTGGATGAGTCCGCCGATTCCCGCAGGAGGCTTGCGGCTTATCCATGCCCCTCTTTGGACCAAGGTTTGGGAAGTAAATGACTACGAAGTCGACGACCTCGTTGCCTCGACCCAAGGGGTGGGCGACTTGGCCTCGTTCGCCGGTTACCTCTACTGGGGACATATGAACCCGCCGTGGTCGGTCTATAGCACGTTCGTGAGTACCTACGGAGAGCCCCAGGATCGTACCGAAACCCAAAAGAACCTCAGCCGGGCCATTCCGATCTTCCGCGGCCGCAATTTCGGTAGCAGTCCCGAGATTCAACTGCTCTACGGGGAAAAGCAGTTACCGAAATACAACGGCAGCACTTGGAGCATGGTGGATAACAATCTGGGCGGCATGACCCCGCTCTACGGCGCGGCGGGCTTCGACGTTCCGACCAATGTCTATACCTGGACCATGGCGGTTTTCCAAGGAAAGCTGGCCGTTGGAACGCTCGACTCGGGATCCAGCGTCAACTTCAGCAAGAATCCCGGTGCCGACCTTTGGGTCTTCCCCGATGGGAATTCCAAGGCAGTACCATGGACCATAAACGGCTTCGGCCATCCCGAAACCGTTATGGGTGTGCGGAACATGCTTCCAACGAAAGACGTCCTCTATGTGGGATCGTCCAGCAGAGCAAATCTCTCTCCGGATGGCGGTTGGAAACTCATCGGAGTAAAGCCGTAACATCGAGAGATCGGGAAAGGAGTGCCGCAGTGCGGCACTCCTTAACTCAGGCAGACAAAGCCAAATAACATGTAGAGCGGCTAGATGGGGAACTGTCCCGTACCTATTCGTAGGTCGGCAATCCGTTGCCGACGAAGCCGCTTTTCCGACCTATTCCACGTTGGGAGCGCTACGCCAAGCCGGAAAATGCTCTCAATGGCGCAACGGAATCGCTACCAAGACGACGCCGACATCTACCAAAATAGAAAACCGTCGAACGCGTTGGGATGTTTTCTGCTTTTGCTCCATGAGCCCGATTGTTGCCATGTCCGCCAAATTGCCTCCGGCACGGCGGAAAGCGTAACCGAGCGGGTCTTGGGCACTAAATCGAACCCGACCTCGAAACCATGGTAATTCCGAATCATGTCCATCGTGATTGGCCCGCGTATGGAATCACGTATGGGCGGCCCGATCATGACTCGCGCGTTACTCAGTTCCCTCCCGGAAAGCGCCACTACGGTCTTTCCCTTCCATATGGGCTGGCACTCGATCAATTCGCCCGCCTTATTGAACACATAGAGATCGAGATCGATCAGCAGTCCACTGAGGCCTTCATACAAGGCAATGAATGAAAAAACCTCGATCCTCTCGTCTTGCCGCATGTTTGCTGGCATGAGTCACCTTTAACGCATTAGATCAGTCTCTGACTCCGCACCGAGGCGGCCCCCAAAAAAACGGCTCTTACCGGTGCGCCTTTAGATACGTGTCCAGGAATCGCCGCACCCGTCGGGTACTAGAGTACGGAAGCAACATGAGAACGCCGCCGGGGAAAAGATTAAAGAAAGATGAGGATCGCCGGTGCCGACGATCGATTCTTCGGCCGGCGAAGTAGGATAGGTTAGGCGCGCAGCGACCTCGAATCGGCGGGTTACGCGGAGCCTAGGGGCTAACCTGCCATCGATGGGTTTCGCTTCGCTCTACCCATCCTACGATGAATGTTCGCTCGAATGTCGAATGGAATTACGGTGCCGATCGGGCTTGCTCGGCCTCGGCAATCGCCCACGCGGCGTTGATCAAGCCGATATGGCTGAAGGCTTGCGGGAAGTTGCCGAGCAGCTCGCCCGTGCTCGGATCGACCTCTTCGGCGAGCAGGCCCACATCGTTGGCATAAACGGCGCCGCGGGCCAGGATGCCCTTGGCGCGCTCGACCTGTCCTGCCAAAGCGACTGCGTGGGCAAGCCAGAAAGTGCAGAGCAGGAAAGTGCCCTCCTCTCCTTTCAACCCGTCGTCGGCGCGATAGCGGAATACCAGCCCCCGTTTGTCCGTCAACTCCCGCTCGATCGCATCGATCGTCGCCAGCATGCGGGGATCGTCCGCCGGCAGGAAGCCGACCAGCGCCATCATCAGGACCGAAGCATCGAGCTCGTCCGAACCGAACGCCTGAGTAAAGGACTGAGCCCGCTCGCTCCAACCCTGGGTAAGAATCGCCTGGCGGATTTCCTCGCGGACGGCGCGCCAGCGCTCGACACGATCCGCGGCGCCGAGCAGATCTGCGAGCCCGATGGCCCGGTCGAGGGCGACCCAGCACATCAGTTTCGAGTACAGGAAGTCTCGCGGCGGACCGCGGATTTCCCAAATGCCCTGATCCGGATCGCGGTAATAACGACCGGCAGCGTCGGCGACATCGGCGAGAAAATTACGGGTGATGGGATCGAGAGTGGTGAGCTGTCCCTGTAGCCGGTACGCTGCGTTCAACAGCTCGCCGTAGACATCGAGCTGCCGCTGATTCCAGGCGCCATTGCCGACCCGGACCGGACGGCTGGCCCGCCAGCCGGACAGATGTGGCAGCTCGCGTTCGGTCAGATCGTGCTCGCCGCCGATGCCGAACATGATCTGCATATCCACGCCGCGCTCGATCTGGGTCAAGGCCGAGCCTGCCAAGAAGTCGAAGAATTTATAGGCTTCGTCCGGACAGGCCGCCACCCACAGCGCTTCCAGGGTGAAACTCGCATCGCGCACCCAAGTGTAGCGGTAGTCCCAATTGCGGCTGCCGCCCACGGCTTCCGGCAGCGAAGTCGTCGGTGCGGCCACGATGGCGCCGGTCGGAAAATAGGTCAGCCCCTGAAGCACGCGCCCGCTGTGGCGGACGAGCTCCCGCCACGGTCCTTCGTAGTTCTGGTGGAGATCGGACCAGCTGCGCCAGGCGGTGATGGTGTCGTCCAACCGTTCGGCGATATCCGCTTCGGTCCAGACTCGAGGCGCGGCTTCGGAACTCGAACGATGCTGCAAGGCGAAGTCCAGGCGTTGGCCGGCTTCGATTCTCACGCCCGCCCATGCCGTCGAACGGGTGATTTGAAACGGCACGGGCGAACTGAGATGGAGCACCGAGGCGCCGCCCCGCGCGGATACGCCGCCAACGACCGGAACCAACAAGGGAAAGACCAGCCCATACTCCGGCCGGGGCGCGTACTCGATCTCGAGGTCTGCGTGCCCGGCCAGGCATCGGACGCTGCGGATCAGGGTATGCGGCGCGTCGGCGCCGAGCTGGTGGCCGCGTTCGTTGGGTCCCATCGCCAGCGCGTCGGTCAGAACCACGGTGCCGGTCGGCGTCTCGAAGGTCGTTTCAAGCACCAGGGTGCCGTCGAGATACCGGCGGCGCGTCGATGCTTGGCCAACCGGGCGGATGGCCCAATGGCCGCCGTCCGTATCCAGAAGCCGCGAGCAGATCGCGGGCGCGTCGAAACGGGCAAAGTTAAGCCAGTCGACCGAGCCGGCGCGGCTGACCAGGCCGGCCCCGTGGCAATCGGACAGAAAGGCGTAGTCAGCGATGGGAAGCTGGCTCACGGCTGTATCTCCAGTCGGATGGGACGCAGGACAAGCACCGAACGCACGGAGTGAGACCTTGATCGATTCGACCGACAGGGCATGCGGGAGTGCCTTCGCTCCGTCTGAAACCGGAAGCTCTGACAAAGGTAAATCATGGCGGCATGCGGAACTCCGGAACGGCCGGACCTCGCGAGAAATCAAACCAGATGTTGGTTCCCAACCTCAAGGTTGGGAACCCAAGTCTTGGAAGCTCCGGCTTCCTGCCCTTTGCGAGGCTGGAGCTTCCAAGGCCGTATTCCCAAGCAGGAGCTCTCATCGTTATACACAACTTACGAGCGACCCGAAACGTGCCCGGACCCGCCATTCCGGCAGGGAAGCCGGAATCCAGCCACACGGAGGTGAAGCGGCGGGCCGGAGCTGTGCTTCGGATAAGCCAGCGTGCGACCGGCCGGTTACCATCCATGGCCCTGGATTCCGTCGTCCATGGACGGAATGACGGTGACGACCACCCGCTGGGTCTTGTGTATAACGATGAGAGCAGGAGCTTGGGAACAAGCGGAAGTAGACGTTGAAATTCCCCGCTCGATGGAGGTCACCATGACGAGCCAGAACGCTTCGAGCACCATCAACGACAATTCGGCCTGGCCGGACCTGCCTTTGCAGGCATGGCAAGACACCTATGCGACCTTGCATATGTGGACACAGATCGTCGGCAAAATCCGGCTGGCCTTGACGCCCTGGATCAACCACTCCTGGCATGTCGTGCTTTATCTGACGACATCCGGGCTGACGACCTCGCCGATTCCCTATCGTGACCGAACGTTCCAGATCGATTTCGATTTTATCGAGCATCGACTCGTGATCCGGACCAGCGACGGCGCGGCGCGACAATTCCCGCTTCTACCCTGCACGGTGGCCGATTTCTACCGGGAAATTTTTGCCGCGCTTCGGGCGCTGGATATCGAGGTCGCCATACGGAAAAAACCCAACGAGGTCGCCCGCGCGATTCCCTTCGACCAGGATCGGGAACACGCCGCCTACGATGCCGAGCACGCCCACCGGTGCTGGAGGGTGCTGGCCCAGGCGGATAGCGTATTCAAGGCATTCCGCGCGCGCTATATCGGCAAATGCAGTCCGGTGCATTTTTTCTGGGGCAGCTTCGACCTGGCGGTCACACGCTTCTCCGGCCGGCGCGCGCCCGAACACCCCGGCGGCGTGCCCAATCTTCCCGATTGGGTAGTCCGCGAGGCCTATTCCCATGAGGTAAGCAGTTGCGGCTTCTGGCCGGGTAACGATGCTGTCCCGTTTCCAGCCTTCTACGCCTATGCCTACCCTGAACCGAAAGGTTTTCCGGACGCACGGGCACGTCCCGAAAGCGCGTTTTACAGCTCCGAGCTCAAGGAATTCGTCCTGCCTTATTCCGAGGTGCGGCAGGCGGATTCACCCGGCCGGCTGCTGCTGGAGTTTCTCCAAAGCACCTATGACGCGGCCGCCGATCTGGGACACTGGGATCGGCCGTCGTTGGAACGGAGCCTATCCGGCAAAGAGCCTACCTTCCCCACGACCTAAAACTTGCCCGAGCGGAAATCGTGCATGGCCTGTTCGACCTCGTCGCGCGTGTTCATCACGAAAGGTCCCCACTGCACGATCGGCTCGTTGAGGGGACGGCCGGCGACGAGCAACGATCGAGCCCCGCGCGAAGCCGTCAGCCGCACGCCATCGGCATCCGCGCGGTTGGTCAGGACCGCGAGCTGGCGGGCGCGCACCGGCTCGCCGCGTGTGCCGACCCCGACTTCGCCTTCGTAAACGTACAGAAACGCGTTATGTCCCCCAGGGATCGGCGCCTCGTAAGCGCTTCCGGCCGGCATTTCGAGATCGAGATAGAGCGGCTCGGTCGCCTCGCGCCTGACCGCGCCGCCGATGCCCGCAACCGATCCGGCGATGATCCGGATGGTCACGCCTTCGGCCGTGGTGGTGCTCGGGATCGCTTCCGCCGAAATGTCCCGGTAGCCGGGCTCGGTCATCTTCTCGCGCGCGGGCAGATTGATCCAAAGCTGGAAACCGTGCATCAGCCCCTGCTCCTGCTCGGGAAGCTCGGAATGGATGATGCCTCGACCCGCCGTCATCCATTGCACGCCGCCGGCAGCCAGCAAGCCCTCGTGGCCGGCGTTGTCGCGATGCCGCATGCGTCCCGCGAGCATATAGGTCACGGTCTCGAAGCCCCGATGGGGATGATCGGGAAAGCCGGCGAGATAGTCGTCCGGATTGTCGGAGCGGAACTCGTCGAGCATCAGAAAGGGATCGAGCCGCCGCTGCAAGTCCGGGGTCAGCACGCGCAGCAGTTTTACGCCCGCACCGTCCGAAACGGCATTGCCGGTGACCAGTCGCTCGACCTCGCGGGTAACAAAATTCGGAGAGGTGGTCATGGGTGTTCTCCTCAAACAATTTGTCAAACATCGATCGGTTTCGCCGCAGTCGTTACCGCTCGGGAACCGACAAGCCGGGCGATCTGCCCGAGCGCATCGGTTTCCGCTTGCCCCTTGGCGGTCTCCCCCAAAGCCAGTCCTTCGGCATAGACGAAATTGACGTCCGTCATCCCGAGGAAACCCAGCACATTGCGCAGGTAAGCGGTTTGGGTGTCCTGCGGCGTGCCACGATGGACTCCGCCGCGGGCGGCGAGCACGAACACCTGTTTGTCTTGGACCAAACCGACCGGGCCGTTTTCCGTGTACTCGAACGTGATTCCGGCGCGGGCGACGTGGTCGATCCAGGCTTTGAGAGTCGACGGGATGCCGAAGTTGTACATGGGAACGCCGAGCACGAGGACATCCGCCGCCTGAAGCTCCGCAATCAGTTCGTCCGAAAGTTCCACTGCCGCCCGCTGCTCGGGAGTGCGCCGTTCGGCCGGCGCGAAGAAGCCTGTGATTGCGGTCTCGTCCAAGTGCGGAATCGGCTCGCGGCCGAGGTTGCGGGTGACGATCCTGTCCTCCGGATGCCGCGCGCGCCACTGAGTGATGAAAGCGTCGGCGAAGCGGTTGGCGTTGCCGGTGTCGGACAAACTGGTCTTGATTTGCAGCACGTTGGCCATGGCGATCTCCTGGTAAGAATCGATAGACGGCACCAGGATAGGTTTGTATGACTCGATTAAAAAGCGCAAAATTCTGGGCATTCTTATCGAAGAATTCGATCATATGAAGATTCCCCGGACCACTCTCGAGCAATGGCGGGTATTGCAGGCGATCGTGGAATACGGCGGATTCGCCCAGGCCGCCGAAGCGCTGCATCGCAGCCAGTCGTCCGTCAGCTATACGGTCGGCCGGCTGCAGGAGCGGCTCGGCCTGAAACTGCTGGAGATTCACGGCCGCAAGGCAAAGCTCACCGAATCGGGAGAGACGCTTCTGCGCCACGCCGAAGAACTGCTCGGCGAAGCGCTTAAACTGGAGAAACTGGCCCACAGTCTGGTGCAGGGGTGGGAAGCGGAAATCCGGCTGGTGGTCGACGCGTTGTTCCCCACTCCCCTTCTGCTGCGCATGCTGAGGGAATTTGCGCCCCTCAGCCCGCACACGCGCGTGCTGCTCAGTGAAGAGGTGCTGTCCGGCACCGACGAGGCGCTGATCATGGGCCGCGCCGATCTCGCGATCGGCGGACAAGTCCCGCCGGGATTTTTGGGAGATCACGTGCTGGACGTGGAACTCGTTGCCGTGGCTCATCCCGACCACCCGCTACACCGGCTCGGACGAACCCTGGATGCCGATGACTTGAACCGGGAGCTGCACGTCGTCGTGAGCGATTCGGGCACGCTGGCGCCGCGCGATTCCGGGTGGCTCGGCGCGACGCGGCGCTGGAGCGTGACCAGTCCCGAGAAGCGGATAGCCTTGTTATGCGCGG
The DNA here is from genome assembly GCF_053646815.1 of Methylocaldum gracile. NCBI lineage: Bacteria > Pseudomonadati > Pseudomonadota > Gammaproteobacteria > Methylococcales > Methylococcaceae > Methylocaldum > Methylocaldum gracile. The sequence goes on along the minus strand of NZ_CM132196.1, from coordinate 369,792 downwards.
GGCTGGGCTTCGGCTGGATTCCGTGCCATCTGATCGAGGAGCCGCTCGCCTCCGGCCGGCTCAAGCCGCTGCCCCTGCGCGATGGACAGCGCCGAAAGGTGCCGCTGTATCTCATCTTCGCCCAGCCCAAGCTTGCCGGCCCCGCCACCCGCAAGCTGGCCGAACTGATCCGCGCCTGCGCCGCCGAAGGCGGAACCGGGATGAACAGCGGTTCCGTCTAGCCCGCAGTTCTCCGATTTCTCCCGCAGCGGACTCCGATTCGCTTGGCTTGTTGGCGAGCTGTGCTCTGTCTCACCGTGGGGAAGGACATTGTAAAAGCTGCCTCTGTGCATGAATCTTTACACAAATCGTCACCCCGGCAAGGAAGGGTGTCTTCGGTGCTCCCGAAGACACCGTTTGCGATCGGAAGGATGTCTCCGGCGCTCATCGAGCTTAAAGCCTATCCTTTATAAAACCGTCGAATCGGAATTATCATCCGCGCTTGCAGCGGACGTCATACGAACACTTTGGACTTATCAAGGGGGGGGTAGGAACATGAGCGAGTTCCCGGCTTACGACGAGGTGCATGTCATCTCCGATATCCACATGGGCGGCAAGCCCGGCTTCCAGATCCTTAGGGAGACCCAGCGTCTCGCCAACTATATCCGGTGGGTGGCGGCGCAGCGTCCCGAAGGGCGCGTCGCGCTGATTCTGAACGGCGACGTGTTCGACACCCTGGCCGAGGACATCCGGGGCTACGTCGCCGTCGACGAGGCGACGGCCACGCTGACGCGGATCATGGACGACAAGTCGTTCTCCGGAATTTGGGAGGCTCTCGCGGATTTCGTGAAGAAGAAAGGACGCACGCTGGTGATCGTCATCGGCAACCACGACATCGAAGTGTCCTTTCCCTCGGTCCAGCGCCTGATTCTGTCGCGGCTCGCGGGCGAAGACCTTCTCGCCAGGGCAAGGATCGAATTCTCCACCACCGGCGCGGGCCACACCTGCCTGGTCGGCAATGCCCGCGTCTTCTGCACCCACGGCAACGAAGTCGACGCCTGGAACTACAACCGCTACGAAGATCTGGCGAAAGTCGCGCGGCGCCTGAATGCCGGCCGTTCGCTCGAACCGAGCGAATGGTACCCGAACGCTGGTACCCGCATGGTCAAGGAAGTCATGAACGAGGTAAAGCGCCGGTACGCGTGGATCGATCTGCTCAAACCTGAGACCTCCGCCGCCGTCGGAACCCTGGTGGTGCTCGATCCTTCCCAGGCGGCCAAGATCAACAGCCTGCTGTCGATCCTGGGCGAACGCCAACGGGGCAGCGGACAGGTGGACCAGCGCCTGTCGGCGGAAGGATTCCAGCCCCGCCAGGCGACCGGCGCGCCCGCCATCACGGTCGATCAGCTGCTGGGGCCGAACGTTTCGGCCGGCATCCAGGGCGGAGGCCCGGCCGGCGCACAAACCGCCGACGACATGTTGCTGGCCGCCGAGAAGGGCTTCAAGCAACCCGGCGCTCGCGCGACACCCGCGAACGAAACTCTGGGTACCGGCGGCCTGATCTGGGATCGCCTCACCGGCTGGATCACCGGGGTCGGCAAGGACGAAGCGCTGCGGCGCGCGCTCAAGGACTGGCTCGCGGACGACAAGACCTTCGACATCACCGACCAGGACGACACTTACAAGCAGGTGACGGCTTCGGTGGGTGCTTCCACCGACTTCATCGTCACCGGCCATACCCATCTCGAACGTGCCATCGACATGGGCGGCTCCCGCTACTATTTCAACAGCGGCACCTGGATCCGCCTGATGCGGTTCAGCGATGCCATGCTCAAGGACACGGCCTCTTTCAAGCCGGTGTATGAGGCGCTGACCGACGGCGGGATGGCGGCCATCGACAAGGCGAAATTCGGCGGCGAATCGTTCGTGATGGATCAAGCCAGCGCAGTCTCGATCTCGCTGGAAGACGGAAAAGTCGTCGGCCGTCTGACCCATATCGAGGGCGACGGCACGGGCAAGCCGCGGGTTATCGAACAATTCGCGAGGCCCTGAGATGAGCGAAATTCGCAACGTCAAACTCGAACTGCTCAGGCCGGGGCCCGCGCACAATCAATTGTTGTCGCCGCTGACGCCGTATCTCGCGCTGTGCGGCGCCGACGGTCCGGTGACCGTACACATGCCGTTCGAGCAACGGCAACTGCTCAACCGGCTCGAACGCCTGCGGTACGACATAGACGGAAGCCCCGTCGCCGCCTCGCAGCGCGAAAGCGAGATGCGGGAAATGGGCGAGGCGATCGGGCGGGTGCTCGGACAGGTTCCGGCGCTGCTCTCGGAACTGTCCGACCCGCGGGCCGACGGCGGGAAACTCGTGCATCTCAGGCTTTCGCTGTCCTCTTTCGAGCTGGGCATGGTGCCTTTCGAAACGGCTATCGCGCCGGACGGTTTCCCCGGTTCCGGATCTCCCCTGTTCCTGCAGTCGCGCACCCCTATCGTGATGACCCGGGAAGTCCGGCGCGGACGGCCGCTGCCGGTCGACTGGAACCGCCCTCCGCGCATCCTGTTCGCGTTCGCATCGCCCGGCGGCCTCCCGCCGGTGCCGGCGCAAGACCATTTGCACGCGATCCGGCGAGCGATCGATCCCTGGATCAAGATCAAGGACACGCCCGAGGAACGCATCCGGGAGGTCAAGCAGATCCTGACGGTGCTGCCCAATGCCAGCCTGGAGCAGATTCGGGAAGCCTGCTCGACCACCCAGTACGCTTACGTGCACATCCTGGCCCACGGCGCGCCGATCAATAACTCCGGCGACCGCCACTACGGCGTCATGCTGTGCAGCGATTCCAATTCCGCGCAAGGCGACGTGGTCGACGGCGAACGCCTGGCGATCGTACTCACGGCGCGGGACTCCTCCGGGACAACCAAATATCGCCCCAACGTGGTCACGCTCGCGACCTGCGATTCCGGCAACATCGAGTCGGTGCTGATACCCGGCGGCAGCATCGCTCACGAGCTCCACGCGGCAGGCATTCCCTGGGTCATCGCCTCGCAATTCCCCCTCTGGATGCGGGCCTCCTCGATCGCGGCCGAGGTGCTCTACAGCGGCCTTTTGAGCGGCACCGATCCCCGCTGGGTGCTCTACGACCTGCGCCAACGGCTTCGTACCGATTCGCCCGGCACCCATGACTGGGCGAGCATCGTCTGCTACGCGACCGTGCCCTGGAACTTCGAGCGGCAGGTGGACGCCTTCCGCGACGAACGCATCCGCAGCCGGCTCGAGGTGAAGTTCGACCGGATCGACGAACTGGTCGGCGCCAACGCGGACGGCCGGAGAGCCGCCGAGGCGCGCAACCCCGCCGATCGGGATGCTGAACTGGAAGTTCTGTGCGAGTCGATCCGCGCCGAACTCAAGGCCTGGTGCGCCGAGCCCGTCACGGAGAAATCGCCTGCGCAAAAGGCCAAGCGTCTCGGCATGAATGCCGCCAGCGAGAAGCGCATCGGAATCGCCTATTTTCTGATCGCGGCAAGCGAAACCGGCGATGCCGAGGTCACCCGCGCGAAGCTGGAAAAAGGCAAGAAAGCCTATGCATCCTCTCGTGATCTCTATCGCGAAGCATTGGAGATCGAGCCTTCCAACCCGTGGGCCATTACGCAGTATCTTTCCATGCTGGCGATGCCGGTCCTGGCGGGCAGTGCCGAAGTTTGGAAGTCGCTCGCGAAGGATTACGGCCTCTGGTGGGCCGCCGCCCGGCAGCTCGCCCATTGGCAGCTTTACAAAACCGCGGGCGAAGAGCGCGCCTATGTGCTGGCCACACTCGCCGAACTCGCCCTGCTGGGTGTTGCCTATGGCGCGCCAAAATTCAGCGCCAGCCAGGCGGAACAGGAAATCAGGGAGTTCTGCGGTGAAATGCTCTGCCTGCTGGGTCCCGATGCCTTCCCGATTCTTTCGACCCAGCGCCAGTTCAGGCGCTATCTCGAGTATTGGCAGAGGGACCAGTGGAACGAATTGGCCAGAACCGCGCTATCGGCGCTAGGCGACGAATCCCTGTCCCAGGCGAAGCCTTGCTGACGGACAAGAGCAAGGTTCCGAGTCTTGTGTCCGGAGTCGGATGGATTATTCCATTCGGCATTCGAGTGAACATTCATCGTAGGGTGGGTTAGCGAAGCGTAACCCACCGATTCGAGGTCGCTCGGTGGGTTACGGCCTCGCGGCCTAACCCACCCTACGAAAATTAATGCCTTATTGAAAGCGATTTGGAATTAGGCGCGCACCGCCACGAACGGTTCCGTGACCACGGACTCTCTACGCGCCGTAACCCACCGGTTCCGCGGCTTGGCCCGGTGGGTTACGGCGCGCGGAAGCCCCTCAAGGAACGTGGCCGGTTCGATGCGATGCTCACCAAACCCGTCGTGCTTTGCGCGTTCCCGGATGGTCACGTCATCCGCCCCGCCTAACCCGAGCCAATGACGGAGCAACAGTCAAACAACGAACGCCCGACACCCGCTATCAGTGCAACCGCCCCAAGTGGCGGCGGTCGAGAATCGGCCTATCTCTCCTGGAGAGCTCGGCCGGTCGTAGGATTCTCGAACTCCGGCCATCGCTCCTCAAAACCGGGATCATAGATCGGTTCTTCGCCCAGAGCCGACAACCGACTATCGACGCATCGCGTGAAGTAGTCCTTTTCCACGCCTGCCTCGATATACTTCTTGGATTCGGCCAAACACCGAGCCTGAACCGCCCCGGCTAATTGCTGCCGCACCGCCGGATCCGACGCACATCCACCGATCAGACCCAACACAGCTAAAAACACGAAACGCATAACGCCTCCAAAATCCCTTTAGGCCCGTACCGACTCTACCCAAAGAAAAAACTCCGGTCAAAACCCAATGCCGGTCAGTTATTAATCAGGCCCGTAAATACCCTCCTGGTATTTCGGGCCGCCGCCCAGGCCGGTACACGCCCGGCCTGGGCTCACGCGGCTTGTCGCCGCGCCGGGGCATCCCTGCCCCGGATTAACCCGGCCTTATATTTATAGGCCGGGTTAATAAGCGTCATGCTAGCGGCGAATGCCGAAACGATAGGCCTTAGGACTGGCTGCCAATTACATCCCCGTCTACTTGAAAACGATTTCGCAGTAGGGTGGGTTAGGCGCGCATCGCATCGAACCTGCCAGGTTCCTGTGGGTGTTTCCGCGCGCCGTAACCCGCCGGTTCCGCGGCCTGGCTGCCGTACGATTAGAGCGTTTTTCATCCCGGTGTACGGATTCATGTCGGGCGGGAAGCACGTAGGTCGGCAATCCCTTGCCGACTTATCGGCTCGACAAAGGACTTTGTGGGAAGGGGCGTCCTGGCGCTCCAATCGCAAACGGTCATCCCAGGAGCGCCGGGATGACCCTTCCAATCGCAAACGGTCATCCCAGGAGCGCTGGGATGACCCTTCCAATCGCAAACGGCCTGGCCGGGAGCGCCGGCCAGGCCCTTCCCAGGACGGCCGTTTGCGATTGGGAAGGGATTGCCGACCTACATATCGGGCTCCCTGATACCGGATCGGAAAATTCTCTAGGCGCGAGCGCATCATAAGACAACAGGGCGGTAGTTTTGAGCTTGGTTCGCTTTTACCCCTTTGCCGCTGGAAGACTTTACCGAGCAGAGTGAAGCTTTCCGAAAGGCCGTAACGCCGCCTCCAATCCTTTTTCTATCTATTCGTAAGTTCTGGCTTACACGATTTTCAGCCTTTTCCGACTCAAACCTGGCTTTTTTGAGCCGCGAAGTCACTAGACTTATCTGCTGGGATTATTCGAAACGACGTTTAAACATGGGTTACCGTCGCCGATATCGTCGCAAACGCTCGCGGTCAGGGGGTGTTGAGTGACACGACTCACATTGCAAACCGTTTGTCATGGAAAGGTGCAGTGCTCTTTGGCCTTGTACTGTTTGTGATGTTCTATTGGTTGCTGCCGGCGTGGATGAATCATCTCCTTGAAAGCCGTCGCAGCAGCATGTTTTTCCCTGCGGTTGAGGCGATCTTCACTCGGCGGATTCATTGGCTTCAATGGTTGGGCATCGCCTTTGCCTTGATCTGCGGTTTTTTCGCCGTTAGCAACTATTTGTCCGCCGGTCGCCTGAGCCCTAAAGGTGAGCGCCATGTGAGTTTCTTTAGTCGGCTCTTGGCCAGGTTCCTGGATTGATCGGCGTAAATTGGGCCAATCTTATTCATTCTTCCAACCTAATTTGGCACCGCCGCAGGCGGATCATCAACAACTTTTCGGAGATTTAGATGCGCATGTTGCTATTGGTCGCAATCCTGGCCGGAGTCAGCTGGTATTACTTCATCGGCGGGCGCAAGATCTCGGACGATCAGGTCAGGGCCTTCTACCAAATGCAGACCCACGCGACGTTGAGCCGCAATCCAGAAGCGCTCTGCAATTTATTGGATAACGACTTTGAGAGTCGCGGCATATCAGTCGTTTACGGTCAACGAGTGGAGGTCACGCAGAACAAAGAGCAAACCTGCGCGGCCTACAAACAGATGTACCAGGGGATAGCTGACATCGGAGCGCGCCTAGGCGGTATAGCCACGCTCGGCTACGAGCATCACATTGATGAAGTCGAGGTCTCGTCGAATCGGAAATCCGCCATTGCGTCCGTTCACTTCGCCCTTACTGTCGCCGGCTCCGTCATGCAATATCGCGGGCACTCCAAAGATACGCTGATCCGCCGAGCCGGCCGCGTTCTCCTCCTGCGCAGTGAAGAGAAATCGAGCATCGGCAATGGCTAGCCGGTATCCAACAATTGGTTCGTAGGACAACGTCGGAAACAGCGGACGAATCTCGCTTTTCCTTTCGAGTTAGAGGCTGTTTTCTATTCACCCGATGTTGGCCGAACTCTCGAACAATCTCTTATCTTTTCCGTTTTCTCAAATTCAGCCAGGACAAACCCGAAACGGACAGCAAAAGAGTGAGAGGTAGAGAAACGTCTTAAAAATTGCTTACTGGTAGGAACACGGGGAGGATCGCCGCGACACTGTTTCCGAAAAGTTATGAGAAGCTCCGTAAGCATCCCTTGATTCTTACGTCGTCCATAGCTAACAGAAATCGATGGATTCCGGCGAGTTACATTATCGACGGAACTGTACGGGGATTTGGGTGAAGTTGATATCCCCCAAAATGTCGCCGATCGGCTATTGTCCTCCCTCCCGTCAGCGCTTCTCCGGCGACGGCTCGGCCACTTTCAAATATCTCTGCGATTCCTTGATTTCGGGGCTGATTTGCCCGGCATCGGGCAGGACCTTTCCCGTACAAAGCCAATAACCGTACTGTGGCCATTCGTTGGAAATCGCCTCGATATGCCAGGCGTAAACCTTCTGCTTCTTGTGTTCCAAATTGCTGAGCTGGTTCGTTCCTATCCCTGTCTTTTGGGCGAATTCGTCCCTCGTCAGGCCTAATGTCTTCCGTAGCTGCTTAATTCGGTCGTTCGCGGCAAATTCGTCAAGCATAGATCTCATACTTGTACTATTTACCGTAATGTATAAAATACATGTTCAAATAGCATGTTATTTCCCAATGTAACGCAATGAGGGGACATTATGGACGAACAGGCCATCCGTCAAGTTCTGTTGCTGCCGCACGTGCAGGTGATGCACCGGGAGAAGTTCGCGGAACTGGTGGGGGTATCGCCGGGCGTGGTGGAGGGGTGGGTCGATCGGGGTCAGGTGGACAGCATCGTCATCGGCAAGCATCGGTTGATCAACATGGTCAAGCTCACCCTGCGCTGCCTCGAGCAGGAGGCGTATTTCTAGCCAAGCCACAGGGAAAGCACCGATGTCTATCTATCAAACCAAGATGCCCCTCGGCGATCTCCACGCTGCCTGTCAGTCGATTGTGACCCGGCTGGTCGACTATGTCCGCCGCGGCGGCAGTGTCGAGCTCGGCTATTTGATGTACCGGAATCAGCTTCAAGGCTTTCTCCTCTTCACTGCCGGAACTGCGGGAGAGTCGATCGTCAAACATGCGCAAAACGCCCTGGACGCCGAGTACCGGCGCTTGACAAGCCGGCGCAATCCGGGCGAATAGTCCCTCTACCCAGAAGATGAAAACATCCGACAACCACGCCGGCGAACGCCCGATGAGCCTCCCCCGTTTCTCAAGGTTTCTGGCCCGAACCGAGACCCACATCGTTCTCGCCGCCCTCCTGCTCACCGCTGCCTGCATCGGCATCGGCGGCTTGATCGTCGATCGACTGGTGGCGCTTCGCCTCTTCACCGGGACGGGTGGTTAGATTCAGTCACGTGGGGCAGGCAAGGGCCCACTGGCGTTGCAATGCGGGCGCCGCACGCCCGGCAACGAATGCCTGATATCCCTTTTCTTATCGGTTCATTGCTTCGGCACGAAGAGCGATTTTCGACAAAGTCAATGCACTTTCTTTTATTCCGATATCCGGACGAAATACGAGGAACCGGTAGAGTTCGAGCGCTGTTGGTTTTAGCTAACAGTACAAGATCCCATATAAATCATCGACATGAATAACTTAAAGCGTAAAGCCGTTGGGCTGCCCCAACAGTGAAATCCGAAGCTCTTCGGTTCAGCAACCCTGATAAGCATCTGATTTTTCATGGTTATTCATGTTTGGCACGGTTTATTCAATACATCGGTCATGGATATGCAAACCGGCAGATCCAGATAAAACGAATTCAATAAACAAAACAAAAAGGACACAGTTCCATGATCAAGAAAACCGCTTTTTCCCTTTCCAGCCTCGTTGCAGCCGCATGTCTGGCTACCGCAGTGAATGCCGAGACCAATAACGCCTATCCCGGCGCCAATGGCAAACCGTTTCAAGCTTTGCAGGGGCAGGTAAACGATTTGCAGAGCCAGCTGGACCAGGTGAAAGCCTCCCTGCAAGCGCAAATCGACGAGGCAAGTGCCAAGATAGTCATGCTGAGCCAAACAGCCAGTGAACACGAAACCGAGCTGAGCACGCTGAATACTCAACTTAACCTGTTACAAAACCAGTTGGCCACTCTGGAACAGACCAAGCAGGACCGTATCAACGGCGCTTGCGAAGAAGGCTATGCCATCCAGGAGATTCTGTCGGACGGAACCACAATCTGCGCTCGCGACGGCGGCAACGGTTTCAAGTTCGTGAAAGAGACCTTTAACGTCCTGCCCGGCGTATACCTCAATGAGGTCCTGAAATGCCCTGCCTCTCACCCGGTCGTTACAGGCGGCGGCTACTACGAAGGCGGCACGGTCAGCGCCGTTGCCAGCAGGCCCACGCCGGAAGGGGACGGTTGGACGGTGTTCTACAGCGCTGTCGTTCCGGGGGACATTTTGATGATTCATGCGATTTGTACGGTTCAATGAACCATGAATTGATCGCTCCCCGTTTTAAGGCCGGCATTGCCGGCCTTTAACGCTTGACCGATTCTTTACGGCCTGTTTTTTCCAGATACTCCACATAACTCGCACCCGCCCGGCGCAGGAACAACATCTGTTTCTTGAAGTTGCTGCAGTGCCTGCACATCATCAGGTGCAGCCGCACTGCCATTCGCTCTCTCAGACTCAAGTGAACGTCCAATGACTTGGACACCAGCTCACTGACTTCCCGGCAGGAACGCATGTTATTTATCTCCGGTCTGCTGTTTGGCGAACCACCGCGCTTCCAGACATGCCCGCAATCTCATGCGGGCACGATGCAACGTAACCCAATAATTGGTCGAACTGAGGTTAGCTTCCTTACAGATTTCTTCCGGCTCCAATCCGACCAGTTCCCTGAGCATGAATACTTCGGCCTGACGCGCCGGCAGATTCTGCTGGCACCACTCGTAGATACGCCAGAACTCCTCCTGTTCCAGAGCATTTTCAGGATGCGACCAGACCTTGGGCGGTGAGTGCCAACTCCCTTCGGCGTTGAACAAGTGCTCCTCAATGTCCTCATCCGATCCAACTCGGTCCGGCTCGAACAAACGGGTTTCTCGTGCGTCACGACGCTGTTGGTCGGCGATCTTGTGCTTCAGGATCCCAATCAGCCAGGTACGCAACGATGAGCGTTCGGCAAAACCGGCATCGGACTGCAAGGCCGCCAGCAAGGTTTCCTGCACCACGTCTTCCGCCAAGTCGGCATCACGCAGATGCAGCAGCGCATAGCGGAACAATATCAGGCGGTGGTGTATCAGCGTGTCGTCGGTCAAGGCATGCCCCTTCAGTTTTCTTGTTCGCTTCGGGCCATTGTTCTGGTGCCTTTTCACTTTAACCTTTGCACTTTGCGGGCAACAAGCCGGCTGGAATTTCTCGATGCGCGCCTCGCAAGGAAACGTATATTTCACGCACTTTTGAACTCTTCGGCCAAATCAGTCGTAAGGTTCGGCCCCGGCCAGCGACTAAGGGACAAACTTTCAATTGTAAGAGGACTCGATCTATGACGAGGCACTGGCTTTTCCTATTCGGCCTTAGCATGGCGCTGGCCTTCCGAATTGGGTATGCGGCCGAACCGGACTGGAGCAACTACGGCCAGATTCTCGCGCGACACCTCAGCGAGCGCACCGTCGCCGGAACTCGTTTGGCATGGCTGAATTACACCGGGTTGAAAAGCGATCCGGCGTTCACGCTGGCGATCGCACAAATCGCTGCCTTTCCCGTGGACAATCTCAAGTCCCGCGAGGAAAAGCTGGCCTTCTACATCAACGCTTACAACATTCTGGCCATCAAGACCGTGCTGGATCACTGGCCGGTTGAGAGCATCAAGGATGTCGGCAATCTCCTCAATCCGGTGTGGAAGCGCCCGGTCGGCAATGTGGGCGGCAATGCCCTGAGCCTCGACGAGATCGAGAACGACATCCTGCGCAGACTGGGCGAGCCGCGCATCCACATGGCCATCGTCTGCGCCTCGAAAAGCTGCCCCGATTTACATCCGGAACCCTATACCGCGGCAAAGCTGAATATGCAGCTCGACTCCGCCAGCGCCAGCTATTTGAATAATCCCACCAAGGGCCTGCGGGTAGAGGGAACGGCGGTAAGGGTATCAAAAATCTTCGACTGGTTCGGCGAGGATTTCGAACAGAAGGGCGGCGTCGAGGCATTCATCCGGACTTATCGCCCGGACTTGCCGCAAGGCTTGGAAATCAAGGCCAATCTGCCCTATGACTGGACGCTGAACGGCGAATGACGCCCAAACAGCGGAGTTGAGATCATTGTCCAGCAGCGCGAAAACGAGAACGCTGCGGAGAGGGTCCGTGTCAGAGTCTCGAGTGTCATCAGTGTTCTCTTTGATTGAAACGACATGGAATGGATTCATCTGTTCTGTCGAACGCCCCCTGCCTCAGCATTTATTTGGCCACGACGGCAGACATCACAAGTCTCCGGCAAACAGCAGTTCGCCCCAATAGTGCCGGATCAGTCCAGCCAGTCGGCTACCGACCATCTTTCACTATATCGGTATAAACATTAGAGCATTTTCATACCTACTGTACGGGCACTCGCGAGTAGGTCGGGAATCCCTCCCAATCGCAAACGGTCGCTTTAGCCGCGACCCCTCCAATCGCAAACGGTCATCCGGGGAAGGGGCTGGCCGGCGCTCCCGGCTAGGCCGTTTGCGATTGGAAGGGTCATCCCAGCGCTCCTGGGATGACCGTTTGCGATTGGAGCGCCGAAGCCGCCCTTCCCGAGGTGCAGTTGGGCCAACGAGTTCGTCGGCAAAGGATTGCCGACCTACTCCACTGTTGGCCTCGAACAGTACAGGTTCTCGGTCCAGAAAAACTGGCCGATGTTCTCCCTTCCCGCAACACACCGGGAATTCCTGGACCAAGCCGCTGTGCCTCGCTGTGGCTCCCATTCGCAGGAAGCCCTCTAGCGTAGCGCCCCTCTCGAACGCCGGGTTGGGTGTTTCTTGCGGCGTTCGTGCACCGCTAACACCCGGTGGGAGCAGGCGGAAGGTCCGCATGATGGCCCTTGTAAGGGTGTCCGTTTTCAACCAAATACTTGAAGGATGCGAGTGACTGCGCCCCCATTCTTCGCATTCTGGCAAGCATAGCTGGCTCAAGGAGCGTTCCAATTAGACCGCCCTTCAGCTCAATTTCGGCTTCCGACACCAGCAGAGCCTGTTGCGCGCCGTCCGGATGTACCGACCAAACATTGCTTGCTCGCTTAACGAACGGTATTCCAAACCCTTCGTACTTGAAGGCCCGCCCTTCGTCCCATGCGATCCAACGTTCCTTGATCGTTAATTTTCCCGCCAGTTCGCAGGTGCGCTCCGCGCCAACACCGCGGGCGACCGGTCCATCACATGTGGCACGGAGTACAGGCTCTGACCATAGCTGTATGTCCTCCAAAGCTGCGAGCCTCTCCCACACGACCGAGGCAGGAGCGTTGATGCATACAGAAGTGGACAGCTTAATCATGTAACCTCCTTTTGCGACCGGGAATGGTTGACGACCAATGTCTGAATTCACCGGACCTGCGCCGCTTTTCGCGCAGGTTCGGTGAAATGATGGGTCGGGCGTCATTTCAGATGGATAGCCCAGATTAACAAAAATTCGGCAGAAGACGCGTCATTACTTTGGGGATCGATTGCAAGTGAACTTCGTTACTCTTTCCTAAAGCGCTTGCAGCCATGCGCTGTATGATCTTTGGGAAATCGCGGTCGGCCTGAAAGGCCAACAGAGGAAGGATGACCGGTGCAAGCAACCTGTTCTTCGGCATCAATTCCCACCACACCATGACTTGCGAACCGGCGTCCGATGGTGTGATTTTCCATCCGCCGCACATTGTTTTTGCCGGGAACGGAAAATCCGGAGCTTCTGAAAGAAAGCGCACGGCGAAACTGTGGCCGGGATCGAATTCAGTACATTCCTCGGACCATCGTTTGCCCGCATGATCTTCACAAGATCGGACAGCCCCGACACCAGGTGCTTTTCCTTCCAGGACAACGGAGCGCTTCAATGACGGCATGTACTTCTTGATGTCGCCAATATTGCCCACAATCGGCCACATTTGTGCAACGGGTACATTGGTTTCAACGATAATGCAATGGCGATAATCGCCATTTTTTCCTGTCCTGTGAGCCCGGCCAACGGCCCAAAGCTGCCAAGCGCCGAAGACAAATACCGCGCCAGCGACGGCAAGAACAAGAATAATGCCCAGAGGTGAAAACAGCCTGGGAAAGGCAAGCAACAAAACGATGGAGCCTACTACCCACGAGAAATCGGCGGCACTTGCATAAAGCGCGCGCCACGTTGCGATCCTCTGACGCGTTGCCTGATGGATCAGGTCGGCAGCAAAGATGACCAAGACGATGCTGACTGCTTGAAGCACAACTAGCGCATGTATCCCAAGCCACTCGCCCACCAGCGCTGGGCGAAGGAGCATGAGCAGCGCGGAGGAAAGTGAAAAGACGGCGTTCGCCGCCAGAGCCAAACGAAGCGGTAAAACGGCGTGCATTTAATATCTCCTTTCGACGAATGACCAAGGGATGGATTCTTGGCCCCAACTTTCGATGTAGTGGGCTTTGTGCTCCTGCTCCCATGAGTTGGCGACCGGCGCTGTGATTGACAAACGCTTGCACGTTGCAAGTATCTGCATTTGGCTTGTGACGTGCAAGCGTTTTGCGTACGCTCGATTCATGAGAGAAAAAGCGCCTGCCGGGCGGCGTTCGGGCTGCCCGATCAACATCCTGCTCGAAGCTGTGGGAGACACCTGGTCGCTGCTGATCGTGCGTGATCTGATGTTCTTCGGACGCAAGACCTACAACGAGTTTCCGAACGCGGGTGAAAAAATTGCGACCAACATCCTGTCGGATAGGCTGCAACGACTCGAATCCTCCGGGATCATCGCGAAGCAGCGCGATCCCTCCGATGCCAGGCGATACCTCTACCGCCTGACGGAGAAAGGCACGGACCTCGCCCCGGTCGCAATGCCGTTACGTTAAGGCGTCATTCCGGCAGGGATTGCTCGCCCCTTCCCTGGGGCTCGTCCTTCGGACCGTGCTTAGCACGTCCAAATTCGCTCCTTGCGAATTTGTGCCGGAATCCAGAGCACAGGGAAGTGACACGCCTCTGCCATCCATGGCTTCTGGACCCCGGCATTCCAATCGCAAACGGGCCTTTAGTCGGCCCCTTCCCTGCCGGGGTGACGTCCTTCGCCTTAACTCAACGGCATTGACCCCGGTCGGGGTCATACGCGAAATGACGGAGAACCGGGAGGGTTTCATCGCCAAGGTGCGCGAACGGTGGATGCATGGCTCACCGCCGTGACGAATCGACATCACCCCCGCATCCCGCTCACATAGGCCGCCGTCAGATCATGCGCCGGAGCCTCGAAGATCTGTCGGCACTGGCCGAATTCGACGAGAGTCCCGCCCCGCTCCCGCAACCAGAAGAAAGCGGCGTAATTGGCGATTCGTTTTGCCTGAGCCAGGTTGTGGGTAACGATGACCACGGTATAGTGTCCCCTCAACTGGGCGATCATATCTTCTACGATGCCGGAAGCGATGGGATCAAGGGCGCTGCAGGGCTCGTCCATGAGCAGCACGGAAGGCGCGAGAGCGAGCGCACGGGCGATGCACAGGCGCTGCTGCTGACCGCCGGACAGAGTCAAGGCCGGCTTGTCGAGCCGATCCTTGACCTCGGCCCACAGGCCCACATCGGTGAGCACCCGTTCCAGCGTTTCGTCCAGATCGGCGCGCTTTTTCATGCCGTGTTCACGCAGCGGCATCTCGATGTTGCGGCGGATGGACAGCGGAAAGGGATTCGGTTTCTGGAAGATCATACCCACCTCCCGGCGCAGCGCCGACACATCTAGGCGGGGGGCGAGTATATCCTGGCCGCCGATACGGATGCCGCCCTCGACTCGGCAGCCCGGAATCATGTCGGTCAGCCGGTTGAGCGCAGACAGAAAACTCGTCTTCCCGCACCCGGATGGACCGATCAACGCTGTGATACAGCCCTTGTAGATATCCAGCGTTACATCCTTCAGGGCTGGGTGATTGCCGTAGCTTACGGAGAGATTCGTCACCCGGATCAGGGGTTCGGGTACACAACAGGGCGGACCGGATTGCAATGGACCGACGGTGTAGGTGCCGGCATCGATACTGGGCGAACAGCCGCTGTGTCGGTCGAGAGTTTGCGTCATGGAGCTATGATCCTTCGGTTTAGCCAATGTTCCGCCAGATACAAGGCCGTGCCGTTGATCAGGATGAGCAGGCCGATCAGTACCAGCGCGGAGGCATAGGCACTGCCGTCGCCTCCGGCGACATTCATCGACAGGTCGTAAATGTGGACGGACAGCGCGCGGCCGGAATCGAGGAGCGACGACGGCATGCGATCCACATAACCGCTGGTGAAGATCAGCGCCGCCGTTTCCGCCATCGCTCGGCCGATGCCCAGCAGCAGTCCGGCCACGAGGCCCGATGACGCCGCCGGCAGCAGGATATGGCGAAGCGCCGCGGTGCGCGACAATCCGAGCGCGGCACTGCCCAGCCGCCAATCGTCGGGCACGGCGCGTAAGGCTCCTTCCGCTGTGCGGATGAGGATGGGCAGCACCATACAGGCGAGGGTCAGGCCGCCGGACAGGATGGAAAAGCCCAGCCCCAGAAAGACGCTGAAGAAAGCATTGCCGAACAGCCCGAAAACGATGGAAGGCACCCCGGCGAGCACATCCAGGCTCAGGCCGACGAGTCGCCCGAACCGACTGCGGGGACGAAGAAATTCCGTCAGCAGCACCGCCGTCGCCAGTCCCAGCGGCACTGCGGCGGCGACGGCCACGCCCAGGATCAGCAGCGTGGAAACCAGGATAGGGCCGATACCCCCGGTCCTGCCGGCGTTCAGCGGCGATGACGACAGGAAAGCCCAGGACAGCCGCTCGGCACCATGCCATAGCAAATCGCCCACCAGCCACAGGAAAGCGCCCGCCACCAGAAGCGCCGAACCCCAGACGGCCAAGGTCATCAGCGGCTCCAGTGTCCGGCTGCGAGCCATTGCGAACCTGCCCGCTTCAGACATGTGAACGCGCTCCGCCCAAGCGCAACGCGGCAACCGCCAGCAGGATGATCATCCCAGTCAGGACCAACCCGGATACGAAAAGTCCCGCACGATGCTCGCCGGTGGCATAAGCCATCTCCAGAGCGATATTGGCGGTCAGCGTACGCACCGGATCGAACAGGCTATTAGGCGTTTGCACCACATTGCCGGCAACCATCAGTACGGCCATGGTTTCGCCGAGGGCACGTCCGGCCGCCAGCAGCAGACCCGCGATAATGCCGCTCCGCGCCGCCGGCAGCACCACGCGAAGAACCGTTCCCGAACGCGATATCCCCAACGCCGCCGCGCCGTGCAGGTAAGCCTTGGGCACCGCCGCCAGCGCGGCATCGGCGGTAAGGGCCATAGTGGGCAAGATCATCAGTGTCAGAATGAGGATGCCCGCCAAAAGGCTGGCCCCCGGCGGTTGCCAGCGGACGATCAGCGGCAGCAGCACGGTCAAGCCCCAGAACCCGAATACGACGGAGGGAATGCCGGCGAGCAAGGCCACCGTTCGCCGGTAAGGGCGGGCGGCGGATGGCGGGGCGTAAAACCGGCAGAACAGTGCCGAAGCCACGCCCAACCCCCCCGCCAGCACCAGCGCCCCGGCGCTGGACGCCAATGTCGCCCAGAGCATGGGGGCGAGGCCGAACAGCCCCTCGGAAGGATGCCAGGCCGCATCGGTGAAAAAGCGCAGCCAACCGATCCGCTTGAGTACCGGCCAGGATTCGTGCAGCAGAAACAGCACGATCAGCACCAGAACCGCGGCTGCCAGTCCGGCCGCGACCGAGAGCCACCCGGCGAGGCGCGCGTCAGTGCGCGAGGGGGACGAAATACTGTGCTTCGACCAAATCATGAACACTTTCCGAGCGGCTGAAGTCGATGAACTGCCGGACCAGCCCTTCAGATTCGGCCTTGGTCACCAAATTCAAAGGCCGGGCCAGCGGAAACCGGCCATTGCGCACATTCTCCACCGATGCATCGACCCCCGCCATGGGCAGCAACTTGATGGGCACGCCCTGAGAGGCCTCGTATTCGGCGGTGCCGATCGAAACGTAGCCGATGGCACTCGTGTTGCCGGCGACGGTCTTGATGCCCTGCTGGTTTTCGCCGATGACCACGTGGGCCTTGATGTCGCCGCTCTTGAGCTGAAAGTGATGCAGGAACAACTCCAGAGTCGAGCGGCCTTCGGCCTTGTTGACCACGGTAATGGGCCGGTCGGCCCCGCCCACGGCACGCCAGCGGGTAATCTTGCCGGTGTAGATGTCGACGATCTGCGGGTCGGTCAGGGTCTGCACCGGATTGTCCTTATGCACGATGAGAGTGATGCCGTCCAGCGCGATGGTGAAGCTTTTGAGGTCCTGCTCGTCGGGCTTGAGCGCCCGCGACACCAGGCCGATATCGGCCAGCCCCGAGCGGGCATCGGCGATGCCCCGCGACGAACCGCCCGACTGCACATCCACTCGAACGCCGGGATTTTCCCGCTCGAAGCGCTTGCCGATCTCCGCCGCCAAGGGCGCGACGGTGCTGGAGCCGGTCAACACCAGCTTCCGCTCGGCCGCCTGCGGAATCGAGGTTGTTGTCGCGACGAGCAGCATGACGGAGAGAGCGCTCAAATAGCGATTCAAGGATAGGCGCGGCATAAGTGTCGGGTCCTGTGAAAAGGATGTAATCACAAACTTACCGCATCATCGACTTGTCCGATGAAGCGCGGCAAGGGGAATCAGGTTCGTGGCAAGCGCACGAACTTCTTTCTGCGATAGGAGTTTCCGCCGCAGCGGTTCTCGTGAGCCTGCTGTTTACGCGTGATATTTAGTCGGGACAAATTCCACTTCCTTACAAGCTGTTCGATCAGCAAACGCCTCCATCCGCGGCCGTTTCGGCCAGCACGTGACCAGAGCTCTCTTATTAATCAGGCCCGTAAATACCCTCCTGGTATTTCGGGCCGCCGCCCAGGCCGGTACACGCCCGGCCTGGGCTCACGCGGCTTGTCGCCGCGCCGGGGCATCCCTGCCCCGGATTAACCCGGCCTATATTTATAGGCCGGGTTAATAAGGAAGCTCTGATTAAGTCCTTCGACAGGCCTGTCCTGAGCTTGTCGAAGGGCTCAGGACAGGTTTGTCGAACGCTCTCCTGAGCCTGTCGAAGGGGCATGAACGGAATCCACTTGTTCAGAGCTTCCTTAAGCTCGGAATGTTTGCCTTCATAAGAATGTCCGTTTTCGACCAAATACTTGAAAGCGGCGAGCGACTTCGGCGCCATCGCCTTTCCGGAGCGACACAATATTCTCCGGCGGGCGTACGGATTGTCCTTCCGCGAGACATTGTGCGCCAGCGCCGCGAGCCGGTTGTCGCCGCAATCGGCTTGGGTTTACGCAGGAAAACAACGGCCGAATGCCAACAGCAGCCCCGGTGGTCCCTTGAACCGAATTTTTCGACGAATCAGCGCCCAGGCGAGGTACTTCTCCTTGGCCAGGAATTTAAGCCAAGTCCGGCTATCGGCCTTCAGCTGAAAATCCGGACGGCCGCTATGTCCTTCCAGTACCTGGAGTTTTTCGTCACGAATGATGATAGTGGCCTCGATTTTCTCGCCGCCAGTGAAAGTAAAATGATAGGTGGCGTTGAGGCCTTTCGATTTCCCTCTTTGGAATACATTAGGAAGTCCCTTCAGGAAGGCCGGCACCGAGGTTGGCCTTAGGCTGTTGTTGGCGCGTTTGGCGGTTTTATGCGGAAAGCGGCGGGCCACATGCCCTTCCGCATCGGAGCCGGCTATGACATAGACGGTCTCGTGCTTGTCCTGCAAGGGGCGCACAACGTCTTTGACAAAGCGCTTCCGGTCATTGAGAAACGGTCCGATGACGTCATCGCCGGCGGGACACACCGCCATACAATAGGCAGCCTTGTAATTCGCCCCGAAGGAAAGGCTTTGCCACATGGAAACGGACTCGGCGTCAGAGACTTTCTTCCGATAGCTTCTGGCGTTTGCGCTCGAGGCGATGGCCTCGACCCAGTCGGTGAATCCGCCCATGAACTCCCGATAGTTGTGGGTGTAACAGGCCGAAAAGTCGAAATGCCCGTCGGCTCCGATCGCACCCACGGGACAGGCGGCAACGCAGAGCTTGCATTCGAGGCAAGGGTTGTAGTCAATGGGATGCGACTCCTCGTCGATCTCGGCATCCAGAATGATCGTGCCGAGAAGAACGAAGTTGCCGAACCGGGGATGGATGATATTGCGATGGATACCCATGCGCCCAAGACCTGCCGCCTCGGCTACCGGCTTGTGCGACACCACCCACATCTTGCCTGGCCAGCGATCCGCCTCCATCGGAAATCCCATCGCACCGTTGATCGCACGGATGCCTTTTTGCTCCAAAACCCTGACCATTCGCCGGGCAACCTCGTTGACCTCGTCGCCCGTATTGTGGAACTCCAGATTGGCGACGGAACGGGCGGGGCTGCGGATGTTCTCCCGGTTCATGCGGCAAACGAAGCTCAAGAGAGTCTTTGCCCACGGGAAGACGCGCAGGATGTCCGCTCGTTGTGCGTCGAGCTCGGACCGGCCAATCCCTATGCAACCGGCGTCGTCCGCGCCGGCTTCCGAAGCCAGTCGGCGCAACCAAGATGCTTCCAGTACTCGCCCGCCAATCGCCTCTTCCGCCGCTGGATCGGCTTCACGAAAATGCCTGACGGTGGGGTGTTCATCGAGATTCATCATGTATATCTCCTTATAGTGTATATACACGTAAATGACGAAAAAAATTATCGCGCCTGTGATGCCTCAATCAAGTCCGACAGGCTTCTCATCAGAATTTGCAATCGGTCTTCGCCCATAGCCTCCCTGATTCTGGACTGTGCCTGTTCCCACAGAGGATACGCTTTAAGCAGCACGCCCCGTCCTTCGTCGGTAATCGTCACCATCCGGGTGCGGCGATCTTCGCCGGAGGCGACATCAATAAGCCCTTGATTCTCAAGAAGCTCCAGATTACGGCTCAAAGTCGTTCGGTCCATGACGGCGTTCTCGGCAAGCTGGGTCACCGTGATGGGTCCGCTCATATGGACGGCGACCAGAAGCGAATACTGCGTACCCCGTATGCCGGCCGGGCGCAGCATCTCGTCGTAAAGCTGACTCACCGCACGGGTCGCCTTACGGAGATTGAAGCCGGTGCATTCCATACAGCACCGGTAATCCGGCATTTCACTCGAGGGGGCACATGCTTGGGACAAGTTCGGGATACCTAACTTTTAACGAAAGATATTAAGGAGTATATACACGTAATATCACATGTCAACGATTACTCGCGCTCTGCCGTCGCGGCTTGGCGGTGATTTTCCGGTCGTTGAGACGGCCATGCGGGGCTATAGAAATATTCATCCTCCGGACGTCGCGAGCCGGTTCTGGAATGCACGGTTCCGTGCACGTAAGGGTTTGCGAAGAAGCTAAGAGTTTTCCGATTCGGCGTGACGGAGCCTGATGTGTAGGTCGGCAACCCTTTGCCGACGTACCGGCTCGGCAAGGGATTGCCGACCTACGCTCTTCCTGCCCGACACGAATCCGTACACCGTAATGAAAACGCCCTATTTGGCCGTCACCCCCGCCGCCAGGCATGATACCGCTCCACCCATCGAAGCAGCGCTTCCGGCGCATGCGCGCGTTTCCAGACACCGGCGGCGTATTTATTGGCTTCGGCCAGAGTCGGGTAGATGTGAATGGTGGCGAGTAATTTGTTAAGTCCCAGCCCGTGTTTCATGGCCAGGATGAACTCGGCGATCAGGTCGCCGGCATGTTCGCCGACGAGGGTAACGCCGAGTATCCTGTCCTTGCCCGGTACGGTGAGCACTTTGACGAAACCCTGAGCTTCGCCGTCCGTAATGGCGCGGTCCAGATCGTCGAGGCCATAGCGGCTGATTTCATAAGGTATGCCCCGTTCCTTGGCTTCCTGTTCGTTAAGGCCTACCCGCGCCACTTCCGGATCGGTAAAGGTTGCCCAAGGAATGACCCGGTAATCGGCCCGGAATTTCCTGAAATCGCCGAAGAGCGCGTTGACCGCCGCGTACCAGGCCTGATGGGAAGCCGTATGCGTGAACTGGAACGGCCCGGCCACATCTCCGCAGGCGTAGATATTTGGATAAAGCGTCTGAAGAAACTCGTCGGTTTCGACGGTGCGCGCTTTCGTCGTTTCGATGCCGAGTTCTTCCAGCCCGTAGCCCTTAGTGTTGGCGACGCGGCCGACAGCCACCAGTATTTGGTCGAAGACTATCCGTATCTCTTGCCCCTGGTGTTCGACGATCAGGATTTTCTCGCCGTTCTCGACGATGATCCGTTTGGCTTGATGCTCCAACCGAAGGTCTACGCCCTCGTCGCGGAAACGCCGCGCAATGATTTCGGAGACTTCCGGATCCTCCCGGATCAGCAGTCGGGGCAACATCTCCACCTGAGTAACCCGACTGCCGAATCGGACGAACGCCTGCGCCAGCTCACAACCGATCGGACCACCACCGAGGACGACCAGACGCTTCGGCAATTCGCGGATATCCCAGACGTTGTCCGAAGTGAGGTAGCCCACCTCCTCCAATCCCGGGATAGGCGGCACGAAAGGCCTCGAACCGGCAGCGATGACGATGGCGCGGGTGCTGAGCTCGCGAGTGCCCGCTTCCGTGCGAATCTCCACCGACCAGGGCGAGACGATCCTCGCCTCGCCCTCGATCACTTCAACGCCCAATCCGGTGTAACGTTCCTCCGAATCGTGCGGCGCCACCGTCCGTATCACCCGCTGCACCCGTTCCATCGCATCGGCGAAATCGAACTCCGCAGAGGCCCGGCGGATGCCGAACTCGGGTGCCCGACCGATCTGGCTCAGCAGTTTCGCCGTGCGTATCAGGGCTTTCGAAGGGACACAGCCGGTGTTGAGGCAATCTCCGCCCATGCGGTGTTTCTCGATCAGCGTCACCTTTGCCTTCACGGCGGCCGCGATATAGGCGGTGACCAGACCCGCAGAGCCCGCACCGATCACCACCAGATTACGGTCGAAGCGTTTGGGTTTTTCCCAGGGCTCATATACCTTGCGGGCCTTGATCGCATCCACCAGCCTGCGGGCCAGTAGCGGGAACAGCCCCAATAGCGCAAATGACAAAAGCAGGCCGGGCGAGAGGATGTCCGACAGAGATTCGATCTTGGCCAACTGCGTGCCGGCATTCACGTAAACCAGGGTTCCAGGCAACATGCCCACTTGGCTCACCCAATAAAATGTGCGAGTGGGTATGGCGGTCAGGCCCATCAGAAGATTAATGACGAAGAACGGAAACGCCGGCACCAGCCGCAAGGTAAAAAGGTAAAAAGCGCCATCACGGGCGATGCCTGAATCGATGGCTTTCAGACGCTCGCCGAACCGGGCTTTGACCGCATCGCGAAACAAAAAGCGGGATGCGAGAAAGGCCAAGGTTGCCCCGATGGTCGAAGCGAAAGATACAATCACCGTGCCCCACAGCAGACCGAACACGGCGCCGCCGGCCAGAGTCAGCACCGCCGCGCCGGGCAGGGACAGCCCCGTGACCGCCACATAGAGGAGGCCGTAAATCGCGGCGGCGAGAAAAGGATGGAAGGTTCGATAAGCGGCGATGGCTTCCTGCTGGGCTTTCAACGTTTCCAAGGTAAAAATGCGTTGCAGGTCGAAGGCGAAAAAAGCCCAAGCAAGCGACAGGAGGACGATGACAAGACCGATACGGTAAGGGTTCATGACGGATTTCCCTAAAGGCAATGGTCGAATAATGCTATTAATTGGTCGGACAATGAGATAGAAAACTTACAGCCGCACCGGGATGATTTTCTTCGCGACGCTGTAAGATTTCGTCTCGGCAGGCGACTAATGATTTAAATTTTCCACTTCCCGACGGAGTCTAAGCCGCGCATGCATGCAATATTGCCCTTGGTACGATCCAGCAATTTTCCCGTCATCGTCCGCGGAGAGCTGGACACGGTGCAAGTGAACCTGGGTTACCGCTGCAATCAGACCTGCCTGCATTGCCACGTCAATGCCGGACCGAAACGCAAGGAGATGATGGACAGGGAAACCGTGGACCAGGTGCTCGATCTGCTGCGGCGGGCCGGAGTCGCCACCTTGGATTTGACCGGAGGCGCCCCTGAGATGAACCCGCATTTCCGCCATCTGGTGGAGAGCGCGCGGGACTTAGGTCTACAAGTGATCGACCGCTGCAACCTCACCATTCTGGAAGAACCCGGTTACGAGAGCCTCGCCGATTTTCTGGCCGCGCAAAAGGTGGAAATCACGGCTTCCCTCCCCTGTTACCTCGAAGATAACGTGGACCGGCAACGCGGCAACGGGGTATTCGAAGCGAGCCTTCGCGCCTTGAAAAGGCTCAACGGACTCGGCTACGGCCGACCCGGCACGGGGTTGATCCTGAACCTGGTCTACAACCCCCAGGGGCCGACATTGCCGCCGGCCCAGGAGGAACTGGAAGCCGCCTACCATCGAGAGCTGAAGGCCCGCTACGACCTCGTCTTCAACCGGCTTTATGCCCTCGCCAACATGCCCATCCAGCGCTTCGGCAGCACCCTGGTGTCGAAAGGCCAGTTCGAACCCTACATGCGCTTGCTGAAAAGCGCCCATCGCGATGAAAACCTGGAAGGCATCATGTGCCGCAGCCTGATCAGCATCGATTGGCAAGGTTACGTCCACGACTGCGATTTCAACCAGATGCTGGGCTTGCCGCTGGGCGGGCGACAGCGTCATATCACGGAAATCGATGCAACCGCATTGCAAGGCCAGGCCATCGCCACGGCCGATCATTGCTATGGCTGCACCGCCGGCTGCGGCAGCTCCTGCGGTGGCGCATTGAACACGTAGAAAGAGAACAGTGAATCTGGAGAGCCCATGATGTTTGTAGAAGAGTCGGTACGAGAACGCTATTCCGAAGGTGCTCGCGAGAGGCAGGCAGCCTTGTGTTGCCCGGTGGATTACGACCGCGAGCTATTGAAATTGCTGCCTCGGGAAATCATCGACAAGGATTACGGCTGCGGGGATCCCTCCCGCTATGTACGGGAGGGCGACACCGTGCTCGACCTGGGCTCGGGCGGCGGCAAGATTTGTTATATGGCGGCACAACTGGTCGGCCCTCAAGGGCTGATCATCGGCGTCGACATGAACGACGACATGCTGGCCCTGGCCCGCAAATACCAGTCGGAAATGGCCGAGAAACTGGGCGGCGACCGGGTGCGTTTCCACAAGGGTTATATCCAGGATTTGGCCTTGGACGTCGCCGCAATGGAACGCTATCTGGCCGAACAACCGGTTACCGACGCGGCGTCCCTGGCGGCGCTGAAATCCTGGCAGGCCAGGCAGCGCAAAACCCAGCCGCTGATTGCCGACGCTTCGGTGGATTTGGTCATTTCCAACTGCGTGCTGAACCTGGTGGGCGATGACGAAAAAACGCAACTGGTGCGGGAAATTTTCCGGGTGCTCAAACCGGGCGGACGGGTTGCCATCTCCGACATCGTCGCCGACGAGCCCGTGCCCCAACATCTGAAGGACGATCCCGCGCTGTGGAGCGGCTGCATCTCCGGCGCCTTCGAGGAACGGGAGTTCGTCCGAGCCTTCGAGCAAGCCGGCTTCGGCGCCGTGTGTCTGGACAAATGGGAAGCCGAACCCTGGCAGGTGGTCGAGAACATCGAATTCCGCGCCGTCACCCTGGTCGCCGTCAAAGGCTACGGCCGGGAATGCCTGGACCGGGGCCATGCGGTGATCTATCGCGGCCCTTACGCGGAAGTGCGCGACGAGGAGGGCCATATCTTCCCGCGCGGCGAGCGCATTGCCGTATGCGAGCGAACCTTCCGCACCCTCACCGAAGGCCCTTATCAGAAGCACTTCATCGGCATCGAACCAAAGATTCTCGCCGAACCGGTGGCTTGGTGCGCACCGCCGGGAACCCGCCGTCCGGCAGCGGAAACCAAGGGCGGGCGACAAATCGCCGAATGCGGCGGGGAAAAATGCTGCTGAAGTTGAGCTGAGACCATAATTTTCCCAGGGACGATCTTCAGACTGCGACGACTCGCGGACTGAAGATCGCGCCCACCGCCACATACCGAAAACCTGAAGCAATCGTAGGTCGGCAATCCCTTGCCGACCTACTTCGGGCGCTACACCAAACCGGAAAATGGTCTAAACCCTGACTCCACCGTTACACACTGAAAACCGGAAGCCCTATGAGCTTTGTCGACACCCCCGAGAACTACCGCTATGCCTGGTACTTGCGCCCGGTATTAGCCCTGATGCGCCGGCGTTTGCGGGTTCTGCCGGAACCTGTGCGCCTGTGGGCACGCCTGCCGCTGGCGTTCGTCGGCTTTCAGTTGATGAATTTGGCCCTGGAACGTAAATCTTCACCCTTGAGCGGTGCGCTGCGCGCACTGATCCGCACTCGCATCGCCCAGCTCAACTCATGCCATTTCTGCATCGATCTCAACGCCTCCCATGCTATTTACCGGGGCGTATCGCCAGAGCAATTGCACGATCTGATCGGGTTTAGGGATTCGCCTCGATTCAGCGAAGCGGAAAGAGCCGCTCTAGCCTACGTGGAGGCCATCACGGGCACCGGAATCGAGATAGATCAGGATTTGATCGACCGATTACGGCAAGCCTTCGGCGACGATGGCATCGTGGAACTGGCGGCGCTCGCCGCGCATCAGAACCTGTCCGCCAAGTTCAACGCGGCCCTCGGAGTACCGGCCCAAGGTTTTTGTATGACCGCTCACGGAATCGCAGCGCCGGATCGGTGAACGACATCTTCCTCGGCAAGATTTCGGCCAGAGGGGCGTCGTTCAAGACGACGAGAAAGAAGAATCAGTTCATGTAGCTTGAACGTTTGCTCAGTCGGCCAGGTGAAGTCTCGGCTCTAGTAGACGTAGGCAATACCGGCGAGTCGGAGGACGCGACGAGCAGACACACGTTTAGAATCAGTTGCCGGATGTCACCTAGAAAGTTGCCCTGCCCGCTCTTTGGGACGGAAAGGCTCGAAAAATCAGAGCAGTAGTTTCAATCTCCGCCACAGCCCATGGGAGACCGGGAAACGAAGCGCTGGATAGAGTCAACGGAATCTGTGGCAACTACCCGATTGGCCGATCTTGACGGCCAGAGCGCTGGAGGCTCGCGGCGGCTGCACAGCGCAAGGGCTTTCCAACATGCCGCTGGCAGATATGAATACCCCCGGCATTTTCGAGCAATGTCACGATTTGGTCACGTGACAATGCTCGGAGTGGCTGGGGGACCTGGATTCGAACCAGGGTTGACGGAGTCAGAGTCCGTTGCAACGTGACGCAAGGACACGAAAAACAACCAAATACAAACACTTACAATTCAAAGCATCACAAAAAGCCGTAAAACGTTATAACTGCGTTGACACTCGGTTGACACATAGCCAGTTAAGGCAACACTTGATCATAAAGAAAGCTTGGGATATCCGCCCCTTTTTCGGATTCCCCTCAAAATCCCATCAAACAATGAAAAGCCGACACCTTCTCGCCCTGCCCTGTGCGCGGCTTTTTTGCGTCTAAACTAAATCGCATTGGCGTTGAAGCAAGCACCCAAGCGGGAGCTTTAGGCCACGAGTCTCGGTTGCCACTACATTGTTTCCGAATGATGCAAAAAGGAACCTATTTTTTAGCTTTTTTGCTAGTAATGATTTGCCCGTTAAGCTCACATGCCGGTGGAGCTTTTGGCAACTGGTCAGAGAGCTTTCAGGTCCACGGATTTCTCGAACAAGGTTTTGTAGCCACATCCGGAAATCAGTTTTACGGCAACAGTAGGCACGGAAGCTTCGACTTGACGCAGGTCGGATTAAATGCGGCGGCGCGTCCCTTCAATAATGTCCGCTTCGCGGTCCAAGGCCTATATCGCCGAGCTGGCGAGCAAATTCCCGAAGAGCTACGGCTCGATTACGGTCTTATGGACGTCACGGCGCTCGATCATCCCGGCTTTCGATCCGGAGTTCGCCTGGGGCGAGTCAAATTACCGCTGGGTTTGTATAACGAATCACGGGATGCTCCTTTTACTCGACCTTCCATATTTCTGCCCCAAAGTCTTTACTTCGACCGTACTCGAAATGTCGGCATGGCGACCGATGGCGCCCAGTTTTACACGGACTTCAGTTCCCCTTTCGGCAATTTTTCATTCAAGGCAAATCTTGGAGCATCCATACCGGATAATAGCCTTGAATTTAATGTATTCGGGGGCAGCAACCGTCCAGGAAAGTTTGTCGGAGATTTTTCGGCGGCAACTCAGCTGGCGTATGACTATTCGGGTGGGCTAATCCGGGTCGTATTTAGCGCTGCGTGGTTAATCAGCGATTATGATAAGCAATCGGATCCGATAATCGATTCGGGTGAATTTGAATATCAACCCTACGGTTTAGGCATCCAGTACAACGGCGAGTCGCTATCGCTTGCTTCTGAATATTCAATTCGCAACATACGCTTTGAGAACTTCGGGCGATTTCTCCCAGATAATGAATACAACGGTGAAGGGTATTACTTTCAGGCGGGTTATAAGATCAACCACTATATCGAATTGATCGGGCGTTACGATGTATTTTATACAGACGTCAGTGATCGCTATGGGAAAAAGTACGAAGTGCGTACCGGCATTCCTGGCTCCTTTTTCTTTGCCAAAGATTGGATGGCGGGACTTCGATTCAACATAATCGATAACTTTATGATTCGTGCCGAATATCATCGGGTCCATGGTGCGGGCTGGGTATCTCTTGCCGAGAACCGGAACGTCAGAGAACTCGAACGTGATTGGGATTTGTTTGCAATCGAGGCTGCTTATCAGTTTTAAGCCGTATGGCCCCCAATTTGCCCGAGTCGGTGGGTTACGCTGCGCTAACCCACCCTTACGATTAATGTTCGCTTGAATGTCGAACGAAGGAACGCTTCCACGGGCCGATGGCGTCGACATGCGTTTTCACCAATTCGGGGCCTGGCTCGGTTGTCTACTCAGTCGGGATCTCGTCCGTGTTCAGCCTTCAGTGTCTTGCTGAATACCGACGCGCCGTAAAGATCCTTTAGGTCCACCGTCAACTCGTGGGTCTTGCGGTTGATGTTGACCTCGCCGAAGAACTGCAAGCCCGCATAGGGCGAGAGGTTGACCTGACCCGCCGGCGGCGCCTTGGCGAACACGACCTGCGGCCCGAAGGTGCCGTCGGTGGTATTGGGACCGAAGGAACCGGCGTTGAGCGGGCCGGCGACGAATTCCCAGAACGGCGAGAAGTTCTTGAATTGCGCCTCCGAGGGATCGTAGAAATGCGCGGCGGCATAATGGACGTCGGCGGTCAGCCACACGATGTTCTTGATTCGCTCGTGCTTGATGAAGCGTAAGAGGCGGGCGATTTCCAGCTCGCGGCCGACGGCGGGGCCGTTGTCGCCGTTGGCGATGGCTTCCCAGCGGGGCTGGCCGTTCGCATCGACGCCGTCGCCGATGTTGAGGCCGATGGGCATGTCGGCGGAAATGACTTTCCAGGTGGCCCGCGATTTCTTCAGTTCCTTTTTCAGCCACTTCAACTGCGCTTCGCCCAGAAACGCCGTTTCCGGTCCCTCCTGCGTCTGCAAGTTGGCCGTGTTCGGGCCCCGGTAGCTGCGCATATCGATGACGAACACGTCCAGCAGCGGGCCGTAGGAAATCTTGCGGTAGAGACGCTCGGACTCTTCCGCCGTATGCGGGCGCAGGGGCGCATATTCGTGGAAAGCGCGCGTGGCGTGAGCGATCAGCACCGGAATCTCCTTGAGCGTGTAGCGGGGATCGTTGGCCAGGTCCTTGGCATCGGACCAGTTGTTGACCACTTCATGGTCGTCCCATTGCCAGATCTGCGGCACTTCGGCGTTGAAGCGGCGGAGGTTGGCGTCCAGCAGGTTGTACTTGTAGCGGCCCCGGAACTCGTCCAGGGTTTCGGCGACCTTGGAGACTTCGGGCGTTACGAGGTTGGTCCAGATCTGGCCGTTTTCGGCCGGTTTGCTCGCTTCGATGGGACCGTCGGAGTAGACGCTGTCGCCGCTCTGAATGAAGAACTGCGGCTTCACTTGACGCATGGCTTCATAGATCCTCATGCCGCCGAACGCCTCGTTGATGCCCCAGCCCTGTCCCGCGGTATCGCCGCCCCACACGAAGCGTATGTTCTCGTGCTTGCCCACGGTGTGGAAACGACCGATGACCGGCTCGCTCTTGTTGCGGGCGTTGGTCAGATCCTCGAACCAGACCTTCACATACACGTCCTTTCCGGACGGCAGCCCGACCAGGTCCTGACGCGCGGTGAAGTCGGAGACTTCGAGCGCATGAGGACCGCGGATGACCTTGGAATCGGTGAATTGTTCGTTGAACGCGTATTCCACCCACATACGGGCCGGGCGGTCGCAGCGGCTCCACACGATGGCGCGTCCCTCGCCGACATCGCCGAACTGGATGCCCTGTTCCATTTGCGGCAGATCGTGAAGAAGCCGGAGCGGGTCACTCGGGCGAAATATGGGAAGACGGCCTCCGTCCGCTGTGATTTGACCGACGGGAATTCGAATGCGGTCGGGCGCTCCCGGGACTTGAATGGTAGCGCCTGCGATTTCACCGCCGGCGGAAAGCTGAATGTCGCCGCCCTCCGCCAAGACTTGAGCGGACATGCTCAAGGCCAACAGGAGCGCGGACGCGGCAGCTTTGCCGATGGGAGACAGAATATTGCGTGTTTGTCGATCGAAGGCCTGCATGGAACACCTCATGGAGTTTCTGGAGGCCCGGATTCTATAAATCGCTTCGGGTCAGCCTGATGACGGTTCGATGACCGATTCATGACCTTTACAGGTTCGGCTCACCTGGAAGTCTTCGATGCGCTGAGCTTCGTTTTCGTCGTATCCCTGTCACTAGTTCGTCACTTGTGCTGCGTAGTATTCCGGCGGCTCCACAACCAACACCAGGGAGTTTCTATGAAGCCGTCGAACTTTTTCCGCGTTTTTTCATTGACTCTTGCCGCCTTGATGGCGACGACGCTGGCCCGCGATGCCGCCGCGCTTTCGGTCACCCGCGGCCCTTATTTGCAGATGGGCACATCTAGCGGGCTCATCGTGCGCTGGCGCTCGGACGTGGCCTCGAACAGCCGGGTGCGCGTCGGCACCAGCCCTACGAACTTGACGCTCACCTTCGATGATGCCGCGTCGACCACCGAGCACAGCGTGCAGGTGAGTGGACTCAATCCGCAGACCAAGTACTATTACTCGATCGGCTCCACCACGCAGACACTCTCGGGCGGCGACAGCAATACCTATTTCCACACCGCGCCGACCACGGGCACACAGCAGCCGACGCGCATCTGGGTGATCGGCGATGCCGGCACCGGCACTTCCGGCCAGGCCGCCGTGTACAACGCCTATCGCAACTTCACCGGCACCAATCCCACCCATTTGTGGCTGCAACTCGGCGACAATGCCTACAGCAGCGGTACCGATGCCGAATATCAATCGAAGATGTTCAACATGTATCCGGACATGCTACGGCAGTCCGTGACCTGGTCGACGCTGGGCAACCACGACGGCGCCTCGGCCGATTCGGGCACCGAGACTGGCCCCTATTACGACATCTTCTCGCTGCCGCGCAATGGCGAAGCGGGCGGTGTGGCATCGGGTACGGAGGCGTATTACTCCTTCGACTACGGCAACATCCACTTCATCGTGCTCGATTCCCACGATTCGAGCCGCGCCGTGGGCAGCCCGATGTTGAACTGGCTGGAAGCCGATCTGCAGGCTTCCACCGCCGACTGGAATATCGCCTTCTGGCATCACCCGCCCTACTCCAAGGGTTCGCATAATTCCGACACCGAGACCCAGTTGGTCGAAATGCGCCAGAACGTATTGCCGATACTGGAGAGCTATGGCATCGACCTGGTACTGACCGGCCACAGCCATTCCTATGAACGCTCGAAGTTCATCGACGGCCATTACGGCTCGTCCTCGACCTTCAGCGACGCAAGCCACGTCGTGCAGTCCGGCAGCGGCCGCATCGACGGCACCGGAGCCTACACCAAATCGGGCGTCGGCGCATCGCACGCAGGCGCGGTCTACGCGGTGGCGGGCAGCTCGGGTAAAACAAGCGGCGGCACGCTCAATCATCCGGCCATGTACATCTCGCTGAACGAACTGGGCTCGATGGTGCTGGATGTGAACGGCTTGACGCTAGACGCCAAGTTCCTCAACAACAACGGCACGATACGCGACTACTTCACCGTGACCAAGGGCGGAACACCGCCGCCACAGTTGGCTAACGTGAGCGGCGTGGTGTGGCAGGACGTCGACGCGGACGGCATCCGAGAAACGGGCGAGAGCTTCCTGCAAGGCATCGAGGTGAGGCTCTACACCGACGCCAGTTCACTGGTCGCCACCCAGTCCACCAACACGAGCGGAGCCTACCAGTTCGACAGTGTTGCGGCCGGCAGCTACTACGTGCGGTTCATTCCAGGGACGCGCACCCTCTCGCCGCAGGATCAGGGCGGGAACGACAGCATCGACAGCGATGCGAGTCCGCTCGATGGCAAGACCGCCGTGTTCAGCGCGGTTGCGGGCAGCAGCGTCGCCAACGTGGACGCCGGCATGTACACGGCCGGCGGCGCGCCGCAAACGGTACAGTTGCAGGACGGCCTAAACGCTTACGCCGGCACGCAAGACACCTATGTCGCAAGCGGCAAGGCCACCACCAACTACGGCAATGCCACGACCGTACTCGCCGATGGCGCCGACGGCACCAACGGCCGCCTCATCGGTTTGATGAAGTGGAATGTTTCATCAATCCCGGCAATGGCCACCGTGACCAATGCCACCGTCACGCTGCGGGTTTCCAACCTCAGCAACGGCACCTACAACCTGTATGCGGTGAACACGGCCTGGACCGAAGGCGGCGCCACCTGGAACAGCGTCGATCCGCTGAACAATCAGGGCGTACTGATCGGCTCCTTCCAGCCCTCGGCGACCGGCACCCACACCATCCAGCTCAACGGCGCCGGCATCTCGCTGGTACAGGGCTGGGTCAACGGAGCGGCCGCGAACAACGGCCTCATGATCGTGGACGGCGGCACCAGCGACGGCGTCGATCTGCGTTCGTCCGAGTACGGTACGCAGTCGCAACGACCGAAACTCACTGTCACCTATCAATAAACTTCCGACGCCGGGCACCCGTGCTCAATGCCCGGGTCCCGGCACGTTCTTGCACCTAGGAAAAGTTCATGTCTAGACGAACACTGCTTATTGCCGCACTGCTGGGATATTCTGGCTTCACGCTGGCTCACGGCGACGTGTACGAACGCATCCACGATCTCAACCGCGAAATCGCTCATCACCCCAAGAACGCCGATCTGCTCATAAAACGCGGCCAATTGTTTCTCGACGAGGGTCACGCCGACCATGCGCACGACGACCTCGCCAAAGCGATCAAACTCGCTCCTGGACGGATCGACGCACTCTTCCATCTGGCCCGGGCGCAACTCGTGCTGAAACAGCCGGATGCCGCGTTGGAATCCGCGCGGCAATTTCTCCGGCAGGCAACGAACGATGCCGCCAAGGCGCGCGGCCACGTGCTCACCGGCGATATCCTGTCGGTGTCGGGCAAACCGCTAGCCGCGGCCGAGGCGTACCTGACAGCCGTCAGACTCTCCAAGGACATAAAACCCGATCACGTGCTCTACGCCGCCGACGCCTTTCACTCGGCGGGCAAAACGGACAAGGCCATAGAAGTGCTGAACGACGGAATCGCGCGGCTCGGCCCTCTGCACGTGCTGAGCGAGCGGGCGCTGACGCTGGAGATGGAGCAACAACGCTACGAGTCGGCGTTGCGGCGGGTCGATCAAATGCTCGCAACCCACCAGCGTATGCCTTTCTTGCTCTACAAAAAGGGAATGATTCTCAAGGCGCTGGCGCGCATGGACGAATCCAAACGGACTTTCGCCGCCGCGCTCGAGGAAATCGACGGACTACCCGAG
The DNA here is from genome assembly GCF_053646815.1 of Methylocaldum gracile. Classification (NCBI taxonomy): domain Bacteria; kingdom Pseudomonadati; phylum Pseudomonadota; class Gammaproteobacteria; order Methylococcales; family Methylococcaceae; genus Methylocaldum; species Methylocaldum gracile. Next base: position 336,804 of record NZ_CM132196.1, on the reverse strand, counting down.
GCGCGCAAACAAACTCCGGCTCTCGAAAGTCTCCGGACTTCGCTGTTGGCGGAGATGAACTAGGCGCGTTCACATTGATCTCTCACCCGCTGTCGATGATGGACGACATTCGATCCCCCCGCCGGCGCATGCAAGTTCGCCAGGTGCCAAGGGAGAACATCCGGTTGCCGGAGTGTTATCGTCCGATCGATTAACGAAAAGACAAACAAAAACCCCGCGAAACGAGGCGGGGTTTTTTCGAAGTAGGCGGATAATCCTAGAAACGGCAGTTGGACGTGCTCGAGTGTGCGGCGGGCGGGTCGGCTGGCAAGGCGCGACGCCGCCGCGGGGTAGTCTCCCGCAAGAAGGAGCAACGCCGCCAGGTGGCCCGCCCGCCGTGCAATCGGGCACGTAGCGGCTTCACCCAAACGGTGAAATCGGCAGAAGGGACGACGGTCGGAATCCTCGCGGCGTTTCTACCGCATCTAAGCGGTCAACTGCCGTTTCTAGGATAATGGCTCAGGAAGTGGCTAAGCCCGCGTCCGCGGGAGCTTCAACGGTAGCGGCCGAATCCCGATGAGCCGCCCGCTCCTTCTGGTACTCGTCAAAGGATTTCTTGGCAGCGTCCGCGCCGGCCTGGATTCCTTCGCCCATGGCATTATCGGTGGGTATCAGGCTCGCGACGACCAGAGCGCTGTAAACGACCCCGTACGATAGATAATAAAAGCCTTTATAAACAACCTCGGACAAGGTCTGACTTACGGCCGACACGCCTCCGGAAACGGCTTCGCGCGCATCGCCCGCACCTTCCCTTAAACCTTGAACGGCTGCTTGTGCCGGCGTTTCCAGGGCGGTTGCTTCCATCACGGTTTCTTGGTGCGTTTCGGAAGTCATCTGTACGATGGTTTCCCGAAGGATTTTTTCTCCAGTGTCATTTGAATCGGAGGATGTTTTCTTGGCCATAGTGATACCTGTATGGGTTGCTGCGACGAAAGCGATGGCTTATGGAACAAGGCGATTTCGACGATAGCAAAAACTTTTCGGCCTGTCGTACATGCCTCATGCGACATTTCCGCACAGGTACTTTAGTCTGAAAACGGACATCCAAATCACACATATAGCGGCGCCATCTTGCGCCAGTAGTGGGCTTGATGGGCGCGGCCGTCCCACTCGCTGAGGTGGTTCCACACGCCTTTTTCCCAGAGCATGCGGCTCAGATAACGGTTGTTTTCGAGAAAGGGATCCTCCCGACCGACGACGAGGATGATGTCCATGGCGCGCAAGGCGTTCAGTTGGTCGCATTGCCCGAGATTGGGCAGGAAATGGCAGGGGGTATTGTAATAGATGTTGTCGTCGTAATAGCCGTCGTACAGATTGCCGAAATGCTCGACACTCAGGGTCAGATCGTAGCGCCCGGAAAATGCGCTGAGCTTCCGAAACAGGTGCGGGTGACGAAACGCGATGTTGGCGGCATAGAAGGCGCCCAGGCTACAGCCATGAGCAATGACACAAGGATGCGGGTTTTTCGCGGCCATGAACGGCAAGACTTCATTGAGGATATAGTCCTCAAACTCGATATAGTGTCGGATTCGATCCGCCGGGTGCCGCCAGCCACAATAAAACGTCTCGTGCGCCAAGCCGTCGACGCAATAGAGTTGCAATTGTCCCGCCTCGATCTTGTGGGCCAGTGCTTGCACGATACGCAAGTCCTCGTATTCGTAAAATCGCCCGTCGCGCGTCGGAAACACCAACACTTTCGCTCCGGCATGGCCGAACACCAGCAGTTCCATGTCGCGATTCAGCCGCGGGCTATACCAACGATGATATTCACGGTTCATGCTGAATTACCAAGTGTCGTAAGCAGCGATCGAAGGATTCGGGCTTCATGCAACTACAGCGCTTCGAAAAAATCCGCGAGGATGTCCCGCAGTTCCGCGTCCTGCCGCGCCCTGGCCGGATAATCGACATGCCCCGCTTCCAGGACATAAAGGCTCTTCGGCCCTGCTAGGGCGTTATGGACCGCGAACTGTCCGGGCGGTGCCACCACCGGATCGAACAGGGCGGCCGCCACCTGAACGGGGATCCCGGTATACGCCGCCGCACTCGCGGCATCGTAATAACGCAATGTGTCCAGAACGTTACCGTGCTTCTGCTGGTAATCCCTGATCGCGCGCCCGCTGCCTACGGTCGGGAGTTCGAGACGCAGGGGATGATGGCCGAAGGTGGGCATGTTCAGGTGCGCCCTCCGGATGCGGGCGTCCCAGGGCAACGCCAAGGCGCCGATGCCGCCGCCGAAGCTGATGCCCATATAGCCGATATGACCGACCGTCTCGGGGTACAGCTCGAGCAGAGCCGACACCGCGAGCCACAAGTCCTCCACGCAACCGCCGAGAATGTAACGGTCGCGCTTGTCGATGTCGTGCAGGACGTGCCAGTACGGCTCCTCGGAAATCGGCGGCCGGCGGCTTCGGGAAAGGCCACGAAAACAGGGAAACAGATAGGCGGTATCCGCGACGGGAAGGTCAAAATCCGGCGCATCCCGGCCGCCATAGCCGTGCCCCACCACCATGCCGCGCCGCACCGGCCGGTCTTGCGGCAGAAGCAACCAGCCGCCGATGATGAAATCGTCCGTGGAACGGTATTCGAGGTCGTACACGGAGAAGCCCTCCCGACCTTCGGGCCATCGGCTCAGACGCGGTTGGGGGGATACCGTCAAGGTTCGCCGGTAGCGGGCCTCCCAAAAAGCCGCGAAATCATCCGGTATGACCGGAGCTCCGACTTGCAGGAGCCTATCCAGGGTGTAGCCGTAAGTTGGATCGAAGGTATACGCGTGGCAAAAATGAGACATCGTAAGGCTTATCCTGAGGTGTCCTCGACGGCCGAAATCGTACTTATGACCTGGTGCGAACAGGGACGCCGCCCCGAATCGATGCCTGCCGATATGCTGCACACTTCGCCCCGTTCGCCATATCTTACCTTTCGGCTTCAACATTGCCCGAAAGCAGTCGCTCACGCCACCGAGGTGACTACATTTCAGTTTGTTCCGAAATTTCGAAGGGGCGTCAACTTCAATGCCGGATAGCGTACTTTCGAGTTTGGCGAAGCCGAAAACATGCGGTTTGCATTCCCCCTGGACCCACTGCCGGTTTACCCGCATACCGGCCGATCTGTCCGTCGCCGGACGCGTCTCCGTAATTAGTCCTATAGAGTTCGGTTCTTGTACGATTGTCGCCGACGCTCTGAAACAAATGCATTAGTCATGCGGCATTAGAGCATTTTCATACCTACTGTACGGGCACTCGCGAGTAGGTCGGGAATCCTTTCCCGACGGTGCAGTTGGGCCAACGGGTTCGTCGGCAAAGGATTGCCGACCTACGAATGCTTGAATCAATTTACCGTCGCCGAAGGCGCCAACGACTCCTGCCAGGCCTGTTTTGCCGTACGAGCGAGATGAAAATGCTCTAAGTACATTCCGCAAATACTTGCGGAATCTCGACTGTTTGGCTTGATTGGCGGGGTTGTCCTGCAGGTTGCCTATGCCGCAAGACTTCCCTGAATGTACTTAGTCGAACAATTAAAGTTAACGTCCTCTCGCTCGGAGACCATCGATGAAAGACACCGACTTCGTGAGATCCGCCTACGGGGTGCGGATACCCAAGATTCTGTACGGGACGGCATGGAAGAAGGACCGCACGGCGGCTCTGGTGCAGCAGGCCATCACCTTGGGATTTCGCGGCATCGATACCGCCGCCCAGCCGAAGCATTACGACGAGCCGGGCGTCGGTGCCGGCGTCGCGGCGTGTTTGAAGGCGGGGCTGACCCGTGCCGAACTCTATCTCCAGACCAAATTCACGCCCGTGAATGGGCAGGATCCCACCCGAATACCGTACGATCCGAAGGCGAGCTTGGCCGAGCAAGTCGCCCAATCGTGCGAGAGCTCACTGAGAAATCTTCAGAGCCCGTATCTCGATGGGCTGGTACTGCATTCCCCTCTAGCGAACGAGCGAGACACGATGGAAGTATGGCGGGCGATGGAAGCGATCTTCGAGGCTGGCGCCGTGAAGCAATTGGGAATCAGCAACTGCTATGCGCTCGAACAGCTCGAGCGGTTGTATCGGCAGGCGGCCATCAAGCCGGCGCTGATCCAGAACCGCTTCTATGCCGAGACCCGTTACGACCGCGAGATTCGCGCCTTCTGCCGGCAACACCAAATCGTCTATCAGAGCTTCTGGACGCTCACCGCCAATCCCCAGGTCATCGCACACCCCGCCTTGCAGACCTTGGCCGCAAAGTACCAGCGTACGCCCTCGCAAATCTTCTTCCGCTATCTGACCCAGATCGACATCGTTCCCCTGACCGGCACCGCCTCGGAAGCCCACATGCGAGAGGATCTTGCGATCTTCGATTTCGAGCTGACGACCGGCGAGTGCGATGCGGTGACCACCTTGCTTTGATTTTAAAGACAGCTGATGGCCGAGGGGAGGAAACCAACATGCCAGCCATGGGACATCAGTCGAATCCCCAAAGCCTGACAGCTTTAGCGGCGATGGTTCACGCCCGCCCTACCGGGCTCGTTTTTACGTCGGAATGCGAGACCTGACCCCGTGATCAACCGCCAAGACACGTGCCTTGGCGGTCGGCGTATGCGTCGGCAGTGTGAAAAACCCATAGCATCCATAGATCACGTAGCCAGGGAATACGTAAAGCCCGTTAATCATGGTGGTGATGGCGGTGTCCGTGCCCGTGTTTGCCCTTGTGATACCCGCCATCGCCATGGTAGTGGTGTCTGTGGCCGTGGCCATACGCATGGCCGTGGTGATGGGGGTGTACCACTCTATAGCACCCGTCCAGTGCCATCATCAATGTTAGCAACATTGCTATCCGCCAAAATTTTTTTGCTGATGCGTTCATCTGTATCGAAACTCCCCTAACCCATTACAAAGACAAGCGGAGTTGCCTGATCCAGATACGCCGTGTTTCTCTACGGCCGATCATGCAATTCGTTCCGCGCCTCCTTTCTACTCCTCCCGACATTAACCAAGCCTTAACGCACTTGACCCCCGCCGAATGTAGGAAGTGGAGCTTGTCGTCGTCCGCCGGCCTGCGCGGTAGCAAGCATTGCACTCGCTCCAGCCGAGTCCGCAAGCCGGACGACGGAGTTTCACTAGTCAGTTAAGAGCCTATCCCAGTAGGCCGTTCGCCCTGAGCCCTTCGACCGGCCTGTCCTGAGCTAAGTCGAAGGGCTCAGGACAGGCCTGCCGAAGGGTTTCTTGAGCCTACTGGGATAGGCGTTCGGAATTGGAGTATCGAGGACGCGCAGGGCGTCATGAGTGCCCATTCGATGATGTGAAGCGTGGACAGAGCGGCTACGGCGCGATTAGGAAAGAAGCGGAACGAGTCGGCATCGAAATTCCGAAGGGCCCGCCCACGTTCGCCGTTCAGATCATGAACCGCGTAAGTCCGTTTTCGCGTGATCAAGACTGACTCCATGCTTGCGAAAAGGTTGGCGGCTGCTTTTCGGGGCGCCAGGGGGAGTGTTGGAATGTGAGAACTGACGCTATTTGTGTGCTCGGATCGCCTCCGGCTCCTCAAGCGATTCCGGAATCGTTTGATACTCCTCGATGTTGATGACCACGGCCTTACGCCTTCCATCGGCATCGGTACTGAAATTTTCATGGATCTCAACCATGCCGGATTCCTCGCAATTATTTACGTCATCAAATAACGAAAGCCTGACACCTTTATTCACTGACACCTTTATTCATGCCACTGCCGTAGTTGCTGCTATCGGTAAATGTCTCGTCGATGTCCGATTTTGATGACCGTCACCGTGACGGTTTGGTCTTCGATATGGCAGATAAGGCGGTAATCGCCTATGCGGTATTTCCAGAAATTTCCAAGTTCCGAGCCGTGCAAGGCTTCGCCTAGTGCTCTAGGATTTGCGGCTGTTCTTATCCGTTCATCCAGAAACTTCAGTATTCGTTTCTTGATCGGCGCATCCAGTTCCTTCAGCTGCTTCTTTACCTTGTCCGGTATCTCAACATTCCAGGCCATGTTCTTTCATGACTTCTTCGAGGGATGTTGTTTTCTCCCGCCCTTCCTTGATGTCCGTCATGACTTGTTCGGCCTCCTTAAGATCGTGCAAGTCTTGCAGGTATTCGAGAATTACTTCTCGGGTCCATTCTTCCTTGCTTTTTCCGTGCTCTTTGGCAACGGTGTCGAGTTGGTTCTCGAGTTCGGGTGAAAGCTCGATGGTAATCATGGTGTTACTCATTCAATGGGTCGGAAGGTAGCTGGCCGTTACCGAACGGCTTCGTAAAGACCTTCGTAGCAGTTCATAACCTCTTGGTCAATGCGTGTTCCTGCTTTTTGCAATCCTTCAAAGGGCGGCCGGGAATTTTGAGTGTTCTGGTCGCGGATCGCGAAACCTTGTCGCCGGCGTTATTCGGTATGTCGAGCCAAGGTTTCGTCGCCATCAAAGCCTGACACCTTCTCAAACATCGGGTAATCAGGCCGTATGCAGTTCCTCTCGGATAATCCGCCGTAGGGTTTTTTGGGTGATCGGCGCATTCTCCGGCTGAATGGCTGCGCGTAGCGCTTCGTTAATCAGCGTTTGATAACCTTTCCCTTCCGCTTCTGCCTTCATGCGGAACGCTTCAATGATGTCGTCGTCCAGGAAAATGGTGATTCGGGTTTTCCCTGGCGAGGGAATTACCGGGCCTCGTCGGCCTTTGCTGAAATCGTATTCGTCACGCATAAGCTTCACACTCTTTTGGGCTGGCCTTTCGGGCCGAAATAAGGCGCGTCCGATCCCCACGCGGCGCATGTACAACGACCAGGATTCGTCCCAATGCATCCATGCCCAGCGTTACCAAGCGCTGTTCGCCTTCCGCGTCCGGATCTTCGATGGTTAAGGCGTTCGGATCGCGTAAAGCCGTTTCCGCGTGAGCGAAGCTGGCACCGTGCTTGCGAAAAGGTTGGCGGCTGCTTTTCGGGGCACTCGGGGGAGTGTTGGAATGTGAGAACTGACCCTGTTTGCGTGCTCGGATCGCCTCCAGCTCCTCAAGCTCTTCCAGAATCGTTTGATACTCCTCGATGTTGATGACCACGGCCTTACGCTTTCCATCGGCGTCGGTAATGAAATATTCATGGATCTCAACCATGCCGGATTCCTCGCTATCATTTACGTTATCAAACAACGAAAGCCTGACACCTTTTTAGACGTCCTATTGGACAGAAGCGCTAATGTGTCGATTCCTCCAAGGGATAGTGGACCTTTTCATACTCATGGATGAAAAGCCCAAGCATCTCCACCAGGCGAGCAAGCGGGTTGTTCTCATCGGCGCCGCCTGCGTCTAAAAGCTCGTTCAGGATCGACACCGCTCGGTCGTATTCAGCCTCAGAATGGATCGGGTAGAGCGGAACGGCGTTGCAAATCGCCTGATAATGGTGGATGACATCGGAAAGTTCGGTGGCGTGCATCAAGGCCTCCAGCGGTTGTGGTCGCCGTGTATCAGTCGAACGACGAAAGCCTGGCATCTTTCATTTCTGCGAAGAACGTCTCGATTTATCGATCGACAAGTCGAAGCCGTTTTCGTATGATCGGCTTCAGTCTAGACTGTTATATTTTGAACTGCGGAATGCCTGTAGTAATCGATCTTTTTTCTGGTGTAGGTGGACTTAGTCTCGGGGCTGCAAGAGCCGGTTTCGAGTTGGCCGGCGCTGTCGATACCGATCAGATTGCGTTGGAGACTCACGCCAAGAACTTCCCGGCGTCGGCTCACATACCTTTAAGCGTGGCCGAACTGTCCGGAGAAGCTCTGCTGAAAGAGGCCGGCGTAAAACCCGGAGGTTTGGACGGCTTAATCGGCGGTCCGCCCTGTCAGGGGTTCAGCTTCATCGGAAAGAGAGATGTCGGAGACGCGAGAAACGAATTGTTCGGACATTTCTTTCGGCTCGTGAGCGAGACCCGACCGAAGTTCTTCTTAGCCGAAAACGTACCGGGAATAGAACATTCGATCTACGACGATATCAGAGAAAGAGCGTTCTCTCTTATCCGGGATAACTACGTTCTCCTTCCACCGATCGAGGTTAAGGCCGAGTCTTACGGCGCTCCGACCGCACGAAAAAGAATATTCTTCGTCGGTTACGATCCGAAGTATGTTCGCGATCTCGATTCGCGCTCGTTCGATCCGTCCCCGGACATTCCTGCAACCTGCGTTGGAGACGGGCTAGAAGGATTGCCTGAAGATATAGATCCTTCCTGGTCGAACGAAGAAAGCGGTTGGCGTCCGGTCGGGAAAATTCCTTCCGGTTTTTTCGGAGACCGCGTCCGAGGAAAAATTCCGGCGGGCGTAGGAGACGACCGATCAATCGAGCGTTACGCCGAAAAAGGAGAAGTGTCGGCCTGTTTAGGCACCAAGCACACCAAAGAGGTCGAAGAGCGCTTTTCTCGCCTAGCATGGGGAGAGACGGATAAGGTCTCCAGAGCCATGAGACTGCACCCGAAAAAGTACTGCCCGACGATTCGGGCGGGAACGGGTCCCGATCGGGGAAGCTATCAAGCCCTTCGCCCCATCCATCACAATCGCCCGCGCGTAATCACACCCAGAGAAGCTGCCAGATTGCAAGGTTTTCCCGACTGGTTCGTCTTCCATCCGACCAAGTGGCATAGCTTTCGCCAGGTAGGGAACAGTGTTAGTCCAGTCGTCTCGGAGTCTCTTCTAAGTACTTTTTTTCGCGCGATCACTTGATCATTTTTATTTTGACCATTTCGTTGTCGCGACCTTCCTAGTCTCGAAAAAAGTGACTGTAATCTAGATCGTTAGCAGTCGTTCTATACTTATGGCGGAAAAAAACTCAGGTTGCTGTACTTGGAGCCAACAACATGCCTAATAAAAAGGAACACCGAACAATCGATGCATCCCCTACAAAGGATTTCTTTATCTCTATTCTTGTCAGGGATATCAAGCTTACCGATGCTATTTGCGACCTAGTGGACAATTCTGTAGATGGAGCACGGAGGTTGAGACCTAACGGCGATTTCCACGGTCTTCACGTATCTATCGAAGTAAATAACCAAAACTTCGTGATAGCAGACAATTGCGGAGGAATTGACGTAGAAACTGCTATCAATTATGCGTTTAGGTTCGGAAGGCCTAAAGATATGCAGCCCACAAAGCATTCTGTTGGGCAATTCGGCGTTGGTATGAAAAGGGCCCTGTTTAAAATGGGGCGAGACTTTGAAATAGAGTCTAAATCGGCTAATTCGTTTTTTCTTCTCCAAGTGGATGTAGAGGAATGGAAGAGTGAAAAGAACCTAGACGATCAAGGTAAGGAAAAGTGGGAGTTCGAATTTAAAGAAGTTGATGAAAGTGTAAATAACCCTCCCGAAAATTGTTTAACGATAATTCGGGTCTCTAACCTCTACGAAAGCATTGCGCGCGAGTTTACGTTAAAAAATTTTGAAAATAGGCTTATAGAAGCCATTGAAGCGGCTCATCAGGAAAGCATAAGCGCTGGGTTAGAGATATCGGTTAATGAACATAACCTGAAATATACTCAGCCGATGCTGCTCCAATCTGATTTACTTAAGCCATTTCTCTTAGAAAGAACCATTCAGTATACGGATGAAGATTTGATATCCGTTAGGATCTATTCCGGCATAGGGAAAAGCGATTACAAGGAATCCGGCTGGTATATATTCTGCAACGGACGCCTCGTGATTAAAGCAGACAAAACACCGCTCACGGGTTGGGGATACAAGGAAGCTGAAGCAGATGTACCAAAGGCTCACCCGCAATATGCTAGATTTTTTGGCTTTGTTTTTTTTGATAGCGATAATGCCGGACTTCTACCTTGGAATACTTCAAAAAATGGTATAGACAGCGAATCGCCTTTATATCAAGCCGTAAGGCTAGATATGATATCAGGCATGCGTCAAGTAATAGATTTTCTTAATGCGTTAGACGCAGAACTCGATACGGACAGTACATTTCTAAAAGAAAATATAGATCGAGCAAAACCTATTCGATTTTCAGAAATTCAACCATTAAATGTATTTGCATATCCCTCGATAACAAGCCAGGCAGCGCCGAAGCCAAAAGAGAGCCGAATTTCTTATACTAAACCAATAGAGTTAGTTGAGGAAGCGAAAAGATTGATCAACGCAAAAAATAATAAGGAGCTCGGCGAAAAAACATTCGATTACTATTTGAATATGGAGGGGGGTTAGTTTTAATGAGCCCTAGTTTTAAGAAAATAGATTATCGATTGAGGCCGGCAAAATCTGTAGAGCGCAAGATGCTTTGCGAGGCTTTTCGAAGGCTTTCAGAGTTTGGTCGCATCGACTCTTATCAATACATTGGATTCGGATCTATATATTTTACGGATTTTTCCTTGTTTCACAGAGCTCTTGGTATCAGCGAAATGATCAGCATTGAGAAATATGATCAGGAGCTTTTGAAAAGACGATTTGACTTTAATAAGCCGTTTGAACATATAAAAGTCTTATTCGGGAACTCAACTAGCGTTCTCCCTACCTTAAACTGGGATATTAGGTCGATCGTATGGCTTGATTATGATGGAACATTAACCTCTGATGTTTTAGAGGATATATCATTAATTTTTGCTAAAGCTCAAGTTGGAAGTGTTTTTCTCGTTAGTTTGAATATACAAGTATTCTCGGGAGGTGGTGACGAAGGAGATGGTGACTGTGAAAAAGGACCTGTTGAAAAGCTCAAAACGGCCGTTGGTAAGGAAAAGGTTCCGCGAGAAATAGCTAATTCTGATTTGGCAGGTTGGAAGGCCGGTGAGACATTTAGAAAGATCATTAATAATCAGATTGATGAGGTATTGAACAGTCGCAACGGGGGACGCCCGCGAGGTAGCTACTACAAATATCAACAGTTATTTAATTTTCAATATCAAGATGGAGCTAAGATGGCCACTTTTGGGGGCATTCTATTAGACGAGGCTCAGTCGGCGATATTTAATAAATGCGGATTTGATCAGCTCGAATATTATCGGCCGAATTCAGAAGGATATAGAATTGATATTCCGAATCTTACTTTTCGTGAAATTCGCTTTTTAGATGCTCCTTTGCCGCTAGATAAGGAGCTGTACAGGATCACTCCTATTCCTGAAAGCGATATCGAAAAATATCGTCGCGTTTATAGGTATTTTCCGACGTTTACCGAGGCGGAGCTCTGACTTACGATTGGAGAAAAGTCCTGATTTCGTTTTTCAGGAATTCTGTATTTTTGAGCTGACATTGCCATATGACTAGATAACTCCAGCCTAGAGCAGTTAAGTCGCTTAGAGCTTTTGAATCTCGTTTTCGGTTTTCTTCAAACTTAGGTAGCCAATAGTCGAGATTTGATTTAGGTGGTTGTCCTTTTTTACATCCGTGGAAGTGCCAGAAACACCCATGTACGAAAATCACCTTTCTTCTACTTGGGAAGACCAAGTCTGGGTGTCCCGGAAGAGTTTTTGAGTGCAGGCGGTAGCGATAGCCAAGTGCAAAAACGAGTTTTCGGACCGTAATTTCGGGAGCGGTGTTCTTTGCATGAACACGGCTCATGATTTCGCTTCTTTTTTCCGGGGAGACTCTATCGGTCATGCTGGAGTCGGGTACTCGTAACGGAGAAAGATGCTTTTGGGTACCTTGTCTACTTTGGCTTGTAATGGCCACGGAAAGTTCTCCTGATCCAGCGTTTGATGTCGTTTCCATCTTTAGAGGAAAGACGATACGTGTCTTTTCGAATCCATTCGATAGCTCCTTTCGTCAATGTACTTGTTGTAACGATGATTCCCTTAGTAGCGCGTGTAATATCTACTACTGCAGATAACTCACGAAGGTGAGACAACTGGACTTTTTTCTTTTCTGAGTATTTTTTCGCCTGCCAAACTGCTTTTAGATGTCCTAAAAGATAATCTTCTTTCTCCGCAAGGACGTCGATTCCGCCATCTTTTGATCCTTGCATTAGCGTAACCTTCCAGCCGTGATCGGCGAGCAATTCCGCTATCAGTTTCTCGAAGTCTCGCCAGCTTAGCTCCGATAGTAATCTGCCCTCTCTCAATAGCTTTTCAGCGAGAATAAGGTGACTGGGTGAATACGCCAAGTAAGTAGCACAGGGTGCCTGACTGTTCTTGGATGTCCATATTTCTTCATCTGGTTTTAAACCATTGAACGACTCGACGTCGTGATACCAAACCAAGTCCGCAGCATACCATTCGCGAGTTTGAGCCCACGCATTAACTTGTTCCCGAAACTCGGAGATCCAACCGTCAGTTACTTCGGCTCTATTGGCAAAAAAACCAAGAAAACCTGGATCAGTTAGGCAGTTAGCTGTTTCGGAATCGATTAGTGGGTTGGAGAGAACGAAATCTGTAACTTCGTCATCAGTAGGCTCTTTTTCGTTCGGGATCGAATATTCGTCGTGTGGACTTATAGCTCGTGAGGCACGATGAATTTCGATAGTTGGCGCAATCAAGTCGCGAACGATTTCACGCAGATCCTCAGCAGTTATTGTTGGCATGGTTTAAGACGTAAGCTTACGAAAAAAACGGACAACATGATTTAAAGTCGCAGTAGCCATGCGACCTAGTGTCAAAAAAGGCTGATTTTTTTTGTCAGCCTAGGCTTACACGATTTTTGAGAAAAAATTTAGCCCTGACTGGCCAACCTCATCCCTCTTGTCAGCGCTCTTCCGGCGATTATCCAGCCTCGTTTAGTTTTTTCCTGGTCTCCTCGATCTCAGGGCTGATTTGGCTGCGCTCCGGGCATGTTTCGCCGTACGCAATCCAACTATATATTATATTCCGGCCACACTTTTTCTATGGCCTCGAAGTGTTCTTCCGTCAGCTTTTGCCCTTCCTTGTTGATCAAATTCTGCCATCTATACCGATCGATTCCGGTTCGTAGCTCCAGGTCCCGATATGAGAAGTCGGAAAGGCGGAGCACTTCAATGAAGCGGTCTTTCGGTCTCATCTAGTCCATAGGATGTGCTGACCATTGGGAAGCGTCCTTCGACGGGGCTCAGGACAGGCATCGTTCGCGATCGATGGGCTCATGGCGCGCCATCCCTGCGGGCGGCGCTGCCGTGCAAATCGGCACCAATCCTCCGGGAGAGGATTGGGACGCGGAGCGCCCGCTAGAGCGTTTTTCATCCCGGTGTACGGATTCGTGTTCGGGCGGGAAGAACGTAGGTCGGCAATCCCTTCCCAATCGCAAACGGCATCTCTGGGAGCGCCAGAGCTGCCCTTCCAATCGCAAACGGTCGCTTTAGTCGCGACCCTTCCGACAAAGCCCTTTGCCGAGCCGGTACGTCGGCAAGGGATTGCCGACCTACATATGGGGCTCCCTTACACCGAATCAGAAAATGCTCTAAAGCCCGCTCCCACGAGCCGTAAACCGATCCGACAGCCGCTCTGAGCACCCATTCAAAGCTCTGTTGGCGTCAGGCAACAAAAAAGGGCCATACCGAAGTGTGGCCCTTTGAATTGTTGGCTGGGGGACCTGGATTCGAACCAGGGTTGACGGAGTCAGAGTCCGTAGTCCTACCGCTAGACGATCCCCCAGTAAGTAAAGCACGCCGGGGAAACCGGCGCGCCTTGCATTAACGCTTGGAGTATTGCGGACGGCGTCTTGCTTTGTGCAGGCCGACTTTCTTACGTTCGACTTCGCGCGCGTCGCGGGTGACGTAGCCGGCTCTGCGCAGCGGCTGGCGCAGGGTTTCGTCGAAGCTCATGAGCGCACGGGTCAAGCCATGGCGGATGGCTCCGGCCTGGCCGGTGGGACCGCCGCCTGCAACCTTGACGAATACGTCGATCTTTTCCATCAGAGCGACGAGTTCGAGCGGCTGGCGCACGACCATCTGGTCGGTTTTTCTGCCGAAGTACTCTTCCAGCTGTTTGTCGTTAACGACAATACGACCGGTTCCGGATTTTGCGTAGACGCGTGCGACCGCGCTTTTGCGGCGACCTGTTCCGTAATACTGCGCTTGTGCCATGGTTGATTCAGCTTCTTAAATTAGATTTCCAACAATTTGGGCTGTTGAGCCTGGTGATTGTGCGTGGGCCCTGCATAGACTTTCAGCTTGCTGAACATGGCGCGGCCCAAAGGATTGCGGGGCAACATGCCTTTTACGGCGGTCTGGATGATGCGCTCCGGATGGGTTCCGCGCAGCTTGCCCAGGGCCACGGACTTCATGTTGCCGATGTAACCGGTGTGCTTGTAATAGATCTTGTCTTGCTCTTTATTGCCGGTAACACGCACTTTTTCCGCGTTGACGACGATGATGTAGTCGCCGGTGTCGACATGAGGCGTGTATTCCGCTTTGTGTTTGCCGCGCAGACGACGCGCGATCTCCGTCGAAAGGCGCCCCAGCGTCTTTCCTTCCGCGTCGATGACGTACCAGTCGCGTTTTACTTCGGCCGGTTTTGCGCTAAAGGTCTTCATTACTGCACGCTCCAAACTCTGGCGTTGTTCGAAAAAGCGGGTATGGTACCCGACAACACATTATAAAACAAGCGATCGCTGAATGGCGGACCGATCGTCTTCTCCATACTCGGCGGCGGTACGCTGGACGTATTCGGGAACCAGCCACTTGAGCTTGTGCAGGATCGCGGCCTCGTCGAAAGACCGGCAAGCCTCGGCCAGTTCGATCACGGCTTTCTTGGCCATCCGATAGTCGACGGTCAGGGGATGGGCCAGCAAGAGCTTGCTGTGCTCGGTCGGCGTGGGTCCCTCGTGGTCGTTGAACAATTCCTCGCTGATTTTTTCGCCGGGCCGGAGTCCGACATATTCGATCCGGATATCCTGTCCGGGGCGTTTGCCGCTCAAGCGGATCATCTGTTCGGCCAGGTAGCTGATCTTGACCGGGTCGCCCATGTCCAGCACGAAGACTTCTCCGCCTTTTCCGATGGTCGCGGCCTGCATGATCAATTGGCAGGCCTCGGGTATCGTCATGAAATAGCGGGTGACATCGGGATGAGTCACGGTGACTGGTCCGCCGGCCCTGATTTGCTCGCGGAACAGAGGCACCACGCTGCCCGCGGAATCCAGCACGTTCCCGAAACGGACGTTGATGAAACGAGTCCCGGCGACGCCGTTCATGCTCTGCACCAAGACTTCCGCCGCGCGCTTGGTCGCTCCCATGACGTTTTCGGGGGCTACGGCCTTGTCGGTGGAGATCAGCACGAATTCGTCGACACCGCCCGCGATCGCCGCTTCCGCCACCGTATAAGTACCCAGAACATTATTCTGAACTGCCTGGCGGACCTGATATTCCAGCAACGGGACGTGCTTGTACGCCGCCGCATGGAAGATGACTTCCGGCCGATATTGCGAAATCACCTGCTCGACGGCGAGCTTGTCGGTGACATCGCCGAGTATCGCGGACAGGCGCAATCCGGGGAAGCTGCGCCTCAACGCCCGTTCGATCTGGTACAGATTGAATTCGCAGCGCTCGAAAACGATCAGCTCGGCAACGGAAAATTGTGCGATTTGCTTGCAGAGCTCCGAGCCGATCGAGCCGCCTCCGCCGGTAACCAGAACCCGCTTTCCGCCGAGATGGGCCTGAATGCCCTGCCGGTCGAGCTTGATCGGCGCGCGTCCGAGCAAATCCTCGATGGAGACTTCGCGCAGGTGCCCCGACATTTGGCCCGACAGCATTTCCTGCATCGACGGCAAGGTCAGAAATGGGACGCCGGTTCCTTCGCAAATTTCGACGAGACGCCGCATCTCCTTGTCCGTGGCGGATGGCACCGCGATCAGAATCGTCTCGATCTCCAATTTCTCGACGAGCCGCGGAATCTGTTCGCAACGTCCCCTCACTCTCACGCCGTGAATCTCGCTTCCTTTCTTCTTCGGATCGTCATCCACGAACGCGATCGGGGCGAACTCGGTCCCGGCGGCGCGAAGCAGGTCCCTCACCAGCATTTCGCCGGCCTTGCCCGCACCGACGATCAGCGCGCGCCGCCCGGCCGACATCGGCGCGCCGCGATCTTTCCAGATGCGGTAGATCAGCCGCGGCGTGGACAACAGAAATAGCAGCAGCACCGCATAGAGCGGAATGACGGAACGGGGCACGCCTTCCAGCCGATTGACGGAAAACAGGATGATGGCGATCGTGGCAATCCCGAGGCAAGACGCCTTGGCGATACGGACCAGGTCGGGAATGGACGCGAACCGCCAGATGCCGCGATACAGTCCCAAGCGGCGGAAAAACACGGCTTGGACGACGAGGACCAGGGGCAGCCAGTGCAGCGAAGTCCGCGTTTCGAGTTCGGGCGGCAACGACAAATTGAACCGCAGCCAATAAGCGCCGAGCCAGGCGAGCGCCACCATGATCAAATCATGAATGAATATGATCGTTCCCGAGCGCATTTTCGAAAGCATGTCCTGCATCGCTTACCCCCCCTGTTTTCCTGCCTCCAACCATAGCGCCAAGCCTATCAAAGGCGCATAGGCGCACGCCAGAAAGACCGGCTCCAGCTGCGGCCAGCGCACCGCCGCGAAGGCCCAAGGCAATAACCAACACAGATTGATGGCCAAGACCGACAGGCTGATCCGCTTGTGACTGGCCCAGCGCCGCGCCGCACGCTGGTACGCATGGCTGCGGTGCGCCTCGTACCAGCGCTGCCCGCTGAGCATACGCCTCACCAGCGTCACGCTCGCATCCACGAAAAACACGCCGAACAGAATCAGCCAGACCGCCAGGGACAGCGTACCTTCGACGGAGGTACGCAGCGCGAAAACGGCCAGAACGAACCCGACGAACGCGCTCCCAACATCCCCCATGAAGATTTTCGCGGGAGGCCAGTTCCAACATAAGAAGCCGCCCGCCGCTGCCGCCAAAGCTAACAATAAAACATTTGCATCCCCTGGGAACAGCGGCGACTGATAGGCCAGAAGCCCATACGCGGATATCGCCACCGAAACAACCTCGATTCCCGCGATGCCGTCTATGCCGTCCATGAAGTTGAACAGGTTCAACAGCCAGACCGCCAGCAAACCGGCGAGAACGGGGCCGAGCCAGCCCAATTCGTAAATTTCGGCGGCGAACCGGATCGATTCGAAGCCGCCCAGCCAATAAAGCGCCCAGCCGGCGCAAGCGATCTGCACGATCAGACGCCATCTTGCAGGTACGTGTCCGTGATCGTCCCAAAAACCGATGGCGGCTATCGGCAGCGCCCCGAGCACGAGCATAAAAAGCTCGAATGAGATTTGTCCCAGCCAGTGGAGACCGGCCGCGACGAGCGTGAAAGACAGCACGACCGCCAAACCGCCGCCGCGGGGCGTCGGCACCTGGTGGGAACTGCGGGCATTGGGCAGATCCAGCAAGCGTTTGGTCGCGTAACCGCGCACCGCTCCCGTCAGGATGCCGGAAACCAGCAGCACGGAAATGACCAAAAACCCTAACGAAAAAAGACTCATCAGTTATTTTGCTGCGCTGCTCGGCAGCCGAAAGAAAACCGGCACGAATTCTTTTGAACTATTTCTTGGTTTGTTCGCCGCCCGGATAGGCCAATCGATAAAATGCGCCGGTATCCGGCAATTGGAAGGACAGTTCATTATAGCCGGGTATGAGGACATAGGTTTTGACCGCCGAACGGTAGGGTCCGATAGCGCTGGTCGCGGCCTGTAATGCCAGCATGTGCGACCTCGGGGAAAACAGCTTGACGGTGACTAGGCCTTTATGCTGGATCAATTGAGGCGCGAAGGGCGCCGCCAAAGGCTCGCCGATGAAAACGCCCTCCCCCGGCCGGGCGACGCTTTTCCAATAGGCTTCGAGTACCGTATCGCCTTCCAGATAGTGCCACATAGCCACGGCCGGATGAGGAAACTTGCTCAGGATATTGCAGGGTTCCGTCACCGTGCCGTAGCTCGCCGTGGCCCCCGCCTCCAGCCAGCGCACGCTGCTCATCTGGGCATTTTCGGTCAGCCTCCCGCCGAACGAGGTCAGGTGATCCGCCATCGCCCCGGGCACGAAACCCAAGGTGTCGAGATCCGGCACCTTCGCCAGTCCGGTAAAGTAGAACAGCACATCCTGCTTGCCGCTGATGAAGTCCGCTTCAACCCGATGCAGCCGGATCGCCGCGCCGAGCATATCGACCGTCTTGTCGAACGTGACAGCCCGAACGCTTCGGTGCTTGTCGGAGGTGTTCAGCAAGTAACCGGTACCGGCCGGATAGGTCCGGTCGGAGGCGATGCCGCGATCGATCAGTTTGCGGACATCCTGGACCGTGCGCCCGGCCAGCATCATCGCGGGCCGAATGCCGTGATCGGTATAAGGCGCGCGGCTGGCGGAATGAAAGTATCCGCTGGGCTTGGTTTCGCCGCATTTGCTCGAACAATAGGCTTGGTCGAAACCTAGCGCGAAAGCGGAGGTGATCGACATGCAATCGACCCTGAACGGCGCCATCCATGCGAGCGCATAGGCTTGAACCCCCGGCGGCGTCCGACTGTCCACCGCCTGCTTGACGGATTCGAACTGGGCGCGCGGCAGGTTGTCGGTACCCGGCGGAAAACTCACCCGTATCATGTTCTCCTCGGGTATGCCTCGCCGTTTTTGGTAGTAATTGCCGATGGCGACGCTCGACGGGTCGGCCTCGTTCACGATGACCGCCAACTCCGCCGGCCCTAGCGACCTCCGCGAAAACAGCAGCCGATCGATACTCTCTTCGGCCTTTGCAACCTGAAATACGGCGGCAAAGACTGCGAAAAGGATCGGCAGAAAAACCGACCTAATCCGATACTTCACGGGTCAACCTCACTCCAGAACTTCCCGCAAGTACCGAAACAGCAAGCGAGCAGACTTGGGGGCAGCCGCCGCATCGCGCTCCCGGCGCGCGTCTCGGGACAGCTGCCGCAACTTCTGCCGGTCGGCTCCCGGATGGGCTGCCAAGAATTCGTTAATCGCGGCATCGCCTTCGGCTATCATGCGATCGCGCCAACGCTCGATGACATGCTGCCGGTGCACCGCTTCAGCGCTCTCGTTCCTGAGGGCCACGAGCCCTGCCCGAATGGGTTCAGCGTCGATATGGCGCAGCACTTTGCCGATATACTTGCGCTGCCGCTTGAGGGCGCCGCGCTCGGTGATGGACTGTCCGAGCCGCACCGCTTCCATCAGCTCTACAGGCAAGTCCAGCCGCTCGAGCTGTTCGCGGGATAAGCCGATCAACTCTTCTCCAAGATCCTGCAAGGCTGCGCTTTCGCGCTTCAACTGGGATTTACTGATTCGCTCCGGATACTCATCCGGCGAAATTTCGGGATCTTCCGTCCACGTCATGAGAAAGCGACTACAAAAAGGCCAGATAACGGCACTGAATTTTCGGCCTACTATACCACTCGTCCCACCAAAACGGTGGTGACGGCCGATTGAGCAATCAATCGGCACAGATGGATCTAAATGAAAAGAGAGAGTACGCTACCCGACAGAAAAAGTATGTTTCTCAAACAACGCCACATGGAAGGCCATCCGAACGCAGATCCGGAATATGGCATCAACACCTCGACTTATGACTGGTCGGTGCGCGTTTTCCGGCAGATCAAGAAGCTGCTCAAGGTCCGCATCACCTTGCACGGCAGCCCGGACATCATTGATCGCGGCCATATCTTCCTTTTCAACCACTTCGCCCGATTCGAGACCTTCATCCCCCAATACCTGATGTACGAGGCCAGAAAGGTCTACTGCTGCTCGGTGGCCTCGGCGGAATTCTTCGAGGAGGAAGACAGTGTCCTGGCGGGATTCCTGCGCGACGTCGGCGTCATCCCGAACAACTACCCGAGACTTCTGCCCTGGCTCGCCGAACAAATCCTGCTCGGCCGCAAGGTCGTCATCTTTCCCGAAGGGGGCATGGTGAAGGACCGCCGGGTTCTCGACAAAAGAGGCCGCTACAGCATTTACTCCCGAGTCAGCATGGATAGGCGCAAACACCATACCGGGGCCGCCGTTCTGGCGATGGGTCTTGAAATCTTCAAAATGGCCGTGCGCCGCGCCGAGCGCCAAGGGCAGCAGGACAGTCTGACGTCATGGTCCGAGGCGCTCGGGATGGAGAGCCGCGAAGCCCTGCTGGCCGCCGCGCACCAACCCACCATCGTGGTTCCGGCGAACATTACCTTCTATCCCATACGCATCAACGAACATATTTTGAGCAGCGCCGCCGAACTGCTGAGCCGTGGGCTGAGCCGGCGGGCTGCGGAAGAAATCCTGATCGAGGGGAATATCCTGCTGCGCAACACCGATATGGATATCCAGTTCGGACATCCGATTATCGCGTCGGAGTCCTGGCACCACTGGGAAACCTGGCTGGCAAAATGGGTAGCGCCGCGCATCGGGACAATCGACGATGTCTTCGCCGTCACCCGGAAACCCGCCAACACGAAAGAGCGGCTCCTGGCCGGCCGGCTGCGCCAGCGTGCCCAGATCGTGCGCAACAAATATATGCGCGAGATGTATCAGGCGGTGACGGTGAATCTCAGCCACCTCGCCTCGACACTGATTTTGTATCGCGC
This sequence comes from Methylocaldum gracile, assembly GCF_053646815.1. Taxonomy (NCBI): domain Bacteria; kingdom Pseudomonadati; phylum Pseudomonadota; class Gammaproteobacteria; order Methylococcales; family Methylococcaceae; genus Methylocaldum; species Methylocaldum gracile. The sequence goes on along the minus strand of NZ_CM132196.1, from coordinate 316,304 downwards.
AAGACGTAACCGGATCGAGATCGACCGGGCCGAATTTTTCCGCAGCCTGTATTTGGCCATCAAATACACCCAGCGATTGCCGCACGTGCATCTTCACCGCAGCCTGCAAGACCCCGAGGAATATCGAAACCTGCTGGAAGGCGAACATTCCGGTCTGCAAGAATTGATCGATACCGCGAAAGCCAGCGGGCTGATCGAAGTTCATCCGGATCGTTATCGGTTGCTGCCCAAGCTGCTTCACGAACACGAATTCGATGAAATTCGCATCGAAAACGTAATCTCGGTTTATGCCAACGAGATCGAACCCATTTCCGGCATTACGGAGGCAGTCAAGCGCGCCCTATCGGTGGAAAAGAAGCTAAGCGCTCTCGAACTGGCAAATCTTCAGTTCGACGATGAGGTCAGGTCATGGCGATGGGATTCGAAACACTATGCCAAACACGCTCCAAGTTTGACGTCTCCTGCGATAACCGCGGCCGCGAGCCCTCGCCCCTTCTTTCTGAAGGCGCGATCGAGCAATGGTGCCGGCGTGATTCTGATCCACGAACTTTTGTCTTCGCCGGCCGAAATGCGCGACTTCGGCGGACGCTTGGCCGATCTCGGTTTTCACGCCCTCGGCGTCCGTTTGAAAGGCCACGGAACTTCGCCCTACGACCTCAAAGACCGACGCTGGGAGGACTGGCTCGAATCCTTGCGCCGCGGGTACGAGATCATGAAGGCTTATGCGTCTCACATTTACATCGTCGGCACCGGAATCGGCGGTCTGTTGGCGCTGCAACTGGCCAGCGAACAGCCTGAGCGCTTGGCAGGGATAGCCGCGATTTCGCCGCCCTTCAAGTTCAGCGCGTCGGGTCCCATGGCTCCGCTGCTCCGCAGCCCAAACATTCTGGTTCGCTGGATGTCTCGGCGAAACAGCCGGCCGTTCGTGGAAAGAACGCCGGAATATCCGCAATACGCCTATCGGGAAGTGCCTCTGCGTACGCTCTACGAACTGCGCCGCTTGATCCAGGAACTGGAGGAAAGTCTCGCGGACGTGCAGTGTCCGGTATTATTGGCACAGGCCGATCACGATCCGATTCTCGATCCGGAAAGCGCGCGGATGATCTATAAGGCCCTGAGCTCGAAGAACAGGATTCTCCGGTCCGTGCATGCCGATCGCCACAATATGCTCGCGGAGGATATTGGTGGTATAAGGGACATCGTGATTCGCTTTTTGACCAGGGACGCCCCGGCGGGTTGAGTCGAACCCGTTCAAGTGATTTATTGTGCAGCGGAGAGCGCCATGCGAAACCTTCAAAGCACCTTGTCGCAATACGTCATGGAAAAGCCCTGGTTGAAGAGCTATCCGCCGGGCGTCCCGGAAACCATCGGCGAACCGCAATACTCTTCGCTGGCGCATTTTTTCGAAGAAATGGCCGCCCGCTATCGGGAACGGCCGGCACTTTCCAATTTGGGGCGGACTCTTTGCTATGCCGAACTCGAGGAGCTGAGCCGGCATTTCGCCAGTTTCCTGAACCGACGCCTAGGCCTGGAACGAGGTGAACGGATCGCCATCATGCTGCCGAATGTCTCGCAGCAACCCGTTGCCTTATGGGGCGCGCTGCGCGCCGGGCTGATCGTCGTCAACACGAATCCCCTCTACTCCGCCCGCGAATTGGAACATCAACTCCAAGACTCGGGGGCAGCAGCCCTGGTGATGCTCGAGAATTTCGTCCCGGCAGTAGCGGCCGCGCTTCCAAGATTAAAGCTCAAGGCGATCATCATTTCCGGACTCGGCGACCTGCTGCGGTTTCCCCGCTCCTATCTGATCAACTGGTACGTGCGCCTGTTCAAAACGGGAAACCCCGGCACCCACATCAGCGAGGCCGTCTCCTTCAATACGGCCCTGCAGGAAGGCAGCCTGCTTTCTTTCGAAAGGCATGATCTGAAACTGGAAGACGTCGCCTTTCTCCAATACACCGGAGGCACCACCGGCATCGCCAAAGGGGCCATGCTGACGCACCGCAATCTGCTTGCGAACGTGGAGCAGTGCACCCAGTGGATTGTCGGCGGACTTCCCCCGGAACGAGCGATGGTCAAAGGCGAGGAAGTCGTGATCACCGCGCTGCCGCTCTACCACATCTTTGCCCTGACCGTGGATTTGCTGTGCTTCACCGAACTGGGTGGGTTGAACTATCTCATTACCAATCCGCGAGACCTGCAAGGTCTCATTAAAATGCTCGGCAAGGTGCGTTTCAGCGTCATAACCGGCGTCAACACGCTCTTCAAGGGATTGCTCAACACGCCCGGCTTCGACGAACTGGATTTCAGCTCGCTCAAGTTCGTCATCAGCGGCGGCATGCCGACCGAGGAAGTCGTGGCGAACCGCTGGCAGCAAGTGACCGGCTGCCCGATCACCGAAGGTTATGGCTTGACCGAAACCTCTCCCGTGGTTGCCGTCAATCCGCCCGGATTGACGGAATTCAACGGCAGCATCGGGCTTCCCGTGCCATCCACCGAATGCAGCGTTCGGGACGACGACGGACGTCCGCTGCCGGTCGGGACGGCTGGCGAGCTGTACGTGCGCGGACCGCAGGTCATGAAGGGTTATTGGAACAGCCCGAACGAAACCGAAAACGTCATGACGCCGGACGGGTGGCTGCGTACCGGGGACATCGCCCGGATGGACGAAAACGGATTCTTCTATATCGTGGACCGCAAGAAGGACATGATTCTCGTCTCGGGCTTCAACGTTTATCCCAATGAACTCGAGGCCGTCTTAAGTACCCACCCGGCTGTTCGGGAGTGTGCCGCGATAGGCGTGCCGGACGACAAGACCGGAGAAACGGTCAAGGTTTTCATTGTGCGCAAGGACGAGAGCCTGGATGCGGACACCGTCCGCCGCTACTGCCGTATGAACTTGGCGGCCTACAAGGTGCCTAAGTATATAGAATTCCGCGACGAACTCCCGAAGAGCGCCGTAGGCAAGATTCTTCGCCGCGAGTTGCGGAAACTGACTTAACAATACGACACGCAGCACGTTCCTTTAATTCCCGCTGCGTCGAAGAATTTCGGATGACACGGCCGATTTAGGCGGCCACAGGCGATACGCCGCCATTTCTGTATTTAATTGTTGTTTCCGTTTCGGAGATCGAGCGATCTCCTGTCCTTTGTGGCGTTTCCTGTCAGGAGGCAGACCATGAAAAACGTTGTCATCGCCGGCTACTGCCGCTCGCCGTTTACCCCGGCCAAGAAAGGGCAGCTCAGCGGCATCCGCCCCGACGAATTGGCCGCGCAAGTGGTGAAAGCCTTGTTGCGCAAAACCGGCGCCAAACCCGAAGACATCGAGGATTTGATCCTCGGCTGCGCCTTTCCGGAAGCCGAGCAAGGCTTCAATTTGGGCCGTCTCGTGGTATTCCTGGCCGGTCTCCCGCAGTCGGTCGCAGGCACCACCATTAACAGGTTCTGCGGCTCGTCCATGCAGGCCATACACCAGGCGGCGGGCGCCATTCAACTGAATGCCGGCGAGGCGTTCATCTGCGCCGGCGTCGAATCCATGAGCCGGGTGCCGATGACGGGCTTCAATCCGATGCCTCACCCCAGGCTTTACCAGGAATATCCGCAAGCCTACATGAGCATGGGCGAAACCGCGGAAAACCTGGTCGAGCGGTACGGCATCAGCCGCGCCGACCAGGAGCGCTTCGCCTTCGACAGCCAGCGCAAAACGCGGGAAGCCGGAGAGGCAGGCCAATTCGACGACGAGCTGATCCCCATCGAGACACCCGACGGCACGGTGACGCAGGACGGCTGCCCGCGTCCCGAGACCACTCCGGAGGGCTTGGCCGGTCTTAGACCTGCCTTCCGGGAGAACGGCGTGGTCACGGCCGGAACCTCGTCGCCCCTCACCGACGGCGCCGCCGCGGTCCTGGTCTGTTCCGAGGATTACGCGGAACGCCACGGACTCGAACCCCTGGCGCGCGTCAAGAGCATCGCGGTGGCCGGCTGCGCCCCAGAGATCATGGGCATAGGTCCGGTCGCCGCGAGCCGCAAGGCGCTGCAACGCGCAGGGCTCGCTCTCGAGGACATCGACATCATCGAATTGAACGAGGCTTTTGCGGTCCAGGCGCTGGCGTGCATCCGTGAACTCGGCATCGACGAGAGCAAGCTCAATCTCCACGGTGGCGCCATCGCCCTGGGCCATCCGCTGGGCGCGAGCGGAGCCCGCATCACCGGAAAAGCGGCGTCGCTGCTGAAAAAGGAAAAGAAGCGCTACGCCCTGGCGACGCAGTGCATAGGCGGCGGACAAGGCATCGCGACGATTCTGGAAGCGGTTTGAACTTTGAAAAGGCGGGCCTCGGATGGCCCGTCTCCAAGTCAAGTGAGGCCGACATGATGAAAATAGAAAAAATGGCTGTCATCGGCGCAGGAGTCATGGGATCGGCTATCGCGGCCCAGGCCGCCAACGCCGGCGTCCCGGTTTTGTTGCTGGACATCGTGCCCGAAGGCGCAACGGATCGGAACATGGTTGCCAAGAACGCCTTGAAGAAGCTTCAGGAAACCGATCCGCCCCCGTTGATGCACCGCAAGAATCTCGCGCGGATCACGCCCGGCAACATCGAGGACGATCTCGAAAAACTCGCCGAGGCCGATTGGATCATCGAGGCGGTAATCGAAAAACCGGACATCAAGCACAGGCTCTACCGCAACCTGGACAGTGTCCGCAAATCCGGTTCCGTCGTTTCCTCCAACACCTCCACCCTCCCACTCGCCGAGCTCACGCGGGACATGCCGGAGAATTTCCGGCGCGACTTCCTGATCACTCACTTCTTCAATCCGCCGCGCTACATGCGGCTGCTGGAAATCGTTTACGGCCCCGAAACCCGGCCCGATGCGCTAGCCGCGCTGGTCGACTTCGGCGACCGGCGGCTCGGCAAGAGCATCGTGCATTCCAACGATACGCCCGGCTTCATCGCCAACCGCATCGGCATCTTCTGGCTGCAGCTGGGGCTCCTGGAAGCCTTGCGCCTAGGGCTCACCGTCGAGGAAGCCGACACCGTCATCAGCCGTCCGTTCGGCATCCCGAAAACCGGCATATTCGGCCTGCTCGACCTGGTCGGTCTCGATCTCGTCCCCCACATCGTTCCCGGCATGGATCGGGCGCTTCCGCCGAACGATCCGTTCCACGCCATCAGCCAAGTGCCGGAACGGGTGACGCGGATGATCGCGGAAGGCTATACCGGACGCAAAGGCAAGGGCGGATTTTATCGCTTGAACCGGGCTGGAGGCGGAAAGATCAAGGAAGCTCTCGACCTCCAAACCGGCACGTACCGGGTCAGCACCAAACCGGAACTCGCCAGCATCGCGGCGATGAAAGCGGGCGGCTTGGCCGGGCTGCTGCAATTCCACGACAAGACCGCCGAATACGCCCGGAGCGTCATGGCCCAGACCCTGGCTTACGCCGCCGAGGTGGCACCGCACGTCGCCGACGATCTGGAATCGGTCGACCGTGCCATGCGGCTGGGCTACAACTGGCAGTACGGCCCGTTCGAACTGATCGACCGGATCGGCGACGAAAACCTGGTCCGGATGCTCGAAGCCATGGGCAAGCCCGTGCCAGATCTGCTCCGACACGACGGACCGCTTTACCAAGTCGTCGACGGGCGGCTGCACGGGCTTGCATTCACCGGCACGGGCGGGACCAAGCCCACTCTACGAGCGGTGAACCGGCCACCCGGCGTCTTGCTGCTGGCCGACGTCAAGCGGCGCAGCAAGCCTCTGACGAAGAATCCTTCGGCGAGCCTTTGGGACGTGGGCGACGGCGTCGTCTGCCTGGAATTCCAGAGCAAGATGAACACCTTCGATCCTCTGGTGCTCAAGCTGGTCCACAAGGCTGTCGACATCGTGCGGAGCGATTACCGCGCGCTGGTGATTTACAACGAAGCCGACAATTTCTCCGCCGGAGCCAATCTCGGGGTGCTGCTCTTCGGCGTCAACATCGCGCTGTGGCCGGAAGTGGAGAGCATGGTCAAACAGGGCCAGGAGGCGTTCAAGGCACTCGAATACGCGCCCTTCCCCGTGGTCGGCGCGCCCTCGGGAATGGCCCTCGGCGGCGGATGCGAAATTCTGCTCCACTGCGATGCCGTCCAGGCTCATGCCGAATTGTATATGGGGCTGGTGGAAGCCGGCGTCGGCGTGATTCCCGGCTGGGGCGGCTGCAAGGAGATGCTGCTGCGCGCCTTCGCCGACAAGAAATCTCCCCAAGGCCCGATGGCGCCGGTCGCCCGCGTCTTCGAAACCGTCAGCGTCGCCACTGTGTCGAAATCGGCCCAGGAAGCGAAAGACCTTCTGTTCCTGCGCCCCACCGACGGCATCACCATGAACCGCGACCGGCTGCTGTTCGACGCCAAGGAAAAGGCGCTGGCGCTGAGCGAAAGCTACGCGCCGCCCGAGCCGCCGGTCTTTTATCTCCCAGGGCCTTCGGGCAAGGCCGCGCTGGACATGGCCATCGGCCAGTACCGGCGGCTCGGCAAGGCCACGGCCCACGACGCTGTTGTCGCCGGAGCCTTGGCCGATGTACTCACTGGAAGCGATACCGACATCAGCAAACCCTTGTCCGAGGACGATCTCCTCGCATTGGAGCGGCGCGCCTTCATGGATCTGGTCAAGCGAAAGGAAACGATCGCCCGCATGGAACACATGCTGGAAACCGGCAAGCCTTTGAGGAACTAGCCATGGCCACCTACAAAGCACCCTTGCGCGACATGCGCTTCATCTACCACGAGTTCCTGGCCGACCAGCACTTGGAGGACATGCCCGGCATGGAGGACGTGCCGCCCGAGCTGGTGGATGCGGTCCTGGAGGAAATGGCCAAGGTGGCCGAAAACATTCTGTTCCCCCTCAACCGGAGCGGCGACGAGGAAGGCTGCCGGCTCGAGAACGGCGAGGTGCACACTCCGCGCGGCTTCAAGGACGCGTATCAGCGCTACCGGGAAGGCGGCTGGCCGGGGTTGACCAGCCGCCCCGAATACGGCGGGCAGGGACTTCCGGAAACGGTCTACGTGCTGACCTCGGAAATGATGTCGGCCAGCAATCTGTCCTTCGCCATCTACACCAAGCTGACCCACGGCGCCTATCAGTTGCTGCTCAAGACGGCCTCGGAGGAGATCAAGAATCTTTATCTTCCGAACATGGTGGAAGGACGCTGGACCGGCACCATGTGCCTGACCGAGCCGCAATGCGGCACCGATCTCGGCCTGCTCCGCACCAAGGCGGTTCCGCAAGCCGACGGCACTTATCGGCTCACCGGCAACAAGATTTTCATTTCGGGCGGCGAGCAGGATCTCAGCGAAAACATCATCCAGATGGTCCTGGCGCGCGCACCCGACGCCCCGCCTGGGGTCAAGGGCATAAGCCTGTTTCTGGTGCCGAAGTTCCTGGTCAACCCGGACGGAAGCCTCGGACCTCGCAACCGCATCTTCTGCACGGCCATCGAGCACAAGATGGGCATCAAGGGCTCGAGCACGTGCAGCCTGAGCCTCGAAGACGCCACCGGCTATCTGATCGGAGATCTCCATAAAGGACTCCGCGCCATGTTCGTGATGATGAACAGCGCCCGCCTCGAAGTCGGATTGCAGGGGCTGGGGCTCGGCGAAGTGGCCTATCAAAATGCCGCGGCCTATGCCAAGGAGCGCTTGCAAGGCCGCGCCGTGACCGGCCCGAAAAATCCCGAAAAGCCGGCCGATCCGCTCATCGTCCATCCGGACGTGCGGCGCATGCTCTTGACCATGCGCGCCTATACCGAAGGGATGCGGGCGATGTCGGCCTGGGTCGGCGCTCAATTGGACAAGGAAAACCGGCACCCGGACCCCGGAATCCGCCAGCAGGCGGAGGACTTCGTCGCCCTGCTGACGCCCGTGGTGAAGGCCTTCTTCACCGATCTCGGGTTCGAAACCGCCAATCTGGCCATGCAGGTATACGGCGGGCACGGCTACATCCGCGAACACGGCATCGAACAGTTCGTGCGCGATGCGCGCATCGCCCAGATCTACGAGGGCGCCAACGGCATCCAGGCCCTGGATCTGGTCGGACGCAAGCTACCCGCGCACGCCGGACGGTATTTGCGCAGCTTCTTCCACCCAGTCCAGCGTTATCTCGACGAACGCGCCGGACAAGCTCAACTGGCCTTCGTCACCGAACCGCTGGCCAAAGCGTTCGGCCGGCTGCAACGCGCGACGGCCTTCATCGCCGAGCGCAGTCTCGCCGATCCCAACGAGGCCGGTGCCGCGGCCTACGACTACCTGCATCTGTTCGGCTTGACCACCATGGCCTATTGCTGGGCGCGCATGGCGGAAATCGCCCAGGAAAAAATCAAGGACGATACGACCGGCTTTTATCAGGCCAAGCTCGATACAGCCCGCTTCTTCATGGAGCGCATCTTGCCCAGAACCTCGGGGCTCTTTTCCGCCATTCTTTCCGGCAGCGGGAGCATCATGGATTTCAAGGACGAGGCGTTTTAGACCGAATCCGGAACCACTCCACGTCACTTTGACGATACAAACGCCCTGGAACTGTCTAAGAAAGGTTACCCTTTGGACAGTTCTAAGGCGCATGAAACGTGAATCTTTTTCCGAAATCAGGGTGTTCTGTTATGCCGGCTATCGCGGCGACGAAGAACCGCGGCGGATGTTGATCGACGACCGCAAAGTCAAGGTGGAAATCCTCAACCGCTGGACCACGCCGGAGTACCGCTACTTCAAGGTGCTCGGCGACGATTGCCACATCTACACCATCCGCCAGAACGATCGCGACAGCCGGTGGGAACTGACTTTGCTGCACTAAGTAGAAAATGCTGCCGACAGCGCCACTGTTTGTAGATGGTGGGTTAGGCCGCGAGGCCGTAACCCGCCGAACCACCTTGAATCGGTGGGTTACGCTCCGCTAACCCACCCTACGATCAATGCTCTCGATCCGCGGCGGAGAATGGAACTCCCTCAGAACTTGATGACTGCGTCGATAGCGAATAAAAGCTGATCGCTTTTCTTGCGCGCGTCGTAGTTGTCTATTCCGTCAGCCCAGTCGTATCGGACCTCAGGGCGAACAGCGACCCAGTCCAGCGGTTTCCAGTTCAAGCCAAGGGTAACGCCGTAATAGCTGGCGGGTCCGGAAGCAAGAACGGCGCAGCCGGGACACATTTGTGCAACCCGCACGCCGTCGTCATCGCGGAACCACTCGCCCCTCAATCCCACGCCCACGGTATCGGTGACATCGTAGATCAGCTGCTGCTGAATGCCGTACCACTGAGCGTCCTTGAAATTGTTCAAAGGATGCTGTTGCTCTATACCGTGATCGTGCTGGAAGACATAGTGCACGTGATCGGTGAAATTCTGTTTGAAAACGAAACTGTAGAAGGTGCGATTGTCCTTTTTGTCGATGCCCGTTTCCCGGCGAAAATCGTCGAGGTCGTTATCGGCGTTGACATCCCCGGTGATGATCGAGAGTCCGACCGACGTAGCCTTATCGTCGGTATTCCAGAAAACGCCGCCCAGAAAATTCCAGTTCTCCATATTCTTGTCGAAACCGTCCCAGCCCGCATTGCCGTCCAGCGATCCGCCGAACTGATTGTGTCCTCCGGTGACGGCCCCGAGGGTGACCAACAGATTGCTGACGACCGGGTAGGTGAACATGGCCCCGGTATGGGTAAAGGGTTCGCCGTACTGGAAGGTATACGGGTGGGAATAAAAGAAGTTGTCCGGAGACAGACCCGTTTCATAACCCATGATGGTATAGAAACGGCCCAGCCGTGCCGTGATTCCGTTGCCGAACGGTGCGAACACGTCGATATAAGCGTTGGGAAGCGCGATTTTGTAGAAACGCGTGTCGTCGCCGATCAAGTCGTTGTCCCAATGACCGTCGCCATAGGCGTTGATGGTGTTGGTCCGGGCGTCGGTACCGAACATGAAAGTCAGCTTTCCGCCCACGTCCCAATCGCCGCCCTCGACGTTCACGGTTCGGGACAAATCCACCACCAACTGATTGAGCTGAAACTCGCCGGCCCGATCGTTGAAGATCACGGGACCGTTGTAGTTGTCCGCCGGATCGTTGGCGTTGTAGGTAATACCCGCGTCTATCCAGCCGGTCAGGGTCAGCCCCAGGGATTTCATCCAGGCTGATTCGTTGATGACCTTTAATCCCCCCAATAAACCGGATGTCTCTTCTGCCCGGCTCGGGTCACCGATACTCATCAGCCCGCCCGCGATGAGTGCCAGATGACGCTTCGATTTGATGTTTTTCATGAGTTCAGGCTCCTGTGTTTCTTGCGCTTAAACAGCGGAGCCCTGTGAGTCGTCGAAAGACTACAAAAGCACAAAGCGCGCCATGCCTCTTAAAAAACAATAAGCAGCGTTGGTCTTCCCGGATCGGCTGAACGGACATCTGCTTCCGGCAGCAATAAAAGACTCTAGGCGATAGTCGAATCCGGTTTTTCTGCACCATTTCGGAGCACAAGACCGACCTCTCGCCCCGAAATCGGTCCAAATCGCGCGCAATTCAGTTCCGAATCTTGCCGAAGCCGCTGAATTCGAGGCTGGCACGCATCCTGCTCGGTCTCATCCGTAACGAGAGGTGCGCCATTCGGCGGCACCGTTCACAAATGGCGACTAGGGTTCCGGCCCCTCCGCTCGGGGGCGTCTGGTCCGAGAGTTTCCGGCCCCGTGGCTCGCGGGGTTACACGGCGGGATAAAAGCCCGGGAGGTCGTGACGGTTCGTAAGAACCGGTTCGCCCTCTCGCCGTGTAATTTCCGAAAAGGAGCCCCGTGATGTCGTCCCTATTCGCTCATGCCTTGCGCCGTTTTCTCGCTTTCCCGGCCTTGATCGGCCTTCTTCTGCTTCCCCTGCCGTCTCCCGCCGAGGTCAAGATCGGCGTCAGCGACTGGCCGGGCTGGGTCGCCTGGTACGTGGCCGAAAAAAACGGCTATTTCAAAAAGCACGGCGCCAAAGTCAAACTGGTTTGGTTCGCCAACTACACCGATTCCATTTCCGCGTTGTCGGCCGGCCAGCTGGACGGCAATTGCCAGACCTGGTCCGACACCATGGCCCCTCTGGCCAAGGGCATTCCGCTCAAGGCCATACTGGTCAACGACAACTCGGCCGGCAACGACGCTCTGATGGTCAGCCCCAAGATCGAGAGCTTCGCCGACCTCAAGGGCAAGAAGATCGCGCTGGAGCAGTTCAGCGTCTCCCATTTCCTGCTGGTGACCGCGCTGGCCAAGAACGGCATGACGCAGGCGGACGTCGAGATCGTCAACCTGTCCGCCGGCGACGCTGCGGCGGCCTTCCTGAGCGGTCGTGTCGACGCCACCGTGGTATGGAACCCCTGGGTCAACAAGATCGAGCTGTCGGGCAAGGGCAAGGCGCTGTTCAGCTCCAAGGACATCCCCGGACTGATTCCCGACCTCCTGGTCGTGCAGGAAAAATCCCTCGCCGTCCACCGCAAGGATTTCCTGGGCATGATCGAGGCCTGGTACGACGCCGAAAAGTTCATTCGCGAACACCCGGACCAGGCGGTCAAGATCATGTCCAAGGTCGTCGGCCTCAAGACCGACGAATACAAGATTTTTCTGCCCGGCACCAAGTTCTTCGCCGAGGCCGATAACCTCGAAGCTTTCGGCCCGCCCGACCAATCCCGGTCGCTGCTGAACGTAGCGCCCGCCATTTCCGACTTCCTGCTCGACAACCGACTGATGGAAGGCACCGTGGATTTTGCCCAGGGCGTGGACGGCTCGCTGATAAAAGAAGTTGCGGACAAGAAATAGGCAGCGGCCCGCCTCCGCCGGGGAGGCTCCACATTTTCTTAACGGCTTCAATCGAGGAAAGAGAATGGCAGCTCAATGCGACAGCGGCATCCCGAACCCGCGCCAGCGATGGTGGGTGATACGGGGACAGATCGGCCGCCGCGAATATCTGGTTCTCGCGCTGCTGGGCCTCTTGGCGCCGCTGGCGGCCTGGTGGGGACTGGCCCATAGCGGCTGGGTGGACAAGGTGTTCATGCCGGCGCCGGAAGAAGTGGTTACCCGGATCTACGGCTGGTTCGCCGAGGACGACCTGCTGGGCGACATCTGGATCAGCGTCTACCGGGTGACCGCCGGCTTCGCCATCTCCGCCGTGCTGGCCTTGCCGCTGGCGCTGCTGATCGGCACTTATCGGCCGCTGCAGGCGCTGTTCGAACCGCTCACCGATTTCATCCGCTACATGCCCGCGGTGGCCTTCATTCCGCTGGTGATGCTGTGGGTCGGCATCGAGGAGAGCGCCAAGATCGCCATCATCTTCATCGGCACTTTTTTCCAGATGGTGCTGATGATGGCCGAAGACATCCGCCGCGTGCCCATGGCCCAGATCGAGGCGGCGCAGACCATGGGCGCGACGCGCGGCGAACTGACCCGGCTGGTGATACTGCCGTCCGCCAAACCGGCGCTGCTGGATACGCTGCGCGTCACCATGGGCTGGGCCTGGACCTACCTGGTCGTGGCCGAGCTGGTGGCGGCCAATTCAGGACTGGGCTTCGCCATTCTCAAGGCGCAGCGCTTCCTGCAAACCGACAAGATCTTTGCCGGCATTCTTCTGATCGGGCTGTTCGGGCTGCTGATGGACCAGTCGTTCCGCTGGCTGCACCGCAAGCGTTTCCCCTGGCTTTACTTCAAGTGATCAACATGACGGCCAAGATCGAAATCAGACGAGCCAACAAGCTGTTCGACACCGGGGGACGGCACATCGCCGCGCTCGAGAACGTCGACCTCGATATTCGCGCCAACCAATTCGTCACCCTGGTGGGCGCTTCGGGCTGCGGCAAATCCACCCTGCTGCGCAGCATCGGCGGCCTGGAGGACCTCAGCTCGGGCGAAATCCGGGTGGACGGCCGGCCGGTGTCCGGTCCCGGAGCCGAGCGCGCCATGGTGTTCCAGCATTACAGCCTGTACCCGTGGCTCACGGTGCGCGAAAACATCCGCTTCTGCCGCTCGCTCAAGATCAAGCGCGAAGAGATCACTTCGGCCGACGTGGAAATCGCTTCCGGGCGTACCGACGCCCTGATAGGGCTGATGGGGCTCGCCCCGGTCGAAAACGCCTATCCCAACCAGCTTTCCGGGGGCATGCAGCAGCGCGTGGCCATCGCCCGCGCACTGATGAACCGGCCCGACATCCTGTTGATGGACGAACCGTTCGGCGCGCTCGACGCGCAGACGCGCGAGGTGATGCACGATCTCATCCTGCATGTGTTCGCGCTGGAAAGGCCCACCATCGTGTTCGTCACCCATGACGTGGAAGAGGCGATCTATCTCGGCGACCGGGTGGTCCTGATGGCGCCCCGTCCCGGACGGATCGACTCGATCTACGAGGTTCCGCTGCCACCGGAACGCGAGCAGGACATGAAGCTATCTCCCGAATTCACCGAGCTGAAACGGGAAATCCTGTCCCGCATCCGCGCCACCTCGGGGATGCAAACCGATCGCGGAATGCTGGACAAGCTCACGGCCACCGCACAGCCGGGGGCTGCCGCATGACCACGACCGGTTCCGATGCGAGCTCTGCGGCCAAGAACGGCGGCGCTTCTTTTGTGTTCATTTTTCGATGATGAGAGGTCAAGCATGACGATCACCTTCACCCCTGACCGAATCCTCTGGGAGGAGACGGTTCCCGGCGGCAATCACTGGTCCGGCCTGCTGCGGCGCGGTTCGGCGCTGCGCCTCACCGACCTGGAGGGCGGCGCCAACGTCTCGGCGCTGTTCTACAACCAGGAGGAGAAGCTGGAACGCTACAACATGCCGGATACGCTAAAGGCCCAGCACACCGCCTTCCTCACCGCCGGCCACGTGTGCTACTCCGACATGGGCCGAGTGCTGTGCTCGATCATCCACGATTCGGTCGGCTGGCACGACACCGTGTGCGGCACCAGCGACAACGCATCGATTCTGGACAAATACGGCACCGCCACGTTTCAGACCCACCGCAACGACATGTACCGCAGCGGCCGGGACGGCCTCCTGATCGAACTCGGCAAATGGGGCCTGGGCAAGCGCGATCTGGCCGCCAACGTCAATTTCTTCAGCAAGGTGACGGCGGATGCGGACGGCGGACTTCGCTTCCATTCCGGGCACAGCCGGGCCGGCGACGTGGTCGATCTGCGCTTCGACATGAACGTGCTGGTGGTGTTTTCGACCGCACCGCACCCGCTGGACCCGAACCCGGAATACCGGCCGGCGGCGGTAAAGCTGACCGCCTGGCATGCGGGGCCCGCCGGTGAAAGCGACCTCTGCCGCACCTCGTGCGAACAGAACCGGCGCGGTTTCATCAATACCGAGCGTTTCTACGCCTGCTAGGAGGACACCCATGTTGATCGAAAGCACACTCGCTCCGGAAAACGCCGTTCTCGACGAAACCTGCCCGGTCGGAGAACCGTGGACGGGGTTGGTGAAGAAAGGCCAGATCTTTCGCATCCTCGACCTGGAGGGCAACCAGGCGGTGGATACCCTCTTCTACAGCGCCGATGATCGGGAAGAGCGCTACAGTGCGGTGGATACCATACGCCGCCAGGGCAATCTTTATCTCGGGGTCGGTTCGGTTTTGTATTCCAGCGAGGGGCGGCCCATGCTGACCATCGTCGCCGACACCTGCGGCCGCCACGACACGCTGGGCGGCGCCTGTGCCGCGGAGAGCAACACTGTGCGCTATGCTCTCGACAAGCGCCCCATGCACAGCTGCCGCGACAACTTCCTGCATGCTCTGGCCCACAGCGATCGCGCCCGTCAGCTCGTCATGACCAAGCGCGACATCACCGCCAACATCAATTTCTTCATGAACGTGCCGGTAACTCCCGAAGGCGGCCTGAGCTTCGCGGACGGCATTTCGGCACCCGGCAAATATGTCGAGCTGCGCGCCGAGATGGACGTGATGGTGCTGATTTCCAACTGTCCGCAACTCAACAACCCGTGCAACGCCTACAACCCGACACCGATCCGGCTGCTGGTGTGGAACGGATGAGCGACCTCGCCGGCAGGTTTTCCATGTTGCCGAAGCACCGCGCCAGCCACGAGGCAGCCAGCCTCGGGGCATGCCATCAACCGTGATCCGATTCGCCGCGGGACGACCCGTGGCTCGCGAAAACGGCGGGACGACCCGCCCCATCCTGAAAGAGCAAGAACACCGATGTTCGACAAGGTATTGATCGCCAATCGCGGCGAGATCGCCTGCCGTATTCAACGTACCCTGCGCCGCTTGGGAATCCGCAGCGTGGCGGTTTATTCGGAGGCCGACGCCCACGCCCGTCACGTGGAAGAAGCCGATGAAGCCGTCTGCATCGGCCCGCCGCCCGCCGCCGAGAGTTATCTCCGCATCGACCGCATCCTCGATGCGGCGCGAAGCAGCGGCGCGGAGGCCATCCATCCCGGTTACGGCTTCTTGAGCGAAAACGCCGCTTTCGCCGAGGCATGCGCCGAACGCGGGCTCGCCTTCATCGGCCCGACGCCTGAGCAAATCCGAAGATTCGGACTCAAGCACACGGCGCGCGAAATCGCCGAGGCGAACGGCGTTCCGCTGCTGCCCGGAACCGGACTCCTGTCCGATGTGCGGCACGCTCTGGCCGAGACTCAACGCATCGGCTTTCCGGTGATGCTGAAAAGCACCGCGGGCGGCGGAGGGATTGGCATGCGATTGTGCCGGAGCGAATCCGAACTCGTGGATGCCTACGACTCGGTTCAGCGCCTCGGCGCCGCCAATTTCAAGGACACCGGGCTCTATCTGGAAAAATTCGTCGAACGCGCCCGCCATATCGAAGTGCAAATTTTCGGCGATGGACAAGGGGGCGTTCTGCATCTCGGCGAACGGGACTGCTCGCTGCAACGCCGCAACCAGAAGGTGGTCGAGGAAACGCCGGCGCCGGGTTTGAGTCCCGAGGTGCGGGAACGGCTTTATGCGCATGCCCTGGCCATGGGGCGCGCCGTGAATTACCGCTCGGCGGGCACGGTGGAATTCGTGTACGACGCGGCGACGGGCCAATTCTATTTCCTCGAGGTCAATACCCGCCTGCAGGTGGAGCACGGCGTCACCGAAGCGGTCACCGGGGTCGATCTGGTCGAATGGATGGTGCGGCTGGCCGCGGGCGAACGGGCGTTTTTCGAGCGCTATCGGCACCAGCCCGAAGGCTCGTCGATACAGGTTCGGATTTATGCCGAGGACCCCGGCAAGAACTTTCAGCCGTCTTCCGGACTCCTCACCGAAGTATCGTTTCCGGAAGGCGTGCGGACGGATCACTGGTTAACACGCGGACTCGAGGTGCCCGCGTTCTACGATCCCCTGCTGGCCAAGCTGATCGTGCATGCCGCGGATCGCGACCGCGCCATCGCAATCTTAAAACAAGCCCTGGCCGAAACCCGGCTCGCCGGCATCGAAACCAACCTCGATTATCTCCGCCAGATCGCGGACGACGGGGTATTCCGGGAAGGCAGCCAGACCACGGGTTATCTCGCCGGTTTCGAATATCGCCGGCGCACGCTCGAAGTGATGGAACCGGGTACCCAAAGCACGATACAGGACTATCCCGGCCGGCTCGGTTATTGGGACGTCGGGGTGCCGCCGTCGGGTCCCATGGACGCCCTCGCCTTCCGAATCGCCAACCGACTGGTCGGGAACGCCGAAGGAACGGCTGCGCTCGAATTGACCGTCACCGGTCCGACCCTGCGGTTCAACTGCGACGTGCTGATATCGCTGTGCGGCGCAGCGATGCGCGCAGAACTGGATGGCGAACCGCTGCCCCTGTGGACCGCGCATTCGGTCAGAGCGGGGCAAGTCCTCCGTATCGGCCCGGTCGACGGCCACGGCTGCCGCGCCTATCTCGCGGTCGCCGGAGGCTTCGACCTGCCCGATTATCTGGGCTCCAAATCGACCTTCACGCTTGGATGCTTCGGCGGCCATGCCGGACGCGCACTCCGCACCGGCGATGTGCTGCATCTAGAAAAGCCGGCCGCAACGACGCAGACGGGCATTCGGCCGCCGACGGACCTGATCCCGAGTTATACCGACGCCTGGGAAATCGGCGTGCTTTACGGGCCCCACGGCGCACCGGATTTCTTTACCCATCGCGATATCAAAACCTTCTTCGCCACGGATTGGGAGGTACACTACAACTCCAGCCGCACCGGAATCCGTCTGATCGGCCCAAAACCCGAATGGGCCCGGCAGGACGGCGGCGAAGCGGGGCTGCATCCGTCGAACATTCACGACAACGCTTACGCCGTCGGCGCCGTCGACTTTACCGGCGACATGCCGGTCATCCTGGGCCCCGACGGCCCCAGCCTCGGCGGCTTCGTTTGTCCGGTCACGATCGTCCAGGCCGAGCTGTGGAAGCTGGGGCAACTCCGCCCCGGCAATACGGTGCGCTTCCGGCCGGTCACCCCGGACCAGGCCCGCGCACTGGCGGACGAGATCGACGCTTCCCTGTCCCGCATCGGCGACGGCGGCACTGTTACGCGGGCGGAACCGCGAAGACAGACGACACTTCACGGGGACAATCCGCGCGCACTCTGCAGCCCGGTGCTTTACGAAAGGTCCGGCGAGGACTCCTGTCCCACGGCGGTCTATCGCCGGTCCGGCGATTGCAACCTGCTCATCGAATACGGTCCGCCGGTTCTCGACTTGGATCTCCGGTTCCGGGTTCACGCCCTGATGGAGTGGCTGAAGGAGCGGAGCATCGCCGGCATCGTCGACCTCACACCGGGCATCCGCTCGCTCCAGGTCCATTTCGATGATCGCGCGATCCCGCAGGAACGGCTGCTCGATGTGCTCATAGCCGCGGAGAGCGAATTGCCGGCCATAGACGACATGGAAACGCCGACCCGCATCGTCCATTTGCCGCTCTCCTGGGACGATCCGTCCACTCAGCTCGCCGTCGAAAAGTACATGCAATCGGTGCGCAAGGATGCGCCCTGGTGCCCCAGCAACATCGAATTCATCCGCCGCATCAACGGCCTCGACAGCATCGACGAGGTCAAGCGGATCGTGTTCGACGCCAGCTATCTGGTCCTGGGACTGGGCGACGTTTACCTGGGCGCGCCGGTGGCGACGCCCGTCGATCCGCGCCACCGGCTGGTGACAACCAAGTACAACCCGGCCCGCACCTGGACCCCGGAAAATGCGGTCGGCATCGGCGGAGCCTACCTGTGCGTGTACGGCATGGAGGGTCCGGGCGGTTATCAGTTCGTGGGGCGCACCGTGCAAATGTGGAACCGCTATCGTCAAACCGCCGATTTCCGGGACGGCAAACCCTGGCTGCTGCGCTTCTTCGATCAGATCCGCTTCTTCCCGGTCACGGCGGACGAACTGACGCGCTACCGCGAGGATTTCATCCGGGGACGCCTGAAGCTGGACATCCGCGAAGAAACCTTCAGCCTCACGGAGTACAACCGGTTTCTGGAGACCCATCGGGAGGAAATCGCCGCATTCAAGGCGAAACAGCAGGCGGCATTCGAGGCGGAACGGGAACGCTGGGCCGGTTCGGAACGGAGTTTTGCCGACGATCATGCCGTGGCCGAAGCGGCGGCGGATACCGAACTCGATCTTCCGCCCGACGCCCGGGCCGTCGCGTCCCATGTGGCCGGCAGCGTCTGGAAAATCGCGGTGGGGACGGGCGACCGGGTGGAGGCCGGCGATCTCCTGGTGATCGTCGAATCCATGAAAACCGAGATTCACATTCACGCCCCGGCCGCCGGCACCGTCTGGGGCGTTTTCTGCACCGAAGGCGGCCCGGTGGCCGCCGGGCAAGACCTGCTCGTGCTGCAAACGGAGGATAAGCAATGACCGATAATTTTCCGGCGAGTCTCGATATCGAAACCTTGTCGGCGGCCTACCGCCAGCGCCGTATCACGCCGGTCCGATTGATCGAAGGCCTGCTCGCCCGGATGGACGCCGAACACGGGCAGCCCGTCTGGATCTACCGTCTGCCGGCGGATGAAGTCCTGCGATATGCCCATGCGCTGGAGCAGCGCTCGCCGGCCGAATTGCCCCTGTACGGCATTCCCTTCGCCATCAAGGACAACATCGACCTGGCGGGAACCCCGACCACCGCCGCCTGCCCCGCCTACGCCTACCGTCCGGAGCAATCGGCCTTCGCCGTCCGGAAGCTGATCGAGGCGGGCGCGATTCCCATCGGCAAGACCAACCTGGACCAGTTCGCGACCGGCCTGACCGGCACCCGTTCGCCCTATGGCGCCTGCCCGAACGCCTTCGATCCGGGTTATATCTCGGGAGGATCGAGCTCGGGCTCGGCGGTGGCCGTGGCCAAGGGATGGGTCAGCTTCGCACTGGGTACCGATACCGCCGGGTCCGGGCGAGTGCCGGCGGCGTTCAACAATCTCGTCGGGCTCAAACCCACGCCGGGCCTCATCAGCACCTCGGGCGTCGTGCCCGCCTGCCGTTCGCTGGATTGCGTGTCGATATTCGCCTTGACTGCCGGCGATGCGCGGCGGGTGTTCCGGGTGGTGGCGACATTCGACCCGTCCGATCCTTATGCCCGATGCGATGGAACGGCGCGGCCCGAATTCGCCGAGCGCTTCCGTTTCGGAGTGCCGCGGCCCGATCAGCTCGAATTCTTCGGCGACAAGGACGCTGAGCGGCTGTTCGCGGCCGCCGCGGAACGGCTGGAAGCCATCGGTGGTCGCAGAATCGAAATCGATTTTGCCCCGTTTCTCGAAACGGCCCGCCTGTTGTACGAAGGTCCCTGGGTCGCGGAGCGCTATCTGGCGATACGCGATCTGCTGGATAGAGACCCGGATGCCGTCTACCCGGTCACACGCACGATCATCGAGCGCGGCAAGCACCACTCGGCGAGCGATACCTTCGCCGCCTTCTATCGCCTCATGGCTCTAAAGCGGGCCGCGGAGGAAGTTTGGACGCAAGCGGACATCATCCTGACGCCGACCACGGGAACGATCTACCGGATTGCCGAGGTCGAGGCCGATCCCGTTCGGCTCAACAGCAATCTCGGCTATTACACCAACTTCATGAATCTGATATGCCTCGCCGCCGTCGCCGTGCCGGGAGGGTTCAATCCGGGCGGCCTGCCGTTCGGCATCACGCTGTTTGCCCCGGCCGGCAGCGATCACGCCCTGCTGAATCTGGCCGAACGGCTGCATTACGCCGCTGGACTGACGATGGGCGCCACCGGCCAGCCCTTGCCGGCGCCTTCTTCTCAACCCGAGCGGGAAAAACCGGGCCATGTCCGGATCGCCGTCTGCGGCGCCCATTTGTCCGGACTCCCGCTCAACGGACAACTGACCCGCCGTAGAGGAAGGCTGGTTAAGGTAACCCGCACGGCGCCGAGCTATCGCCTCTATGCCCTTCCGGACGGCAAGCGTCCCGGGCTGCTGCGGCAAGCGCCCGGTGCCGCCATCGAAGTCGAGGTCTGGGAGCTGCCGGTGGCGGAATTCGGCGGCTTTGTCGCGGAAATCCCGGCCCCCTTAGGGATAGGCTCCCTGGAACTCGAGGACGGCGAATGCGTGCAAGGCTTCCTCTGCGAAGCCTATGCGGTGGCAGACGCGCTCGACATCACCGGGCACGGCGGGTGGAAAAGCTACTTGAGGGGTTGTGACCCGACATAGGCACGAACGAAACGGGATCCAATTGTTTTCTTACCGCAGTTTCAACAACGACGACTTGCGCCCAATGCTTGCGGCATAACGCTGCCGGCGCCCCATTCGGCAAACATCAAGCGAACCCTGCATCGCCCTTTAAATCTAAGTTGCAGCTTGATACGTCAAGAGTTCTTCATTAGCGTTTCACACACAAGCTTTGAAGATCGGGAGTCAACCGCTGCCATTCTTTGCCGGAGGAAGTCGTCATGATGTCTATCGCTTTCCGCGTCATCGCGGCATTCGTTGTCGTTGGAATTTCGTTGGGCGATTCAAACGCCGAACCGAAAGAGCTTTTCCAGCCGGACGTGGAGGATTGCCGATTTATCGCCAATGTAAAAGGCTCTTCGGGATACGGGAAGGACATGAATTGGCGGCACGCGGCAAAGGTTCGGGCCTTGAAGAAGGCCGAAGGGATCAGCGCCACACATGTGGTCTGGAAAAGCTTCAAGGAGCTCGGAGTGCTCAATGGCGTAGCCGATGGCGCTGCTTATCGGTGCGATTAGCAATCGATCGGCAGTTCTTGCGCTTAAACCGAGATGAGGAACGACGGAACAATCAATGCAGGCAAGAAAGGACAGGTAACACAGACATCATTTTTTTCCTTGCGCGCTGTAATCAAGCATCCGCACCAACCGATAGATTTCAAGGAGATCGGATCGGCGCCGCCGTGATCAGCATATTTCTGCCGTACGAGAAATGGTGAACGGCTCCATCCGACGGGAGCGCACCTCCGAGTTCTCAAGGTCGAATCGGCGAAACTCAGGTCCATTTTGAGAACATAAGCTAACTTGAACTCACCCCTCGTACTCCCCTACACTCGAACTCAACCCCCAAATCGCGAGAGTGAGGACGGATATGAACGCATACTCGACCGAAGACATCAGGACTATCGCACTGGTCGGACACGCGGGCGCGGGAAAGACGACGCTGGTCGAAGCACTGCTGTACAAGACGGGAATGATCAATACGCCGGGCAGTGTGGAGAAAGGAACCACTGTTTGCGACTACGATCCGCTCGAAAAAGCCCATCAGCATTCCCAGAAACTCGCCGTCACCCACATCGACCACAAAGCTACCCGCATTCACCTTTTGGATACTCCGGGATATCCCGATTTCATGGGCCAAGCCTTGTGCGCGCTGGATGCGGTCGAAACCGCGGCCGTGGTCATCAACGCCGCCAACGGCATCGAATTCACCACCGGCCGGATGATGCAATGGGCCCATGCAAGAGGATTGTGTCGAATGATCGTCGTGAACAAAATCGACGGCGACAATCTGAACCTGCCGGAACTCGTAAATGAGATTCGCGATGCCTTCGGCAAGGAATGCCTCCCGATCAACTTGCCTGCCGACAAAGGTACACGGGTCATCGATTGCTTCTTCAACGGGGACGGCAGGACCGATTTTTCGTCACCGACCGAAGCCCATCGCGCGCTGATCGATCAGGTGGTGGAAGTCGATGAAGAGCTCATGACGCAATACCTCGAACAGGGGGAGATCGCTCCCGAAACCTTGCACGCCCCTTTCGAAGAGGCGCTACGCAACGGCCACCTGGTTCCCATTTGTTTCGTTTCCGCCCGCACCGGCGTCGGTGTTCCGGAATTGGCGGACGCATTCGTAAAACTGCTGCCGAATCCCAAGGAAGGCAACCCGCCCCTGTTCGAACGCTGGCCATCCAGCACCGAGCGCAAGAACGCCGTGCCGTTCCGGTCGGAACCCGATGCGTCCAAGCATGCGCTGGCTCATGTATTCAAGGTGGAAATGGATCCGTATGTCGGCAAGATCTCGGTATTCCGCATCCATCAAGGCACCGTCGTCCCCGATACGCAACTGTTCATCGGCGAGTCCCGCAAGCCCTTCAAAGCGGGGCATCTGTTCATGCTCCAGGGCAAGCAGCACGTTCCCGCGATGCGGTGCATACCGGGCGACATTTGCGCCGTAGCCAAGGTGGATGAAATCGAGTTCGATGCGGTGCTGCACGATGCGCCCGAGGACGACCATATCCACTTGAAACCTCTCGACTTTCCCCATGCAGTGTTCGGTCTGGCGATCACTCCGAAGCGCCGGGGCGACGAACACAAGTTATCCGAGGTCCTGCACAAGCTTGAAGCGGAAGATCCCGCCCTGGACGTGGAATACGATGCCACGACTCATGAGGAAGTGATGCACGGTCTGGGCGAACTCCACTTGCAAAGGGTGCTGGAAAAAATGCAACAGCAGTACAAGCTGGAAGTGGACACTCATCCGCCCAAAATTCCTTACCGCGAAACGATCACCTCGCCGGCCGAGGGGCACCACCGACACAAGAAACAAACCGGCGGCGCCGGCCAATTCGGCGAAGTTTTCCTGCGTATCGAACCGCTGCCGAGGGGGGCGGGTTTCGAGTTCGTCGACGAGGTCAAAGGCGGCGCGATTCCCGGACAATTTATCCCGGCGGTCGAAAAAGGCGTGCGACAAGCATTGGAAACCGGCGCCGTGGCGGGCTACCCGATACAGGATGTCCGCGTCGTGGTTTACGACGGCAAGGCGCACCCGGTGGACAGCAAGGAAGTGGCGTTCGTCGCGGCCGGCAAGAAGGCCTTCCAGGATGCCGTGGCGAAAGCGCGACCCATCGTGCTGGAACCGGTGGTCAACGTGGAAATCAGCATTCCGGAATCGACGATCGGCGATGTCACCGGAGATCTCTCGTCGCGACGCGGCCAGGTTACCGGCACGGCGCCATCGCGAAGCGGGATGACGACGGTCGCCGCCCGCGCGCCTCTGGCCGAACTGAGCAGCTATCATTCACGGCTCAAATCGCTTACGGCCGGCCAGGGTTCCTATACGCTGGAATTCAGCCACTATGAACCGGTATCGCCGCAGATTCAGCAACAGCTCATGGGGCAATACAAGCCTCGTCCGGAAGACTGAGAACCCTTGACCTACCGAGACAAGCCGCGTCACCGCCAGCCGGAATAGGACAGCAGACGCAAGAAACGCGGAAACTCGACGCCCATGAGCAACTCCATTGTCTTCGCCTGCTGCTTCAGATCGGCGATCTCGGCGTGTTCGAGTCGCTCTCCGAAACCGAATCCGATCACATTGCCCCGGCCGGGAACCTGCAGGCGCATCGTGCGTCTTTCGAAATAAAGATTGAGCAGTCCCATGGACTGCCGCAGCGACTGGGTCTCCGTTCCCCACAGATTTATGGCGAGAATGCCCTCCGGGTGCAAAAGCCGGCGGCTTGCCGAAAAGAAATCCTGTTGATTTACGGCCTCCGCAAGGCCTTGATGATCGAAGACATCCACCAGAATATGATCGTACTCCGCCTCCCGACGGTCGGCTTCGGCACAGACGAATTCGTTTCCGTCCGAAACATGAACGGTGAGTCGCGCATCCTTCGGAAGACCGAAATATTCGTAAGCGATCTCGGCGACCGCCGGTCGGCACTCGACTGCATCGATTCGGCATTCGGGGAAGTGATTGAACAGGAATCTCGCGAGCGTACCGCCCCCCAATCCCAGCAGAAGAATTTTGCGCGGCTCGGGTTTGAACAGAAGTCCCGCGAGCATCGCCCTCGCATAAGAAAGCTCCAATTTATCGGGTTCGGCGAGCGACATGGCGCTCTGTTTGGGATGGGTGCCGAAATGAAGAGAGCGAACGCCGCAGGTTTCGACAACCTCGATGAGGCCCATTTCATCTCTGCAGCAATGGACAAGGGTACCGCCGTACTTCCGCATCGCAATGACTTCAGACCGAGCCAAATTCCAGTGGAAACGCGAGGCATGTCCGATCGGGCGGAACAGGTATGGTGCGCGTTTTCCCGCACAGGATTGAGGCAGATGCCCCGAATCCGATTGCAACCCCACAGACGAAACGAGCATATCGTTGTTTTAACTGATTTTTCAATCGTGGCACGCCCATTGCGTTAACATCTTTGCATAACCTCTTCTTTCGGACACCAGGGGACAGCTGACATATTCTCCATAACTGCCTACTGTATCCCTCCGTTAACCGCAAAAGCCATTTCCCCCTGTTACTCTGGTGTCCTTCTTTTTTGACGAACAGCCGATTCAGGCAGTGCCAGCGGGCACCGTCGCAATAGTGATGCTATCGGTCATTCGGGAATGCCTTCGGTACGGGCTATAATCGGGTTACGCCTACAAAGCGCGGCTTAATTTACGTCCTGAGAGCCGTACATGTCCATGACCGCTTTTCCCAAACCCAGCGAAGAGAACTGTTTCTTGGCCGATCACGTAGCCATTTTGCGGGATAGCTATAGACATTGGACGGGGCGCGAGCTGGTCGATCCGAGAATGAATCACTACGAAGCGGCGCGGTATCTGTTTTCCGCCCCGTTCGTGGTGCTTTCTCATGATACGGCCAAGGACCCGGTTTTCAACTACGCCAATCAAACCGCGATGAGCTTGTTCGGCATGGAGTGGGAGGAATTTACCGCGTTTCCCTCGCGCCTTTCCGCCGAGCGCCAGAACCAGGAAAATCGGGAACGCCTTCTAGCCGAAGTCGCCGCTCGCGGCTATATCGAGGATTATCGGGGGATTCGCATCTCGAAACACGGGCGTCGCTTTTTGATCGAGCACACAACCATCTGGAATCTGCTCGATGCCAGAGGCGTCTACTGCGGCCAAGCGGCGAGGTTCTCCGATTGGAGTTTCGTCTGAGCGCGAGCGAGGCGTATTCAAACGGAAGGTGCTGGCGCTTCGGGTGTCGTAAGCGCTATTTGGCAGAAATTCGAATTGGCTTCGATAAGCCGGGCTACTCGGAAGGTGTTTTTCTCTCCCTGCTCCTCCACGAGGACGGTATCGCCGCAACGTAGCTTGACAGGCGGAATGACTAAACTATCCGGCACATCCGTGCCCATTTTGAACAACAAACCTTTATGCGCACGGCTTCCGGGCGAGTCGGCGAAAAATCGGACAAAGCACGGACGATTTCCAAACAGTTCGACGTTGTAGCAAAACTGGCCGTTGTATATTTGTCCGCCCCGCACGACCCCCACCTGGATAATCTCATCGTCGGTGTTTAATGCGAGCAGATCGCCTATGCGAAAGACCTGCCCACCGGAATCGATGATATAAAAACCAGGAAGCTCGCTACGGTAGACCTTTACGGAACGCATGTCCCCGAAACCAATGCCTAGGGTCTCGTCCTTGGCTCCCGAACCCGAAACCAGCGCGGCGGCAAAAGTGCCTGTGGACTTTGAGCCGAGAATCTCCGGTCGCATATCCGAACTCAGGGGCGCCAATTCGAGTTGGTCCAGGTTCGACCAAAGGGATTGGGAGGCGCCGCTGATTCGGCGTGACTCGATACGGCCCACTGTTGCGGCGATTGCCTCGACTCCCAAACTGGCAGCGGCACGCCGCGCGGTCAGTTCCGGCTGATTCGGCAGACGATCGCCGAGTCTGGGGAGAACCAAGGCCAGCGGATTTTCCTCTGGCTTGCCGTCCGTCCGAATCTCGTTGCGAAATTCATTGAGCAAGCGTTCCATGAACAAAAACCTAAGACCCGGCTTGTCGACCGGGGCAGGCGCGGGCACCGGCATGATAGGTACACCGACCGACAAATCGAAACACAAGACGGCACGCGCCCCATTACTGACGGGCGTCGACTCGATTCTCACGAGATCCGCATGAGCCACCAAAAAATCGAACAGCCGCTGCATGTCCTGCTGGCTGAGCCTACTTGGAGCGGCTATCCCGAACAAGAGTATGACCTTAAAGAACAGGGGGACGGAAACCGTTCCCAAGGCTTTGTCGTCCGGGGACGAATGACAGAGTCCCCGCTCTTCCGCCAGCCGGAAAAGCCCGAAGACGAACGACCAAAAAGCCGAGGGTTGCGCCTCATAAATCTGAGCAGATCTTAGAAGGCTGTTGGCGTAGTACTCGAATGCGCGCCCGATGATCAAAGCCTGCTCTGATGGATTAAAAACGCCGGTAGATGTCTCCGCTTCCACGAGTTGCCTATAACCCGCGGCCAGCTCGCTATGAAATCTGGAGCAGAGACTGGCGATTTTCCGTGTCTTCCCATCCAATGGAAAAGGCTTGTCAAGGAAATATGACAGGAGCCCCTTATCAAGCCCCGTCACTGTCGCTCGGCATTTCTCGAGGATCGCAAAACGAAGGCGCGGCTCGATGGCGGAAGCGTTCAACGCCCGCAATACCGGATAAAGTACACGGCAGCTTTCACGGATATTGGCCACGGGCAATCCATCCAGCCAAACCGAGGCCGCTTCGATATCGAGCTTGAAAGGCAGAGCCGGATCGTGATCCATAAATCGAGAGATAGGACTTGTGACTTTACCTGAGTTTAGCCCTAAGTCGGCTTCTTACAATTCGGCTGTAGCGAGTATATTCACCCGTTACGATATCTTTGAGATCTTGATCTCAAAATCGAGCACTTCAAAGGATCGCGCAGGCATTCCTCAGCCGAGGGAATTCTGGCCTTGAACAGCTATTCCGGAACTCCTTTCCGGCATAGCGATGGACGTTCCATGCGCTACGAGGACACCGCCGCCGCAAGCGAATCGCCCCGGATTGACTAGACTTGTTCACGATGCGCTTTGGCTTGCAGCGAGCGATCGGCTTTCGAACCTCTAACGCAATGACTTCGGAGCGGCACGATTGATCGCTGAAGATGCTGGTACGATTTGGAGTCAATTGGACTTTAACCGATCAAAAAACGTGATTGACGATAAAACCCCGCTCGAAGCGGTAGCCGAAGCCGCACATGACTATTGCCGCTTGATCGAGCACGTGAGAGCCAATCATCTGGCGGACTGGCTGAGCTGCGTGCAAAGCTCATTACTGAAATTGGATACCGCCGTCAGGCGACTCGCCTCTCAAGAACCCTACCACGCGTACAAACTGGCCCACGATTTGGATGCGCGTTTCGAGTCCTATCTTCGCCTTAAACGTTACCTGGACCACTACGACGAACTCTCACCAGGGCCAGACCCTGCCGAATTCTATGACCTGAGCTTCGGAAATCTTTCGGAAAACCTGACCGATATCTATTTCGAAGTCAGACGAGGACTGGCCTCGTACGAAGCCGGAACCATCGGGGAACAGTCGGCACAGCGGATCTGGTCGAACGGCTATCGCAATTATTGGCAGCAACATCTGAAAGAGGCGCGGAAACGTCTCAACCTTATCCGTTTAGCCGGATGAGCGGCCAAAGCGCCGCCATTTCGAAATTCGCATATCGATTCACGGTCATCGGCATGCTCCTTCAGAGGTTGTAAAAAAGCCTCTCAGACAGATCGCAAGGCATCGATCAAATCCATCCTGGCGGCTTGAAAGGCGGGAAGCAAGCCGCCCAGCAGGCCCATGAACAGCGAAAACACGAGTGACTGAAACGCGATCGTCGGCGTCAGGGTAAACGTGAATGCCAGTTCGGAAAACGTCTGCCAATTGAGGGTGGAAACCGTTAGAAGTTGCATGGTGGAAGCCAGCGCGACACCGGCGAGACCGCCGATCAATCCCAAAAGCGCTGATTCGAAAAGAAAGGCGCTCAAAATACCGCCACGCCGAAAACCCAGCGCTCGCAACGTTCCGATTTCGCGGGTCCGGCTCGCCACCGCGCCGTACATCGTGATAACCGCTCCGATGATTGCGCCCAGCGAAAAAATCACGCTCAGGGTCATGCCGAGTATCTTCAGGAAATTCGCCAGCATTTCCGATTGCTCGGCGTAAAAAACCGTTTCCCGCTTGGCTTCCACCTTCATCCGCGGGTCGGCCTCGATACGGACCCTGAAGCGCTCCAACAACGAAACATCGGCGAGCTTGGCGACGACCGCGGAATAAGCCGTCCGCCGAAAAGCCTGCATCAACTGATCGGCATCGCCCCAGATTTCGGAGCTGAAGCCGGTGTTTCCGGCGTCCATCACGCCGACGACGGTCCAATCGCGCAGGCCGAAGCGTATCGTTTCCCCGATGCCGGCACCTTTGAAATTCTCTGCGATTTTCCTGCCGGCAACGATTTCGGACGATCCGGGACGAAACATCCGTCCCTCGGCCAAACGCACCTGCGGTCTTAGCGTCAGCCCTTTCTCGGACAGCCCCCGAATGGTCACATTGGAGGGTTTGTCGCTGCCCCGTTTCGGCAGCGTCATCAAAACCATGACCTCCTTGGAGGCGAGCTTCGTTCCGTTCGGCGCATAGGCGATTTCCGGCGCGCTCTCGATGATCGCAGCCTGCTCCCGCTCGATCGAGCTTTGAACTTCCGTCTCCGCCCCCTGCCGGATCAACACCACGTTGTCATCGCTTCCGGTCGCCACCAAGGTCTGCTTGAGACCCTCGGTGAGCATCAGCACGGTTGCAAATACATAGACGACCAGAGCCATCCCCGCCGCCGTCAAGACGGAGGTAGCCTTGCGCGCCCACAAGCTCTTCCACGAATAAGAGAACGGTATCTTCATCCTAGAAACGGCAGTTGGACGCGTCCGAGTGTGCGGCTGACGGGCCGGATGGCTAGGCGCGACGACGCCGTGGGGCCGCCCCCCACAAGAAGGAGCAACGCCGCCAGGTGGCCCGTCAGCCGTGCAATCGGGTGCGTAGCGGCTTCACCTAAACGGTGAGATCGATAGAAGATAGGACGGTCAGAATTCATATGGCTTTTCTGTTCCTTCTAAGCGGTCAACTGCCGTTTCTAGGTTCATGGTCGCGCTCTCGCTAGCCGATGCTGCGCAGTCCCTCGCTGACCGGGAAGGTAATGACGCGCCAGGCGGGGAACACCGCCGCCATCAGCCCGATCAGGCACGAAGCGAACAAGCCGAATTGTATGGTTCGCGAGGATATTTCGAACACCGGAAACAGCGTGCCGAACTTGGTCGCCAGAAGGCCGGCGGCTGGGAAAGCGGCCAGGATGCCCAGAATGCCGGAACCGATCGACAAGGCCAGAGATTCGCCCAAAATCAGTGCCAGCAAGTAACGTGGTCCGAACCCGACGGCCTTCAGCGTTGCGTACTCGCGCCGGCGCTCTCGGGTACTCATCGCCATGGTGTTCGCCATCACCGCCATGATGATGGCGATGACCACGAAGGAAACTATCTTGATGGCGACCAGGATAGCTTCCGTCATGGCGACGAAGCCGAGCTGGAATGCCTCCTCGGTTTCGGTCAAAGTCTCCGCGAGCGAATTCTCGAAAAGCCGGTCGACCGCATCGGAAAGTTCCGCCGCGCGACCGCCCCTATCGATCCGGAGAACAAAGACGCCTACACGCTCGGCCCGGCTCGGATCCGTTTTCTTCAGGGTTTCGTTGAGGTTGTCCCAATGAAACAGGAATAAGGTCTCGTCGGTCTTTCTTTCCGCCCCGCGATAAATGCCTCGCAAGACGAAACTCCAACTCCCCGAATAGATGGTTCCGCGCAACGGAATCACATCGCCGATCTTCCAACCGTACTCTTCCGCCAGCTTTCGGCCCGCAATTGCGCCTTTCCGGTCCTTTATGAAAGCCGTTTTCTCCGTTTCCGATAGAATGAATTCGGGGTAAAGCTCGAGATAGCTTTTCGGCTCTATGGCGAACTGGGGGAAAAAATTCCGCTCGTCGATATACACGCCCCCGAACCAATTCGAATAGCTCAGACCGGTAATCCCGTCTATCTGCCGGATGCGGTTGGCATAGCTGATCGGCAGCGGAAATATCAGGGAGATGGCGTTTCGGGTAATGAGGCGATTGGCCGAGGTCGCCTCCGCGCCCGCATACCAGGCGTCGACCACGGTTCGGAGGAGAGCGAAAGCGACGATGGCGATGACGATGCCAAGCGCGGTCAGACTGGTCCTGAGTTTGTGCCGAAAAAGATTTCGGAGTGCGAGACGCAGGAAAAACAGCATCGATCGGAGACTTAGTCCGTGCCCGATGGATCGTCGGTCAGGACCCCTTTATCCAAGTGCCGGATGGCATGCGCCTTTGCAGCGGCGCGTTGGTCGTGAGTCACCATGATGATGGTCTTGCCCAGGTTCAGATTGAGATGCTCCATGAGCTCCAGTACCTCTTCCGCCGATACGCGGTCCAAATCGCCGGTGGGTTCGTCCGCCACGATCAAGGCGGGATCGACAACTAGAGCGCGGGCGATTGCGACGCGTTGCTGCTGTCCGCCGGACAGTTGGGACGGATAATGATCCATGCGATCCGTCAGACCGACCAGTTCCAGGACCAGTTCCACGTGCTCGCGTCGTTCCCGCTTCGACAAGCCGGTCAGCAATAGCGGAAGCTCGACATTTTCGAACGCCGTCAAAACCGGCATCAAATTGTAAAACTGGAAGATGAATCCGACATGCTCCGAGCGCCAATCGGTGAGACTGGATTCCGGCAACTCGGCGATATTGATTCCGCCAACCCTGAGAACGCCGCCGGTCGGCCGGTCCAGGCCCGCGATCAGATTGAGCAGCGTGCTTTTGCCGGAGCCGGACGGCCCCATGAGAGCCAGAAAGTCCCCCTCCCGGATGACCAAATTGATATCGGCGAGTACCGGGACGATCTGATCGCCCTTCCAATAGTGTTTGGTGAGATTCTCGATTTCGACGATCGGGTTCATGTAACGAACCGGGCCGGCAGCCCTAAGATCTTTCGGCTTCGCGGACACGGATCTCCGTACCGTCCTTGATTTTTTCGGACGGACTGAGTACCACTCGGTCGCCGGCCTTGAGCCCGTTCTTCACCACCACCCACTCGCCGATACGTTCTCCGGTATCGACCGGGACTTCCTTGACCCGATTGCCGTCCAGCACGAAGGCGACGCTATCCGGACCGCGCGTCACGATCGCCGCGGGAGGTACGCCGGAAATGGGCTTCCGCTGATCGGCGGCAAGCTCTCGCGACAGAAACGCCACTTTGGCGCTCATATCCGGCAGGATGCGCTCGTCCTTATCGATAAAGCGCACCTTGACCAGCACGGTTGCCTTGGTGCGGTCCACTGTGGGCACGATGCGATCGACCGAGCAACGGAATCGATCATCCGGAAACGCATCGAGCTGGATTTCGCATGGCTGACCGACACGTACCTGATTAAGATTCGACTCAGCCACATCGACCTCGACTTCCAAGGTATTCATATCGGCCATGGAGACCACGGTCCCCTTCGACAGCATCGTCGAGGAGAAGGGCGCCAGAATGTCGCCGATATCCGCATTCTTGCTTAGGATAATGCCGTCGAAAGGCGCCCGAATGAAGGTGTAATCCAAGGACACTCGCGCCCCCTGATATGCCGCCTCGGCCGCGGCGATCGCCGATTTTGCGCTTTCCACGGCGGCCACGGCCTTTTCGTGCCGGGCAACCTCGGCATCATAGATTTCCTGCGAAACGAATTTTTTCTGCACGAGCGTGCGGGCACGGTTCAGAGCCAGGGTGGATTCCTTCAACTCCGCTTCCGCTTTCAGCAGATCCGTTCTTGCGACCGCGACATTGGCCGCAGCCTGGTTAAGACTCGCCATCAGATCGCGATTTTCGAGCTGTGCGATGATCTGATCCTTTTTGACGTAGCTTCCTTCCTCAACGTCGAGCTTTTCCAACTGCCCGGTTGCCTTGGACGCCACATCCGCCTTGGTTTGCGGCACCACATAGCCGGTTGCGTTCAGCAAGGTAAACGCTTGAGAAGGAAAAACTTTTGAAACAGTGGCGACCTCGGTCTCGATGCCGGCGCTACGAAGTTTCGAATAAACCAGAGCTCCCACAGCGATCGCAATCAGCATCGCAAGCAGTCCAATGCGCTTGCGAAGGGCCCCGATGCGAGGGGGAGCCGAAATCTCTCGCGCCGGCCGATCGATCCGTAGTTTAGAAAGGTTATTCGTTGTCACGATATGACTGATTGACAGCTAAGAGCACTATTTCGATCGGAAGCCATTACGCCCGACGAAATGAGGATTTAACGGAATGAAGCTAGCAATTGCCGAATGCCGTTAGCATACTCCAAACGCATGCTTACCGCGTCATATTGAATGTCGATTGCGGCGCAAAAACACCAAAGCGCGCTTGCGCCTGAAAGCGTCATCGTTTCAAACGGTACGACGCTCCCGGAGCGTCAACGGCTTGCGCGGCAGCCGTAAACGTTTAAGCCGACATAATGGAAAGGATGAATTTCGAAGAAAAGACGGATCTAGCGATTCCAAATAGCTCCACAATGATCGCGAATTCCATCGCCGGGTCATCGTGAATGGCTTATGCTACTTGGCGACTATAGAGATCCGAGTAGTAATAGTAGCTGTGTGCCCTGGAAAACATCTGATAAGCCCGGCTATACGGACGAAAAACCCGATCAAATCCTCTTTCCAAGTCCACAAGATAAGGCGCTCTCACGCCGCGGTGAATACAGGGGGCGCCGATTTGAAGCATGTCGACGCCTGCGTTCCCCAAGATTCTGTGAATAGAGCGGCGGCACAAAAACAGTACGCTTTTTATATCCTGTCGGAGGCAATAGTCTCGGGCAGCACGGATAAGCCCTAATAATATTTCGGGTTCCGCAGCCAATTTCGTTTGGGCTTGGCGAAAGTTGTCGAGTACCAGAAGCCGCGAAAACTCTGCGACTACGGCATCTTT
The DNA here is from genome assembly GCF_053646815.1 of Methylocaldum gracile. Taxonomy (NCBI): domain Bacteria; kingdom Pseudomonadati; phylum Pseudomonadota; class Gammaproteobacteria; order Methylococcales; family Methylococcaceae; genus Methylocaldum; species Methylocaldum gracile. The sequence goes on along the minus strand of NZ_CM132196.1, from coordinate 283,122 downwards.
TTCGTTCGACGGAACCTCGATATCAGCAATGTGATTAATCGGCAAAGCGGAGACCTTATCTATCACTAAGCGCGCAGCGCCAATCCATCTGTTTGTCAGCGGCTCCCTGACCAAGAAATGAATCGCCCGGTCGTCGTACTGATCTTTTTCCATTTCGGAAGTGAATCTACTCGCATCTTCAAATCCCTTTTCCAAGCAAAATACCTTGTACCTCAGATTGAAGTGAATCTCTTTACTTTCCGGGGTATCCGCCAATACGACCTCGTAGCGAGCATCAAACATCACGCGTTCTCCTTAAATCCAACTTAAGTCAAGCAGAGTCGGCCTATCGAACGAACAGATTTGATCTCAGGTGCCTTACCGCGACTCATCGCGCCCTGAGAGTACGCAGCTCTTCGCTGAGACGACGCTCAGCAAAATGAGCATGCGAAACACCAGGATGCGTATAAGCAAGAAAAACGCCAATGGCGGAATAACCCGGAATTAATAGCTTCGACTGAAAGTTCTTGGAGTAAACTCAGAAATTCCTCACAGCGAGGTGTCGCCGAATCGCGACACAATTCGGTGACTCACTGTATTCCCTTGAAAAATCTCGCATCTCGGTGTCTCTTATCGGCGTCAGGGTTGATCGGTACGCTACCGCTACAAAAGCATTCCTCAATACGGCCATAGCCTGCCTTTCTGGGTAATGAATTCCCAGACTGCAGGGCAGTCGCGCCTGATGCCGGACATCACTTCATCCACCGGACCAATGCATGGGACTCGCAAGCCATGATAATTAACCGGCTCGCCAATTTGAGTAAACCGAATTCCGAACCGTTTTAACAATCTCAGCAGCTGCGTTTCCATAACCGCATACCAAAGTTTGATATTGTTTTCGGCACTCATCTGCACTATCGCTTGAAACAGCCCCAAAGTGATGTGAGGAACCAATCTCCGGTCGTCCTTCTCGATGACGGGAACTTTGTGCTCAGCAATACCATGGATGGTCTCGGACTCCCCAACGCGGCGCCGAAATTGCTTCGATACGGCAAAGCGGGAGATTTCGGCTATCTGCTTTCGCTCGAATTTAAGTGAGATGCTTGATCTGTCTTCCGGAGAAATCGAACAATGGTCCTCGATCGGAAAGCCGTTTTGTGGGTTCTGGTTATCGGAAAGAACCAGCCTTACTGTGGCCACTGCCGCCTCATCAGGTTTTGACTTTAGATGCCGAACCAGGGAATGAACGGCCCTTTGATCGTATTGGTCTTGTTCCAGACCGTCCTTAAAAGTAGTTTTATCTTCAAAGGGATGCTCTACGCAATATATCTGGAACCGTAAAGCCTTAACCTGTTTGATCAGTTCATCTGTATTTGCCGGAATAACCTCGAAATGCCGATTAAAGCTATCAAACCAGTTTTCTTTTGTCATGGCCGGTTCCTAATTAGCCTAATAATTTCAGTCTAGAATAAGCTTAGCTGAATAGAACGGACTGGCTTTACATTAAGTGAAATTGCGCTTCGGATCACACAGGCTCTTATGAACTTCGATTATTTGTCCGCGTTCTCTAGAAATATCGGCTGGATAACTTGGGAAGAACAGCAGATTTTACGGTCCAAACGCGTCGCCATAGCGGGACTCGGCGGTGTCGGCGGAAGCCACCTGTTGACGTTAACGCGCCTCGGCGTTGGCGGCTTCAGTATCGCCGATATGGACACTTTCGAATTGGCAAACTTCAATCGACAGGCCGGCGCCGATCTCAATGCGATCGGGCTGTCGAAAGCCGAAGTGATGGCGGCAAAGGCGCGTGAAATCAATCCGACCCTCGATCTGCGATCATTTCCCGAAGGTGTTACCGAATCCAACTTAACGTCTTTCTTGGACGACGCTGACCTTTACATCGACGGGCTGGACTTTTTCGCGCTAGATATGCGAGCCAAAGTCTTTGCCGCTTGCGCAACACGGGGTATCCCCGCGATCACGGCAGCGCCGCTCGGAATGGGCGTAGCGCTGCTCAATTTCCTTCCCGGCCAAATGACGTTCGAAGAGTATTTCGGACTGGAAAACCAGCCGGAAAACGAAAAAACCGTTCGCTTCCTGATGGGGCTGTCGCCGGCGATGTTGCAGACACCGTATTTGGTCGCCCCCGACGCCGTCAATCTAGCCCTGCATCGTGGGCCCTCAACCGCCATGGGATGCGAACTGTGTGCCGGAGTTGCAGCGACAGAAGCTTTGAAAATCCTACTCCGAAGAGGCAAAGTATTCTCCGCACCATGGGGCGTTCATTTCGACGCGTACCGCAACAAACTGGTACGTACCTGGAGACCCGGAGGAAACCGAAACCCCTTGCAACGAATCGGATTAAGGATTGCGAGAAAAAAATTTATGGCGAAGCTGTCCGAGTGCCCTTCAGCGCAAACCGAACCACAACGTTCCTCTCTCGAGCGCATTCTCGAACTTGCCCGGTGGGCGCCCAGCGGCGACAACACTCAGCCCTGGCGGTTCGAGATAGTCTCGGATAACCGCGTCGTCATCCATGGGTTTGATACCCGCGATCATTGTGTTTACGACCTTAAGGGCCGGGCCAGCCAAATTGCGATCGGCGCTCTTCTTGAAAATCTCGTCATCGCCGCCAGCAGCCACGGGTTAGCCGCCAACTGGTCTCTACGTCCAGAGTCCAGCGAAACAGCGCCGACGATCGACGTTCATTTTTCGCCCGATCCGGCGCTCAAGCCAAGTCCTCTTGCTGCTTATATTCCCATTCGCGCCACTCAACGCAGGGCGATGAAACGGCGGCCACTTTATCCCCAAGAAAAGATGCGGCTAGTCGAAAGCCTAGGTAACGATTACACGGTCTTGTGGCTGGATAAACCTGAAGATCGGCTACGGACTGCGCGACTGATGTTTCGAAACGGAAAAGTTCGGCTTACGATGCCGGAGGCGTATGAGGTTCATAAGAACGTCATTGAATGGAACACTCAGTATAGCGAAGATCGAATTCCCGACCGGGCCGTAGGATTAAACCCGCTAGCTCTCGGACTCATGAGATGGGCCATGAGGAGCTGGTCGACGGTCAATTTCCTTAACACCTATTTCGCCGGAACCGTTCTGCCGAGGCTGGAATTGGACTTGATCCCCGGAATCTTTAGCGCCGGGCATTTCGCTCTCATTGCGGATAAGCCGCCAACTTCAGTCGGGGACTATCTTTCCGCAGGTCGCGCTTTGCAGCGCTTTTGGTTGACGGCCACGCAACTTGGTTTGCAGCTACAGCCGGAAATGACTCCCTTGATCTTTGCCGGCTACATCCGAGAATCGATCAAGTTCACTCGTGTGGACGCTGTCGAGAAAAAGGCAAAACTATTGGCAAACGAGCTAACTGCTCTTTTGGGAGATGAGTGTGTCGAAAGAGCGGTATTTATGGGCCGGATTGGAGAAGGAAAACCGCCAAAAGCACGCTCGATCCGCAAACCCTTGTCCGAGCTTCTGGTGACAGGGAATATCAACACGCGATTGGTAGCGTGATTGATCGATCGGGCAAGTCGCAGCGCCAAGAGATTAAAACGAATACCGAAACTCGCCGTATACCCTGTCTTTGGCATCGAACTGCCCGAACAGTCCGGTAGGTTGGCCGCCGAAAATATCGGCGCCGACTACCATTCGCCAGTTCCTCAGAAACTCCCAAGTCACCTTAGCCTGCACATTCCAATCGGACCGATTGAGACTGTGTATGAAAAGCACCTCCGGCTCCACTTTCGGATGAAAATACCGCGTGCTGACCAATGCGGATACACCGCTCTCTAACTCGTCAGGAATCATGTGCTGATCGTGGTGGCTGAACCAGCGTTGAAAAAACTGCAGGTTGAGGCGCGTATCTTCCAAAAAGCTGAAATCGAGCCCGAGGATGTAATCGAGAAAATCCTGAGACACCAGTCCATCCGAATCCATGAGCCGAGTCGTCAAAAAAGGCTGATCCACCGTATAAACAGCCTCGCCTTTCAATACAAAAGGACCAAAGTCTTTGGCAAGCGTGCTACCGACCTGATGAATTCTCTTGTGAACGGAGCGATAGGTAATCGTCGGCGCAGGAGCCAGCACGATGTTACGCGCGAAGGCAGGAGAAAGATCCAGACCGCTGTAATAGAAAAGCGAAGTATCCCAGCCAGATTGAAGATAAGATAGCCTTAATCCGTAAGCGGTATTTTCAAAGGTATTGTTGGGCCGCTGGTCGTTCTCGATTACCGTCGTGAATCCCGGCGTCGGAGGTGGATTAAAAGGGAAGAATTCCGAACCGACTTTGCCGATATCGTTGTAGGTCATATAAGGAATCCATATCGCTTCGCCATGGAATCCTCCTTTGAAATACTCGGCCCGCATGGCCCACTGAGGAATTCGTAGTAAATCAAAATCGGGAAGCACGAACTGGCGCAGATCCTTCGCAGAGACGACATCGGCGAAAAACAATCCCACCATTTCGCCCCAGATGATGTGCTGACGTCCGAAGCGGAAATCCCAATCCCCGGCGGAATAATCGAGATAGGTTTCACGAAACATCGGCTCGAAACGTTGGTCGTGACGCACCGATTCAGGATAAAAATCGGTCAAATCGTAAATCGCGTCATACATAAGCCGGCCGCTCGCCTTCCACTTCAGACTGGCACCCCAGCTACCGTGAGTTCCCAGTTCCAGGAGGTTACGAAACTTCGACCAATGGTCGGGCGACGCATAGGTGTAAGCGAGTTCACTCTGAAAAAAGCCGTTCAAATCCGGCCAACGGAGCGGGCGCGCATCATCACCCGTCTTCCGCTCAACCTCAAACAACTCATCAACCGATGCCGGTTCTTTGTTTTCTGTTTTTTCGTCTTTTAGATCAAATAGCTCGTCTACGGAAACCGGCGCTTCCTTCTCCAGATCAGCAGAAACGCCGTCTGTCGAGTTGAAAAGCCAAGTAAGAGCCAAGATGCCGTACAGACAGAGACGAGATGATCGCGGGTACTGCACAAGAGAATTCTCCAAATCGGGAAAGCACGCGTTTATGGAACTATTATCCGGCCGTCACTGATTCTCACGACCCTGTCCGCCATTTCCATAACTCGATGGTCGTGGGTCGAAAAAATGAAGGTCGTTTTTTCGTCCCGATTGAGTTGCTTCATCAACTGCAAGATGCCTTCACCGGTCTTGGAATCAAGATTAGCGGTCGGCTCGTCCGCCAGCACGATGACAGGATGCCCGGCCAGGGCTCGTGCAATCGCGACCCGCTGGCGCTGGCCACCGCTAAGTTCCGAAGGTTTGTGCTTAGCGAAATCAGCAAGCCCCACCACGACCAGGTAATGGGCTACACGCCGGCGCCGCTCCTTGGGCGGGATATCCTTTCTATACAAGAGAGGATATTCGACGTTCTCCCACGCGGAGAGAACCGGTAGTAAATTGAAGGTCTGAAAGATGAAACCGAGGGTTCGAGCTCGAAGATCGGCCAATTGGTTAGGTGTTTTCTTGCTCACCTCTTCATTGCCGATGTAAATTTCTCCCCGCGTCGGGGTATCGATGCAACCGATTAAGTTTAGCAAGGTAGATTTTCCGCTCCCGGACGGCCCGGCTATCGCCATGAACTCGCCTTCCCCAACCCCCATGGAGACGTCCCTAAGAGCTTCGACCGTCTGTTTTCCTAACTTATACTCCTTCCATACGTGTTCCACGCGAACCTTAGTCATGTTAGCTGTTATAGTCTGTGTGAAGTTACCCTACTATATTTATCGTATCCGAACATTGTCCGATAAGGTCAAACAACAAGCTTTTTGAAAAGGCACCCCTAGCGCTAGTAGAAGGTACTCGAATTAGGTAAAAAAATGCGGATATCCTTCAAAAATTCTTATCAATAGAAGTAGTGAGATTATTTCCCAGATTTCTCCGGGACGGATGGCGACAAGCGTAAATCCGACGGGGGAACACCCCGATATCCTAACGCTTCCGAAGCGACCAGCTTAGACCGTCACCGTTCATAAAGCATAGCCGAGCTTAGCAACATCTAGGAAACAACATGCAAACCTCTATCGCCCGACGATTCGCTTTTGCCGCAGCCGTTACCCTATTGTCAAACATAATATTGTCCGGCTCGCTTCGAGCCGACGACGTACCGGACCCGGCCGAGATTGTGGCAGCGGCAGATCGCATTCGCTTCCCTCAAGAAGGATTTCAGGTCGATATCTCCATCACCACGACTACCTCGGACAGCGAACCCGATGTGCGCGAATATCGTGTTTTATCGAAGGGTAACGAAAACACCGTGATTTTAACGACCGCACCGGCCGCCGACCGCGGGCAAATCATGCTCATGCGGGGGCGCGACTTTTGGGCTTTCATGCCCTCCGTATCGCAACCGATTCGTCTCCCCTTATCACAAAAGTTGACAGGCCAGGTGGCAAATGGCGATTTGGCCAGAGCGAATTTTACCGGCGACTATAATCCAAAACTTTCAAGAATCGAAGAAATCAACGGCCGAGAATATTATGTGCTTGAACTTAGCGCCGTAGATAGAGGCGTCACCTATCCGAGGGTGCTGTATTGGGTTGATAAGAAAAACTACAACCCATACAAAGCAGAATTCTACACCTTGTCAAACCGGCTATTTAAAACCTGCCGATTTCAAAAATTCGAATCAATGGAGGGAGAAGTACGCCCTACTCAGCTAGTAATGGAAAATGCTCTGAAAAAGGATGAACGATCGATCTTGGATTACAGAAAAATGAAGCTCAGAGATTTGCCCGACAAGGTTTTCACAAAGGACTATTTAAAGAAAGTTCAGGAGTGATCGCCATCCAACCCCACACTGTAGCCTCTATAAATCCATTAAGAGCCCTGTCTCCGTAGGCCATTCGCCCTGAGCCGAGTCGAAGGGTTTTATGACCTACCGGGATAGGTTCTAAATATTGCTCCGTAAAGCCTCTACTATAGGCGTATGAATAACCCTTCGCGCAGGCACCACGACAGCAAGAGCCGTCGCCAAAAACCCAACCACAAAGGCTACGCCAAGCACATTCGGAACAACGCGTACGATAGCCGTGTATCCCATATCCGAGTTGGGCGGCGGCGGCATTGGGATACCGAAAGCAGATATTCCCCCAGCCAGTAAAACGCCGACAAAGACTCCGACCGCCGCACCTATAAGCCCAAGAATGGAATATTCCAGAACAATTAACTTAAAAACATCGAAAGGTCTATTACCGAGAGCCATAAGCGTACCAAACTCACCTATGCGTTCGTGAAGCGCCATGTTTACGCTATTGGCCACGCTTAAAAATACCATGATCAAAATAATGATTTCCAAAACGGTGAACTGTCGCTGATACATATCGACCGTTTTTTGATAGAAATCCGCGAGCACGAACCAAGGTTTTACCTCGTATTGCTCTGACGATAACTCTGCCATTAACCTTTTGACAACACGATCAGTATCCGCCGTATCATTCAATGCGAACACCAGTGCGTGGATTCCCGGGGTTGCTAAAAGATCCTGGGCAGAACCTAGGGAAATCCGAACGGCGCGATCATCGAAATCCTTCGAAAAACTTTGAAATACTCCAACGACGGTAAATTCAAGGCTGTTTAGAGCACCCTCCGGCGTATTGACGAGGAGTGTCAGTGGATCCCCCGGTTTGACCTTGAGTGCATGGGCAAGACCTTTTCCTACCAAAATGGCCATCGGGTCCGAGTCGCTCAGCGGCTCCCCCTCCACAATCGACAACATACTTCCAACCTGTTTCTCTTTGGTTGGCTCGACGCCCTCCCCCAAAATCGGGTAATCGGAGTGTCCGTTATTCACAAGGCCCGAAAAACTTACACGTTTCATAACCTCGGCAACTTCCGGCCACGTGCGGAATCGGTCAACGAGCCCGTCAACGTCCTCCATCAGGAATTTATAAGGATCGCGGCGGCCGATGGTCGAGAACCCACTTCTGTATATCTGCAAATGTCCCAGCTGAGAATGTATCGTCGACTCGCGCAGCTGAACAAAAATGTCTTCGATAAATCCGCCGACTAATGAGATACCCGCGACGCCTAAGGCAATTACCGTCAGCGTCAGAATAGATCTTACGGTCTGTCGAAATAGATTTCTAAGCGCGAATGTCAGCATGGATTAAATCAGCGAGATGAGGCGCCATCCGGTTAACGTGACTTTCTCAATGCCTCGACTATGACAAGCCGGGAGGCCTTCCACGCCGGAAATACACTGGCCAGAAAAGTGGATATCAGGGCGACTAGCACGGCCTTGGCGATCAACGGCCCGGTGATAAATATTTCAGCTGTATAACCGGTGCTCGTGCCTGGAGCCGGCGGCATGGGAATACCAATTGCCGATATGATCGCAGCCAAACCCCAACCGATCGAAACGCCCAACACGCTACCGATAACTCCCAACATAAGCGCTTCAGCGAGAAAAAGCCTGACGATTTCCAATCGTTTGAGCCCCAAGGCCATCAATGTGCCGATTTCGCTTGTACGGTCCATTACATTCATGATCAGCACATTCGATATACCCAGCAAAATCATGAATCCAATAATGCCTCCCAACACATTCATTTGCTGGGAAAAAAGCCTCACGGTCTTATTGTAGAAATCGGCGAGATCGTACCAAGGAATGAGCTGGAACTCTCCGGTCTTTTCGATGAAAAGCTGCTGAATTCGCTTGAGTATTTTTTTAGTATCTGATGTGTCGTCAAGCAAGACGGTCCATCGGTGAGCCCCCGACACTCTAAGAAGTTTCTCTGCCGTAATCAAAGGTATGCGCAAAGCGGAATCGTCGAACGCCTTATTCGCCGTCGAGAAGACCCCAACGACATTAAGCTCCACCGCATTTATCCCTCCGGAAACGGTATTTGCCAGCAAAACCACTTTGTCGCCCGATTTTATGCCCAAATTAGCGGCGAGACCGTTCCCGATAACTGCGCTTAAGGGTTGATTCGGATCGAGCCCCACGCCCTCTTGAATGGAAAGATCCGGTTTAAATGCTTTCTCTTTCTCGGGATCTATACCTTCTCCAATAAAACCAATCGTTGTATCCCCATGACTAAGCAGCCCATTGAAACTAAGCCGTGGCGCCACCACCTTTATGCCGGGCAGTTTCGCCAGCACTTCAAGCTCATCGACGGAATGCGGCAACAGAAACCTGTACGGATCCGCCGCGCCCCGATCCAAATAGCCAGGCCTGACGACTTGGATATGGCCGAGCCGAAAAAGAATCGTTGATTCCCGCATTGCCCAGAAAATCCATTCGATAAATCCTCCCGCAAGCAGCAGAGCAATGATGCCTACACCAATCCCCGAGAGCATGATCGAGGTCCGTCTCGGTTGCCTCCAAAGGCTACGTAACGGCAACTCTAGACTTGATTTCATGGGCGAGAAGCTCTTTTTGCAAAAAAGATTTCTAAGGAAGCTCTGATCCAATCGCAAAAACACACAATGAGGAGCGTTTTTAGGATGACAATAATCACTACATCTTGGAATAAATCAGAGGTTCCCTAACGAACCAAGATGGGCGGATGGTCGATAGTAACTGCCTGTCGCGACTATTTTAGTGTATAAGGCAAGGGAATGCCGCGTGATGGCTTGGCTTACCCTTTCCATTTCATCCTCGCCCGCAAAATCCCTTACGGCGAACATTGCCGAAATGCAGGCTCTAGAACGAGCCTATTGGACGACACCACAGACCTGGGGGTGCGCTCAAAGGCGTTAACATTGCGCTGTCCTTCCTTAATTCGCCGCCTTACAACAGGACAATCGACGCATCAATAGCCAATTGGCCAAAAATTTAGTTTCGCTTCTCGGTTAATGTTAATCCATGAGAAGTGATTGAGGGCGAATAAACAACACAGCGATCCATGGATAATCTGCAATACTGTTTTCGACTGAAGGTTGAATCGAGATAGCCGGTTTGAACTGTCGCTATCCCGACCGCGCTTCCAACCCGAGCCACCGTCAGTTCGCCCTAAGTCCAGTGACCTGACCGAATCGATGAAAAAGACTGTAAAGATTTTTGACAAATCCGATTCTTTTAGAAGCGCTCAACAGCACCTCAAGCCAAAAAAACGCATTCTCTTTATTGCCGAGGCTGTGACGCTCGCCCACGTCGCCCGTCCCTATGTTCTCGCCAGCAGCTTGGATTCTGGGGACTATGATGTTCACTTCGCCTGCGACGGCCGCTTTGATGCTCTTTTCTCAGATTCTAAGCTTGCCAAGGTGTCTATACGGTCAATTTCTCCCCCCGACTTTCTCGATGCACTTGCCAAAGGTAAACCGGTTTACGATACACCTACGCTACGGCAATATGTTAAAGACGATCTAAGGCTCATCGAGCACGTCAACCCCGATCTTATCGTCGGCGATTTTCGTCTTTCACTGACTGTAAGCGCCCGCCTCGCAAAAGTCCCTTACGCCAACATAACCAATATTTATTGGAGCCCCTACGCAGTCCAGACATACCCTGTGCCCGAGCATGTTATGGTGCGCCTGCTCGGTCCAGCGCTCGCTCAACCCCTTTTCGATTTTATGCGGCCGCTCGTATTCGCCTCCCACACCTTACCTCTCAATCGGATTCGAAAGGAGTTCGGGCTAACATCGCTCGGATCGGATCTCCGAGTGACGTACACAGACGGGGATTATGTTCTTTACGCGGATATACCTGGGCTAGTCAAAACGACCGAACTACCGCCCAACCACTACTATCTCGGACCTATCCTATGGTCGCCCGAGACCTTTAAACCCGATTGGTGGTCACGGCTAGAAAGACACCAACCCATAATTTACCTGACGCTCGGAAGCTCCGGCGAAACTCGCCGATTGCCGGAGCTCGTTGCGGAGCTCTCGAGCCTACCGGTAACGCTGCTTGTCGCGACGGCAGGCCGGTTTCAGCTGAAGAATCTACCACCTAATGTATTGTGCAGCGATTACTTACCCGGCGACGACGCAGCAGCGATTGCCGATTTGGTGATCTGTAACGGCGGAAGCCCGACAACCAATCAGGCATTGAGCGCAGGCGTCCCGATACTCGGCATATGCGCGAACCTAGATCAATACCTTAACATGCAGGCGGTGCAACAAAATGGAGCAGGACGCCTATTGCGTGCGGGAACGATCTCCGGCATCGAGATCGTCAAAGTGGTCAGAGAAATACTGACAAATCTATCGTACAAAACAGCAGCAGAGAAACTCGGACGGGCATACCGAGAATACGATGCCTCTGCTAGATTCGCCGCCTTTACGGACGAGCTGCTGAGATAATTTTCCAACCTTGCTATCGCGACCTTGTAAATTTGCCGCGTAGCGCTTCATGCCAACGGGGGTAATTCGCATGAAAACACGACCGATCGATTTCGTCTTATCCGGCCTTATCCTTACCTTGCTCTTCTCCGTAAGCCTTTTCTCCGTTGCCAAGCTGTTCGCGCCTCTGACCCGGGAATTGGCCCCCTATAACGTCCTCACCGATTTTTTTCTGTTTCTTCTGGCCTACGGCTTTTTGTCCGGTTTGACGGCTCGATTGATGCTGCGAATCAAGCCGTTCCAGCCCGGCTGCTATTCAATGGATGACCCGATCTTCACTTACTGGAAGCTGTTCACCGTAGTGTGCGAATTCGGCCGGGGCGCCTGCTTGCCGTTTTCGGTGGTATTCGCTAAGCCGCTGATTGCCGCCTGGTTCGGAGCAAAAATCGGCAAGGATATCGCGCTGGGAGGCCGATTAGTCGATCCCCAGCTCATCTCGATCGGCGACGAGGTTATTATCGGGCAAGATTCCGTGATCACGGCACACACGATAACCAGCGGCAAGCTAATCCTGGGCGAGGTCAGGATCGAAAACGGAGCTACCGTAGGGGTCAACGCAGTAATAATGTCCGGGACCGAAATAGGCGAAGGTTCAACGATCGCAGCCGGTTCAGTTGTGACACTGAATACAAAAATTCCGAAATACGAGCTTTGGGGAGGCATTCCTGCCAAAAAGATCAAAAACATCGATCCTTCACTATAACTCCAATTCCCTCATTGCCGTACTACAACGCCGGTACAGATTCGTCGGTGCCCGATAATCCTCTCCTGCATCTCTGCTATGAAGTAATCCGAAGAGCCGTAACCGTGACGAGGCTCATATGGATACTCAACTTGTTTGAGCCCTCTATCCTCGCCGACGCTACAACAAAGTGACAGACCTCCGATCAATAAACATCTACTCGGCTACGGGTTCGAGGCCAAGCGCCTGCGCATAGCCTCGGCATCCGAACGCTCCGCAAATTTGTCTTCCTTTTGCAGAATCTTGTCCAGGATTTTCGCTGCCTCTTGACGCTGTCCATCAGCACTTAATATTTGAGCCCGATGGAAGAGAAAAGAAACATTTTCCGGCTGCTTAGCCAAGGCCCGATCAATATTGGCCATAGCCCGTTTGGTGTCCTTGTTGCTCAACAGGGTCATTGCAAGCGTGTCCAGCACCTCCGGATCCTCGGGTGCTAAAGAATGCGCTTTTTCTGCATGCTTCAACGCTTCTGCGGGGTCAGTCTCACGCATGAGATAAGCAATATTGTTCAACAATAATGAATTATTGGGGTATTTTTCCGCCAACATTTTGAATTTGGCGACAGCATCCTGAGAGCGTTGCAACTTCATGTAAAGCTGTCCTAACTCAGCTAGGGATACTGTATCATCGGGATGCTCTTCAACCCACTGTACCACTTCTTGAAGGGCCGCCTCCTTTTCCCCCGCCTGCCAGCGCGCGCGCGACAGCCGCAAAAGATTAATACTGGTTTTGTTAGCCGGTGCAAGCTCAAACAACCGCTGATATGCAGAAGCTGCTTCGGAATAGCGCCCTGCCAACTCGGCCAGTTCTGCTTCCACCAGAACGATCTCCGGAACATCTCCACCAAAACGTTTTTTCAGTTCCTTTACCCGTGTCTCGGCATCTTTGATGCGTTTTTCCTGAATAGCCATACGGGCCAAGGCAATGCGCGCAGGGACAAAGGAAGGATCCTGAGCTTCAGTCTTTTCCAAAGCATCGCGTGCCATTTTTCGATCGCCGAGACGGTCATAGGCCTGCGCCATAAGGAAATGCACTTCGGGTTTCTTATGCCCGAGACTCTCAAGGCTCTTCAGGCTCGACACGGCATCGGACCAGCGGCCGGTTGCTAGTTCGGCCTCGGCCAGCATGCCCAGAAGCTCCTTGCTTTTCGGATACGTCGACCGAACTTCCGATAAGAGTTCAAGTGTTTTCTTGGGATTCTTAGCTTTGAGATAGTGGCGTCCAAGGTACAGTCGCGGCAGCAGCGCCTTTGGATCGCGTTTGACCGCCTCCTCCAGAGCCGCGGCCATGGCCTCGATGTTTCCTTGGGTTGCTTCCAGTTTAGCCAGATTCGTTAACACGCCCACATCATCCGGATGATGTTTCAACGCTTGCCGGAAATATCGCCTCGCCTTTTCGAAATCTTTCTCTTGAACGGCGATTGCCGCCAGCGCATTGGTAGCCGGCACATTAGCCGGGTCCAATTCGATCGCGCGCCGCAGAGCGGCAGACGCCTTGTCGGTCTCTCGTCTGACCAGATGCACCAAACCCACCAGCGTATTTGCCCCTGTTGAATCAGAATGGCGACTGAGATATTCGGTCGCGACATCCAGCGCCTGATCGAGTTCCCCCTTGTGAAGGTGCAAGGTCACGACGCCACGTACGGCACCCTCGAACTCCGGATCAAGCTCCAGCGCCTTTTTCAACTCGGTCATGGCGCCCTGAAGGTCGTCCTCCTGAACAAGCCCCCCGGCCAGGCGTGTACGTGCCTCGGCCGATTCCGGCTGCGCGGAGACAATCTGTTTCAGGTACTCAATACTTTCACCTTGCTTGCCTTGCGCCTTCAAAGCGTCCGACAGCAAATTCATCACCTGGACATCGTTTGGCGCTTGTTTCAGCGCCTCTCTGGCCAGCTTTTCCGCGCTGGCAGGATCGCTATTCTGTACTTCCAAGTGCACCAATAGAGACTGAGCCTTTACATTGCTCGGATCATGGCTCAAATATTTTCTTAGATAATCTTCTGCCTGGGCTCTATGCCCCAGTAGGCCGTGAGCCGCGCCGCCGTAAAGCAAAGACGGGAAATGGGAAGAATCCACGGCCAAAGCCGCATCGAAAGCTTCCTGCGCCTCGGCGACACGCTTTTGTTCGAAATTCAGCAGCCCCCTGGCGAAATGAAGTGCCGCAGAATCCTTAAGCCGTTTGCCGACTTCGTCGAGATCCGCCGCGGCCTCATCGTATTTTTTTAAATGAATACGCGCTACGGCTCGGGCGACGAGAGCCGGGGCACGCAGAATGCGGTCCTCCGCCGCTTTGGAATACGCCTCCTCTGCGGCTTCAAAATGACTCTCCTGGGTTTCGATGTAACCGAGAAGCTCCCAGGCCGGCCCGTATTTCAGGTCGGCGGCGAGCGCTTTGGAAATCCATTCCCGTGTCTCGGGAATTTGCCCCTGCCTCCCGTGCAGACGAGCCATCGTCAGCAGCGCAGGGGCGAAATTAGGTACTGCGTCCAAGGCTTCACGCGCGAGCTTTTCAGATTCGGAGTTTTCTCCGCTGCGCAGCCATGCCTCGGCTTTGATCGCGAGCAGATTGCCTCGGAGCTCATTCGACGCGCTTTCAGGAATTTCAAGCACTTGGACATCACCAAGCCGCCCCTGCTCGAGTAAGCTCGTCGCCAGCCAAGGCTCCAAGTCAACTTCACCGGCTCCCATTTCTCGGGCACGCAGCAATTCCTTTTCGGCGCCTGCCCAATCTCCCGCCTGTACGTAGGCACGCCCTAGTAACAGCCGAGCTTGCATGTTGTTCGGTTCGGATTGAAGGACGGTCTTCAGCTCGATAACCGCCAACCGCACATCGCCTTTTGCGAGCGCCTCGTCAGCCTGCTTCAGACGCTGTGCCGGAGAAATATCGCCGCAGGCAGACAACAGCAGCAAAATCGAAAAGACCGGGATTTTCAATCTTCGTCCGAGAGAAATAAGAGTCATGAAGCATCTCCAATGTTCGGTTTACAAATGACCTAGAGGCTAAAGACCTATTGGGAAAATGACTGAAATTATTAATCAGGCCCGTAAATACCCTCCTGGTATTTCGGGCCGCCGCCCAGGCCGGTACACGCCCGGCCTGGGCTCACGCGGCTTGTCGCCGCGCCGGGGCATCCCTGCCCCGGATTAACCCCAATCCGATTCGTCACATGATTGTAAGGCATCTTTTGGGCAATCGGAGCAATTAGGGCTCAAACAGCAATATTGAGAAAAGAGATTGGCGCCAAATCTCGCACGGAGCGTTCGCTGACTCAGCACAGAACTCTTCCGAAGTCGGAAGATGCTTCGTCCCGTTCAAGCACAATCCGAATGGTGGTGTTTAGTAGGCGGTAAACAAGAAAAGAATCCATTGAGAATGCAATCCCTTTATCGAATGCTTAGCCAGGCCGAAAGCCGAAAAAAGCCAGCATGTCCACAGACCGCAAGCACAAAAAAAAGCGGTTCTGCCGCAATGACAGAACCGCTTAACTTATCACCAGAGCCCAGCCGATAACGCCGGGCATTTACCGGTTGGTGTTATACTGCGACAACCTTGCCGTTCCGGCGAGAGAGTCCTGCCGCAACCAGGCCGATACCAAGCAGTCCCAGCGTCATGGGCTCAGGAATCGTTTCGACGCTATCCAAGCGTAGATCCAGGTTTGCGGTTCTAGGAGCCGAGCCGCCAGCAACGTCATCACCGGTATTCAGTGCCACCTGTAGTGCGCCGAGGTTAGCAAGATTTGCCGTACCGCCGGAGCCGCATTCGATGGCGACTACGCCATCTACATAGGGCGACGTTCCGGTAAATCCGCATAGAGAACCATCCATAAAGGCCGCAAAGGGAATAGTAGACGTGTGCGGAGAAGGTACGCAACCGGGATCGAGCGGACCGCTAGCGTCCACACAGGTAGCGGCCAGCGTAATTTTGGTCCACTCATCATCATCCGTGAAAGCTTCGATGCGGAAGAACCATCCGAGATCCGATTCGATCGTGGTTAATTGAAAGGCATGAATGGTGCCGCCCGAAGTTAAATCGAACCCGCCTAAACCTGTGGTATTAAGCGCGATATCCTGATCGTTGCCGTCCCACTGGACAATAGCTTCGCCCGTTACACCCGAATCGTTGCTGAATCTGAATTGACCACCGCTGACGACGGCTAACGACCGGGAAACAGTATCATCGCAACCAGTGATACAGTTTGCCCAAATGTCACGCTGACCGCCCAGCACAGTCGACAAACCAGTGCCCGTGCTGCTAGCCACCCCGGTACCGGGAAGAGTCGTGGAATCGCCGTTCCATGCTGCCCCGCTAGTAGTATCGATGGCGGACTGATTTCCCTCACTAAAAAGATCAACCGTGCCGCCGTAAGCCGACGTACTCAGCGCAAACAGCAGGGGCGCGGCCGCGCCTACGATATGCTTCAAATAAATCTTCATGATATGTCGCTCCCAGATAGCATCAGAGTATTAAGTTAATGTTATGCCGAAGTCTGACTTAACAACGTCGGCCTAATCGCACCGACGTATCTGCGATTTTTGTGCCAAGGCATAAAGATTATTTATAATCAATCACCTACACGCAACGAGCAACGCCCACGTAACATTTTCCGCTAGAAGTGTAAAAATTACTGACAGATATAGTGATCTACCGACACAAAGCGCGACAGAAGGAATGCCTCAAGTCCAACAAACGGCTCTGTATTCACTATCAAGGCTTAAGACTCGGATGGACATCTCGCAGCGAGGAAACCTAGTGTCAATGTACTTTACGATATCGCCACCAGAAAGTGACGCGCGCCAGAACGCTTATCAGGGACCAATGCAACCAGCAATAAACGTTGGCCAAATCGGTCTCAGTCGGTATGGATAGTTCCACACGCGATCTGACCGATCCCAAGAGTTTTGCCTTCTATTTTCTTCGGGCAACGACCACGCCATCTCGGGTCGGGTTGATGGACGCATCGAATTCCGGATCGTTGAAGATAAGTCGGTTATGTTCGCGGATAGCGTCGGTCCAGCCGGGAACGATGTCGACGGGGTTTTCGGCAGCAACACGACCGTGCCACAAGACATTGTCCGCAATATAAAGCCCGCCTGGCCGGATACGCTCGCGGGCAAGGCGCCACACTTCGGGATAGTCGCCCTTGTCCACGTCGTTGTAGCAGATATCGAACTCGCCCTCGGTAGCCTGGAAGACGGTCTGGGCAAAGCCGGTTCGGAAATCGACGCGGTCCCACAGCCCGGCTTGGCTGAGAAAATGTTCCGCCTTGGAGAGATTGTTCGGATCGCCATCGCTACAGATCACCCGCCCGTCCGGCCCGACGGCCTCTGCGAACCAGTAGGCGGAATAACCGTAACCGCTGCCGAATTCGAAAATGCGCTTCGCTCCGATACTTTTGGCGAGGACCTTCAGAAACAATCCGACCAGACGCCCGACGATGGGAAAGTTCTGCTGACGAGCCAACTCTTCCATCTCCACGAGAACCGGGGTGTCGGCCGAACCGGCGAGAGTGGTCAAGTAACGTTCGATGTCCGGATGTACCGGCGTTAGCACGCTTGGATTGCTTGCCGTAGGATCATTGAGGTCGGTCATGCCGTAACTCCTTTAAACACGCTGAAGAGAGTCGCCGCCCCCTGGTGCAGTCCATTGTTTATTCGATCAGATCAGACTTACGCGTAGTTCCTGAGAGTAGACCCTTATTTTCGGAACCGGCACGGTCCGCTCTCCGTCAAGAGAAAGGACGAATGGGTCGTTTTCTCTTGACGGGAATACATCGCGTGGATGGGTTCATGACCGTCACCCTAGCGTAATTGCTTGTAGTAATTGATCAGACCGTTGGTGGAAGCGTCATGAGACGAAACCGCACTGTCGTCGGTCAGTTCCGAAAGAATGGTTCTCGCCAGCCGTTTGCCCAACTCGACCCCCATCTGATCGAAGGAGTTGATGTTCCAGATCGCGCCCTGAGTGAATATCTTGTGCTCGTACAAGGCGATCAGCGATCCCAGAGTTTCCGGGGTCAGTTTTCGATAAAGAATTGAATTGGATGGTTTGTTGCCGGGGAAAGTTTTCGCAGCAGCGAGTTCCGTCAGTTGCTCACCGGTAACGCCCCCTGCTTCGAGCTCGGCCGTCGCTTCCTCGGTGGTCTTGCCACGCATCAACGCCTCCGGTTGAGCGAGGAAATTCGAAATCAGTGTCTCATGGTGCCGGCCGAGACCGTGATGGCTTTGCGCCGCAGCAATAAAATCGCAAGGAACCAGCTTTCGGCTTTGATGGATCAACTGATAAAAGGCATGCTGTCCATTGGTGCCCGGTTGGCCGAAGATAATCGGGCCGGTGCTGTAGGCGATCAGATGGCCTTCGATATCCACCATCTTGCCGTTGCTTTCCATATCGACCTGCTGAAGATGGGCCGGCAAATCTTCCAGATATTGATCGTAGGGCAGAATGGCATATGATTCGGCGCCGAAAAAATTGGCGTACCAGATGCCGAGCAACCCCATGATCACCGGAATATTCCGCTCGAAGGGCTCCGTTCGGAAATGCTCGTCCACCTTGTGGGCGCCGGCCAACAGTGCTTCGAAAGCATCCATGCCGACGGCCAAGGCGATCGGCAGGCCGATGGCCGACCACAGCGAATACCGGCCGCCCACCCAGTCCCAGAATTCGAACATATTGGCGGTATCGATGCCGAATTCGGCCACTTTTTCGGCATTGGTGGAGACCGCCACGAAATGCTTCGCAATAGCGGCTTCATCGTTGATTTTGGCCAGAAACCATTCCCGCGCCGATCGGGCATTCGTCATGGTTTCCTGCGTGGTAAAGGTTTTGGATGAAACGCAGAACAGTGTGGTTTCGGGGTTGAGGTCCTTCAGGTTCTCGACAAGATCCGCTTCGTCCACATTGGATACGAAGCGAACGCGCAGCCGGGGCTGCATATAGGGCAACAGCGCCTTCACCACCATTTTCGGCCCCAAATCGGACCCGCCGATGCCGATGTTGACCACATCGGTGATGGCTTTGCCCGTACATCCCCGCCATTCACCGGAACGCACCAAGTCGCTGAACCGACGCATCTGCGTCAAAACCCGATTGACATCGGGCATGACATCCTTGCCGTCGACGAAAATCGGTCGATTGGATCGGTTGCGCAAGGCCACGTGCAATACGGCACGGTTTTCGGTGACATTGATCTTGTCGCCACGGAACATGGCGGCAATTTTTTCTTTCAATCCGGCTTGCCTGGCCAGATCGAGCAATAGCATCACGGTTTGTTCCGCGATTCGATTCTTAGAATAGTCAAACAGCAGGTCGTCAAGGCGCAGCGAAAAACGCTCGAAACGGCGAGGGTCTTCAGCGAACAGATCCCGCAGATGGAGATCGCTGATTTCACGGTAATGTCGATTGAGCGACTGCCAAGCCGGAAGGCAGGAAGATTGGGTCATCTACAAGATCCGAGTTCGTTATTTTCTCCCCAAAATGCTACTACAGGCAACGAAGTGAATAAATCATGAATAACGAAGATTGCCGGCATCGAGGCCGGCAATCTTTAGGATGACGAGCCTTAAGCTGCGAAATGAGGAAAAACGCAGCCCTTAAGTCTGTCTGCCGGCGTCAGGCAACGCCCTTGCCGTTAAAAAACGGACCGTAATGCTTATCGATGTTCGGAATGTGGTTGACGAGCCAGTCTTTGACGAACGTGGTCGTTTCCGGGGTAATGTCGAGCGCTCCGGCATGGAATTTCTTCTGAACGTCGAGACAAGTCTGCACCAGCTCGTCATGCTTGGCTTTATGCGCCGCGTAATCCGGGTATCCGTGAGCCTGCATCAAATCTTCTTCGGTCTTGAAATGCATGGCTACATAATCGATCAGTGCATCGAGTTGACGCCCGACTGCCTGCCGATCACCCGATGCGACGGTATCGTGCAAGCCGTTCAACATGGCGAAAATTTCCTGATGTTGATGGTCGGCTTCACTGACGTTTGTTCCAAATGCTTCTTTAGTCCACTCTATTAGGGCCATCGGATTTGTCTCCTGAATATTGAATTTGTTCAGTGATCTGTATGCCGAATAGGCCGAAGAACTGTATAACGGCCGCGTAGACGTACTTTTGACTTAAGTCAAGTCTTGGCGATTTACTTTCCGTATCAGTCAACTGAAAATCTTCGAAGAATAACCACTCCGGTTATAATGACTGGAACAAAAGCCGTTCTCTTTTAACAAGATCCCGATGAGCAGCGAACCAAAACCTTGGGCAGGCCGCTTTACCGAAGCCACCGACGCCTTCGTAGAAGCTTTTACCGCATCCGTTGACTTCGACAAACGTCTGGCCCCGTACGATATTCGAGGCTCCATTGCCCACGCCTCGATGCTGAAACGGATCGGCGTCTTAAACGAAGAGGAATGCGAAACCATTACGGACGGATTGGAACAAATCCTTGCGGAAATCGAACGCGGCGAATTTTCCTGGTCTGTTAAGCTCGAAGACGTCCACATGAATATCGAGGCCCGCCTTACCGAGCGTATCGGCGAAGCGGGGAAGAAGCTGCACACCGGCCGATCCCGCAACGACCAGGTAGCCACGGACGTCCGACTGTATCTGCGCCACGAAATCGACCGGATCACCGGCGAAATCCTTCGGTTTCAGCAGGCCTTGCTCGATTTGGCGGAACGCGAAGCGGATACCATCATGCCGGGATTCACCCATCTCCAGGTGGCCCAGCCGGTAACCTTCGGCCATCATTTATTGGCTTGGTGCGAAATGTTGGCGAGAGATTACGAGCGCCTGCTCGACTGTCGAAAGCGCGTCAACGTCATGCCTTTGGGCGCGGCAGCCCTGGCCGGCACAACCTTTCCGCTTGATCGATTCTATACCGCCGAACTGCTCGGCTTCGACCGACCGGCTGCGAATTCTTTGGACGCGGTCAGCGATCGCGATTTCGCCATCGAATTCACGGCCTGTGCCAGCCTCATCATGATGCACTTGTCGCGATTCTCCGAAGAACTGATTCTATGGACATCGGCCCAGTTCGGTTTCATCGATTTGCCGGATGCCTTTTGCACCGGCTCATCCATCATGCCGCAGAAGAAAAACCCGGACGTACCGGAACTCGTCCGGGGCAAATCGGGGCGCGTCTTCGGACACCTCATGAGCCTGCTGATACTGATGAAAAGTCAGCCCTTGGCATACAATAAGGACAATCAGGAGGACAAGGAACCTCTGTTCGATACGGTGGACACCTTACGAAATTGCCTGCGGGCTTTTGCCGACATGATGCCCCACGTTCGACCGAATCGTGACGGCATGTACAAATCAGCGCAGAAGGGCTACGCAACGGCCACGGATTTGGCGGATTACCTGGTTCGGAAAGGGGTTCCGTTCCGAGATGCCCACGAGATCGTCGGCAAAGCCGTGCGCTTGGGCATCGAAACCGGACGCGATCTTTCCCAGTTGTCATTGACCGAATTGCAACAATTGTCTGTTACGATCGGACCCGATGTTTTCGAAATACTGACGCTGGAAGGTTCCGTCAGCGCACGCAAACACTTCGGCGGAACCGCTCCTGAACAGGTCAGGGCGGCCGTAAAGCGAGCTCGGCAGCGTCTCGAGGAGGTGGCTAAGACTTGATTACCGACGAGCGCGTCTCAACTCTCATCGACTTGATGCGCCACGGCGAGCCCGTGGGCGGAAGCCGTTACCGCGGACAGATGGACGATCCCCTAAGCGACAAGGGCTGGTCGCAGATGCGCGCAGCCGTCGGTCAGCATCACCCATGGGAGGTCATCGTCACCTCCCCTCTCGCCCGCTGCCAAGCCTTTGCCGAAGAAATGAGCGAGCGAAGCCGCATTCCACTGGAAATCGAACCGCGATTGAAGGAAATCGGTTTCGGTGTATGGCAAGGGAAGACGCGGGAGGAAATTACTCAGTACGATCCCGGCCTGATCCAGCGTTTTTATCGCGATCCGATGACCAATCGCCCGGACGATGCCGAGGGGCTCGCAGAATTCAGAAGCCGCATCGTTTCGGCTTGGAACGACATTCTGAACCGCCACGCCGGAAAGCATATTCTCATTATTTGCCACGCCGGCACCATTCGCATGGTGCTCGCCCATATTTTGGACATCCCTTTGTCGAACCTATTTCGAATCAAGGTCGCCACCGCAGGAATCACACGGATCGAATGCCTGGAGCAGGGAGAAGAGTTTCTGGGGCAACTGGTTTTTCACAGCGGTTCGCTGCACGCACTTTAACCTTTGAGGTTGTGAAAAACCCGTCGCGAGCGGCCCATATTCGCTATGAAAAGCGCAGCGTACAAAGGAGTACGTTGAGCATCGCAGAGGTAGAGGCGGGCCGCGCAGTAGGTTTTTTCACAATTTCGTCAGCTCACCGGCCGATCTTCGCTTAGCGCCATCCACCCCACGGCGATACGGTAAACAATCCAGATCGTATTGGCCGTAAGAATAACGTAGCCTACGAAAGCGAACAAAGTCAGCCCACCCACGATTCCCCACAGGATGCCGTACCAAAAGGTCCTGATTTGCCAACGGAAATGGGTCTCCAGCCAAGTCCCCGCCACGTCCGGCCATTTCACATAATTAATCACCGCTGCGACGATGTAGGTGATCCCAACCAAAAAAGACGCGGCCTGCAAGGCATAAATAACTTGGGTAAGCCGTTTCTCTTTGCTGAGATCTCTTGCATCTGATTCCGGGAACATTTTGCCCTGCATCTCAAACCTCCAGGTTCAGACCAATCGAGGCATTCATTTTTCGGTTAGACCTCAAGTACTCATCGAATGCTTGGAGCCGATCGATGGTGCCGATATCCATCCAAAAGCCCGCATACACTTCTCCGCTTACCAGCCCGTCCGCCATTGCTCGTCTCAGCAAGGGCGCCAGGGGAAACTTGCCGGGCGAGCAGCCCGCGAACAACTCGGGACGATAAACACCGACGCCGCTGAAGGTAAAGCGGCAATCCACGGAATCCAAAACCATCCCGTCATGCAAAGCGAAGTCGCCCCGCGGATGGTGAGACGGATTGGGGACCAGCACCAGATGAGCCAACCCGGACGGCTGGCTCCGCAACCGCCCGAAAGGATAATCGGTAGCGACGTCGCCATTGACCACCAAAAACGGATCCTCGCCCAATAGCGGCAATGCCCGGTAAATACCGCCACCGGTCTCGAGCGCCTCGCCTTCGGCAGAATAGGCTATCCTCGCCCCTAATGAGGCCCCGTGTCCCAAGTGGGCTTCGATCTGATCTCCGAGATAGGCGGTGTTGACGACGATATCGACGAACCCGCTCCGGACCAAAGATTCGATCGTATGCTCGATCAGTGGCCGACCGCCTGCCGTCAACAGCGGCTTCGGTGTCCGGTCGGTGAGGGGCCGCATCCGCTCGCCGCGCCCGGCCGCCAAAATCATGGCTTTCATGTCACCTTATCCAAAGTCATTCGGGGCAAGACCCGATTTTCCAAAAAGTGCAGGAAGCCGGTAAGTTCCGGATATTGCTTACAGACCTCGATCACATAGCTCATGGTACGCGGGATATCCTTGAGATAGCCGGACTTGCCATCGCGCAACTTGAGCCGGGAAAAAATGCCGATCGCCTTGAGGTGACGCTGCATTCCCATGAGATCAAACCACCGCCGGAATAGGTCCGGACCGACCGAAGAGAGGAATCCGGCTTCGGCAAGGCGCGTGTAATGATCGATCACCCAAACCTCCACCATGGAAATCGGCCATGAAACATAACAATCCCGCAGCAGCGAGACCAGGTCATAGGTGATGGGACCGACGACCGCATCCTGAAAATCCAGAATGCCCGGATTGAGGCGTTCGGTGACCATGAGATTGCGGGAATGATAATCCCGATGCACGCAGACCCGGGGTTGTTCCAGCGCGGATGCGATCAGAAGCCGCTTCAGCTCATCGAAGACGACGGATTCCTCGGGATCCAGCGCCACCCCCAAAAGTTGGCCGAGGAACCAATCGCGGAACAAATCCAGCTCGACCCCGAGCAGGCGTTCGTCATACGGAGGCAATCCGGAAGTTTCGGGTTCCACGCCATACTGCAAGCGCAGCAGAGCGTCCAGAGCGTCTTCATAGAGACGATCAACGGATGCAGGGTTCAAGCAGTCCAGATACGATCGGGTTCCCAGATCGGTGAGCAACAAGAAACCCTGGTCTACATCGGCCGCGATCACCTCGGGCGCTTGAACGCCGGCACTTCGCAGGAGCGCGGCCACCCTGACGAAAGGGCGCACGTTCTCCTTGGGCGGCGGCGCATCCATCACAATGCGCGAAGCCCCATCGAAATAGGCGCGAAAATAACGACGAAAACTGGCATCGCTCGAGGCGGGCTCTATAGCCCTGACCCCAAGTTTGAGGGTTTTCGACAACCAGTCGGAAAGCGCCTCGAGCCGTTCATCTTTCTGTATTGTCATATTGACGGTCCCTGTGTCGAAAAGTACTCGAATAACGTGGATCTTACGGTAGAATGCGGCGATTGGACCGGATATTTCACCATAAAGAACAGCCTGAAGATAATGCCTTCCGCGATTCCGCCCCTGTCGCCACTCTTGCCGCTCCGTTCACAAGCTTAAATTGTGTGGCAGCCACTTTGCGACTCGCCTCTCAGTTATAAAGTACCTCAGCCGCAGCATGGTGTTTCTGATTCATCTCAATCGTGGTCGATGGGTGTTTATCCTGTGCCTTGGACTGAGCCCTTCCTATCTGCTGGGAGCCACGTCCGACTGGGATTGCCAGCGCAGCAAGGACGATAAGGAGTGGGTCTGTATCACCAAGAAATCCAAACCCGATACCGCCGCCACGACTCCTGACGAGCCAGAGATTGAAAAGGCCGGGCCGACACAGGAGAGGGAATCGGCACCCGCCACTGCCGAGCCGGAACCGGTCCGTCCACCGAAGACCCGAGAACCGGCGCTGGCCGCCAAGCCCGCGCGGTCTCAAAGAGACGCGGAGCAGAAACCTGTGGACCAACCCGTGCAGCCATTACCACCGAAATCGGTCGCGGCGGCCAAACCTCCCGGCTGGAACTGCCGCCCTGGCGAAACCGGCAAGGAGTGGGACTGCTCCTTAGTCGGCCCCGACCCCAAAGGTCTTCCCCACGTGGTCTCGGAAGAGAGCCAAAAGGTCGAAAATTGGGCGGAAACGACCACGATTACCGAGGAAGACGAACAGCGCTTCCGCAACTTGACCGCCTTACTGCCGGCCAATCCCTGGGCTCAAGCGTGCGCCGGCAAGTCCGAATCGGCGCCTATGACCGAATTTCTGCTGACTCCTCAAGACAGGCTGGCGCGTGAACAGCAACCGTTGGAAATTCGGTCCGACTATGCCGAAATGGTGGACGACGAAATCGCAACCTTTACCGGTTCGGCCGAACTGACACGTGCGGATCAAAAGCTGTGGGGGGATTTCGTCACCCACAATACCGTTTCAGAAACCTTGAACGCACAGGGCAATGTCATCTATCAAGAGAAGGGACTCACCTTCTCCAGCGATACCGGCTTCCTGGAGCTCGATACGAACCGTGGCGTTCTTCGTAACGCCCAGTTCATTTTGGAGACAATCCCGGCGCGAGGCACCTCGCGTTTAACTCATTTCGACAGCGATACTTTATCGCGCTACGAGAAATTCACCTACACCACTTGCCCGCCCGGCGACCAGGATTGGATGCTTCACGCCCGCAATGTAAAGATCAATAAGGAAACCGGCCGTGGATCGGCGAAACACGCTTGGCTGGAATTCAAAGGCGTACCCTTACTTTACACGCCGTACATGAGCTTCCCGGTCGACGACCGCCGGATGACCGGTTTCCTTACGCCCTCTTTCGGCAACACCAAGGTGGGGGGCTTCGACTTTACGGCGCCGTATTACTTCAATCTAGCGCCCAATTATGACGCCACCTTCACGCCACGACTCCTCACCAAGCGCGGCCTGCTGCTGCGCGGCGATTTCCGGTATCTGACCGAAATGACTCGGGGCCGCGTGCTGGCCGAGTACATGCCCCAAGATGATGTGCGAGGCGATAGCCGAGGCCAGGTCGGTTTCTTGAACGATACACGGTTCACCGAAAACTTGTATTCCCGCGTGGATGCGCACTATGTGTCCGACGATCGCTATCTGAACGAGTTGGGCAACACGCTGAATATCGTCGACCGGCGGCATATCCGCAGCTATGGCCAGCTGAATTACGTCGGTTCGAACTACAGCATTTCGACGCTGGCCGATTACTATCAAACGATCGACCCCACGATTCCCCCGGAAGGGAGACCGTATTACCGGCTTCCGCAGGTGAGTTTCAACTACGGGCAAGGGCTGGGCAATACCGGCTTAGTCTTCAACGGCTTTAGTGAGATCGCCAATTTCAATCACACCGGCGGCCGAGTCACCGGCCAACGGCTGAATGTAATACCGCGGATCTCGTACCCCTGGCGAACCGCCGCCGGTTTCGTCGTTCCGAGCCTGAGCTTGCAGCACACCCAATACTGGCTGCAGGATCAAACCCCCGGCCTCAATGACAGCCTGAGCCGAACCGCGCCGATCTTCTCCCTGGACAGCGGACTGTTCTTCGAGCGCGAATTCGAGCTGGCCGAAACGCCGCTGCTTCAGACTTTGGAGCCTCGACTCTTCTACCTTTACATTCCGGACAAGAACCAAGAAAACCTTCCCGTATTCGATACCGGCGAATATGACTTCACTTTTTATCAATTGTTTCGCGAGAACCGGTTTACCGGTGCCGATCGGCTAGGCGACGCCAATCAGGTCACGTTGGCGCTTACCTCCCGACTGATCGACCAGGTGTCTGGGATGGAGCGCCTCCGGGCCAGCATCGGCGAAATTTTCTATTTCGACGATCACGATGTGACGTTGCCCAATATCCCCGCAAAAACCGGGGACAAATCCAACTTCGTGGCCGAAGTCTATTCCAGATTGACCAATACCTGGTCACTTCGTACCGGCGGACAGTGGAATCCGGAGGGCGGCACGATCGACCGCGGCCAAGTGGCCCTGCAGTACGACGACCGAGACAATCATCTGCTCAACATCGCCTATCGGTTTCGCCGCGATCAAAACTTCGACTTCGTCCGCCTGGACCTGACCGATGTGTCTTTCCGATTGCCCTTCGCAAAAGGGTGGAATGCTATCGGCCGCTGGCAATACTCGCTGCTGGATCAGGTAACGCTGGAAAGCTTTTTGGGAATCGAGCGCGAAACCTGTTGCTGGCGTTTCAGTCTCATTGGACGGCATTACATCAACGACGTACGGACTGGCGTAAACGGCGGCAATGTCGCCAACAACGGGGTCTTCGTTCAGCTTGAGTTGAAAGGCTTGACCCGTTTCGGCGACCAGGTAGACCGGTTCTTGCAACGCAGCATCAGCGGTTACCGGCTTGAGAACGATTGATCGAATACGACCGACTATGTTCAAGATCTCATTTTTTCTTTCCAGAAGCACCCGGTTCGGCAGGGTCTTTTTTCTGTCGCTTTTCCTATTGCCGTCGGCGGTACTCGCCGATGGACCGATCGATCGCATCGTGGCCGTCGTAGAGGACGGCGTGATTCTGGAAAGCGAATTGCGGCAAAAAGTCGAATCCATCAAAGCCAGCCTACTGCAAAACAACACACAGCTTCCGCCTGACGAAATTTTGACCCGCCAAGTCCTCGAGCGCCTGATCGTCGACAAAATTCAAGTGCATTTGGCCGAAAAAGCAGGCATCCGCGTCGATGACGAAACCCTCAGGCAGGCAGTCCAGCAAATCGCCCAGCGCAACAACATGAGTTTGGAAGAGTTTCGCCGCTCATTGCGGCAAGAAGGGATCGATTACGCCGCCTTCATCGAACAGATCCGCAACGAAATCACCGTAGGACGCCTGAGAAGCAGTCAGGTCAACAGCCAGATCAAGGTCAGCGATCACGAAGTGCAACACTATCTGGAAACCCATGGAAAATCGGATGTCAATCGCGATAGCGAATATCTGCTGGGCCATATCCTGATCGCGACCCCTCAAGCGGCGTCGCCGTCCGAGGTGCAAAAGGCCAAAGAAAAAGCTGAGAGATTGGTCGACGAGCTCAGACAAGGCTTGGATTTCAAGCAAGCTGCCCTCAGCTCTTCCGATTCGCCGCAAGCCCTGAGCGGGGGCGATCTCGGCTGGCGCAAGTTAAGCCAGGTGCCGTCACTGTTTGCCGATCTGGTGCCCGCGATGAAGGAAGGCGGCATCGAGGGTCCTATTCGAAGCCCGAGCGGATTTCATATCATCAAACTGCTCGGAGTCAAAGGCGGCGAGGACGAGCGCATGACCAAAACTCACGTGCGTCACATCCTGATCAAGCCCAACGAAGTACTGTCCGACGAGGACGCCAAGCAAAAGCTATTGAATTTGAAAACGCGCATTGAAGGCGGCGAAGACTTTGCCACACTGGCGCGGGGCCACTCCGACGATAAAGGTTCGGCGATCAAGGGCGGCGATCTCGGCTTCGTCCAGCCGGGCGCCTTGGTTCCACCCTTCGAGGAAGCCATGAACCGGTTAGCGGTCAACCAGCTCAGCGATCCGGTGCAAACCCAATTCGGCTGGCATCTCCTTCAAGTTCTGGAACGGCAAGAGTCCAGCGACACCGACGAATTGTTGAAGAACAAAGCCCGCGAAGAAATCTTCAAACGTAAAGCGGAAGAGGAAACCGAGCTTTGGCTGCGCCGGATTCGCGACGAGGCCTATGTCGAAATTCGCTTGAACGAACCGGAAACGACGTCCTTCATGCCATCATTCCAATGATCACCAGAATACTGTTGACTACAGGAGAACCCGCCGGCATCGGCCCGGATTTGTGCGTGCAGATCGCCCAGCGGGAACTTGCCTGCGATCTCACGGTAATCGGCGATCCCCGGCTGTTGGCGGAACGAGCGCAGCGGCTGGGACTTAATCTCGAAATTCGAACGCCGGGCACCGACGACATCCAGCCGCATCGAGCCGGATCACTCAAAGTGTGGCCTACGGCCAATGCCGTCGACCCGGCTTGCGGACGATTGAATGCCGCCAATGCTCCCTATGTTCTCGAAACCATATCCAGCGGCGTTACCGCGTGCCTGGAAAGGCGCTTCGATGCCTTGGTCACCGCCCCCGTACACAAGGGAATCATCAATGAGGCCGGCGTCGCCTTCACCGGCCATACCGAGTTCATCGCGAACATCAGCGGAGGCCACCCGGTCATGATGCTCGCCGCACCGGGTCTTCGCGTCGCATTGGCAACGACACATTTGCCGCTGGCCGAAGTCAGCCGCAGCATCACGCGCGAACGGTTGTCCGCAGTACTCACCACCCTCGATCGGGACTTGATCGCCCGCTTCGGCGTTGCCGCACCGCGCATCCTCGTCTGCGGCCTCAACCCTCATGCCGGCGAGAGCGGTCATCTGGGGCGCGAGGAAATCGAGATTATCGAGCCCGTGCTGGAGTCGCTCAGACAACGAGGAATGAACTTGGTCGGCCCGCTGCCGGCGGACACTCTTTTTCTTCCGAAATATCTCGAGCGTGCCGACGCCGTACTCGCCATGTACCATGATCAGGGACTGCCGGTACTGAAATACGCGGGCTTCGGGTGCGCGGTGAACATCACATTGGGGCTACCCGTCATCCGCACATCGGTTGACCATGGCACGGCCTTGGATTTGGCCGGAACAGGAAAAGCCGATGCGGGAAGCTTGGCGGCCGCAATCGATGAGGCTATCGGCATGGCGTCCAGAATGCGTTGCAGACTCGGTGAGATGTCATGAATCACCAGCCCCGCAAGCGGTTTGGCCAGAATTTTCTGCGCGATAGTACCGTCGTGCGGAGTATCGTCCTCGGAATAGCCCCGGATCCCGAAGATCACCTCGTGGAGATCGGTCCCGGCCAAGGCGTCCTGACCGAAGCGTTGTTGCCGCTCTGCGGACGCTTGGACGCGATTGAAATCGACCGAGATTTGGCTGCCTCGCTGGAAACAAAATTTTCGGGTAACACCAAGTTCCGCCTGCATCGTGCAGATGCACTCAAATTCCGGTTCTGCGAGTTAAGCTCCGGAAAAAAGCTTCGCGTCGTCGGCAATTTGCCTTACAACATTTCTACGCCGCTGCTTTTTCATCTTTTCGCGCAGACGGAATGCATAGCGGACATGCACTTCATGCTGCAGAAGGAAGTCGTCGACAGGCTGTGCGCCGTTCCCGGCGACAAGAGTTATGGGCGGCTCGGCATCATGGCTCGATACTATTGTCGCGCGGACGGTCTTTTCGAGGTTCCTCCCGAGAGCTTCTTTCCTCGACCGCAAGTCATGTCCGCCGTCGTCCGTCTGGTACCGCACGAAACCAGGCCCGTGGATGTCGATCCGGGGCCTTTGGGGCAGGTCGTTGCCGCGGCCTTCTCGCAACGCCGCAAGACGCTCCGAAACGCTCTCAAGCACCTGTTTGAAGAGGGAGAAATCCAGGATCTCGGGATAGACCCACAGGCTCGGGCGGAAACGCTGGGCTTGGAGGCTTATGCTCGCTTGGCCCGCGCGCTTACAGGAAAAGCAGGATAAGGCGACCGATCGAAAACGGCCGCCGGCAACTCGGCGGCCGCGGAAATCGCTTGCCGCTCAGGTGATCACCGTCGGCCCGGACATGCCGGTTCGCGTTTTCACTTCAGAAAGACTCTCGGCCAACTCGATCAGGTCTTTGAGCGCCTCCTGCGGATCTTGGTTATGCTCCGCGGGATCGCGCTCATAACGCTCGATATAGATTCTTAAGGTTGCACCGTCCGTTCCCGTGCCCGACAGCCTGAATACGATCCGCGCCCCGTTTTCGAAGATGATCCGAATCCCTTGTTTTTCGCTGACACTTCCATCCACCGGATCATGGTAGCTGAAATCGTCCGCGACGCTGATTTGGTAAGGACCGAAAGTCTTCCCAACCAAACCGGGCAACTGTGCGCGGAGGCGAGATATGATCGAGTCGCCGATCTCCGCCGGCATGCTTTCGTAGTCATGGCGCGAATAATAGTCGCGACCGAACCGGCGCCAGTGCTCGCGGACGATTTCGGCTACCGACTGTTTGCGAACGGCGATCAGGTTGAGCCAGAACAGCACCGCCCATAAACCATCCTTCTCGCGGACGTGATCGGAGCTGGTCCCGAAACTTTCCTCTCCGCACAACGTGATCTTGCGAGCATCGAGTAAATTGCCGAAAAACTTCCAGCCGGTGGGCGTCTCGTAACACTCGATACCCATCGCATGTGCCACCCGATCGACCGCTTGACTGGTCGGCATCGAACGCGCCACACCTCGCAAGCCGTCCTTATAACCCGGAAGAAGATGTGCATTCGCCGCCAAGACGGCAAGGCTATCGCTCGGTGTAACGAAAAACTGGCTGCCCATGATCATGTTGCGATCGCCGTCGCCGTCGGACGCTGCGCCTAGCGTAGGAGACCGCGCCCCGAACATGAGGTCCGCCAGCTCCCGTGCATGGGTCAAATTGGGGTCGGGATGGCCGCCGCCGAAGTCTTCCAAGGGGACCCCGTTCATCACGGAGCCGATCGCGGCACCCAGCCTTTCCTCCAAAATACGCTTAGCGTACGGTCCGGTGACGGCATGCATCGCATCGTAGCTCAGGGTGATCGCTCCGGATTTCAGCCCCGATTCGATCAAACTGAAATCGAACAGATGCTCCATCAACTGAGCATAGTCGCTCACGGGATCGATGATCTGAACCGTCATGTCGCCCAGCCGTGTTTCGCCGATCTTGTCGATATCGATGTCGTCAGCACGGACGATCCTGTACTGATCGATGACTCGACTGCGCGCAAAGACCGCATCGGTAAAGCTCTCGGGCGCGGGCCCGCCGTTGGTTACATTGTATTTAATCCCGAAGTCTTCCTCCGGCCCGCCGGGATTGTGGCTGGCGGAAAGAACGAAACCGCCCAGCGCCTTGTGCTTGCGGATCACGCAGGATGCGGCCGGCGTCGACAGCAAGCCGCCCTGCCCGATCAACAACCGCCCCACGCCGTTGGCCGCAGACATTTTGACGATAGTCTGGATCGCCTGGCGGTTGAGATAGCGTCCGTCGCCGCCCAGGACCAGCGTTTTCCCGGCCGTATCGCCCAAGGTATCGAAAACCGACTGGACAAAATTCTCCAAATAGTTCTCTTGCAAGAAAACCTTCACCTTCTTGCGCAATCCAGAGGTTCCTGGCTTTTGATCGGAATACGGAGTTGTCTTTCGGGTTTCAATTGGCATGGCTAATATTTTCAAGATGGCTGAAATCGTCTATTTATTCTACTCAGTCCACTTAACAGTCGAGCAAATTTTTTTGGCGTAAGCTTTACGATACAAAAACCTAGGAGACAACACGTGAAACTGCGATCTGTTCTCGGCCTACTTCCGGCGCTGCTCTCACTGAACACGGAAGCAAGTATGAAAGACGACAGCATATGGCTGCTGGTCGAAACCGCACCGCATGTATTGAAGGTAATGGAAGGCGACCACGATTTGGAAGTTTTCGAAAGAATTGCACTCGGGCGCAGAGGCGTCGGCCTATTCAAAGAACGGGGAGACTACAAAACCCCGCTGGGTGAATATCATATCGGCTGGATCAACGAAAACAGCCGATACCATAAGTTTTTCGGCTTTACATATCCCAATCGGGAGAACGCTGAGCGTGCCTTTACGACGGGCTTAATCGGGCCGGATACCTATCGCACGATTTTGCGCACCAGCATCGGCGCGGCCATTCCCCCTCAAAACACAGTGCTCGGCGGACAAATCGGAATTCACGGTTTGGGGCGAGCCAATCTCGCCGTTCACGAGTTTTTTGACTGGACTCAAGGATGCATAGCGATGACTAACGAGCAAATCGATAGACTCAGTACCTGGGTGAAAAAAGGCACCCTAGTGGTAATTCGGTAATTTGTGCCAAAATAATACTGGAAAGATTATCCATTCCGGGGCACACTTCAAATGTCACCCATTTGTTCTTCGGGACGGATGATCTCGCCAAGCATTTCAGTCAATAAAAAAGGAAAGAAACGATGATGAAAGCAACCAAATTGGGCGTATTACTGTTGTCTGCTGGTTTGACCGTAGGCTGCGCCAGCAAATCCGACCTCAACAACCTGCAGACTCAGGTTGACGGTTTGAAAGCGGAGGTTTCCTCTGTTAAGAGCACCGCCGACGAAGCGTTGTCTGCTGCTCAGGCTGCTGAATCGAAAGCTGCCAGCGCTGAATCTGCTGCTCGCAGAGCCGCTGCCTCTTCTGAGGAAGTGAACAGCAAATTGGATCGCATGTTCAGAAAATCGATGATGAAGTAATCTCGCGTCTCTCAAAGTCGCGAACAGTTTACGAGACCCCGGTCGACGCAAGTCGTCCGGGGTTTTTTATGGGCGAAAGGACGACATAAGCTGGCTTGAGGAGCGGTTAGAGCGCCGAGATAAACGGGAACCTTACCAGCAGGCGGTATGCGGATGACGAGCTAAAAAGCCGGCACCTAACGGGGTTCAGTGCCCGAGAATGCTTCCTGCACCCAGGCACTGCGCCTTTCACGATCGAGAACTTCGGCGCGGGCGCGGATTAGAAGCACCGTGAAGTAATAGAGCTGAAACGCTGCGGCCATGAGCAGCAAAGGCAGCAGCATGCTGACATGAATGGAGGGCTTGTCGAATTTGGTTACCGTAGGCCCCTGATGAAGGGTACTCCACCATTCGACCGAGTAATGGATGATCGGAATATTGACCACCCCGACCAAAATCAAAACACCGCCCGCCCGAGCCGCCGAGCGCTGATCTTCGATCGCGGAAACCAGAGCGATATAGCCCAGATAGAGGAAGAGCAAAATCAGCTCGGATGTGAGCCTCGCATCCCATACCCACCAAGCACCCCACATTGGCTTGCCCCAGAGAGACCCCGTGGCCAGCGCAAGAAATGTAAAGGACGCGCCGAGGGCCGCCGAACTGCTCGCCATCACATCGGCCAGCTTGATATTCCAAATCAAGTAAATGGCACTAAGCACGGCCATAAAGACGTAAATAAAAAGAGACATCCACGCGCTAGGCACGTGCACGAACATAATTCGATAGCTTTCCCCCTGTTGATAATCAGGGGGAGCAACGAATAAGCCCAGGTATAGACCGGCCAATAACAACAGCGCCGTTATCAATCCTAGCCATGAAATCAAATATCCGGAAATGCGGTAAAAATGTTTCGGCGAAGCCAGTTTATGGAAGAACGTCCACATAAGGGTCAACTCAAGCTAATTCGCAAAGCGGCAGCCGTTGCCAGCGGGACTAGGGTTAGCGCCAGCACCAGCATAGCGGCTAAAAAATATAACTGGCCAGTAACAGCCATTCCTGCGGCAGCGGCCGAAACGGCATTAGTGGCAAAAATCAAGACGGGGATATACAAAGGCAGAACCAATAACGTCAGCAGGATACCCCCGCGCCTAAGCCCGACGGTCAACGCCACCCCGATGGACCCGATCAAGCTCAAGAGCGGCGTGCCGATCAGCAGAGTTAATTCGAGTACGGCCA
This sequence comes from Methylocaldum gracile, assembly GCF_053646815.1. Classification (NCBI taxonomy): domain Bacteria; kingdom Pseudomonadati; phylum Pseudomonadota; class Gammaproteobacteria; order Methylococcales; family Methylococcaceae; genus Methylocaldum; species Methylocaldum gracile. The sequence continues at coordinate 248,551 of NZ_CM132196.1, read as the reverse complement.
GGGCCGGCGTAGGCATAGCCAGAAACAAAGCCAGCAATGGCGCCAGCAACAGCATCGGCAATCCGCTCACCAGCCAGTGCGCCAGCACTTTCGCGAGCACCAGCAGCGAAAGAGGATAAGGGCTTAAGGCCATCTGTTCCAGCGAACCATCGTCAAAGTCGGAGCGGAACATATTTTCCAGGGAATACAACGCAGCCAACAAAGCCGCGATCCAGATCACTCCCGGCGCAATCTTCCGGAGGAGAGCCTCTTCCGGGCTAACCCCGAGCGGATAAAGCGTCACCACGATCAAGAAAAACAACAACGGATTCGCAAGTTCGCCCCGATGCCGAAAGGCCAATAATAGATCGCGCTTAAGTAGTGCCAAGAAAGGACCGATCATCTGTCTCACGCCAAAGGCAGCTTAACGAGCCTACGGTCGATCCGCACGGTTTGATGAGACGTGAGAACAGCCAACCCGCCACAGCTCAAATGAGCCTCCAGCAATGTCTCCACCAAGGAAACGCCGCCGACATCAAGGGCCGTAAAAGGTTCATCGAGAATCCAAAGCTTCGCGGACGACATGATCAATCGAGCTAAAGCAATGCGTTGCCGCTGCCCCGCCGAGAGCGCGCGGGCGGGAGTATCCTCTCGGCCCGTCAGCCCTACTGTTCGCAAAGCCTCAGCCAAACTTTCGTGTGAAAAAGACAGGCCATTAAGGGCGAGAGAAAGACGCAGATTCTCCTCTACGGACAGTTCCGCTTTCAGTCCCAATTGATGCCCCAAATAAGCGACTTCGGAAAGAAACGCGGAGCGCCGCCGTGCGATATTTTCGCCGCGCCAGAGCACTTCACCATCGCTGGGCGGAGTAAGGCCAGCGAGTATCCGCAGCAGACTGGTCTTGCCGCTACCATTAGGGCCTTCGATTTGAAGAACTTGCCCGGCTCTGACGCTGAGGTTCAGGTCACTGAACAAAAGGCTATCGGAGCGCACGCACTCCAATCCCCGCGCTTGAAGCGTAGGCTCTGGATCGTTCATTTATCGGTCGGGAATGCGTTTTGAATGCTCAATGCGTTAAAGGGAGATCGGACGAAGCGGCAACGGCGCCGTATGATGATCTCGCTGACCAGCGGGACATTAAGTTGAAAGCACTAGAAAGCTTCGGGATCGTCGAGAAACCGGAGCCCCGCTCCGTTAGTCGTCAGTCTTACTACAACCGCTCGAATAATGGGTGCGTCCTCCATCCCGCAAACCTGAACTGTTACCTCGTCTCCGGCAACAAATCGCGGACAACCCGCCGTTTGGACAAATAACCCACCGTCCGAGATATCGGCTGTGGTCAGTTCGATTGTACCGAGCGACTCATGCATGATCGATATTTTAGCGTTGAGTGGCGTCCGCAAGTATTTTCGTTGATCGTTCATCCCTCCCCCATTCTGCCACAAAGTCGAGGTCAAATTATTGCAGAATAATAGAGGCATGCGACATCGAAGCGATAATTTCAACGAATGACAGTCAATCCCAACGCTCAAAAAACGTCCGCTTTCCGCGTTGCGATGTTTGCTCGGTTATGGCGCAATCCACTTAAAAATACTTAGGTAAGCGCCTTGCCCGGATTGATAGACCAGCTGCAGTTGCTCGGGAGTACGCCCCACGGAGCCGACGAAAGGCAATAGTCGGGCTAAAAGAGTTTTTTCACCCTCTTCCGAAGTAATGCGCCAGGCACGAATGCCGCCGCCAGGAAGCGGATGAACCAGATAACTGGCGCGGCCTTTTTCTTCAGCCCAGCGTTTTACCGCTGAAATCTGGGCGTGGATATTCGCTTCGGCCGGAAAGAACCTTGCCTCTAAGGGAAGGCTAACGCCGCTCAAGGCTTCGATCTCCGAAAGCCTTGCCAGATCGTCCAAACAAACGGCCCAGAAAACCGGCCTGTCTTTCGGTAGACGCTCTGAAAGCTCGGCAAGTGCTTGGTCGGCGTCCATGGTCAGCCAGCGTGCCAATTGGCGTAGAGGCTGCTCGTCTTCGGCAAAACCACCGGCAATTTCACCCCAAAAGCCTCTTGATCGCGGCTCAGGAAATGCATCGCCCACCGGCTGCGCCGCCCAGGCGTCGCGCCCGGACAAGAAGTGGATCCGTTGAGCGTTATCCCACCACGACACGAACAAGGCATTCTCATCCGTGTGTTGGCGAATCGCTTTCGCGGCGTTCGCCCAGAGATCATGCCGTACCTGATTTCCGTCCCTGATACCCTGCGGTGCCGATGAACCTTGATCGGAAGGCGGAAAAACAATGGCACGCCGCAATGCGCCGCTTTTGTCGCTGTAGCTTACGGCGTGCAAAGAGACCATCACCTGATCCGCCCGGCCGATCTCGTATTCCCCCAGGCTCTCGGGCTGAAACTGCCCGTCCAGCGTGGGGAAACCCGGATCGCCGGGCTTCATCTCCTTGATCTTTTCGAACCGCAATTCCTCGGAAAAGAAGTGCGGCAATCCCAAAAAGAAGATGGCTATCCCGGCAAGCAGCAATCCAAGGCCTAGAAACAGTCTCGGTTTGCTGCTCCGCCGGGTGTCTTCGTTAAGCTGCGTCATGCCGCTCCTAGCGTTTGCGGGAACGGATCACCACGATGCCGGCGGCGACTAGGAGTGAACCTAGCACGTATCGGCTGGTGGCGGCATCCTTGAACTCCCGCAATGCCACCCGGGTCGACGACTCGCCGTTTTGCGCGGTTTTCCCGGCTGCTTCCCGAAGCTTGGTGTTCTCATCCATGATGATGGCGTAATCACGCATCAGTTCCGACCAGCCTTCGGTGTAGGTGAAACCGCCCGGATTGGCGTGGAACAGCCCTTTGTAGAGCTTGATCACGTCGTGCTCCCACATGTCGGCGTATACGCGCTCCACGTGAGACGGGTTGTTTCCCTTGGCCCAGAACAGCTGGAAGAACCCGCCGGCAGCATCCTTCTCCGGTTTCGGCGGCTCCGGCCGATTGGTCTTTTGTCCGGGCAACAGACCGTCTTTATGCAAAGCTTCGACGACTTTCTTGGCCTCCTGCTCGACTTTCAGGCCAGCGATCGTGCCCTTGTCCGCCGCGGTGAGATAACTCTCGGCAAAGCTTGGCGAATGGCAGTTCGCACAGGTTTGCTGCCAAGCATCCTTCCGCTGCTCGAACCAGGGGTGATTCAGATTATCCGCGATCGCCGGGGTCGGGTTGAATGCCCAACGCACTTTGCGTACCAGGTTGTGCGAATATTCACCCTCGAACTCGAAGTGACAAGTCTGGCAAGTCGGCGCCGTATAACCGCCCTTGGTGATGGCGTCTTTCAACGGAACCTCGAAATTCCATTTCTGCTTGCCCTGGGTCAGATAAACCGTGCCGTGCTTTGAGAGCAGATAATTTTCCCATTCGTTGTGGTCCACGCCGTTGTGGCAGGTCGAACAGGCTTCCGGCTGGCGCGCCTCGGCCGCAGAAAACGTATGCCGCGTGTGGCAGCCGTCGCATTTGTTCTGCTGGTAATGGCACATATCGCAGCCTTGGGCGATTTCGCGCTCCGCCATTCCCGCCCAAATCGCGGTCTCCACGTTAGCCTTCCAGTCCATCGCGTGGGACGGATGGCCTTTAGGCCACTGGCCTTGCGGCCACTCCTGATCCTTTTCGGACTCGGCCTCGGCAAATTCGGTCGTGTGGCAGGTTCCGCACTTGGCCCGATCCGGCATCACCAAATCTTTGTCGTGCTGAATGGAGCTGGCGCCGACACTGCCGTGACAGTCGATACAGCCAACATCTTTGAGCTGTTCGCCGTCTTTGAGCAGCCCTTGCTTGACCAGTTGCTGCTCGACTTCGGCTAGCTTCGCTTTCTTATAGAAGCGCGGGTCCTGAGCATTGGGCATGTTGCGAATCTTGTCCAAGTTCGCATGGCTGCTATTTTGCCAGGCATGGAACGCACCGGGCGTTACGGACTGATGGCAGACAACGCATTGCTCGCGTGTAACTTCGCCGGTCACGGTTGTAGGCGGCTTATAAAAGTCCTTCGGATTCCAATATTTCTGGATGGGAATCGGCTCCCAAAGGTCCCCGAATTTTCCCTTTCCGGGGTGATCTTGATAGTATTTGTCTTTTAGTTGTTGAAAGCTGGTGTCTTCCTGCTTCGCGTAGGCGACTGCCGTAAACGCTTGCACGACAAGCAAGAAAATCACGCTTTTTAGAATCTTTGTTAGCATCGTCACTCCTCCGTTAGGGCCCCGTCTGTAACGGACACCCACCACATAGTATCGATTCAGAACCAAGTCTCGTCAAACGTTTTATTGAGATTCTTCAGCATGATTCCTCCCGAAATTGCTAGACACGCTCAAGGGCTGCTCGACTTCATCGATGCCAGTCCCAGCCCGTGGCATGCCGTTGCCACGATGGAAAAACGCTTGCGCGAGAAGGGCTTCACACGCCTGGAGGAAAGTCAAACCTGGAGTTTGCGTCCGGAAGGGCGACACTACGTCATCCGCGGCGGGTCTTCGCTGATTGCTTTTATTGTCGGCTCCAGGCCCATGATCGAAAGCGGCTTTCGCATTGTCGGCGCTCATACGGACTCGCCCGGTTTGCGCCTTAAACCCAAGGCCCCGCACCAGACGGAAACCATGATGCGTCTCGCCGTCGAAGTGTACGGCGGGCCAATCCTAGCCACCTTCAGCGACCGGGACCTGAGCCTCGCTGGACGAATCTGCGTCAGAAGCGACTCGATGCTGCAGAGCCGGCTGATTCATTTCGAACAGCCTTTGGTGCGGTTGGCCAATCTGGCCATTCACATGAACCGCTCCGTGAACGAAGACGGATTGAAGCTCAATAAACAAAACGAGTTGCCGTTGTTGTTCAGCGGCCTTTGCGACGCCGAAACGCCGGAGCATAAATTTCTCAATCTTGTGGCGGATAAGGCTGAGTGTAAGCCCAGCGACATTCTCAGTTGGGACTTGAACGTCTACGATACCCAAAAAGGCTCTTTCTGGGGACCTCAGCTCGAGTTCGTCGCCGACAGCCAACTCGATAATCTCAGCTCTTGCTATGCCGGCTTGGTAGCGCTTTTGGAAACCGAAGCATCGGAAAGCACCTGCGTAGGCGCTTTTTTCGACCATGAGGAAATCGGCAGCGAAAGCAACAGGGGTGCGATGGGAAGCTTCATTTCGGATGTTCTGGAACGCATCGCCTACGCCGCCGATGCGGACGTATCCGGCTACAAGCAAGCCCTGTCCCGCAGTTTTATGATCAGCGCCGACGCGGCTCACGCCTATCATCCCAATTTCCCCAACGCTTACGAGCCGCTGCACCGCATCGCGGTCAACCTGGGACCCGCGATCAAGGTCAACGCGAACCAGCGTTACGCTACCGACAGCATGACGGAAGCAAAGTTCATCGAGCTGTGCCGGCAGGCGGATGTACCCTACCAGAAATATTCCCACCGGACCGATCTCGCGTGTGGCTCCACGATAGGCCCGATGACCGCCGCTCGGCTGGGCATCCCTACAGTCGACGTGGGTTGCCCCTTATGGGCGATGCACAGCATTCGGGAAAGCGCGGGCGTTCTCGATCAACCATACTTGGCGGCCGTCCTGAAAACGTTCTTTGCCGAGCCTGCGGTTCGATATGCGTGACGCCTGAACCTGTTCTTATCCTCCCAAACGACACGACAGCCGATTACCTGCGCCCGTTTCCCTAGAGAAACACCCGAGGGCTCCAGTTTTTGCATGCCGAGCCGATACAACTCTTATAGCCGTGGAATTCCCGCCCGGCCATCCGAGCAATGCCGACGGTTCTTTCCCGCAAGAGGAGCGTTTAGCATGCGAATAGCGTCATTTTCCGCCGGCATGAATGCCTACCGCGAGTCCTCACAGGTATTAGCCCGCCGTGAGTCGCTCGATCTTCGGACTGGAAAGCGGACAGGCGAGTCCCGTCGATCCACCGAACCGCTAACCAAAATGGATCGGGTATCGCTCACATCCGACGCCGCGTCGGTCCGAGACACCGAAAAAGCCGATCGGCCCGTTGATATCCGACTCAGTCCCAAAGACCGCCTGATCGCCGATATCGTCCGCCGCATGGTAAAGGCCGTTACCGGTCACGATGTGGTAATCCGGTCTCCGGAAGAGTTGTACAGGAAGCTCGAGGGAACGAGGAAACTATCGACGGAAATCGGTTACACGCCGCCCGAGGCAAGCCGGATAACCCGGCAAGCGCCGGCACGGTTCAGCAAATCGATTACGTAGTTTAAAGCCTCATTTCTCCAGTAAGGCCGGATGGTCGGCTACTGGCCGGTCGAGATAGTATCCTTGAGCCAGGGTGACGCCGAGACCACGGATCATCTCCAGCGTCGCGGCGTCCTCGACATATTCGGCGACAGTGATTTTTTGCAGTCCGCGCGCCACGTCGACCATCGCTTTGACAAAAACTTGATTATCGCGATTGTTCGGCAGGTCCCGGATAAACAACCCGTCGATTTTGAGCACTTCGACACCCAAGTATTTGAGATAGCCGAAAGTCGAAAATCCGCTCCCGAAATCGTCCAAACAAACCAGGCAACCAGCCTGTTGGATGGCCTCGATGAACCGTTGCGCATCCTGAATATCCGAAACCGCCGCCGTTTCCGTCAGCTCGATGATGAGCCGTGCAGGATCGACGCCGTTCTGCTTCAATTGACTGCGAATGAAATGCGGCAGGGACGGGTCGTCGAATGTACGGCCGGAAATATTGATGGCGAGCGGCGGAATCGACGGATTCCGCGCCAACAGTTCGATTCCGTGCCGTAACACCCAGCGGTCGATCTCGGTGATTTGGCCGCTCTTCTCGGCGATGGAAATGAATTGCCCCGGCATGATGAGACATGCGGGATCGACAGGATTTCGCATGCGCACCAAAACCTCCAAATGACTCAATGCGCCGCTGTCGACGGAGTAAACCCCCTGGAAATGAAGTTCGAATAAATCTTTCTGAAGCGCCTCCGCGATGCGCCTGTTCCACGACAGGCGCTGCATCATGGCTTCCGAGCTGTCGCGTGTCGGGTCGTAAATCGCCCAAGTGTTCTTGCCCTGCCCTTTAGCCTGATACATCGCGGCGTCGGCATGCGCCACCAAATCCTCCGCGTTTTCCCCGTGGTCGGGAAAGACCGCCACGCCCACGCTCCCGGTAACGCGCATATTGGTGCCGCGGAACCGGAACGGGATCGCCGAAATCGCGTTTGCGATACGCCCAGGGAGAGCCTCGAGGTCGCTGCTCGGGGTTATCGTGCTCAAAATGGCGAACTCGTCGCCGCCAAGCCGGGCGAAGGTTTCCTCATGGCGCACCAAAGTCGATATTTCACCGGCGATGCGCACGAGCACCGTGTCGCCGGCTTTGTGGCCGAAGGTGTCGTTGATGTACTTGAATTCGTCCAGGTCGAAATAGATCAGGCAAAATCGGCTGCCGGTACGCACCGAAGTGGCGATCAGGCGTTCCAGCTGATCTTGGAAGCGGTGACGATTGAACAGGCCGGTCAAGGGATCGCGCTCGGCCAGATAAAGGAGTTGCTGGGCAGTTTGACGTTCGTAGGTGATGTCCTCATAAATCCACAAGCGCCCGATGGTCCGCCCGTCGTCATCGGTCACCGGATAGGATATTTGCGTCAGAACCCTGCCGTCGTATAGATCGAGCTCGAATCGCTCGCTGATTTCGTGAGTGTCGAGCACATGCAACACGTATTTGGACGCGTGATCCGGCCGGGCGAACCGGTGTGTCGAATGCTCCAGGACATCACGGGTAGTGCGCCCCACCAGTTGAAAATCTTCGTCTATCGCCCACATGCGGTGGAAAGCCGGATTGACATACTCGATCAGCCCCCCTCGATCTTCGAACAAAATGCCGATGCTCATGGCCGACAACAACGCACCCATCCGCCCATGCTCTTGCTGCGCGAGTCTCGCCAGCTCGCGCTGCCGATTCTCGGAAAGCCGCAATCGCTCCAGTACCCGTCTTAACCGCTGCTCCGTATGCTTGCGGTGTGTAACGTCGAAGCAAAGCGCAAAGAATCCCGATACCAAACCGTTCCCACCGATTCGTGGCAGATACTGAATATCCAGCCAGCGCTGCACGCCTTTTTGATTCCTGGCCGGCAATTCGAAGCGCGCGACCTCGCCGGATAAAGCCTTATCGGCATGGGGCTTCGCCTGTTCATAAATGTCCGGTTCCATGAGGTCGGACATATGCTTGCCGATGATCTCGCCGCGCGATTTTTGAAACCACTCTTCATAACCTCGATTGACCAAGACATAGCGGTGCTCTCGATCCACCAACGATACATACGCCGGTATCGAATCCACCACCAACTGGATCAGCTCCTTGGCATGCCTCAGTTCCTCTTCGGCCTGCTTTCGCTGAGTAATGTCCTGAACGATGCCGGTACCGGAAACCGGGCGGCCGCTGGGATCGAATTCGAGTTTGGCCCTTTCCCGTACCCATTTCACCTGCCCCGAGACCACGATTCGATGCTCGATGTCATAGGGCTCGCCGCGCAAGGCGGCCTGCCAGGAATTTTCGACAAAGTCACGGTCTTCCGGGTGAATCAATCTCAAAAAATTTTCGAGCGCGAGGGGCTCAGCCTCGGGAACGCCGAAGATTCGGTGAGTTTCGGCAGACCAGCGGAGCGCATTATTCCGAACGTCCAAATGCCAACTGCCGACGTGGGCGACCGACTGCGCACGCCGCAAATCGGCCTCACGCTCCCGCAGTCCCTGCTCGATGAGTTTTCTTTCGTCGACTTCCTCCTGAAGTTTGCAGTTAGCCTCTTCGAGCGAAACCGTACTTTCCCGCACCCGTCGCGCAAGACTGATATTGAGCGCCGCCGCCTCGGCGCGCGCTGCCTCCTCGTGTTTTCGCGCGGCAATGTTTGCCGCTCGCGTAATGACTGCCAAAGCCAGAGCCAGCACGAACGCGCAAAACCCTCTGAGGACATATATGGGAACGCCCGTGGAGGCGAGGAACGAGTTCGCGGTAGGTATCCAGTCGGGAAATGCAGCATCGCCCTCGGTCAGCAATCCGGCGACGACTCCATAGGCGAACAGCGCCCCCGCGGCGACATAGAAATAAGGTCTGGTCTCGGGAAAGGTTGGCCACCCGCATACGCGGCCCCGCTTCACCACCAACAACGCACCGCTTATCAAACTGCCGCTGAAACCGAAAAAAATCCTTCCGCCGGCACTTACCCCACGAATGGCATCATCGGCGATCCAAGTCAGTGCGAACACGCCGGTCAAGAAGGGAAGATAAATCCAGGCGCCGAGCCATGGTTGCCAAACCGGTTGCCGTTCATTCCGGGAAGCCGCGCAGAGCAGCACCAATCGGCGCCCGAACTCGAACAACGCCAGATAGGAAAACACCAATATGGAAGCATTCAACCAACGCAGCCCCGCGCCGTCCGCTCGATTGAGCAACATCCAGGCATCCAGCCATTCCTTGATGCCGTGGAGAAAACCGAATATCCCCAACAGCCAAAACTCCGAGGCAAAAGGAAGAACACGATCACTTCTGGGCTGCAAAAAGACGACAATCGACAGAGTCAGGAAAGAAAAGCCATAGAAAATATAAAGATCTATGAGCCGGAGGGGGGAAATATAAGTAAGCTCTGCCATCGGGTTGTTTCTTGTTGTTGTCGGGCAACGGCGACATAATAGTTACTCCGGCAGGTAGAAGATAGCAAAAGCTGTCATGGACGGATAAAAACCGTCTTATTAACCCGGCCTATAAACATAGGCCGGGTTAATCCGGGACACGGATACCCCGGCGCGGCGGCAAGCCGAGTGAGCCAAGGCCGGGCCTGTACACCGGCCTTGGCAGCGGCCCGTAAATACCCTCCTGGTATTTACGGGCCTGATTAATAAACATCGAGTTCAACGATCTCACCGCACAGTTCTCCGTCCGAGAGCACCAAACGCCCGATCGAAACCGGCAATTTGAACCGCCGCGGTCCCGCACTCCCGGGGTTCAGATAACAAACCCCGCCTTCTTTACGGATCTTCGGCTGATGGGAATGCCCTGAAACCACGGCGGCGAATCCGGCTGCCGCCGGGTTCAGATTCAACTCTTTCAGGTTGTGCAAGAGATAGATGCAACGGCCATCGATACGAACAACTTCCCGTTCCGGAAGCGGCTCCGCCCATGCCCCCTTATCGACGTTTCCACGAACGGCGACGACCGGCGCAATGGATCGCAATGTATCGAGCACTTCGGGACGACCGATGTCGCCGGCATGAAGAATCAGATCGCAGCCTCCAAGCGCGGTTATCGCTTCAGGTCGCATCAAACCATGAGTATCCGAAATAACGCCGATAAAACGCATTAGGGTTCCAAATAGGTTCCAGACTTGAACTCGGCCGGCTCAGATGATGTCCTCATGTTATTTGGGGACGACGGTTTCCGAACCGCTCCCGCCTATGGTGCATCCGTCCATTAGCTGCTACTTTGAAAAGATGGAACGTATGTCACGTAAGACGGCGGACCAGAGTCGACAGTTTAATCAGCTCATCGTTAGGAGGAGATCATTATGAAAACAACTTTGAAATGCATCGCTGCCGCATTGTTGATTTCTCCGATTTGTTCAACCGGCTTCGCCGAACAACACGCGTCTCAACAGTCTACCGGTCAGCACCAAATGGGTGGCATGGGGGGTATGGGTGGAATGATGGGGGGCATGGGCGGCATGATGGGAAACATGACCGAGGAACAACGAGAACAGCACATTCGGCAAGCCCAGGATCACATGCTGAAAATGCACGAACTCATGAACCAGATCATCGCCGCCAAAGACGACAAAGAACGGGAGCGACTGAAAGAAGAACAACGGAAACTCATGCGAGAACACCACGCGCAGCATCAGCAAATGATGCAGCAGCACATGCAGCAGATGAGACAGCATGGCGGCGGTCAAATGCAGCAAGGCGGACCGATGCAGGGCGGCCAACAGATGCAGCACGGAACTCCCGCGCAATAACGAGCGGCTGACGACAATAGGGTTGCAGCTAAAGCAACCGTTTGTGATTCGGAATCCAAAAGCCAAGGATGGCGTCGGCCCAGCTCACATCTCGGTGCTCTGGATGCCCAGTTGCTTAGCCGCGGACCGCCCGCTTCAATCAAGCGTACAGCACATCACGTAGTCATCGTAATAGAAACCATCGCCGCCTTCGGCTATTTCTGCGCGGACGATGACGAAACCGGCCCGAAGATAGGCACGGACTGCCCTATCGTTCTTCCTGAACACGTAAAGATAAATCTCGCGGGCCCCTAAGCGCGCCGCGACGGCCTTGACGTGCGCCAGCGCGGACGCGCCGTATCCCCGCCCGTGAAATTGCGGCAAAAGATAAAGCTTGTTGAGCCGCATACGCATCTGCTCCAGATGGTGGTGATAAGCGAGAAAACCGACCATTTCACCGTCCAGCATGATCCGTTCGTAAACGACTCCGCGCTCCATTTCGCTTCGTATCGCTTCAGGCCGATACATGCGATTCCAAAAATGCTCGATCTCATCCTGGGTCAGCACGTCCGGATAATAATGGCGTCGCCATATATCCAGAGCCATTTCGGCGATGGCTTCGGCATCTTCGGGTTGGGCAGAAACGATGCTCAGCATGGCTCCCCAACAGTCTCTCCGGCCGCTCGATACTTGAGGTGACTGCCGCAACCCGATCGGCAATCGCCGGCTCCGAAGCGGTTGACGATAACGCGACCTGCGGTGCGACGATTGACCTCGCATTCGGACGCGTCAAACCTTAGCACGTCCACGACATCGACGCCGGAAGCGGCCAATAAATAGTCGATATGCCAGCGCAGCCGTTTGCTCTTGGCCAAATGCCGCGTGATTCTCGCTTCGAAGTTACGTTTCGCGCTCCCGGTATAAATGTAACGGCCTGTGGGAAAATCGAAGGTGCCGAGTTGCCCTATCCGGATTCGGAGGTTTTCGGAGACGTGAATCAGTAACTGGTAGGTCGAAAACGCCATGATCGATCATGCCGGATTGTCGCTGGGAATGAAGAAACACTCGACATCGAAAGTATCCTGCACCCTTTCCATCAAGGCTTGAACGCCGAAGCGTTCGGTAGCGTTGTGGCCGCCCGCGTACATGTGCATTCCGGCCTCTTGCGCCTCGTGCCAGTCGTGTTCGCTCATCTCGCCGGTGACGTAGGCATCGAGCCCGTCTTGCAAGGCCAAGGGCCAATCCCGGTTCGCACCGCCCGTAATGATCCCGCACGACCGAACAATCGCTCTTTCATCGGGGGTTGCGAACAGCACCGGATGGTCGAGCACCGCGCCCAATCTGTCCCGCAATGCGGCGGCGCTTAGCGGCTCGGCAAACACTCCCTTGATGCCGGTCGGGCAACGTTGGTAATCACCGAAAGATTGCTGCTCGCCAAGACCGATGGCCCGCCCCAGGCTGGCGGCATTGCCCACTTCCGGATGGGCATCGAGCGGGAGATGATAAGCGAACAGGCTGACATGGTTGCGCACCAGCGGGAAAACGCGCCGGGCGAAAGGGCCGGTCAGGGTTTTCGGGCCATGGAACTTCCAGAAGAGTCCGTGGTGCACGATCAGCGCTTGAGCGCCTCGTTCCGCCGCAGCGAATGCCGAGTGCGCCGTAGCCGAAACGGCAAACGCGATACGCTCGATCCGCTCGCTCCCTTCGATTTGCAGGCCATTGGGGCCGTAGTCCGCGAAATCCTGCGGTTTTAAGAGTTCTTTCAAGAATGCTTCCAAATCATCTCGCATCACCATTGGCACGCCCCCATCTTTGACTGGCCCTCCTGCGTTCTCGATTCTGCAAACCGCTGCCGTCAGCGGCGGCCGTGCTCCCCATGATAGCGCTATTAGCTCAGCCCGAGGGAAGCTACCGCATTCTTCATCAGGCGCATACGGGCTTTCTGGGCTCTGGACGTAAGGTCGGAAGATCGTTAGATTGCGTACCTTCATTTCTCATTGATGTAACAGCATGATGACTCGAAGAGACTTATTGGCGCGTTTGCTGACTCTGGCGGCATGGGGGGTGCTCAGCCCGGCGGCGCTTTATACGCCTCTCGCGGAAGCTAAAGGCAAAGCAGGACCCAAGCCATTCAGCAAGGCATGGCTTATCGAGGAAGCGAAGCGGCTTTCCCGGAAACCTTTCGATCCGCCCAAAGAAAAATTGCCGGCCTGGATCGCCAATCTGGATTGGGATGACTACCAATCGATCCGCTTCAAAACCAAGCATTCGATCTGGGCCAAGCAAGATCTGCCGTTCCAAGCAAGACTTTTCCACCTTGGCTTGTTCTTCAAACACCCCGTCGAGATCTACGAGGTCGTCCACGGCGTGGCTGAACCCATAGAGTATTCGACCGACCTGTTCGAGTTCGGGTCGAAACTCGAAAGGCCCCGAAAAGTCGGCGACATCGGTTTTGCCGGATTCCGCGTCAATGCCGAGCCGGACTTCGAACGCGATATGTTCGCCTTCCTCGGGGCGAGCTATTTCCGCGCCGTCGGCGGCACCAAGCAGTACGGCCTGTCGGCGCGCGGATTGGCCGTCGACACTGGGCTGCCGCGCCCCGAAGAATTTCCCGAATTCCGCCGTTTCTGGCTGGAGAGGCCGTCGCCCAAGGCCGAGTTCGTAACCATCCACGCGCTGCTCGACAGCCCCAGCGTCACCGGCGCGTACACCTTCGAAGTCAATCCGGGGGATACGACGGTCATGGAAATCGAAGCCCACTTATTTCCGCGCGAATCGATCGAGCGGATCGGCATAGCCCCGTTGACATCCATGTATCAGCACGGCGAGAACGACCGCCGGGTGTCCGACGACTTCCGCCCGGAAATCCACGATAGCGACGGGTTGGCCTTATGGGCCGGCACCGACGAATGGATTTGGCGCCCCCTGGTCAACAGCCCTGTGGTGCGCGTCAATTCGTTCGTGGACAACAACCCAAAAGGATTTGGTCTGTTGCAGCGGGATCGCAACTTCGACCATTATCTGGACGATGGCGCCAACTACCATCTACGTCCTTCCGCTTGGGTGGAACCGCTCGATGGGTGGGGTCGAGGTGCCGTGCAGTTGGTGGAGATCCCGACGGCTGACGAGACCTTCGACAACATCGTCGTTTTTTGGAGTCCGGAGGAACTATTCCAGCCGGGCCAGGAGCGAGTATTCAAATATCGATTGCACTGGGGCGAGCCGCCGGTCAGTTCCCGTGCAGCCAAGGTGGTTGCCACCCGTATCGGAGCAGGCGGCATTCCCGGACAAAAGAACCGCATTCCATCTCGCAAGTTCGTCATTGACTTCGAAGGCGGCCGGCTGAGCGACCTGCCGGAAACCGCCAAGGTCGAGCCGATCATTACAACCTCCCGTGGACAAATCAAGGAGCCGGCGGCACGTCCGCTGAGGGGCACCAACGCCTGGCGCTGCAATTTTGACTTGATAAGCGACGGCAGCGAGCCGGTCGACTTACGTTGCTATCTTCGGGACGAACTGGGCGCGCTGACCGAAACCTGGCTTTATCAATGGACGCCGGCGGCATAAAAAGCGGCGGCGCACTAAATCCTGATCCAAATCCATACCGAACTTGCACAAACGTATTGAACTTGAAAATCAACCCGCGCCGGGCGGCTTTTTCGAGGCCGGTTTCGTGCTGACCGCCGTGTTGCGGCCAAACGGCGTGGTCGCGGAAGTGAACCGCGCAGCCTTCGAATCCGTTTCGGTCGGTCGGGGAGCGGCTGTAGGCAAGCCGTTCTGGCAGGGCCCCTGGTGGTACGACGATCCCGCCAAACAGCAGGAAATCCGGGAAGCCATCGCCCGAACCGCCGCAGGTGAAACCATACGGCTCATTACCACGGTACGCAGTGCTGGAAACCATTGGCTACAGGTCGATCTGTCACTGCGGCCGGTGCGGGACGATACCGGCCGGGTGGACTGGATCTTGGCCGAGGCGGCCGGCGGTTACGACAGCCGCGCCGCCCAGGACGAACTGTACCGGCTCAATCGGGAGCTGGAAGAGCGCATCGCCGAGCGCACCGAGCTGATGCGGTTGATGATCGAGTCCTCCGCGGAAGCGGTAGTCACCATTGACCGGCATGGCATCATCAAGGAATGGAACGGAGCGGCCGAACGCATTTTCGGTTGGCCACGCGATCAAATGATCGGCGGCCGACTGTCCGAATTCATTATTCCGCATCGCTACCGGGAGGCTCACGAGGCCGGTTTGAAGCGCTTCCTCGCCACGGGACAAGGCACCGTACTCAACCGGACCATCGAGCTCTCGGCTCTCAATAGCGCCGGCGAGGAATTCCCCATCGAACTCTCGGTGTGGCCGGTACGCTGCGCGGAAGGGTATCGCTTCAGCGCCTTCCTGCGCGACATCACCGAGCGCAAGCGGGCCATGCAGGGCGCTGCGGAAACGGCGGAGCGGGCGCTCCGCTTCCGCACGGTGCTGTTCGAACTGGCGCGCATGGATAAGACCGATTACAAGGGGTCGCTCCTGCGCATCCTCAGAACCGCGGCCTACACCTTGGGTCTGGGGCGAATGGTATTCGGCCGCTTCGAAGAGCGCGAGGACGACGTGGCTCTGCGGCCGGAAATCATCTATCGCGCCGAGTCCGACGATACCGTACCGGAATCGGAACTCGGCGGTTTCGGGATGAGCGGATATCCGCAGTACTATGCCGCCATCATTTCCAACCGGCCGGTGGTGGCCAATGACGCCTGGACCGATCCGGCAACCGTCGAATTCCGCGACCATTACCTGGCACCCCTGGGGATCACCTCCATGCTCGACGTCCCGGTATGGCTGGACGGGCGGGTCGTGGCGGTGGTTTGCCACGAGCACATGGGAACTGCGCGTACATGGACCGCCGAGGAAGTCGGTTTTGCCCTGTCCATCGGCAATTTGGTGGCGCTCACCCTCGAAGCCGCAAACCGGACCCAGGCGGAAGCGGACCTTCGCCAGGCCGAGGCCGAAGTGCGGAAAGCGTTGGCGCGGGAGCAGGAACTCAACGAACTCAAATCCCGCTTCGTGTCCATGACCTCCCACGAATTCCGCACGCCCCTGACCGCCATTCTGTCCTCCACCGAACTGCTGGAAGCCTATGGCGAGCGCCTCGCCTCGGATAAGAAGGCCGAATTGCTCGGTATGATCAAAACGGCCGTCAAGAATATGACCCGAATGCTGGAAGAGGTGTTGTTCATAGGCAAGTCCGATACCGGCCATCTGCAATTCAATCCGCAGCCGACCGATGTGGACGACTTCTGCGAGCAATTGCTCAAGGAGGTAAGAACCGGGGTCGGCCGGGAACACGACATCGAGTTCACCGCGACCGGGCATCCCGCGCCGGCCTTGGTTGACACCCACCTCTTGCGCCAAATCATCCTGAATCTGATCAGCAACGGCGTCAAATTTTCGCCCAAGGGGTCCACCGTCAGTCTGGTCTGCACCCGCGACGCCGCGGGGCTCGTTTTCGAAGTAGCCGACCGGGGGGTCGGCATCCCGCCGGAAGACCGGGCGAATCTCTTCAATACCTTTCACCGCGCCCGCAATGTCAACAATATCCAGGGTACGGGGTTGGGACTCGCCATCGTCAAGAAATGCATAGAGCTGCACGGCGGCGACATTACCTACACCAGCGAATTGGGAAAAGGAACCCGGTTTCTGGTACGGATACCGTTAAGGGGGGAGCATGATGAAAACAATCCTTGTGGTTGAAAACGATCCGGCACTGAGGATGCTGACGTCGCAGTTGCTGGAACTGGAAGGCTATAAGGTAATCCAGGCGGAAAACGGCCGGCTCGCACTGGAGGCCATCGCGGCCGAACCGCCGGACCTGGTGCTGTGCGATCTTCTGATGCCCGAATTGAACGGTTGGGAGGTCCTGCGCCAGTTGATGCGGAGTCCCGAAACGGCCAACATTCCCCTGGTTTTCCTAACGGCCAGCGCCGCGCCCAGCGAACGGGAAGCCTGTTTGAGCGAGGGCGCCTCCGGCTTCATCATCAAGCCATTTCAACACGCCGAACTGCTGCAGACGATCCGCAGTCTCCTGGTCGGCCCCGCGGGGTCGCAGCCATGAGACAAAGGCCGGAAATCCTGATCGTGGATGACGACCCTGCGCTGCTCAAGCTCCTGGCCATGCGCCTTGACCTCGAAGGCTTTGCCGTCATCGAGGCCGGCAGCGGCGAGGAGGCCCTGGCGAAAACGGCCACCCATCGGCCGAAGCTGGTGATTACCGATGTCCAGATGGGCGGCATGGATGGCCTGACCCTGTTCGACTCCCTGAAGCACATCCATCCGGCCCTGCCGGTCATCATTCTCACCGCCCACGGTTCCGTTTCCCATGCGGTGGACGCCGTACGGCGGGGCGTGTTCGGCTATTTGTCCAAACCGTTCGAGGCCGAGGCCTTGCTGGCCGAAGTGGAGCGAGCCTTGGAGCAGAGCGGGGCGCCCCCCGAATTCGACTGGTCGGACACCATCATCACCCGCAATGCCGGGATGGAAGCCGTGCTCACCGAAGCGCGCATGGTCGCCGCTCAGGATGCCAGCGTACTGATCACCGGGGCCTCCGGCACCGGCAAGGAACTGATGGCAGAGGCCATACACCGCGCCAGTCCCAGAGCGCAGAAACCGTTCATCGCCGTCAATTGCGGTGCGATCCCGGAAAATCTCCTGGAATCGGAACTGTTCGGTCACGTCAAAGGTGCCTTCACCGGCGCCGTCCGCGATCACAAGGGGCTGTTCCTAGCGGCTCAGGGCGGGACGGTCTTCCTGGATGAGATCGGAGACATGCCGCTGCCGCTGCAAGTGAAGCTCCTCCGCGTTCTTCAAGAGCGCACGGTGCGGCCGGTCGGGGCCTTGCAAAGCGTGCCGGTGGACGTGCGGATCGTCTCCGCAACCCATCGCAATCTGGAAAAGGAAATCGCCGAAGGGCGGTTCCGGGAGGATCTGTACTACCGACTGAACGTGGTGAATCTCTGTCTTCCTTCGCTACAGGAGCGGGTCGACGACATTCCGCTGCTCACCCGGCATTTCACGGCGCAACTCGCTCGGAAATACGGCAAGACCATCAACGGCTACGCCCCGGAGGCCATGGACCTGCTGCTGACCTGCCCCTGGCCGGGCAATATCCGGCAACTCCTGAACGTCATCGAAAAAATCGTCGCCCTCGCCACCGTCGAGATCGTACCGGCTTCCCTGGTCCAACGGGCCTTGCAGCGACAGGCCGGCGAGATGGTGTCTCTGGATGACGCCAAGAAGAGCTTCGAGCGGGATTACCTCATCCGCCTGCTCAGAGTGACCCACGGCAATATCACCCATGCCGCGAGGCTCGCGAAGCGCAACCGCAGCGAATTCTATTCGCTGCTGCGCCGGCACAATCTGGAGCCGGGACAGTTCAAGGAAGATTCCGAGTGACCGTTTCCCTGTCCTGAAGAAAGAGGCGCCAAAGGAATTGCGCCTTTTCAGGAACGGTCTGCTCACGTCCGTTCATCGCGGGCTGAAGCCTGCTCCCACCCCGAGCCCCTACTTTTTTGCTACTCCACTGCCGACGAGAATTTCCCGTGCTTTCAGCCAAACAGACGGGCATCGCAAGCAACACGGTTTGTCCGCTGCCTCGGACCCCGCACGGAATTTTCACCCACCCCAGCCCAACAACCGAAGCTTCGAATCAAAGCCTCATCCATCGTTCTGCGAATACGCAGATATCGACACCGGCCAACCCAACACTGCTCGAAATACCGAACTCCTGTAGGTAATCACAGCCATCTCAAACCGGCGGAAACCGCCGCCATCTCGACCGCGATTCATACCTCTGTATGAGTAGAAATACTTATGGTGTTTCGTACTCGTCATCCCATACTACGGAAATCGGAATATCGCTGGGACGAATGCGGTTCGCTCCGCGTAATCTTTTACGGATACTGGATCGTAGGGATGAAAGGACTATCATTTCCCGTACTAAGCTGGCTTCCTTGGATGGCGGGCCTTTTTGTGCTTATTGCTCCTTCGCTTCCAATACTCGGAAACGAAGGATTTTTGCGTCTTGACGGAGGCGCTTTCGAAAATTTTCAGCTTTTGGGCTTCGTCGGGCCGCTGTCGCTCATCGCATTGCTTGCCATTCTTGGCAAACGCTTCACAAAAACAAGACAAATTCCCCCACCTTCCCGGGAAGATCTCGAAACGATTCTGGAATTGTCACCTGCCGCCATCTGCGTGACTGAAAAGACCAGCCTACGTTGCGTCTATGCCAATCGCGCCGCTTGCGACTTACTCGGCCACCGGTTCGGAGAGCACAGTGAAATCGATGTCGAAGCCGTGATTGTAGAGGACTGCTCCGCTCAACTGTTACGCCTGGACGCGCTGACGTCCGGCGATATCGCGCGAAGCACGCTGAAAGTGAGGCACAAAAACGGAAACATCTTAACGGTCGATGTCAGCGTCCGGACGATCGACGACGGAAAGTTCGTGTGGTCTTTCGCCGATATCACGGAACAGAAAAACACCGAGGAGACACTCCGGAATGAAGTCCGATTCGCCGACGATCTGATAAGAAGTTTGCCCGGCATCTTCTATCTGGCGGACAAGGATGGGCGATTTCTACGCTGGAACGCTAATTTTGAAGAGATGTCCGGTTATTCGGCGGGCGAACTGAAACGTGCACACCCGCTGGATTTCGTTCCCGAAGACGACAAACACGCTTTTGTCGGGGACAATATCATCGAAATGTTCACCTCGGGACGGTCCCTCGCCGAATCGTATTTCCTGACCAAGGACCGGCAGCGAATCCCGTTTTTCTTCACCAGCACAAAAGCCAAACTGGGACAGAGCGATTGCCTTCTGGGTGTAGGCCTCGACATCACCTCGCGCAAAACCGCCGAGGAGCAGATTTACTACCTGGCGCACTATGACGCGCTTACCAGTCTCCCGAACCGGATTCTGTTCAACGACCGAATCAGCCATGCCCTGTCGTTCGCCAGCCGATATGGGCAGCAGTTTGCCGTCCTATTCGTCGATTTGGACTGTTTCAAGGAAATCAACGATACGCACGGACATAATGTGGGAGACCTCGTCCTACAGCAAGCCGCGCTTCGGATATCTCAATCGCTCCGCGAGAGCGACACGGTCGCCCGCATCGGCGGAGATGAATTTCTCGTGCTGCTTCCGGGAATTTCCGGAGCCGAGGAAGCCTGCATCGTCGCGGAAAAAATTCTGAGCGCGGTCGCTCGTCCGATCGAGGTGAATGGCTCGGAGATCGCCGTCTGCTCCAGCATAGGCATCGCGATTTTCCCCATTCACGGCACCGACAACCACAGCCTGGTCAAAGCCGCCGACGAGGCCATGTATTACGCCAAACGGACCGGCAAAAACCGTTATCATCTGAAGCGCGAGACTGCACCGCTAAGCGATTCGACCAAAAAGCTTTATCGGCATTATTAAGGGTCGCCTCTGCCGACCGACGCCAGAGCCTCGGACATGTCGATTCGTCCGGGACTGATTTGATGTCGATTTTTCACGGCTAGCGTTCATTCCAGCCTCCATAAGTCCTTCCCTTCCGCTTATCTCAACGAGCAGGACGGTTTTCTCAGGACGACTACACTTCTACAGTGCCGCCCCACAAGATAAATCAGATCTTTCTAGCCCGAGGGGTTGCGCTATTCGAGCGGAGAGTCCGCTCGAACGCCGCATTTCCGGTAAAAAAATAGTGACGCACCAGCGCCAAGAACATCAGGTTAAACCGATGACTGCCCAAACGCTCGTCAAAGAAGTAAAGACGCTCGCATCCCTGCCCGAAGTGACTCTGAGAGTGACTCAGCTCATGGAGTCTCCCGATTCGACCAATGGCGCGATCGGTGAAGTGATCGTCAACGATCCGGCCTTGACCGCAAGATTGTTGAGATTGGCGAACAGCGCTTTTGCCGGCGTGCCGCACAAGGTCGAAACGGTTTCCCAGGCGATTTCATTACTCGGTAGAGATGCCGTCCGGGATCTGGTGCTGGCGACGTCCGTGGCGAGTACGTTCAGGGGAATTCCGCCGCACTGGGTGGACATGGAACGGTTCTGGCTCAATAGCATCGCCTGCGGCGTCATTGCGCGCTCCTTGGCCTTCCGCTGCCGGATCTTCGAAAATGAACCCCTATTCATAGCCGGACTGCTGCACAAGGTAGGCAGACTGGTCTTCTACTCCTGCCGTCCCGATCAATACCGGAGCGTTCTGGAACTCAGCGAACGCGGCGAAGATGCCATCAACGAGGCGGAACAGCGAATTTTCGGCTTTACTCATGCCGAGCTCGGCGCCGAACTATTGAGAAACTGGAGACTTCCCGAACGCCTGCAAAGGGCCGTGGCACACTATTTAGAGCCCAACAAGGCTCCGGCGGATCATCGAAAAAATGCGGCGCTCATCCACGTGGCCAGCGCCCTGGCCAGCCATATCGAACCCAGCGTGAATCTGGAAGATGTGTTAAGCACCGAAAAAACGGGAGTCGACAAGGGCGCCTGGGAACTGCTCGAACTGTCCTTGGACACGGTCCCTAACATCATTCAAGATGCCTGGATCCAGACCTTCGAGGTTTTCGAAATCATCAAGCCGAGTTTCGCTGTCATACATTGACAGCCTAACGGAGATACGTAGTTTCGCGAATTCGCTTGTCATAGCGCATTCGATCGCCGGTTCTGCAATTGCGGAATAACGCGCAATACCGGACCATAAAGGCGAGCGTGGACAATCTCTCCGATATCCCATGAATTCCCAGCGCAGCTCGTCAACCGCCATTTTCTCCAACATCAAAGGCATCCTGCTCGATCTCGACGGCGTGCTATACGTTGGCTCACATACCATCGAAGGCGCTCCGGAAACCGTAAGACGTATCCGCGCAGCGGGTTATCGGCTTCGTGTCATCACCAATACCAGCACTCAGTCGCTGGCTTCGCTGCACGACAAACTGGTGAAACTGGGGTTCGACATCGAATTCAATGAAATTCTGAGTGCCCCGCAGGCGGTTCTGCGCTACCTGAAACAACGTGGCTCCCGGCCTTGCACTCTGTTACTGGCCGAAGACGTAAAACGCGACTTCGCCGATATCGCCGAAGCGGACATCGAGCAGGCGGACTATATCGTCCTTGGCGATATCGGCGAAAACTGGTCTTACAACTTGCTCAACCGAGTATTTAACCGACTGATGCAGGGTGCCAAGCTCGTCGCCGTCCACAAGAATCGATTCTGGCAAACCGAAACGGGACTTAGAATGGATATCGGCGGGTTCGTCGCGGCGCTCGAGTATTGCAGCGGCGTCGAAGCCACGGTAATGGGAAAACCGTCTCCGGATTTCTACCGGATAGCGCTGCAGGATATGGGCCTGAGAGCCGAAGAAACAGCCATCGTAGGCGACGATATCGATTTCGATATCGGCGGTGGCCAAAAAGCCGGGATGACCGGAATATTGGTCAAAACCGGCAAGTATCGGGAAAGTTATGTGAACGCCTCATCGATTCGGCCCGACAAGATCATCGATTCCGTCAACGAATTGCCGGCGCTGTTGGGTCTCTAATAGACATCACGAGGCAAAGAATCGATACGCCAGCGATGACCGATACGATACACGCCGGCACGGTCGCCCATTTGAGGGGCGATCCGTTTGCCGGAGAAAACACTCTGGAAATCATCGAGCGAGGCGCGTTGGCGATAGACCCATCGGGCCGAGTTGCCTTGCTCGGAGAACGCGATGCCGTGCTCGACGCCTTTCCGGAGAGCGAGCTTGTCGACCATGGCGATGCTTGGCTCATCCCCGGCCTGATCGATGCACATCTGCATTTCCCTCAGTTCTACGCGACCGCCGGATTCGGAAACGGTTTGCTGGACTGGCTGGAGAACACCGTCTATCCGGCCGAGGCTCGCTTTGCCGACGAATCCTTTGCCAGGGCGGCGGCGGAACAATTCATCGAGCGCCTGTTAACCTGCGGAACGACCACCGCCATGGTGTTCGGCTCTCAGTTCTACGACGCAAACCTCGCACTATTCGAGGCGGCCGAACGATCCGGCATTCGCCTGATTGCCGGCATGACCTTGATGGACCGGAACGCACCGCCGATGCTGCTGCAAACGGCGGAACAGTCTGTCAATTCGATCGAAAAGCTCATCGGATTGTGCCGGCACGCCCCACGGCTCCACTATGCCGTTACGCCCAGGTTCGCGCTGTCGTGCTCACCCGAGTTGCTGGAGCTGTGCGGTTCGCTGCTGAGAAGCCACCCGGAAAGCTACCTCCAGACCCACATCAACGAAACGCGCGAAGAAATTGCCGCGGTGCGTACCGCATTCCCCCAAAGGCGGGACTACCTGGACGTTTACGATAGCTTCGGGCTCATCACCGAACGCACGGTGCTGGCGCACAGTATCTACACCACGGAACCGGAAATGGATCGGATGGCCGAGACGGACTGCACCGTGTGCCACTGCCCCACCAGCAATTCCTATCTCGGGAGCGGCTTGTTTCCGTTACGGCGACATTTACGGCGCGGCATTCGAGTGGCGCTGGGCACGGATATCGGTGCCGGTACGCAGTTCTCCGTGTGGCGGGAACTGTCCGAAACTTATAAAGTGCAGCAGTTGCAGGACTTCTGCTTGGATGCCGGCCGGTTGCTCTATCTCGCGACCCTGGGCGGGGCAAAGGCACTCGGGCTTGAGAGTGAAGCGGGAAACTTCGAGCCGGGCAAGAGCGCCGATTTTTTCGTGCTCGATTACGAAGAAGACCAATACCTCGCTGCCCGACTAAGTCGCTGCGAAAACGCCGTAGAGCAGCTGTTCTGCCTATTGCAACTGGCGGATGAGCGTCACATAGCGTCGACCTTCGTTCATGGGCATATGGCTGCATCCCGTAACGGATCGTAGCCGCAGGGTCACATTTTGGTAACCACGCTAAGGTAAGCTCATTTTTGACGTCCGAGACCGGATACGCAGAAGCATAGTAACTTTTCATCGCGACAGGTGCCCGTCATCCCCCGTCGCGGAACGGCTTTTCCGATGAAAGATACGTTCGATCAAAGCGCCCGCCGCCAAAATCATTCCTCCCATTCGAGCCCTGTCGGACCGATCTTGATCACGCTTGCCCATCGCGGGGCTCCCGGGCGAATCCGGGTCAAGGTTCGTGGACTCTATCGCTCGGAAATCATGAAGAAGGCGCTTGAAGAACTTCCGGCCAAGAGCCGGTGGCTCGACTCGGTCAGCGCCAATCCGCTTACCGGAAGCGCCTTGGTCCGGTTCAGACTGGATCTGCCGATTGCCCTCATCATCGACGAGCTCGAACTTTGTGCCCGTAGACACTGGAAAACCAATGCCGCGATCGGCGGACCCCGGACGAAAGTCGGACACCAGGGCACGAGGCACTCCAATGCGCTCAAGATCGGCTTTTGGAAAGCCCGGCGGGCTGCTTTTGGAAAACCGCCACTCCAAATCGTCGAGAATCCGGATTTAGAGGCCCCCTCCCGCAAGCGAGTCTGGCACGCAATCGAGGACGAAGAGGTGCTGACGGCACTGGGGTCCGGACCGGACGGCTTGACCGGAAAGCTTGCCGCGGCGCGTCTTCTTCGTCACGGACCGAATACCTTGAGCCAGCAAAAACCCCGCTCGGCCATAGCGATGTTTGCGGGACAACTCATGAGTCCGCCGGTCGCGTTGCTCGGCGTGTCGGCGGTGATTTCCATCGCCACCGGAGGCGTCGCGGATGCTCTAGCCATCCTGAGCGTCGTGTTGATCAATGCCGGCATCGGCTATTTCACCGAAAGTGAAGCGGAAAAAATCATCGGTTCGCTGGCCAAGCTGACACCAACCCGGGCGCTTGCCATTCGGGATGGGGAGAAGACGGAAATAGCGGTCGAAAACGTCGTGCCCGGCGACATTCTGGTGCTCGAGCCGGGATCGTTTGTAGCGGCAGACGCACGTCTGATCGCCAGCAACCGGTTGACTGTCGACGAATCGGCGCTGACCGGCGAAAGCCTTCCTGTCGGCAAACACCACAACTATCTGGCTCCTGCGGACGCCCCTCTGGCCGATCGCAAGAATATGGTTCATCGCGGCACCGTCGTCACCGGCGGCAGCGGGACGGCCGTAGCGGTGTCGACCGGCCGCCACACCGAAATCGGCGTGATCCAATCCCTGGTTGGATCGGTCAAACCGCCGGAGACGCCGTTGCAGCGCCAATTGGACCATATGGGCACCCAGCTCGCGCTGTTTTCGGGCGGTATCTGCGCGGCGATGTTCGGCCTCGGCCTGCTGCGCGGGTTCGCCTGGCTGCAAATGTTGAAGTCCTCAATATCTCTGGCCGTCGCGGCCGTTCCGGAAGGCTTGCCGGCGGTGGCGACCACCACCCTGGCCCTCGGCATACGGCGAATGCAGCGCCACCACGTGCTGGTCCGTCAGCTGCCCGCCGTGGAAAGCCTCGGTTCGGTGAGGACCCTTTGCCTCGATAAAACCGGCACGCTGACCGAGAACCGGATGCGGGCCGTCACGATCGAAATGCCTGCAATCTCCGTCACTCGCACGAACGGCAGGTTGCTGATGAACGGAGAACCGTTCGATCTGGCTGAGCAGAATGACCTCGAACGCCTGTTCCAGATCGTATGCCTGTGCAGCGAAGTCAAGCTGGTCGAAAACGGCAGCGGGCGCCAGCTCGACGGAACACCGACCGAATCGGCTTTGGTGGAGATCGCACTGGACGCGGGCGAGGACTTCAAGGCACTGCGGGCACGGCATCCGCTCGTCAAGACGGTACATCGGGCGGAGGATCGTCCGTATATGGTCACCGTTCACAAGAACACTGATGGAAAACACTTGGTCGCGGTCAAGGGCAGTCCGACCGACGTGCTCGGGCTGTGCACCCACGGGCTCCGCGACGGCGAGTACGTAGAGCTCGACGAAACGCAGTGTGCGGCGATCATGGCACAGAACGAAGGCTTGGCCGGGCGCGCGTTGAGGGTTCTGGGCGTCGCCTTCGGATATTCCGAAGATATTGGCACCGCATCCGTAAGCCAAAACCTGGTCTGGCTAGGATTGATAGGGATGGAAGACACGGTCCGCCCCGGGATGGCCGAACTCATGGCCAAATTCCATGGAGCCGGAATCAATACCGTAATGATTACTGGCGATCAGAGCGCCACAGCCTTCTCCGTCGGCAAACGCTTGGGGCTGAACGGCGTTAAGGCTCTCGAAATCATCGACTCCACCAGCCTGGACAAACTCGACCCCGACCTGCTCGCGGGCATCGTGAATGATACGACAGTGTTCGCGCGGGTCAGCCCGGCGCACAAGCTCCGCATCGTCCAGGCGCTTCAAAAGGCCGGACACGTCGTAGCGATGACCGGCGACGGCGTCAACGACGGCCCTGCTTTAAAGGCAGCCGACGTGGGCGTGGCGCTTGGCGGGGGGGGCGCCGAGGTGGCGCGGTCCGTCGCCGATATCGTTCTGGAAGACGACAATCTGCACACCATGATCGCTGCCGTTGAGCAGGGACGAACGATTTACTTGAACATCCGAAAGAGCCTGCATTTCCTGCTTTCCAGCAACTTGAGCGAAGTCGAGATCATGCTGATCGGCACAGCGCTTGGTGCCGGCGAAGTGCTGAACCCGATCCAACTGCTGTGGATCAACCTATTGACCGACATCCTGCCCGGCCTCGGATTGGCGCTCGAGCCGCCCGAGCAGGACGTGCTGAAACAGGCGCCCCGCAGCCCAACCGAGCCAATCATCCGCCGCTCCGATGCCGCCAGATTGATGCGTGAATCACTGCTTCTCTCCGGCGGCGCCATGGCTGTTTACGGATATAGCGTTGCCCGGTATGGCTTGGGGCCAAAAGCGGGCACCGGCGCCTTTATGACTATCACGCTCGGTCAGTTGCTCCACGCCATCAGTTGCCGGTCCGAGCGCACCGGCGTGTTCGATAAGGAGAAACGGCCAACCAACCGGCTATTGAGTGCGGCTTTGTTCGGTTCAGCCGCTCTTCAAATCGGCGCGGCCTTTTTGCCTCCGTTGCGCAATTTGCTCCGACTTTCGCCCATCGGCGCCCTCGATTGGGTCGCGATCGGGGCCGGAGCAACCACGCCGTTTTTAATCAATGAGGGGATTAAACGGTTAAAAACCGACTCGCAACAAAAGGAGCGGCGATCATGAAAAAGAGCTTTTTGTTCACTTCGGAATCGGTGGCCGAAGGGCACCCCGATCGGTTATGCGACACCATCAGCGACGCGATTGTTGACCGGTTTCTCCAGCAGGATCCTTACTCTCATATCGTGACCGAATGCGCCTTGTCGAAAGGAATCGTGTTCGTCGCCGCCCGCTTTGCTTCGAAAGCGACCGTGGACATTCCGGATCTGGCGCGGCAGGTTGTCGGCGCGGTCGGTTATCGCAAGGAAGATTTCAACGCCGCCGAATGCACCGTGGTCACCAGCCTTATGGCGCAACCTCTCGATCAACGGTATGAATGGGACGAGCGGGAATTGACCGACAAGGAGCTCGACCGAATCACCGTCCGCAATCAAATCACTCAGTTCGGTTTCGCCTGCAATCAAACGACCGAGCTGATGCCGTTTCCGATTACCATGGCCAACCGCTTGGCCCGGCAACTGACCGTGGCGCGCGAGAACAAAACCGTTTCCTACTTATCGCCCGACTGTACCACGCAGGTCGGCGTGGAATTCGAAAGCGGCAGACCGAACAGGATTCACAGCATTACCCTGATCGCCGGGCCTCATGGGGGCGATCAAATCGACGCAGCCCAGCTTCGCGCCGATCTTCTCGACCACGTTATCAATCCCGCTTTTGCGAACGAATCGATTCGGCCGGACGATCAGACAGACATCTTCATCAATCCGCGCGGCACTTTCCCGAAAAGCGGCCCCGCCGCACACTCGGGCATGACCGGACGAAAGACAGCGAGTGATACCTACGGCGGTTACGCGCGGCATTCCGGATCGGCCTTGTCCGGCAAAGACCCCTGCCGTATCGACCGCGTCGGCGCCTATGCCGCACGCTACGCCGCCAAAAACGTTGTAGCGGCCGGGCTCGCCGACGAATGCGAAGTCCAGCTGAGCTACACGATCGGGCAGTCCAGGCCGGTCAGCATTCAAGTGTCGGCATTCGGTACCGGCAGCGTCGACGAAAATACGATCAAGAACAGACTCGAAGAATGCATCGATTTCCGGCTAGGAGCGATCATCCGGAAATTCGGACTTCGCTACTTGCCCGCGCAATACAAAGGGATGTTTTACCGGATGCTACCGGCACACGGCCACATGGGCGCGTCATTCACCGAACTGCCTTGGGAACGCATTGATATCGAGAGCAAGCTCCGCTGATCGGCATCAGACAAGCGCAGGCTTGTTCCCGCGCTTGACCCCGCGAGCACAATGCCCACCTATTTTCGGGTAAGATGTCGGCATACAACTGCCTAGTATCTTTTCCGACACCTATCCCCCACTACCGTTGATGATTCGCGCAGCCAACTTGGACGATCTGGACGCCCTTGTTCGGATCGAAGACCGATGTTTCGATACGGACCGTATTTCCCGGCGCAACTTCCGGTATCTCCTTACCAAGGCGAATGCGGCGACCCTCGTGGATGATCATGAAGGGGTGATTCGCGGATATTCGATGGTGCTATTCCATACCGGCACCTCGCTGGCGCGCCTGTATTCCTACGCGGTCGACCCGCCGTATCGCAGCCAGGGCATAGGCCGGACTCTGGTAATAGCCTCCGAAGAATTGGCCCTGGACCGCGAATGCGTGACCTTGCGGCTCGAAGTTCGGCGCGATAATCGACCTTCGATCAAACTGTTTGAAAATCTCGGCTATCGTTATCTGGAAAGCGTTCCCGACTACTACGAAGACCACGCCTCGGCCTTGCGGTTCGAGAAAATGCTGGCACCTCATTTGAATCCGGAACTGGCTCGGGTGCCGTATTACCAGCAGACTCTCGATTTCACCTGCGGTCCGGCATCCCTGATGATGGCCATGAAGACCCTGCAATCCGATGTAGAGCTGGACCGAAAACTCGAGTTGCGGCTATGGCGCGAATCGACCACTGTTTTCATGACCTCCGGGCACGGCGGGTGCGGGCCTTATGGACTCGCGCTTTCGGCGTTTCACCGCGGGTTCGATGTCGAGGTTTATGTCAATGATGAAGGCGCGCTTTTCATTACCTCGGTACGTGATCCAGAGAAACGGGTGGTGATGCAGGTCGTACAGGAGGATTTTTTGGATGAACTGAAAAGACTACCGGTCAAGATCGTGTATGCCGCCCTCAACTGCAATGAGTTGCAGGAAAAAATGGAGCAAGGCGGCATACCGGTTGTGCTGATCAGTTCCTATCGTCTTTATCAGGAAAAGTTTCCCCACTGGATCGTGGTGACAGGCTTCGACGAACATTATTTTTACGTGCACGATCCCTATGTCGATTATTCAGCCGGAAAGACAGCCACCGACTGCATCAACATGCCCATTCTCAAGACCGATTTTCAACGCATGGCCCGCTACGGAAAAACCGGACAAAAGTCTGTACTGATCCTTCGCAAATCAAAGTCGCGCCGGCGCCACTGATATGTCCGTCCACATCGTCGTTGTCGAGAGTCTAAAGGACTGGCAGCCGGACTATCCGCGCGTGCCCGTGGTTGCAGCCTGCGATTATTTATCGAAGGCCGAGTACCTAAAAACGAAGGATGTCCGCGTCATCAATTTGTGCCGCAGTTATCGTTACTTAAGCATGGGGTATTTTTGCTCTTTGCTGGCAGAGCCGCGCAGCCATCGGGTCATTCCGACCGTGAGAACCCTCACCAGCCTCAGCAGTAAATCCATTTACAGCCTTAACATCGAGGATCTCAACGGCATAATCCAGAAACGCTTCAAGAAGCGCGAGAGCAAAATCGATGAGACCTTCGAGCTTCCGATTTTTTTCGGTCGCTGCGAAGATCCGAATATGCAGGACCTTTCCCGGCAGATCTTCGATCTATTTCAATGTCCGTTGCTTAAAGTCGAGTTCCGCTATCAAGGCAAGTGGCATATAGACACCGTAAAGCCGATGCACCTCACGAGCTCGATGTGCGAACCGAACCGGCAACTTTTCATCGACGGACTGAACAGCTACCTCGCGAAACCATGGCGGAGGCCCCGCGCCAGGAGCACGTCGCGCTATGATCTGGCGGTGCTGCGTAATCCCGCCGAGAACATGCCGCCTTCCAATGCCGGCGCTTTGCAAAAGCTCGTCAAAGCCGGAAAAAAACAAGGGGTCGATGTCGAACTGATCGAGAAGAGAGATTACGAGCGCTTGGCGGAATACGACGCTCTATTTATTCGCGAAACCACCAATATTGATCACTACACCTATCGCTTCGCGAGAAAAGCGCAGATTGAAGGCATGGTGGTCATAGATGATCCCGATTCCATCCTGAAGTGCGCCAACAAGGTCTATTTGGCCGAACTAATGGACGCGCACCACATTCCCACACCGAAAAGCAAAATTCTCCAAAAGGGGCACGTCGAATCGATGAATGGCAACATCGGCTACCCCGTCGTCCTTAAGATCCCGGACGGCTCGTTTTCTCGGGGCGTATACAAAGCCGATGACGAGCGTGAATTTAGAACACTTTCGCAAAAACTGTTCAAGGAATCCGATCTGATCCTCGCCCAAGAATTCGTTTATACGTCGTTCGACTGGAGAGTGGGCATACTCAATGGACAACCCTTGTTCGCCTGCCAGTACTACATGTCTCGTGCGCATTGGCAAGTCGTCAGGCACCGATCGTCCGGGAAGGCCGTAGAGGGAAACTTTCGGACTTTACCAATCGAAGAGACCCCTAGCGCTGTCGTCGATACCGCGCTGGCCATCGCCAAACTGATAGGGGACGGTCTTTACGGAGTCGATCTCAAACAAACCGAGAACGGTGTCTACGTGATCGAAATTAACGATAACCCGAACATCGATGCCGGCATCGAGGATCACGTCCTCGGTGACAGACTCTATCAAATCATCATCGGCGAATTCGTACGCCGCTTAGATATCCGTCGCGAGAGCCGCTGAGCGATACCCGGATTCAAGGCAATGGATAGCGAAATGGAGCTGGCGAGAGGATTCGAACCCCCGACCGGCTGATTACAAATCAGCTGCTCTACCGACTGAGCTACGCCAGCAATAGATATGGATAAAACGGTATAAATTATATCACTAGAAGCCGGAAAGGAGTTGAAGGTTGTCTTCAGTTCATTCTGGCTCTGTCGTGAATAGAATTCAGGTAAATTACCAGCTGGTACATTTTCGGCGGTAGCGTGGGCATCATTCGGAAGCATTTAGCCGGTAATCGGCACAAGCGATGCGAAACCTATGACCCACCGAGATATAGGAACCTATAGTCTTAAGGGGAACACCCTGCCCTCATAATAATATAGAGGGATAATCAGCTGGGCCCAAATAAGCCACCTTCCGCGTTATAAGCTCTCTAGGCCGCACACAGCGCACCCGAGATCCGAATTAATCTCCGATCTAAACAAAGAAAAAAGCCCTCCTTCAGAGAAGGAGGGCTTTTCAGTGCCGACCGTCGGTCGTAAAGCCTTGAGGGCGCCGGGACCCGGCGCCCCCTTGGTCTTACATGAAGGACGGGATCAGCGGAGCGTCGATCTGGGTGACCTGACGGCCGCCCGCATCGTCAAAGAAGAACAACAGACCGGCAAAGCGGCTGTCCGGATCGTAGATGATGTCGGACAAACGATAGACTTCCCACGCCGCATCGCTGGCGGTGACGTCAATCGTCCGCGTCTCACCCGGCTGCAGCGGGCTGTTGTCGCTCACTTCAAGCCCATCGTCCGCCAACAGGTCTTCCGGATAACCGGTGGTGTCGCGGTAGACATCGCTGTCCAGGAAACGCACCGACGCGGTGTAGAACTCACCCAACCGCACCGGCTTGTTGCCGTTGTTGGTGACGGTGAGCTTCATGCGCATCGCACGGCCCGGTACCCGGTAGGTGGCGTCGGCAACCTTCACCGAAATCGTCGACTTCGGCATTTCGATCGGCTGAATGCCTCTCATGGTGCCGGCCTGCAACGGAATGGTGATCGGGTATTTGCTGTTGGCGCTCGACATCGCGAAGATCACGATCAGGATCGTCGCCGCGGCAAAGCCCATCGCCACTTTCTTGTCACCCGCCGAGACCAGCTCGTCCGCACGGCCCGCTTCCACCATCAGGTAGCGCGGCAAGAAGGCCGGACGACGGACCCAGTACACGATCCAGGCGACGCCAATGGCGTACCAGAAGAAGTGCCAGAAGTAGGTGTTGCCTTCGTTGTAGGTCTCCAGATCCACGGTCTGACCGGTCAGGGTGGTCACCGGGTTCTTGAATTCGCTCATGGAGCCTTCGATCGTGATCCACTTGCCGGGGCCGATGATCGGACCACCGCCTTCGACGTTCATCATGGTGTGCACGTGCCAGTCACCCGGACGGCGCGCTTTCAACACAACTTTGAACTCGTAGGTCTTGCCGATCTCCAAGCGCACCGAACGCGGCACCAACTGGCCACCGATGTACGATTCTTTGCGGATGAAGACCGGACCCGGA
Source organism: Methylocaldum gracile (assembly GCF_053646815.1). Classification (NCBI taxonomy): domain Bacteria; kingdom Pseudomonadati; phylum Pseudomonadota; class Gammaproteobacteria; order Methylococcales; family Methylococcaceae; genus Methylocaldum; species Methylocaldum gracile. The sequence continues at coordinate 215,983 of NZ_CM132196.1, read as the reverse complement.
ATACCGATGTTCAAGAACGCGGTATCGGGCTCGGCGACCGTTTCCGGCCAGCCTTCGAACACGTGGAATTTACCGGTGATTTCGACGGTGTCGTTGACCTTCACCTTCTCTTTCGACCAGTTCAGATCGTACCAGTGGATGGTACGCATACGCATGAACGCCGCCTGCGATTTCTCACCGTGGGCCGAGGCGCTCGGCGCGTAGAAGCTGGTCGCGGCAAACGTGGCCAGCAAACCGACCATGGACCACTTGGCGATCCTGTCTTTGAGTAGTTTCATAGGTTCTTCCTCTCTCGAGTCTATTCTGTTGTACCCGCCTCTCAAGCCCCCGCGTCAGGGCGCTTCAAAGGCTGGGTGCGTTTTGCTTGTACGTCCGATTCCGGTCCCGATTAGGTCTGCTTCAAGAACCGAATGGTCGAGAACCAACGGCCCACAAAGTGCCACATGAAGTAGATCAGGATCGACATGAACGCCGAGAAGAAAGCCGATACCGGCGCTACGTCCTTACCGAAGGTACGCAGGGTGCCTTTTTCAACCATGCGGATGTACTCGGGGGTACCGGTACGGACATAGTTGTAACCCTGAATGTCGGCAATCGACATCAGCATGCCGTTGTATTCCACCGGCACGTGCAGCGGCGCAATCATCGGCCAGTTGCCCGGATAGAACACCAGACCCCACGCCATACCGCCCACGATCGCCGTGAACAGGTAGCTGCCCGAAAGCATCAGGAAGGTGTCGAGCAAAATCGCACCCGGAACCAGAACCGCCGGGAATACGAAGTTGATGGGGAAGTAGGTCCAGCCCCAGAAGTTGAAGTAGCGGTTGACCCATTCACCAAACAGCAACGCCAACACCGCGATGGTCGCGCCCCAGGGGTTGCGGAACTTTTCCCAGGCCCACGCCTGGATCGCCGCCGGGAAGGTCACCAACACGATCGGGGTCACCGTGACCCACAGACGACGGTCTTTCCAGTCCGACCAGAAGTCCCAGTCACCCATGGTCAACATGGCGTGAATGTGATACGAACCACACACTACAAAGAAGAAAATGAAGATCCCCAGGTAGTCAATGGTCCTGGAGACTTGCACTGCTTCGGCATGAGACCGAACCGCAGATTGAAGTGCGCTCATGAGTTACCTCCAAAAGTTCATTTATTGTCGTTTTAGATGACCGCCCGCCGGGCGGTCATCGTCACGTCCAGTGCCGGTCGCAGCGGCCGCGCCGATCGGTGGTTACCGTCGCCGCTCCGCCGCAACCCGTCCAAACTTATTTCGCGATCAGACCTTGATCCACCGCTTCACAGATTTCCTTGCCCATCAGGTTTCCGAAGCTAGCAAAGATCTGCAGCAACACGCCCATGATGGCCAATGCCAGCCAGCCGAAGATCACGAAGCCGTAGTGCAAGGGCGCTACGAACAACTCTTCCATAAACCAGAAGGTGTGACCCCATTCGTTCAAGCCAACGTTCGGCAGAATCATGAACGGACCGGTCCACAGAATCAGGTACGCCAGCGACAAGCCTTTCGACGTCGAAAAGTGCGGCAGGCGGGTATGCGCATACAGGAACGCGCCACCACCCGTGATGATGTAGATCGGATAGCTCAGGTAGAACTCGATGATGTGCGACGGCGTGAAGTCGGTGTCGCGAACAATCGTCTGGTGCCAGGTGCCGTCCTGCTCGGTGAAGTAGCTCGCACCCCAGTAAATGGCCCATGCATACGCAAACAGCCAAATCAGGTGCGTCATGTTCCGGCGCAGTTCTTCCCGCGGCGCCAGTGCCGCCAGGTTGCGGTCACGGGTCTTCCACAGGTAGCCCCACAGAATCGAGGCGGTGACCACTTCCAGTACGATTTCGGTGTACAGGAAGTTCATCCAATACGTCTCGAATTCCGGTGCAAACGAATCCAGACCGGCGGACCAGCCGTAGACCCCTTCATACCACCGAACCCACATATAAAAGACCGTGTACAGCATGAACGCAAAGGTCAGCCACTTCATGTCCAAAAGCGGCTTGTCTTGCGCTGCTACGCCACCAACTGTTGTTGCAGCCATAGTTTTACCTCCAAAGTTAGTACTCATTCGCGGTGCGTCGCCGCCCCGCTACCTCGTCGTGCATCCTTGTCTTCTTCATTCTTGCCCCTGGCCCAAGGGCCCCTGCGACAAAATGCCCCACTCCTAGGGTGCGTTGCAGTCTATCACTCATTCATGCCTTGTCAAGGCTATATCCGACGATTCCTACTGCCTTTCCGACTGGAGCTCTGAGGCCGCGATAAATCAGGGCAAAAGCACACACACAGAAAAGAGACCGGCACGCGTTCGCGCTCTTGCAGAAAGGCCAGGAATGGGCACTCCAAACGAGCCTGCCGCCCGGAATTCAGAGAACACGAAAGCTCAGTACCAAAAGAAATGGAAGAAGCCGCAAAGGAGTGAAAAAACACGTACCAATGGTTTTCCGAGACTATTCGATTGAACCGACGGACCGAGCATCAATCACTTCCGCGGCCTCGCGGGCGATTTCCAGCTCCTCGTCTGTCGGCACGATTAGGATTTTGGCTCGACCATGGGAGGCTTGCAGCTCCGACGTTTCAGACGCGTCCATTGCGTTTTTGCGTACATCGATCACGATTCCGAACGGCTCTAGACCCGAGCAGATTTTGTAGCGGATGGGAGCGGCATGCTCACCGATACCGCCCGTAAAGATCAACGCATCGATGTTACCCAGCACAGCCAAGTAGCCCCCGATGTATTTTTTGATCGCGTAACAGTACATTTCGACGGCCAACCGGGCGTCTTCGCCGCCGACCGCAGCACGCCGCAAAATTTCGCGCATATCATTCGCCCCGACGAGCGCCTTGAGCCCGGCGTTCCTGCTTAGAAGGCACTCTATGTCTCTCGCTGAATAATTGCGGGAGTTCATCAAATGGAGGACGATGCCGGGATCGATGTCGCCGCACCGCGTACCCATGATTAAGCCCGCCAAAGGCGTCATGCCCATCGATGTATCGACGCTACGGCCGTGCTTAATGGCTGTAGCGCTCGCCCCATTACCCAAGTGCAACGCGATGAAGTTGCACGACTCCGGCGGTCGCCCCAGATGGGCGGCGGCTCGTTTCGTGACGTACGCGAACGAGGTTCCGTGAAACCCGTACCGGCGTATTCGATCGTCCCGATAAAATTTTTTCGGCAGCGCGTAATGGTAGGCGTGAGGCGGCATGGATTGGTGAAAGGCCGTATCGAACACAGCGACCTGAGGCACGCCTGGCCAGAGTGCGCGGCAAACCTCAATGCCCAGCAAATTTGGCGGATTATGGAGAGGCGCGAGCGGAACAGCCGCTCGAATCGCCGCCATGACCGAATCGTCGACGACGACAGCGGAACGGAAAGTCTCCCCTCCGTGCACCACACGGTGGCCTATTGCAAAAAGCTCGTTCGGGTCCGGCAACTCGCCAGACTCGTCGAGCCTCCGCATCACTTCGGCAAAGGCTTGACGGTGGTCAGCGAATCCATGCCCCTCACCACCATCTTCAGGCGAAGAAGTGTGAGTCTCTCCAATTCGTTCGATAATGCCTGACAGCAGGACACGTTCGTCACTCAGATCAAACAACCGATACTTTACGGACGAACTACCCGAGTTGAGGACCAAAAGCTTCCTCTGCATGAATTCTCAGTCAGCTTGAGGGAGTGCGTCTACGAAATCCTTTCCGGGCCGCGCCATCGTCGCTCGCTCATTATTGAGGCCATGTCCAATTGGCGAACTCCGGCTTGTCCACACCGTGCTCATACGCATAATTGCTGCACTCGATCTGCATGTCGCGAAGCTTTTCCTTGACATGGGCGCCCGCAACCAACAGCCCCGGCACGCGATTAATCACATCGATCGCCAGGCTGAAACGGTCGATTTCGTTCTCGATGGCCAATTCCAGCGGGGTATTGATATTTCCTTTCTCTTTATACCCTCGCACGTGCAGGTTCTTATGATTGGTTCTTCTGTAAGAGAGGCGATGGATCAGCCACGGATACCCGTGGAAATTGAAAATAATCGGCTTATCCAAGGTGAAGAGACTGTCGAAATCGCGGTCGTTAAGGCCGTGGGGGTGTTCGCTTGCAGGCTGCAGCTTGAACAAATCGACCACATTGATGAAACGGATCTTCAATGTCGGGAAGTGCTCGCGCAGGAGCATGACAGCCGCTAGCGCCTCTTTCGTTGGGATGTCGCCGCAACCCACCATGACGACATCCGGCTCCGAACCCTGGTCGTTGCTCGCCCAATCCCAGATTCCCAGGCCCTTGATGCAATGCTTTATCGCTGCTTCCATGTCCAAATACTGCAAATGCTTCTGCTTGTCCGAAACAATCACGTTGACGTTATAGGTACTTCGGAGGCAATGGTCCGCCACGCATAGGAGCGTATTGACGTCGGGGGGCAGGTAAATACGGGTCACTTCGGGGCTCTTGTTGACCACGAGATCGAGAAACCCCGGATCCTGATGAGTGAAGCCGTTATGATCCTGTCGCCATACGGTAGAGGTGATCAAGAGGTTCAGGGAAGATACGGGAGCGCGCCAGGGGATGTCGTTGGCAATATCCAGCCATTTTGCGAACTGGTTGAACATCGAGTCGATCACGTGGACGAAGGCCTCATAGGTCGAGAAGAATCCGTGCCGCCCGGTAAGCAGATAGCCCTCGAGCCAGCCCTCCAGCGTGTGCTCCGACAACATTTCCATAACACGCCCCTCCGGCGATAATTCGCCGCCGTCGGCGTCCTCCGGCAAGTAGTCGGCCAGCCACATTTTTTTGCTGGCTTCGTACACATCATCCAGCTTGTTGGAAGTGGTCTCGTCCGGACCGAATACCCGGAAGTTACTAGGATTTAGCGCCAGAATGTCGCGCAAAAAGCGTCCGAGGGGCCGCGTATTTTCCGACTCCACGGAACCAGGTTTCGGCACCTCGACCGCATAATCGCGAAAATCGGGCATCCTTAAAGCTTTACGGAGCAAGCCACCATTGGCATGGGGATTGGCGCTCATGCGCCGATTCCCCCTGGGAGCCAGAGCCTTCAACTCGGGAACGAGGCGGCCGGTGGCATCGAACAGTTTCTCCGGCTCATAACTTCGCATCCATTCTTCGAGCATCTTGAGGTGCTCCGGATTCTGGGCGATTCCTGCGAGCGGCACTTGGTGCGAACGCCAGAAACCTTCTATTTTGTGGCCGTCGACCGTCTTGGGTCCTGTCCACCCCTTCGGGCTGCGCAGCACGATCATAGGCCACCGCGGGCGGCTCAGGCCACCGCCCTGGCGGGCTTCCTGCCGAATCCGACGAATTTCGAGCACGCAATGTTCTAAAGTAGCCGCCATCGCTTGATGCATGGTTTCCGGATCGCTGCCCTCGACAAAATAGGGCGTCCATCCATATCCCGCGAACAGCTGCTCCAGTTCCTCATGGGAAATGCGCGCCAGGACGGTCGGATTATTGATCTTATATCCATTGAGGTGGAGGATCGGCAGTACCGCACCGTCCCGAACCGGATTGAGGAATTTATTCGAATGCCAGGAGGCTGCGAGAGCTGCGGTTTCTGCCTCGCCATCGCCGACCATTACGGTAACCAAGAGATCGGGGTTATCGAACGCCGCACCGAAGGCATGGGAAATGCTGTAACCTAACTCTCCCCCTTCATGGATCGATCCCGGCATTTCCGGCGTGCAATGGCTGCCGATTCCGCCTGGAAACGAGAATTCCCTGAAGAACAGACGCATCCCCTCTTCGTCTTCATTTTTATTCGGATAGATTTCGGAGTACGTACCCTCGAGATAAACCGGCGCCAATACGCCTGGCGCTCCATGACCGGGGCCGGTGATGAAAATCGCATCAAGATCGTACTTATTGATTAGGCGATTGAGATGAACGTAGCTGAAACTCAAGCCGGGACTGGAGCCCCAATGACCGAGCAAGCGCTTTTTGATATGCCCCGGCTGCAAAGGCTCTTTCAGCAGAGGATTGTCCTTCAGATAAATCATGCCCACCGCAAGGTAGTTGCACGCCCGCCAGTAGGCATCGAGTTTTTGCAGCTCGTCGGCCTCGAGTGGGTGTTCCGCGATAAAAGACGCCATGGGCTTACCTCGCTGTTTGTTAGCTGATGAACTTAAGAAACAAGGCCGATTAAAACTCGGCCTTCATCATTGACTTTGCTTCGAAAACAACCAATTTTAGTTTGACAAGCTTAGATGAGCATAATTTGATTACTTTTATCCGAAAAACCATGCAAATGCCGACGCGAACATCTATGAATTCGCGAAAACTTCCCACAAACGGCAACTCTTAAACGAGAACGTCGTGACACGGGTTGGAACGCATGAGAAACCGCACAAGATTTTGGCGTCCATCCGGACTCGCCATAAAATGACGGCCTTCAAACATCGCCGGCGCATCAACTTTTGAACCCTCTCCGCAAGCTTGCCTCGCAAACCGTCATCTACGGCTTGAGCAGCATCATCGGCAGATTCCTCAACTATCTGCTGGTTCCGCTGTACACCTATACGTTTCCGGCGCAGGAATACGGCATCGTTTCGGAGTTTTATGCCTACGCCGGCTTTTTCGCCGTACTCCTGGTGTTCGGCCTGGAAACGGGCTTTTTCCGCTTCAGCAACCGGGAAGAACTCCGGTCGGACACCGTATACTCGACGGCGCTCGTCTTCTTGATATTGGCGAACCTGGCGTTTGTCTCCGGAATCGTCGTGTTTCGCGAACCGCTTGCGGCGCTGCTCCGTTATTCGGAGCATCCGGAATATCTGGTGTGGTTCGGTGCGATTCTGGCGCTCGATTCCGTCTCGGCACTGCCGTTCGCCAAGCTGCGCTCCGAGAACCGGGCTTGGCGCTTTGCCGGCATCAAACTGATCGAAATCGTACTCGCCATAGGACTCAACCTGTTCTTCCTGATTTATTGCAAAAAGGCCGAGGAGCTTTGGCCGAACTCGCTTGGAGCGCGTTTGTACGATCCGGCTATCGGTGTCGGCTATATCTTCCTGGCAAATCTCGCGGCCAGCGCGTTCAAGCTCCTATTACTCCTACCGCAATTCAAAAGCTTGCGGCATGGGCTCGATTCGCGACTTCTGAAGAGCTTGCTGGCTTACTCTCTGCCGATGGTGGTGATCGGATTTGCGGGGATGGTCAACGAAATGCTCGACCGCGCCATCCTGAAATTTCTGCTGCCCTATGATCTTGCGACCAATCTGCGCATGCTGGGCATCTATGGCGCGTGCTACAAGCTGTCGATCCTGATGTCGCTCTTCATACAGGCCTTCCGGTATGCAGGCGAACCCTTCTTTTTTGCATACGCCGGACGGGCGGACGCGAAGCGCGCTTATGCCCTCGTGATGAATTATTTCGTGATCTTCTGCGTATTCATCTTCCTGGTGGTGACCCTGTACATCGACGTATTCAAGTACTTCGTCGGCGCGGAATACCGGCAAGGGCTAGACGTCGTGCCCATTTTGCTCTTGGCCAATCTGTTTCTGGGCATCTACGTCAACCTGTCGATCTGGTACAAACTCACCGATCGAACCCTGATGGGGGCATGGGTGTCATTGATCGGCGCCGCGCTCACCATCGGGCTGAATATATGGTGGATTCCGATCATGGGCTACATGGGCTCGGCCTGGGCGACGCTGGCGTGTTATGCCACGATGACCGTCATTTCCTACGCTCTCGGTCAATACTATTACCCGGTGCGTTATCCGCTAGGAAAGATCGTGGGCTATCTCCTGCTCGGATTATTGCTGTACGGCGGACACAAAGATCTGGTGGAGTCGTGCGGCTTGACGTCCTGGACGGTCGGCACGGCATTCCTCGGGCTTTACCTCCTGATCGTCGCCCTGGTGGATATGCGCCCTATGCTCAGAAAACGGCAGCCGGCGTAAGGCTCGCTCTCGGCAGAACGTCGACAGACTGAAAATCAGTAGCGGTCATACGGCCCCGCCGCATGCCGAAGATGCTGAGCCAGATAATCCGGTCGATGCATGGGACCAGCCAAAATCAGGCCAGCCAGAAATCCCCCCACGTGTGCCCAGAACGCCACGCCACCGCCGGCCTCTTGCAGGGCTGGGAGTCCACCTGCGATCTGGATGAAGAACCAATATCCCAGCATGGCAATGGCAGGCAAAGCCACAGTGGTCACATAGAATCCGAGGAAGATCAGCGTCACTATTCTGGCCCTCGGATAGAGCCGAGCATACGCTCCCATCACCCCTCCGATCGCGCCGGACGCACCCACCATGGGTATTGCCGCAGCCGGATCGGTGAAGATCTGAGCGCCGGCGGCGGCCAAGCCACATGCGAGATAAAAAATAACGAACCGTATCGGCCCCATCGAGTCTTCGACGTTGTCGCCGAACACCCAAAGGAACCAGAGATTTCCGATGATGTGAAACCACCCGCCGTGGAGGAACATATGGGTCACCAGGGTCAGGACGGACGTGTCCCCGGTCAGCTCGCAGCCCAGATTTTCTCCGAGGGGAATGACGGTTCCGGCCGGTACACGATCGAACAGCTCACCCGGGATCAAGCCATAATTGCACAAGGACCACGCCAGCGGCTCGCCGTTACCCAAGCCTTGAACAAAAACCCAACTGGCGATATTCAGCCCGATTATCGCAATCGTCGCCACTGGCCTCCTGACAATCGGATTTTCGTCTCGTAATGGGAACATAGATTCCTCGCATGTCTTGTGAGTGGTATTTGGGAAACCCAAGGCCGTCGCGACACTCGACTCCAGCGCCATGCTAATTGGAGTCCGGGAGAAAAAGAAGCCAAGATCAAGCGAACCTGTAAACGGCGCCACTAGCCGCTATCAATAAAGGTCGACCGGATCGACGTCTATAGACCAACGGACTCGCTTGGCTTCATCAAGTTCCGAAATCAACGGCAGTAGTGACTCGATAAGTCCGTGCAGCAGATTGCGCCTGGCGGATTGAAACAGCAGTTGATAACGCTGCCGTCCGGCCCGCCGCGCCATCGGTGCGGGAACCGGCCCCAACACCAACAATTCGGGCGACGGTCGCTCGTTCGCAAGATCGGCAACTCGCCCCAAGAAGCTTCGCGGCGCATCGATGTCGGTCGCCTCCGCCCGCCATAGCGCCTGATAGGTAAAGGGGGGCAACTGCGCCGCTCGGCGCTCGTCCGTACAGGCTTTTGCAAAACCGGAATAGCCGTCCCTGATCAACACATGAAGCAATGGGTGGCCAGGGTGCCGAGTCTGCAAAACGACGGTGCCCATTCGTTCTTCCCGCCCGGCGCGGCCCGCTACTTGAATAATCAATTGCGCAGTCCGTTCGCCGGAACGAAAGTCGGTGCTGTAGAGGCCGGAATCCACGTCCGTGATTCCGACCAGCGTGACCCGCGGAAAATGATGGCCTTTCGCCAGCATCTGGGTGCCGATCAGGATATCCATCCGGCCTTCGTGAATGTCGTTCAAAAGCGTTTCCAATCGTCCTTTGCGCCGCGTGCTGTCGCGGTCGATGCGCACTATGCGGGCGCCTGGGAACAACTCTGCCAACGCGTTCTCCACGCGCTCGGTCCCGAGCCCCAAGGGGCGAAGGTCTTCACTGCCGCAGCCGTTACAAGAACGGGCCAAGGACTGTTCGAACCCGCAGTGATGGCAACGCAGACGCCCGTCACCGGCATGAACGACCAAGTTCGCGTCGCAACGTCGGCAACGGGCGACCCATCCGCAGGCGTGACAAATCAAAGTCGGCGCAAAACCGCGCCGATTGACGAACAACAGCGCCTGCTCGCCGCGGCTCAATGTGTCGGCAATATACGCGATCAGTGCCGGCGAAAGCCCTTCCCGCAAGCGATGCCCTCGAATATCGAGCAATCGGAAGCTGGGTTGGAGCGCCCCGCCTGCGCGATGAAGAAGCCGCAAATGCCGATACCGCTCCTGCGATACGTTGCAGAGACTTTCCAAAGACGGCGTGGCCGACCCCAACAGAATAGGAATGTTGAACAGCCGGGCTCGCATGACGGCCACGTCGCGCGCCGAGAAGCGGAAGCCATCCTGCTGCTTGAATGAAGTGTCGTGCTCCTCGTCCAGAATGATCATCCCCGGCGACTTCATCGGGGTGAAGACGGCGGAACGGGTACCGAGCAGAATACTCACCTCCCCTCGCTGCATTTGTAGCCAGGAACGGCAGCGCTCGGTTTCCGTGAGCCCGGAATGAAATATCGCGACCGGAACCGAGAAGCGGCTGCGAAAGCGGGCTTGCAACTGAGGCGTCAGATTGATTTCCGGCAGCAAGATCATGATCTGCTCGCCTCGCGCCAAAACCTCCTGCGTCAATTGCAGATACACTTCGGTTTTACCGCTGCCGGTCACGCCTTCCAGCAAGAAAGCGGCGTACGCGCCCATGGCCTCCCGAACGGCGGCTATTGCGCGCTGCTGGTCCTCGTTGAGATCGAAAGGAGGAGATTTGAGTGAATTGTGGGCAGGTACTTGCGCTTCCCGGCTCTGGCACCAGCACGCCAAACCTTTCCGAACCAGGCCGTCTACAGCACCGCGCCAGTCCCAATCCAGTTCGCTCAAAAGACTATGAGGAACGCCGTTCGGATGCTCGCGGAGCAATCCGATCAACGCCGCTTGGCGAGGGGCTCTCTTGCATGACTGCGCCGCGAAAGCATAGTCCTCCGTGACCAGGCGAAGAACCCGTTCTCCCGCGAGCTCGGCCGCACTGCCCTTGCGCAACAGGACGGCCAGAGCCGCTGCGACGACCTCACCGATAGGATGGTGATAATAACGGCTCGCCCAGTTGAGCAACCGGAGATCGTCGGAAGACAGCAAGGGATCGCTGTCGAGTATCGCTAACGCCTCCTTCAAACGTCCACGGTCCACCTCCGATTCTTCCGCAATGTCCATCAATACGCCAATTTTTCGGCGACGGCCGAAGGGAACTTCGACGCGGACGCCAAGCTTCAAACTCTGAATATCGGAAGCTGAAGGAGGAAGATAGTCGAACAGACGTCGCAAAGGCACCGAAACAGCGATCTTAAGAATTTTCGTCATGTTCAACGAACTGCCACAAATCCCGGGTAGAATCGGGAAAACCGCAACACGCTTAGCAGAAAAGCAAAATCTTGCTTATCCACAGTTTCTGTGGATAACTTTGTGGAATAGATGTCGGGATGTTGCCGAAAAATGCATGAAGACTAGACTTTCATTAAATTGTAAAGATTTTGACCAAAACTTATTTTTTATAATTTTATCAATGCCTTATTTGGTCACAAAAAAATCTAATCGCGGCAGCACTGATTCAAATTTTTCCTTGACAAACAAATTGAATACACTGTGCATAAGTCGACCGACGACAGCAACCGGAAATCAAGTGTTTAACCATTCTGCAATGAAAGACAACAATCGAACGATGGAGGATCTATGGAGATTTATCATCTACAGGTGTTACGTACCGATGCCTCTGGCATGCCGCTGGAATGGATAGGCTACCAAGAGGCGGCAAAGCTTTATCATCTAGGTGAAGTAGCCTATAGCTGCGGTACCCACCTGTATACGCTGCGGGGTGGCATTAATGCCAAGACGGGGCGCCGCAGTCTCATCGAAGTCAATTCGATCATCGCCACACACCACCACCATAACAACGGCTACGGCATCGATCCCAACTACGTTCCGCCCCTAAGCAATCCTGCCCTATTCCGCCGCGACAACAATCTTTGTCTTTACTGCGGCCACCGATTTCACCATAGCGACCTTTCCCGCGACCACATCACTCCGATCAGCGTCGGAGGCGCCGACACCTGGAACAATGTCGTAACCGCATGCAAGCGCTGCAACAACCATAAAGCCGGACGAACCCCGGAACAAGCCGGCATGCAACTCCTAGCCATTCCGTTCACCCCAACCCACGCGGAATATGTCTACCTACAAGGACGCCGGGTATTGAGCGATCAAATGGAATTCTTGAAAGCGCATTTTCCCCGCAAAAGCCCTTTGCATCAGCGGTTAAGCTAGCGCCTTCAGCTCCCTCAGATGGTCTGCAACATCCGACAAAGAGTACGCGCGCTTCCGGCTAGTGTTTGCCGATTTTGTCCGAACCGACCAGACTGATCGCTTCCCAAAGCATGGAAACCGCCGGCACCAGAATCTGCCCGCGTCTCGCCTGATAAACAGCCAATCCCACCAACAAAAGAAAAAAGGCCGACTGCAAATCCACTAGCCCGCCACTCGCGGTGGTAAGGCTGCGGTCAAATGCATTGAGACCCTTGGTTGCGTGCTGACCCAGCGTGCGGACGGGTGTGGCCGACAAGGGTTTAACGGAAAATAAAGCGGCTTGCTCCGCATACCTTGCAACATCGCTTGCACTCGTTTCCGCGGCGTGAAGCAGCAAAACGCTACCGGTAAACGCATTGAGCTTGACGCTGGTAACGCCCGGACATTCGGCTAAACGTTCGGCGAGAGCGGCAAAAAAGGCCGAATCATTGCGCTTTTCGGGAATTCTCAGCCGTAATCGACCGGCTAGCTCGTGAACGACGAAGGCCGAGACCATCTTTAGCCTTTCATATCGCTTTCCGCAGCGGCTTGCTCGGCGGCTTCGAATCCTTCCGCTGCGGCCGCCTGCTCTGCCAGCTCCGCTCGAACCTCGGCCACCAGATCTTCGAAGGTTTCGCCGGCTTCAGCCGCCCATTCGCGGCCTTTTTCGAACAGCAGGATGCCGGTCTTCACGGCTGCTCGTGCAACTGGCCGCAGCGCCGGCGCAAGAACGACACCGGCCGCCACCATGCCAAGCCCGATCACAACGCCTTTGGCCACACCGTTTTCAAGAAAATCGCCGAAACCAGCCATCGCTACCTCCCTGGATTCCAGAAACCCCATTGATAAGAAAAAACCTCGGCCGCATAAAAAGCCAAGGGTATTATGCCAGCGGGCCAAGAACCACGAAAAGTTTAAATAAGGGAAAGCTAAACTGACGCGTACGAGAGCTTGTACTCGGGGGTCCGCAGCTTATCGTACTCCGCTCGAATGAGCCTCGGGCCGTACTTCCGCTCGAGACGGCGGATCGTAAAGTGGCTATGTGCCATAACTTGAAAGTGCTGAATGAACACGCTGTTGACCAAAGCGCCGCCGACCGCCCCCACAATCGGGACGATTTCCGCCGCGGCTTTTTCCGAGACCGTTATGCCGAAACGGCTCGAGATCATCATAATAAAATCCACCAACATCGGCGCGCCGGCCCGATTGCCTAGGCCGTTCCGAGCGATATAGCTGGAGGCTGCCGCAACGGGCCGCTCCAAAGCGAGACGCAACCCGTAGTACCCGGCATCAGCCGCATCATCTTCCTTAGTACGCCCACCCAAGGCGAACACTTCGAGACATGCCAGACGGGTCGCGATATCGTCGAGATCTTCGCCCTCGCTGCGGGCGATATCGGCAATCGAACGCAGCATGAGAACGGTCGTAAACGGCAGCTCCACCAGCAAGGCCGGACCGCCTAAAAAACCACCGACCGCGCCGCTCGCGATGCTGAGCAACTTGTAATACACGTCGCGGGATGGCGTCCCCGGCTTATTGTCCAAGCTCGTGACCGCCACGCCCAAAGCCTTCCAAATGGCATTCTCGGCGCAGCGATGCAGTCTTCGGTACCATGGCGTTGGCAAAAGCTTAAGCCCTTTCTCCAAGGGTGTGCCGACCGCATCGGCAAGCCTGACGGCGAAGGCGGGATATTCTAGATGCCGATATGCCCGCTTGAGACTCAAATAGTCTTGGTGCGACAAAGCCATGGGTCTGCCACTCATAATCAGATCGCTCGCTCGGCCCGAACCGCTGTTTGCAAAGAGCGTGAAAATAGCCGCACGAGATTACAGTTATATGACGGCAGCCGTCGAGGGCCATGTTATTACCGCTCCCGTGCCGCCTCATGGAACGCTTTTCAATAAGGCGAGAGCAAATCCCAAAACCATTCTGATCGTACATTGAGGTTGCCGCGGCCAGATCCGACCAACACTGTCAGATGATTTGAACTGCCACTCCCGATTCGAAGCTGCCATTCGTAGCGGTCGTCCATGCGCCTGATTTTCGGCTAAAGCGGAAGATCGCGGATTGATGATTGCGACTTTGCCTGAACGTCAGCTTTTGATATTGCCCACGTAGCGCTTAGTACCCAAAGCTGCTGGGCCTTATTATTAACCCGGCCTATAAATATAGGCCGGGTTAATCCGGGGCAGGGATGCCCCGGCGCGGCGACCAGCCGCTTGAGCCCAGGCCGGGCGTGTACCGGCCTGGGCGGCGGCCCGAAATACCAGGAGGGTATTTACAGGCCTGATTAATAAGGGTTCAAATGGCAGTTCTCCAGACATACAATCCCTACCCCCTTTTTTACTTGGACAAGGTGTCCTTCGAATATCGGTTTAGTCTCCTCCCGCCCCATAAGGGAGCCGATATTTGGATCGAAATGACGGACAGCCACTTTCATCCTCGGCATCCAAATATTTCAATGATTCGTCGGCCACACCCGCGATAACCTGTGATTCTGGCAAATCCGATTCTTTCATCAAATGCGTTATGGCGAAGAGGCGTTTCGCGTAGGAGGTGACTATGACGAAACACAATCGCAACGTGTATGGGGTAGTCCTACAGCCGTTGACAGTATTGCTTGTCTTTGTGGCATTAGCCTCATCTTCGAGAGCGGACGCTCCAAGACCAGCATTTACCGAACGCGGCATCGAAGGAAGGTGGGGATTTTCGGGGGAGTTCGGGATGATTGTGCCCCCCGCTGCCCCTCAAGCGGTGCCAACGGCCGCCCTTGGCACGGTGATCTTTGATGGCCACGGAGGCTGCGCGGTCACCACGACTGTCAATATCAACGGGACTATCCTCGGACCTCTCACGTCCAAGACGTGCACCCATTCGGTCAATCCCGATGGCACGGGTACCAGTGTCGCCGAGTTCTCGGGAACGGCCTTTGATGGGCCTTCGACAGTCGCGTTTGTGATCGTCGACCGCAATCGCGAGATCCGATTCATCAACACCACCCTCACGGTCGCCGGATTTACCGCCAAGCGGCAGTAGCTAGAGCCGCTCGATAATGGCATCGCATCTCCTGAATGACTCTTCACATCAACACTGTCATGACCGCAAGCTTTAGTTCCTGCACAAACAGCGATAACGGCAACCGCAGCGAAACCATGAAAGGAGGACAATATGGCACGAGTAGAAGGATTTGAGCCGGCGAATAGCGATCAGGTGCCGGTAGATGCTAATGGAAATCCCGTCGCCGTGGGCGTGTGGGGTGACTCCACCACCGGAGTAGGCGTGTTCGGTACGAGCGGCGCTCTCCCTCCTAACGTAGCGAACATCCCTACTAACATCGCCGGGGTGGAAGGCCACAGCATCCAAAATCCGGGAGTATTTGGCCGCAGCATCGAGGGCGAAGGTGTCGCGGGCGAAAGCTTGCAGAGCCTAGGTATGCTTGGCCGAAGTGCAACCGGCACCGGCGTATTGGGCGTTACATTTGTTCCAACTCCCGACGCCTCCGGTGTCTTCGGCTCCAGCACTACCGGTGGTAACGGCGTGACCGGCTTCGTCGGCGAGGCCACCGGCGTGGTGGGAAGTAGCATCAGGGGTACCGGCGTCCGCGGGACTAGCGGCGATGGGGATGGCGTACTTGGTGAACGTTTCGGTGTACCTACCGGCGGCTTCGAAGCCGGCGTACGCGGACTCTGCGATGCCGGGTTCGGCATCGTGGGCTCCAGCAACTCTCTAGTGGGTGTGTTCGGCTTAGCCGGCACAGAGCGAACAAGAGGCATTGGCGTAGCCGGAGCAGCAGTCAATACCGGCACCGGCGTATCTGGCGTAGCGGGAGAAGGCACGGGCGTGCGTGGCGATAGTGCCTCTGGCTCCGGTGTGAGTGGCAATAGCCGCGGTGGTTTCTTCAGCGCCGGTGTGAGTGGCGATAGCAGCGGTGGTTTCATCAGCGTTGGTGTGTGGGGTACAAGTTCTGCTCAAAGGGGCATTGGCGTGTACGGCAGAGGGGGTGAAGATGGATGGGCAGCATTTCTCGATGGAAAAGTCGAGGTTTTTGGTCCTTTAATCAAGTCCGGTGGTGGCTTCAGGATCGATCACCCCCTTGAGCCGGCGCACAAGTACCTTGCTCACTCATTTGTCGAGTCGGCCGAGATGAAGAATGTTTATGACGGGGTTGCGGCTCTTGACGGGAATGGGGAGTGTTTTGTGGAGCTTCCTGAATGGTTTGAAGCCCTCAATTGCGACTTCCGCTATCAGCTCACCTCTATTGGCGAGCCTGCCCCTAACCTTCATGTCGCTCGGGAGATTTCAAACAATCGCTTCAATATTGCGGGAGGTAAGTCGGGGATGAAAGTTTCTTGGCAGGTAACAGGCATTCGCAAGGATTCTTGGGCGCAAGCACATCCATTAATAGTAGAGGAAGAAAAGCCTGCGGATGAGCAGGGTTATTATCGGCACCCAGAGTCGTACAATCAGCCCCCGGAAAATAGCACTTTTTGGAAGGGGAACTCTGAATTGAGGCTTCAGCTTGCGGCGCAACAGGAAGGCTTATTCAGCAAAGAGATTGACCAGCTACGAGCCAAACAGATGGCATCTCCAGAAGAGCCATCGAAGATCGACCGCGCCCGCCTTGAGGAGGAGTGGCGACGGGTGGAGGAGTTAGTGCAGCGAATAGGCCAACCGACCCTGAGTAAGAATAGCGAGTAACCGAGGGCCTCGGAAAGCCACCACAGGCAGGACGCAAAGTCCGCGCACGAAACGGACGGTCACGTCTACATCGGTTTCACTTTCGATGTAGGGTGCGTTGCGTGCACCCTGCATCGTCGAACCGTATGCAGCGCACAGTATCTCCTTCATCATTTTCTAGCTTTTAGCTCCCCTAAGTACATTCCGCAAATATTTGCGGAATCTCGACAGATTGGCTTGATTGGCGGGGTTGTCCTGCAGGTTGCCTATGCCGCAAGACTTCCCTGAATGTACTTAGGGAAGCTCTGAATAAGTCCCTGGCCCCGATAAAATAACGCCCAACGTCCAATTTTCGACAGGTCGACCCCAGATGAAGCAACTCGGACTCAGTGCCACCGTGTTTGTGAAGAAACCAAAGCTGACCAAGCGTCAGAAATTTCTCCAGGACATGGAGCAGGTGATTCCTTGGACGTTGTGGACGAGCCGAATTGCACCGTACTACCCGACGGCCGGCCGGGGCAGGCGTCCCTTTCCTTTGGAGACGATGTTGCGCATCCACCTGATGCAGCACTGGTTCGGCTACTCCGATCCGGCGATGGAAGAGGCGCTGCACGACATGCCGATGCTGCGCGAGTTTGCCGGGCTGGATGCGGGCGAGGACGCCATGCCGGATGAAACCACGATCCTCAAGTTCCGGCGCCTGTTGGAAACCCATCAGATGGCGCAAACCCTATTCGATGAAACGGCGGCCCTATTGGCGGAAAAGGGCTTATTGTTGCGTCAAGGGACCATCGTGGATGCCACCCTGATCGCCGCCCCGCCGTCCACGAAGAACCGCGAGCGGAAGCGGGATGGCGAGATGAGTTCGACCAAGAAGGGTAACAATTACCACTTTGGCATGAAGGCGCACATCGGCGTGGATGCTGATTCAGGCTTGGTGCACACGGTGGAAGTCACCACCGCCAAGGTGGCGGACGGGGTCATGACCGATGCCCTGTTGCACGGCGAGGAGCGGGTCGTCCTGGGCGATCGGGCCTATACCCGCAAGGACCGCAATCTGGAGGTCGAACGCCAGGAGGGCGAGCCGGTCTGGGCATTTCCCTTCAAGCGTAAGAAGGGCGAGGACTTGCCTGCGGAACAAGCGCTTCACAACCGCATGCTGGCCGCGCTGCGGGCGGTGGTCGAACACCCATTCCGGATCGTCAAACGCCAATTCGGCTATACCAAGGTCCGGTACCGGGGACTCTTCAAAAACGGGCAGCAACTCTACCTGCTGTTTGCCCTCGGCAATCTCTACCAGGTGCGGGAGGAGTTGATGGCGGCCTAGGGATCAATCTGTGCATCGTCCCGGAAAACCGGGGGCGAGGGGCGGAAAGAGCGCCGATGGCGGGCGCCAATTGGGGAGGGAAAAACGACCTTTTTCGGCTGGCAGCCCCGGCCGGTTTATCGGAGCCACCAATAAAACGCACTTATTCAGAGCTTCCTTAGAGCGTTTTCATCTCGCTCGTACGGCAAAACAGGCTTGGCGGAAGTCGTTGGCACCTTCGGCTCGGGTGAATGGATTCAAGCTTTCGTAGGTCGGCAATCCTTTCCCAATCGCAAACGGTCGCTTTAGTCGCGACCCTTCCGACGAAGACGCTCGGCCTGACGTGTCGTCGGGAAGGGCGGCTTCGGCGCTCCAATCGCAAACGGTCATCCCAGGAGCGCTGGGATGACCCTTCCAATCGCAAACGGCCTAGCCGGGAGCGCCGGCCAGCCCCTTCCCCGGATGACCGTTTGCGATTGGGGAAGGATTCCCGACCTACTCGCGAGTGCCCGTACAGGCGGTATGAAAATGCTCTAGCCCTGCCTGTCAGCGCCCAAGCCTAACTGTGCGTATATCGGCTCCTCCCCGAGCGCAAGAAACCGATCGATAGGGATGGCGACAAGGAAGCGCATGCAGTCGTATATCCGGCATCTTGAAGTGGGCTCTTGGTGGCCCGTGCCGACATGGAATCTGCGCACGGAGCGCCAATCGCTACAAGCGGCACGCGAGCTGCCGGCAAAGTTATCGGCGTCAATCCGTGTGGGTACAACCCTCTTAGCCATGATGGGCGATCGGTCTCAAAGCAAGCGAGTGAATAGGACATCAAAACTCTGCGAACATCATTGTCACGAAGCCACGGCATAGGCGCTGCGCGCCAGCTTGCGCCGTGGTCGGCACGGCGGCCGCTATAGGGATGGCAGCCCGCAGCGCGGCGTAACAGTTCCGCATCAACTTCGAAATCTTTTGATCACACTCCATGGTTATCCTTGAACGTGTTTATCGGACTATCGAAGTCTCCAATAGCGATCATCCAAGGCCCGGTACCGGAATGCCGCTTTTCTCTCGGCCTTGACCATTGGCCGATAGAGACACGTGACGAAATGTAGTTCACGGGAACATCAAGAAATGCGCATAGGATCGCCCCGGTACACGTATAACCTGGCTTGGGGATTAATTCCGATACCCCGCAGCGGGACTTGACGGGTATTCGGTCGCAAGGGAAAGTGCGCCGATAAACTCGAACGAGCCGGCCTTGGTCGCGCTGGACTCCGAGTCATGCCCCAAATTGAACAAATGCAGAAAGCAAATATGGAAAAAGCCATCGAAAAGAAAAGACGCCCGCTGAAATCTCGTAAGAGAAATCACCGCCAGGGCGAAACGGCGGGCACCCACCTGACGGCCAGCGTACCCCGCGCTCATTCGAACGAAACCGCGGCGGCCGTTCAGGCTCGCTTGAAAGAACACCGCTTCGATCATGCTGAATTGATCTGTGTCACCGATCCGGAAGATCGGCTGCTAGGGTGTATCGTTCTGGAGGATTTGATCGCCTTGCCCGCGGAGACGCCTATGGGAGACGTTCTTAAGGCACTGCCCATGGTCCGCGTAGACGAAGATCAAGAGAAACTGGCGTCCTTGGCGCTGCACCATCGGCTGACCGCGGTTCCCGTCGTCGACCATGGGGGACATTTCCTCGGCGTGGTACCGCCCCTGGCGCTGATGCACATCTTGCGACACGAGCATGTGGAAGATTTGCATCGCCTCGCCGGGATCAAACGCGAGACGCATCAGGCGCGGGAAGCTATGGAATCGGCCCCGCTGCGGCGAGCGCGGGACCGGTTGCCTTGGTTGATGCTTGGTTTGGCGGGCAGCGCCTTGGCGACCCAGGTCGTTGCGCAATTCGAGGCACAATTGCAGGACCGGATCGCCATCGCCTTTTTCATTCCGGGTTTAGTTTATATCGCCGATGCCATCGGCACTCAGACCGAGGCCATTGCCGTACGCGGGCTATCGCTCTCTCATGCGAACCTCCGCTCGCTGCTCGGCGGGGAAATGCGGACCGGCCTACTGATCGGCCTTACCTTGGCTGCCGTCACTCTCCCTATAATCTGGCTGATCTTCGGGGACTTTTATCTGGCGCTGGCGGTTGCCGTGGCGTTGTTTTCGGCCGGCTGCGTGGCGACGACGATCGGGCTCTTTCTTCCGTGGCTGTTGGGGGAGTTGGGAACGGACCCCGCCTACGGCAGCGGCCCCCTCGCAACCATTCTGCAGGACGTCATGAGCCTTTTGATCTATTTCGCCGCGGTCAACCTCTTTTTATTTTAGAAAGCGGCAGGGAATGCAGTGACTTCGCTCAATCCGGCTTAAGCGACCTTGCCACCCCCCTCCGCCGGTTGCGAAACCGACGATCTTGCTCAGGCTACGATTTATTTCCGTTACGACGCTGTTCATCTTTTGGCAATAACGCTTTAATGACCCTCCGGGATCGACAGTGTTAAGGATCGGTCTCACGGTCATCAACTGATCTCTCGGCAATCCGGAGCCACGGTGTATGCATCCACACATCGGTCTAGATCATCTCACAGGCTACCGCTTTCAGATCATCGAGCTCAGTGCGGACACCAACACGGTACTGCTCCACTACGAAGAAACCGCCTGGCCGCAGGAGGTCGAACCCACCCGCCGGATGGCGTGGACCGAATTCGTCGATCATCTTATCCAGGGCCACTTTGAAATCCTGCGAGATCTCGCCCAGTCGGACCGGTGAAAATGGTTGTCGCGAAGCCCGTGCGGCATGCAGCCTCGTTATCGGAATCGAGGTGACAGACTGCTCCACGGGAATGGGGCATTCGCGTTTATCGCCGGTTTCGCCGATCGGCGATCACGGGCCCGTTAATCCGTCTTACGGGCTGCCGATGCCTCTCGCCCCACCAGAAAATTGGCGATGCGAAAGAGCTTCTGCCGTCCTTGGGGCGGAGAAAGCCCCCGAGTCAGAGGGAAAGCCAATTCCGCCAGTTCTTCCGCGCGCTCTCGTGTGAGCGTGGCGCAACGCCGCCGGTACTCGATCAGTGCGTGCCGTTCGGAAGGGGTAAGGGAAAAAGGCGGGGGTTCCGCCTCGGAATAGTCGTCGATGACGGCGGATTGTCCGGCATCCGGCCGATAGACCACCACGGTGCCGGCCGAGATGTCGCCTAGCCGTTTGTTGTCGGCGTTGCACCCCATGGCGATGAGCCCGAACGCGTAGCCGACCGGCAAAGCGTCGACAAAGCGCAAGGTGTTGCGGATGAAGGCGGCATCCCAGCCCGCCGGCGTTCCGTCTTCGCGCAACACCGCCAATTTGCACAGGCGTTTTCCCGGCGTAGCGCCGTCGTTCAAGGCCTCGAACGCGATGTTGTAAAACCAGCCGAGGACGAAATAAGTCAGTATGACAAGACCCTGCCCCAATGCGCCGAAATACCGCAGCACCACCACGGCGCACACGAAAATCAGAAGACGTATCAGGGCGTCGATCATAAAGGCGCGCGCTCGCGCCGCCGGCCCGGCGACACGAAGTCGAAGCTCGCAGCCCTCCGGGGTGGCGACGGATCGGACGGTGTCGAGCGGGGCGGCGGAAGCGGTCATAACTGCGTCAAGCGATGAAGATGTCTTGATAAGCCTTGTATGTCGAACAGATCAACACCGGCATTAGGACCAACCAACCCAAGCCGACGGGAAGCGTCGCGACGATCGCCGCAACCAAGCCCACGATACCGTAGACCAGGAACGGCATGATGTTGCGGAGACACCCCCGAAAGCTGAGCCCCATGGCCTCGACGGCGCTCTTGTCATGAAACACGACCAAGGCCGGCGCGAACCACATGGCCATGAGCAGCGGAACCAGAAGGGCGAATGCGAGCAAGGAAGCCACGAGCACCATCATGATATTCGACGCGTCCGGCGGCGTTCCCGCGAAAATGCTCATCGTACCGGAGCCGCCGAGTACGACCACGAACACTCCCCCCGCGACCACAAGGGCTCCCAAAAGGTACAGCAAACCGACCAGCGCGAGCTTTCCGAAATTGCGCTGGAATCCTTCGAACAAGTGGCCAAAGGCGAGTCCCCGCCCTTGTTCGAGAGAACGGCATCCCAGCATCAACCCGCCGGTCAGCACCGGGTAGACCAGGCTGGACAGCAGATTCACGACCGGAATCAGGTTGATGACGATACTCAGCAAGAACATGACGATGACAATTCCGATCCAGGTTCCGGGTGCCTCCTTGAACAATCCCCAGCCTTCGCTCAACCATGTCATACCGCTTCCGGCGCTGTTCCGATTCGGCTCATCCAGAAGCACGCCGGAATTCTCCGGAACGGGATCGGCCACTCGCGACCTGGGAGCCTGAAAGGGATTGTGGGAAGCATCGTCGGAAGACGGATCACGACCCGTTGTGTCCATAGGAACCTCTCTTCTTTTTGGTTTAGTTAAAAAACGCCGCTACGCTTCATGTCCCAGTAGCGGTTGACGAGCGCCACCGGCAGTTCCGCCGGGGCGACATCCAGTACGGCGACACCCTGGGCGCGCAAGGCGGCCAATTGCCGCCGGCGCTCGCGGCGGTAATCCACCGCCGCCGCATAGGCCAAGGCGCCATCCAAATCGGTTACCGGCTCATGGAGGAGAGCGTCCAAGGACGTTTCCCTCAAATTCGCCAGGAGCACCAGATGCCGCCGCCGCAGAATGGCGAGGGCCGGCGGCAGCGTGGATTCGTCTTCGTCGCGCAGATTGGTGAGGAGCACGATCAGCGAACGTTTGCTCAAGCGCTCGCATAGGGCCTGGCTGGCGATCAGATAATCGGACGTTTGCAGCGAGGGCTGAAGGTCGTGCACGGCATTGAGCAAGCGCTGCACCGTGACGAGCGATTTGCGGGGAGCGAAGTAGCGCGGCTCGGCCTGGGCAAAAGTCGAAAGCCCCACGCCGTCGCCCTGGCGCAAAGCCACGTAGGACAACAGCAGCAGCGCGTTCAGCGTATGGTCGAAATGCGACAGGGCATCGTCCTTGGCACGCATGCGCTGGCCGCAATCCAGCAGAAACACGATGTTCTGGTCTCTTTCGTCCTGATACTCGCGGGCGATGGGTTTGCGCTTGCGGGCAGTGGCCTTCCAGTCGATTTGCCGCAAGGCATCGTCGCGGCAATACTCCCGCAACTGGTGGAAGTCCAGACCCTCGCCGCGCCGCCGCCTGCGCAGAACGCCGATCTGGGACAAGCGGTTATCGGTCGCGAACACCGAGTATCGAGTGATTTTTTCGAAATCCGGGTAAACCCGCACCGTCTCATCGCCGCCGACCCGGTATTGGGTGAGCCAAAGGCGCAGCGGCGAAAGAAGCCGCAACTCGATCCCGCCGAAGACATGGGGTCCGCGCTCCAGGGGCTGCGCCATATAGCCGAGGTTCACCCAATGGCCGCGCGACAGCTTGAAAAACAAGGGCAAGCCTTCTGCGGAAAACGTCTCGGGATGGCGGTCGAACACCCAGCCTGCGACGCTGCGCTCGGGGCTGGCGAGGCGGAGGCGGACCGTTTGCGTCACCCCTACGGGCCATGCATCCTCGATTTCCCGCTCGACCCGCACCGGATTGCGGCGACTCAGGGCCAGCCACCCGTCAGCCAGCGCCGCGCTCAGCAGCGCCGCCCCAGCGAATTGCCAGACCGCAAGCCATGACGGCCACACTGCCGCGAGAACGGCGAGACCGAACCAGGCGGCGAGCGCGATCAAAAGGACGCGATGAGGCAGGAGCACGAGAAACCCCGGTCAGAAGCGCGGCGAGGGAACCTGGTCCAGCAGCGCCCGGAGCAGCGTGTCGGCACTCGATCCCTCGATATCCGCCTCCGGAGAAGTCGCCACGCGATGGCGCAACGCCGGCAAAGCCACCGCCTTGATATCGTCCGGCGTCGCGTAACTCCGCCCCGACAGCAGTGCGCTGGCGCGGGCCGCGCGGACCAAAGCGATGCTGCCTCGGGGACCCGCGCCGATGGATAAGCGCGGATGCTCGCGGGTAGCTCGGCTTATGGAGACGGCATAGCGGAGCACCCGGTCGTCCACCTCCACGTGGGCCGTCAACCGCTGCAGCGCCGCCACTTGTTCCGGGCCAATCAGGACCGCCACGTTATCCACGGCCAATTCGCCCCCGGACCGGCGCTCGATCACCTGGCGGGTGAGCGCCAATTCTTCCTCCATATCGGGGTAATCGATGCGTATCTTGAGCAGAAACCGGTCCAATTGCGCTTCCGGCAGCGGATAAGTGCCTTCCTGTTCGATCGGATTCTGAGTGGCCAGGACCATGAACGGCTGAGGAACGGCCATCGAGCGGCCTTCCAGAGTCACCTGCCCCTCCTGCATCACCTCGAGCAGCGCCGCCTGGGTCTTCGCCGGAGCGCGGTTGATCTCGTCGGCCAGCAGGAGATGGGTGAAGACCGGCCCTTCGCGGGTAATGAACTGGCTGCTGCCCATATCGAAGAAGGTATGGCCGACCACGTCCGAAGGCATGAGGTCGGGCGTGAACTGAATCCGCGCGAAGCGGCCGGAAAAGGTCTTGGCGAGCGCCTTCACCAGCAGCGTCTTGCCGAGACCGGGCACGCCCTCGAGCAGCACGTGCGCGCCGCAGAGCAAACCGATCAGCACCTCGTCGATCATCCGCTCCTGGCCGATCAGCACCTTGCG
Organism: Methylocaldum gracile; assembly: GCF_053646815.1. NCBI lineage: Bacteria > Pseudomonadati > Pseudomonadota > Gammaproteobacteria > Methylococcales > Methylococcaceae > Methylocaldum > Methylocaldum gracile. The sequence goes on along the minus strand of NZ_CM132196.1, from coordinate 191,280 downwards.
GAGCTCGGCACGAATCGACCGGAGCAGCACTCCGGCCTTGTCCACTTGTTCATCGAGCAAACGGGTTACCGCCATAAATCCTCACAATCGTTGTTCGAGTTCTTGCACCGTGCGCACGCAATCGACGAAATGCCGCGGCGAAAGCTTGTCCGGTGCGGCCAAGACCGCCGTCACCCGGTTCTCGGGAATCCCGCTCATACCGGAGAGAATTCTCGCCTGTTCCGACTCGGAGACCTGCGCGATGTGCGGGTGCCGCTGAAGAACATGTCTCCGCAGTTCCAGCCGCATCACGTTTTCCCAGTGAGCCCGCCCGTCTTCGCCGTGACGCCAGACGGCGCGTCCGACGGCGGAAAGATGCTCGATCAGGCTGCGCCTCGCCGGATTCGGCGACGGCAGCATCCCGCCGAACCGTGGCACGATACGCCAAAGCCAGGCCGCGATCAGCAGCGCGCCGCTGATCAGCGCCATCCACGCGGATTCGGCCAGCCATTCCCAGAGCGTCGGAACCTCGAGCCTGGTAGCCAGACGCACTTCGCCCTGCGGCTGGTAATGCCGCATCAGCCCCCAGATCAGTTCGGCGTGATCGTGCTCGCCGATCCGCCGATTGGAGAGAAACGTGAAGCCGTCGAGTACAGTAATCCGGCCTTGGCCATAGTCGTAATGCAGCACGGTGCTGCGCGTATCGACCACTCCCGCTTTCCAGACCGGTGCCGGGTCGGTCGGCACCAGACCCCAGCCGTTTGACCCGAACGTCCGTTGCAGCCGCAACGGCTTGTCCCGCGCCGGAAGACGCACTTCAACCGTATCCGGCTCGTCGTCGGACCGCGCATCCGAAGATTCGCACATCTGCGCTCCATCCTGTTCGTCCTCCGCGCCGTCTTCCTCCTTAGCAGCGGTTTTCTTGGGCTCGATCTTCGGGGGCTCGTACCATCCAATCCCCAGATGCTTCAGGATGGGGTCGTCGACTCGGCGGTATTCCGCCGCAACGATCAAATAGCCGCCGCGGCTCACCCAATCGAACAGGGCGTCGGCGCGGCGCGCATTGACGTAGATGCGGCGGCCGCGATCCAGCAGCAACACCCCGCCCGGCGTCAGCTCATCCAATACCAAGGCATTGCTGACCCGCGCCACCGGCCGCCCGAGCCGCCCCATGAGACGGTCGAAAGCCAAATAAGGGTCGCGCCGAGCCTCCTTGCCCGGTTTCTCCCAAGTCGTGACCGGTACGTAATCGAAGTTGGAAAAAAACCAGGCGGCGCTCAGCGCGATCAGCGCCAGAACCCCCGTCGAACTCCAGATCACCGTTCGGCTCAGAGGTAGTGAAAAAACCGTCGCGAGCGGTCCGAGTCCGCGCCGAGAAGCGGAGGCGTACAAGGGGGTACGTTGATCATCGCAGGCGCGGACTTGGGTCGCGCAGTAGTTTTTTTTACTGCCTCTCATATATTAGTCCGCGAAATGATCAGACCAGCGGTCGCAGAGATCGGCGAGTTGCGGCACGGGCGGCGCGGCATGGGCGTAAGCCGCGAGCTTCCAGGCCCGCAACAGCTCGGCGAAATAACGCTCGCCGGCCGCATCGATTCGCCCCCGTATCCGCTCCAGGCAATTGCCTTCGGTATCCCCCGGGCGGAAGTCGACATAAGCGCGATGAATCAAAGAAACCAGCGCCCCGCGATAAAGCAGCGAAAGTGCGGCGGCATATTCCCCCGCCTCAAGGTGCCGTTTCGCAGCGGAGACGAGGTCCGCCGGCAGCGAATCCGGCCGCACGTCCAAGCCGAACAGGGTTTCCGGAACGTTGCGGACGGCGGGACTCCGGATCAGCCATCTCTCGCGATAGCGATAAAGCAAAACGATCAGGCCCGCGGCCAGAACGGCGGCTGCGACAAAGCTGAGGCTCCGGATCGCCTTCGCCATCCACTCGGCAAACGTCTTCAACAGCTCCAGCGCACCGGAATCGTCCGACGGCGACTCGCTCTCCGAATCTCGGTACCGCCACGTCCAATCCTGAACTTCCCGGCCGAATACCGGATCGGCCAACACCTCCCGAATCGCCCGTTTCGCTTCGCCGGTCTCGGCGACGCTCGCGGGAGGCTGGTCCGCGAAGACTTCACGGGGAGCTTGAAACCAGAACAGGCCGGCGAAACAAAGACACGCCATCATCAGGGCCGCTTTCCGTGGAGTCTCCTCCCGCCCTTCCGATTCCGCCTCGATGCGCCGGCTCAGACGGCGAAAACCCAGCTCGATGTCCCAGCCTTCGAGTTCGTTGCGGCGGTTGAGATACAGCGTGAAACCGGCGGCGACGTAGAACGGCTCGATCAAAGTCTCCCCCGCCAGGTACGCGAGGTCGGACAGCACCACGAGCCAGGCGTCCGACTCGCCGTGAAAAAGAGCCGCCCAGTCGAAAACCGGCTCGACTTCCCGCGGCCGAAACAGTTCGATTAAAAGGAACAGCGAAATCTGGAGAAATGCCGAGAAATGCGCACAGAGATAGGTGAGCCATACCGCGCACCCGCGAGTCTTGCTGTCGAGCACCCGGCGCCGAGCCGCCGCCGCTCGCCCGCGCTGGCCCTCCAGTTGCGCGATTGGAAGATGAAACGAACGGGCCAGGCTGAAACGCCCCAGGGTCAGCCCCATGAGCAAGCCGGAATTGCGAACGAGCCCCGGCAGCGCCCGCCAAATCTCCCGCGTGCTCGGCGCCCGTCCGAACGAGGCTTCCGCGTAGACCTTCAACAGTATTCGATCGAACAGCGGCTTGAACCACCACACGCTGATCGCGGCAACGGCGGGCCACTGCCACAGGAGAAGAAACACGATCAGAGTGAACGGCACCATGGTGGCGAACCAGGCACGATAAACCGGCCGATGCCAGTGCCGCAGCACAACCAATCCCAGATCAAGAGCCTCCCAGGGCGTGCGTCGACGGAGATCCAGACAGAGGCGTTCAAGCTGCACGGCGGCTTCGTCCGACGAGAGAGAAATAGGCCAGCAGCGAGAGCCAGAATGCCATCCCAATGCCGTATTTGAGCTCCACGGGAAGCGTTCGGATCGGCGACCAGAACGCTTCCACGAAGGCGGCGCAAAAAGTCAGTCCGGCCGCTGCGTAAAGGAGATGCACTGCCCGCTGCGCCGCCCGCTTGACCGCATCGGCGCGGCGGAGTCTCCCCGGCGCAATCAGGGCCAGTCCGATTTTCAGGCCGGCCGCACCGGAGAGTACGGCGCCTATCAGTTCCGGCGCGCTATGCCCCGCGACGAAGCCCCAAAACGTCTCGATATAGCCGACTTGCGTCAGATGTCCCGCCACCGCGCCGATCACCAGCCCGTTATAAATCAGGAAAAATACGCTCCCCAGGCCGAAAGCGATGCCTCCTGCAAAGCACTGGAAGTCGATGCGCACATTGTTGGCGATGTAGAACCCCAGCATCATCACGTCGTCGGACGCATCCCGAGGCCGCCCCAGCCGTTCCGCGGTCGGGGCGTACATTTCTTCCACGGAACCCACCGTTTCCGGTGAGAGCAGGAAATACACGCCGTCCGGATAAAACTGAAGCACGGCGAGAGCGAGAAACAAAGGCAAGAAAAACAGCGCCGCCGAAGCCCAGACCAGCCGGGCCTCGCTCCGGACCAGAACCGGCAAATCGTGCAGCACGAAACGAAGCCACCGGCCTCCCCCCGCCCTGCGGGCGCCATAAATGCGCTGATGGACCGCCAAGACCCGGTCGCGCAGCGCATCGAGCAGAGGCTCCGAATAGCGGCGGTCCCGCGCCAGGGACAAATCCCGGCACAGCCCCCGAAACTGACGCGGCAAACTCTCCACCGTGATCGCCGCCGGCCCCGGCTCGGCACCCGAAGCATCGCTCCGCTCCCCTTTTCCGCGAAGCCCGCCCGCCAGCCACCGATCCCACGCGTCCCAATCCGCCTGCCGCGTTTCGATGAATTGATATTCCTTCACATTCCGTTCCGAAAAGAATTGAAGGCTTAGTTTAGTTCAGGTGGGCGATCTTGGCCGCTGATCCGCAAATGCGCTCGTTCCCAAGCTCCCGCTTGGGAACCCGGCCTCGGAAGCTCCGGCTTCCACTCGCCCCTAAATGAACGACTAAACTCAAACCCATGCCCCGAAGCCGTTACCATATCCTGCAAAATCAATCGCCCCACTTCCTGACGGCAACGATCAACCACTGGCTGCCGCTTTTCACCCGCCCGGAAACGGTGAACATCGTGATGGATTGCTGGCGGTTTCTGCAGCGGGAAGCCGGCTTCCGGCTCTACGGCTACGTCATACTGGAAAACCACCTGCACCTCATCGCCGCTTCGCCCGATTTGAGCCGGGATATGCAGCGCTTCAAGTCCTACACGGCCAGGCAAATCGTCGCGTACCTTGAGCAACGCGGATCGGTCAGGATGTTGGAGCTGCTGGCGCTATTCAAGCGACATCACAAAACCGAAAGCACTTAGCAGATTTGGGAAGAAGGCAATCACCCGCAACTCATCGAATCGGAAGCGGTCATGCGGCAAAAAATGGACTACATCGACCAGAACCCGGTCAAGCGCGGCTGTGTGGATCAGGCCGAGAGCGTTTTTCGCCGCAGCATAGCGGTGTGAATTGGGAACTCGGCACACACCCTGAATGCAGGCACAAATATGGTTGTAGGTCGGCAATCCTTTGCCGACAAAGATGTCGGGAAGGGATTCCCGACCTACGGCAGCCTGGGTCGCACACCACACCGGAAAATGCTCGAGCATTGGCGCGATTCCAGCGCGGAACCATGCCGGCCAGGAAGGTTTGATCGAAGTGGTGCGGGCGTGGTGAGTTGGTTTTGAAGCTGGAGCTTCGACGGGAGAGTTCCCAAGCGGGAGCTTGGGAACGAGCGAAAACTGAGTCATCGCCGCCTATTTCCTGCAAAATCCCGCAACGAGTTGTAGTGGTACCGGCAACCGATAAAGCCGACAGGCGACAACGATCAACGGCCACCAACCGTATTTGGCAGCCGATAAGTCCTTGAAATATGGTGATTGCTCGCATTCACCAAAAACCTGCTCGAGAAATTTTTCTTTGAGTTTTTCGACGCAGACATGCGATAAGACCGCGCCGTGAGAATCACTATCGGTGTACAAATGCTCCTCAGAGTGTTCGTCCGGATACCAGAACTGGAAATTGCAATGTTGTAGATGCTTCTCCTTCAGAAGAGCTACTTTACGGTACGTTTCTTCATCATCAAGAAGTGCGGACCACAATGCGATTGTCGGATAGAGAATGCTCCCGCTCGTCACGTTCTCACGGTATTCCTTATCGCCCGATTTGGGGTGCGACAGTAGTTCGCTATAAGAACTCAGAATGCATGGATATCGACCATGCACTCGATATGCGAAGCTGGCGCGTTCAAGGATCTCCGCAAGCCAGTTTTTGATGTCGTTGTGGTTGTTTGCGTCTAATGCAAGCAGGGATACCGTAATAAAGATATCGATCGCCTGGTCGTCTTTTTCGGGCAGTAACAGGGTCGGGTTATTCGAGATTAGCGCCTTGACCGACGAGGCATACATCCAGGCTTCCTGCAGCATTTGTTGCTTTGCTTCTCCTTCCACATCGGAGCACCGCTGCACGCCCCAATAAGCCCAGATGCCGCTCATGGCTAATCGTCCAAGCAGGTCAAAAAGCTTTAAATTAATATCAAGGCTACACGAAGCGCGAACGGCACTTGATATGGCATGCATTTTACCGGCATGCGGCAAGACATTGGTTGCAAGAAACTCACTGCAAATTTGTTGGTAGGCGGAAAATATCGAGAGGAATGCGGTTCCAACTCCTTGCGTTACCTTTCCTTTTTTTTCCGCGCACATGCTGACAAGCTTCCACCCGTGAAGCAGGGCCAGTTCGCTCGACAGATAAGCGGACTCCATATTTCCGGCCTCGCGCGCCCACGCGAATAGTATCCATAAACAAATGCTCATCTGGCGGAGTACCGTGATGCGTTCTACATCTTTCCGGTTATCAACCCCGACCAGCGACTTAATTAACGAGAAAAAATGCTTATACGATGCTTTGGGCTCATCAAGCAGGGCAAGCGATTTGCGAAGGCGTGAGCGAGCATGTTCCGGCAGCAGGTCCTCGCGAAGAAAGTTTGACTGAATCAAATCGGCAAGTTTGTCGCCATTCCATTCTTCAAAGGTAATCTTTGTGGTTGTGTTTCGATCAATAAATCCTTTTAGTTGCTCGCGAACCTGTTCCTGAATATCCCCGCCGAAGCAAATGCAAATCACAATATTCTTTCCACGATGCTCGACGGGAAGACGATTCGGAATGTAAGCATCAATAATTTCATTGAGTGAAGGACGAAGTGACTGATCGGAATCGCCGTCCCAATCTCTCCTCGTTAGATCACCCGCTTTGATTGAGAACAGATAAACCTTTTCCGGTCCGCCGTCTAAGCTACCAACCGCACCAACATCAACACCGCGCTGAAGCGTTCCTCTACCTGGACGCGAATACACGTTTAGACCAAGCTGGCTCAGAAGATCAGGCAGGATCGCGTCGAGTTCACCGCGCTCACGCAGTGACGACAGATATTGTTTGAGAATTAGCTTCATGTACGGATTCTTTCGTTTCTGAACATTCGCAGCATGTAATCCAATCCGAAGGGATCAATATTCTCCATTCGTGGAAATTCCATTTCTGTGCCGTGAGTCTGCAAACCGATTTCCATTCGATGCGACTGTCCATCGGGACCGTTCACGTAGTTGATTGACTTTCTCCCGTAAAGCAACACGCTCTTTGAGACTAAATTCAGAAAGACTGACTGAGCTTCAGCAGCTTTATATGACTCCGCCATCAGATGCGAAAAATACCGATGATGTGCCTCTCGTTGCGCTTCGCCAGGATGCAGGGCAGTAAGGTCACCCACGGCGCGTAAATAGCCCAGATACTCATCAATGGCCTTTAGCGCCTTGTCTATGACCTCTTTCACCTTGCCAGATTCAAGCTTGGATGACTGCATGACATACTCCCGCACTTTTCCGGTGAAATTAAGAAGCAGGGGATCAAAGAGCAACGCGCCTAGCTCCGTCAAAACCGTGTTATCCGTCGTGTGCCGCATGAGTGAAATCAGGACGGTAGCGGCACTGATCGGTTGCATGAAGAGATAGCCAATAGCCTTTCGTGCAACGAACATGACGTGCGTAAGATCAGCCGATTGCAGTTCGGTCGGATCAATCTCCAGCAGCAGATCGTCGCCGTGATGTGCGCCGATGATCGTATGCACGCTCTCACAAAGTACTTTGTCTCCATGCAAAAACCATCGCGTAAGAACTTTGCTAACAAGTACCTTGTTATTGAGAATTTCTCTGGCAGCACCGTCAAAGGCCTCCATCATCGGTTCACTGGGATGTGCCAGCAGCAAGTTCTCCAGAAATTGAATCGCTTTTTCGGGGTGACCTTTCTCAAGTAAGTGCGAAACACCAAGATCGACGTTATGCAGAGTTCCTTTGTTTGTGGACTTGACGCGCGCCAAATAACCAAACAAACAGTCAAGCAGCGAAACAGGAAGTTCGCCAGTACAAAAGGCAAAGACCTCGGATGCCGCATGGAGCGCGTATTCGCCCCTTTTCGATAATGCGATCTCGAAGAGCGACACGGCGCGTGGTTCCTGAGCCTTGTCCAGCTGCAAGAGCGCAAACGCTGATTTGATGATGCCCGCGAGAATCTGATCGTCCGTTTCCGCCGCAGCAGAACGTTCCAGAGCGGCAAGAGCAGACTCAGGCTTTGCACTGCCCTCGGGCCACTTCAGCCTCCCTATTGAGAACACGGCGCGTCTTCTCAACTCAACGTTATTGTCTTCGCAGAGACGAATGGCTTCGCTCAGGTAGAAGGGATTATCGATATGAGATCCCGCAATGAGCGTCGCAGGAAGCAGGTCTGCGAACATATCGGGACTCGCTTCAATCTCCGTCAGTGTCTCACGCGGACGAGTGGGTTCTTTTGCCAGGAAATCGATGAAACTTTCGATAATCGTACCAGCGGCCATGTCCTTAGCGGCATTCCGATACAGATGAAGCACACATCGCATGACGGACGGGACCGGAGCGTTAATATCTGGTAATGCCTTTTCGAAGATATGTCTCGTTGGAAAGAAATCCGGCCCACTCGACGAGTTGATTTTCAAGGATTCAAAAGCCTTAACAACATCGATTAGGCCTTCGTTGTGCAACGTCACCAGTTCCAAAACAAGAGCGTTACGGTTTTTGCGATCGGCTACTGAACAGGCATAGACTGTGTCCAAAAAATTGCCGGTTGCATACCCCCTGAGTAGGACATCGCGATTACTCACACTACGTTCCCCCGTTAGCTGCTTCGCCCCTTTATTCTCTCGGTCACATCCAGTGCGCAAACCGGAGTTCACTAACATTCATCATATAGCCAGTTGTTTGGAGCTGCGTGTTTCGGCCATCTTAAAATTTATCCTTCACCTTAAATCACCAATACCAACTCTTAGCTGCTTTGAAGCTTTCGGCTAATGCTGGGCTCAAAATATCGTTCAAAGGTACAGCGACGCATACGGATAGCATTGCCCTAACACTCGCACAATCCGGTGGCCGGAGCCACGCGCGAGTATTCCCCCTATCTTTGTTATAATCCCGCGGTCCAATCCCCTAACGCTTCGATTCCACCACCTTCCCCACCGTTCAATGCCCGAGCACATCCTGTTTCTCACCGGCAAGCTGGCGGAAAAGCAGTTGCGCCGCACTCTAGAGGAGATGGAGCCGGAGTTCGGGTACACCGTGCATCAGCTGGGATTGACGGTGGCGGCGCTGATGACGGCGGACATGATTCGGCGGCGGCTCAAGGACACGTTCGGGGCCGACCGGGTGCTGGTGCCGGGACGCTGCCGGGGCGATCTGGAAACCTTGTCCAAGGACATGGGCATCGCGATCGAACGCGGGCCGGAAGAATTGCACGATCTGCCGGAGTTTTTCGGCAAGAAGAAGAAAAAGCCGGACATCAGCCGTTACGAACTCCGCATCTTCGCGGAAATCGTCGACGCGCCCCGGATGGACATTGACGGCATCCTCCGCCAGGCGCGGGACTACCGGAAGGACGGGGCCGACGTGATCGATGTCGGCTGTTTGCCGGAGACGCCGTTTCCGCATCTGGAGGAAGCGGTCCGCGCGCTCAAGGCCGAGGGGTTTCAGGTCAGCGTCGATTCGCTGGAAAACGACGATCTGCTCCGGGGCGGCACGGCGGGCGCCGACTATCTGCTCAGCCTGCATGAAGAAACGCTGTGGATCGCCGATCAGGTATCCTCGACCCCGATTCTGATTCCTGCCAAGCACGGTGACCTGGATTCACTGGATCGAGCCGTTCAAGCCATGTGCGCCAAGGGCCGGGACTTCATCGTCGATCCGATCCTGGACCCCATCCATTTCGGATTCACCGAGTCGCTGGTCCGCTATCACGAGGTCCGGAGGCGCCATCCTGATGTCGAGATCATGATGGGCGTCGGCAATCTGACCGAGCTCACCCATGCCGACACCGCCGGCATCAATGCGATCCTGTTGGGAATCTGCTCGGAGCTGCACATCAAACAGATTCTCGCCACCCAGGTTAGCAAGCATGCCCGCAAGGCGGTGCGCGAAGCCGATCTGGCGCGCCGAATCCTGTTCGCCGCGCGCGAACTGAACACACTGCCCAAGCATATCGACGACCGGCTGATGGCCCTGCACGAACGCGCGCCGTTTCCGCTCAGCCGCGATGAAATCGATGAAATCTACCGGCAAATCAAGGACCCGAGCTATCGCATCCTGATCAGCCCCGAGGGCGTGCACATCTTTAACCGCGAAGGCTTTCACACCGCCGCAGACCCGTTCGAGCTGTATCCGAAGCTGGGCGTGGAAACCGACGGCGGCCACGCCTTTTATCTCGGGGTCGAGCTGGCCCGGGCGCAGATTGCCTGGCAGCTCGGCAAGCGTTACTCGCAGGACGAGCCCTTGCAGTGGGGCTGCCACGTGGAAGCGCCGGCGCCGACCATCGATCCTCACGCCTACAAGCCAGCCGGATCGACTTTGCAGAAAACACCGAAAGACGAAGAATGATTCGCGAGACCATCATCACGAGCTGCTCGCCCCAAGGCGCCGCGCATATCGCGCCCATGGGCGTGCACGTATTGGACGACGAACTGCTCATCATGCCTTTCCGGCCGTCCACGACCCTGGATAACGTTCTGGCCACCCGCACGGCCGTCATCAATTACACCGACGACGTGCGCGTCTTCGCCGGCTGCCTGACCGGCCGGCGCGACTGGCCGCTGCTTCCGGCGGAAAGCGTCCCCGGCCAACGGCTGGCCGAAACCCTCGCCCATGCCGAACTGGAACTGCTGCGCTGGGAGGAGGACGAACTGCGGCCGAAGCTTTACTGCCGGATCGTCCGCGAGGCGAATCACGCCCCGTTCCGAGGCTTCAACCGGGCGCAATATTCGGTATTGGAAGCGGCGATCCTGGTCAGCCGCCTGGATAGGCTGCCGTGGGACAAGATCGAATCGGAACTCGCCTATCTCCGCATCGGCCTGGACAAGACGGCGGGACCTAAAGAATTCGAAGCTTGGGGCTGGCTGATGGATGCGGTCGAAGCGTTCAAACACGGCAAGACGGACAAGGCGGCTCCGACATGACCGGCATGCTCGCGAGCGTCGCCAGCCTTGCCGAAGCCCGGCAGGTTCGGGAAATCGGCGTCGACATCGTCGATTTGAAAAACCCCGCCGAAGGCGCCCTGGGTGCCCTGCCCGTCGCCGATGTCGGCCGCATCGTCAGCCAGCTGGGCCGCGACCGGCCGGTCAGCGCCACCGTCGGCGATCTGCCGATGGAAGCCGATGTCGTGTTGTCCGCCGTGAAAGCAATGGCGGCGACCGGCGTCGATTACGTGAAAATCGGTTTTTTCCCGGGCGGGGACTGGGCCGGCCTCATTCATGGCTTATCCTCCTTAGCCCGCCGCAATGTACGTCTCGTTGCCGTCCTGTTCGGCGACGAATCGCCGGAGCTGCATTGGGTCGGAGAACTCGCTACGGCCGGTTTCGTCGGAGCGATGCTGGACACGCGCGACAAGAAAAAAGGATCGTTGCGGCAAGTATGCCGGAATGATTATCTTCGGACATTCGTTGCCGAAACCCGCTCGCACGGCTTGCTGTGCGGCTTGGCCGGATCGCTTCGCGTGCCGGATATCGCGCCTCTCCTGGCATTGAAACCCGATTACCTGGGCTTTCGGGGCGCTCTGTGCGGCGGGGATCGTACCGATGCTTTGAATCCCGAGTCCGTACTCACCGTTTTGAACCTGGTCCATGGCGAATGCGTTAACGGATCGCCGCGAATCACCGCGTAATTTCGAAAACCCATGCTCTACGACTCGCTCCGCCCTCTGCTGTTTCGACTCGACCCCGAAACCGCCCACCATCTCAGCCTGGCCGCTCTTCAAGGCTTTAGCCGGCTGGGATCGCTGAATCCCATTCATCATTCGGCCGCCCCCAAGCCGCGAACGGTGATGGGCCTCAGTTTCCCGAATCCGGTAGGTCTGGCAGCGGGGCTCGACAAGAACGGCGAATGCATAGACGGCCTGGCCGCTCTGGGCTTCGGCTTCATCGAGATCGGCACGGTGACGCCCCGCCCGCAACCGGGCAATCCGAAGCCGCGTTTGTTCCGCCTGCCCGAGGCCGAGGCGCTCATCAACCGCATGGGATTCAATAATAAAGGTGTGGACTACCTGGTCGAGCAGGTCAAAAAGGCGCGTTACAGCGGCATATTGGGCATCAACATCGGCAAGAACCGCGATACCCCATTGGATCGGGCGCTCGACGACTATCTGATCGGATTGCGCAAAGTGTATCCGCACGCCAGCTATGTCACGGTCAACATTTCCTCTCCCAATACGCCCGGCCTGCGCGACCTCCAGGCCGGCGAAAACCTGGACCATCTGCTGTCCGGCTTGCGGCAGGAGCGGGAGAATCTGACCCAGACTCACGGCCGGCGCGTTCCGCTGGCCGTCAAGATCGCGCCCGATCTCGAACCGGAGCAAATCAAGCAGGCGGCGGACGCCCTGGTCAAATACGGAATCGATGCGGTGATCGCCACCAATACCACCGCCTCCCGAGAAGGCGTCGAAGGACTCGCTCACGGCGAAGAAACCGGCGGACTCAGCGGCCGCCCTTTGTTCTGCAAATCAACCGATGTGGTCGCCCGACTCGGGCAGGCTTTGCAAGGCGCCGTTCCCATCATCGCTTGCGGCGGCATCGCCGGCGCCGAGGACGCTCGCCGGAAATTCGAGGCCGGCGCGGAATTGATCCAACTCTACACCGGCTTCATCTACCGAGGCCCGGCTTTGATCAGGGAGATCGTCGAAGCTTTGTAACAGCCGCCCTAGTCTCTCCCTACGGCTCGAAAATTTCTGACTAAACTTGTGACTCAGGTTGCAAAACAATAATTAACCCAGAGATCGAGCCATGCTGAAATCCTTCGTAGAAAACCTGAATTTATCCCGCCAGATGTACCTGGCCATGGGTGTCGGCATCGCCGGCGTCGCCTCGGTGACTTTCATGAGCATCAAGACGGCGGGCGAAAATGACGATATTACCGGCGTCATCATTACCGCGGTCGCGGCATCGGTCACGATGCTGGCACTGGCCGCCTATTTGGGCCGGCACTCCGCAAAACGCGCCGAAAAACTGGTGGACGCGCTGAGCGCGATGGCCGCCGGCGACTTAACCAAGAACATTTCCCTGGAGGGCAAGGACGAATTCTCTTGGATGGCCTGGAAATGCAGCACGGTGATCAAAAACCTGGCCGGCATGGTGCGGGATATCGTCAAGGATGCCGAACAGGTGGCGGCGGCGGCGGAAGAATTGTCGACGATCACCGAGCAAAGCCGGCAGCGCGTCTTCAACCAGAACGAGCAAACCGAGCAAGTCGCCTCGGCCATGACGGAAATGTCGGCGACCGTCCACGAGGTCGCCCAGAACGCATCCCGCGCCGCCGAAGCCGCTCAGGACGCCAACGAACAGGCCAAGAACGGCACCACGGTCGTCAAGCACACTATCCAAAGCATCAATGGCCTCGCGACCGAAGTGGAGAAAACCTCCGAAGCCATAAACAAGCTGAAAGAGGATAGCGTGGCCATCGGCGCCGTTCTGGACGTGATTCGGGGCATTGCCGAGCAAACCAATCTGCTGGCGCTCAACGCCGCCATCGAAGCGGCCCGCGCCGGCGAACAAGGCCGCGGCTTCGCGGTGGTGGCGGACGAAGTCCGCACTCTGGCAAGCCGCACGCAACAATCGACCCAGGAAATCCAGGGCATGATCGAACGCCTCCAGACCGGGGCGAACCAAGCCGTCTCCGCGATGGTGCAGGGCAAGAGCGCGGCCAAGACCAGCGTCGATCAAGCGATCAACGCCGGCGAATCGCTGGAGATCATCAATCGCTTCATCGACACCATCAAGGACATGAACACCCAAATCGCGGCGGCCGCCGAGGAACAAAGCATCACCGCCGAAGAAATCAACCGCAATGTAGTCAACATCAGCGGAATCTCCCATGAAACGGCTCAAGGCTCCGAGCAGACGGCAGCCGCCAGCGAGGAATTGGCCCGACTGGCCTCGCACCTTCAGGAACAGGTCGGCCGCTTCAAGATCCGCTAGCCGTCTGCCGCCCTTCGATTTCGGTTCGGGACACCTGCTACCCGTAACCGGCGTGATCGTCCTCAGTAGGTCGGCAATCCCTTGCCGACGAAAGTGTCGGCAAGGGATTGCCGACCTACGAACTCCCACCCCAACTTTCCCGGTGAGGATGGGCACGGCCTAAGGCCTTTGCCCATCCTGCGTGCTGAACCCGATTTCGACTGCCAGTCGGGACCGTGCCGGTCCGAACCTGCGTCGAATCCGGAAAGTCGCCGCTGAACCGGTCGGCTGACGGGATTCATTCGATACCGCATCCGTACATCTCCTTGAATCGCGAATGGAGATTTTTTGCGATAATCCCCGTTCGCATCTTGTCCCCTGCTTTCCAACCCGCCGATGAAATCCAAACCTTCACCGCTGAAATCCGTGCCGGCACTCAAAGCCGCGGCCCAGCGCGCTCTCCAGAGCGGGTATTTCAAGGACGCGATCGCGTCTCTGAAGGACCTCTTGAAACAGGAGCGCCGGCAGGAGTCGGAAGACCTTCTGGCCGAGGCCTATCTGGGACGTGCCCGCGAACTGGCCGGGAAGGGCATGTTCCAGGAAGCGGCGATGCTGTGGGAGAACCATGCCGGTCTTCGCCCCGGCACGCCGCTTTCGGGGGAGTACCTGACCTGGCTGCTCAAGGCCGGGCAGATGGTGAAGCTCGGCCAGGCGCTCGCAGCGGTCCCCGATGACTTTGTCGCCTCCGCGACCGGGCGGCGTCTGGTCGAGGCCGCGGCTTTGCTGGCCCTGGAAAACGACAAGCTGCTCGATGCCCTGCCCAGGGAGCATGCCATCGTCCGGCAGCAGCCGCTGCTCCGGAAAGCCCTCGCGGCTTATGCGGAGCGCCGGGAAGCCGAAGCGGAGGAATGCCTGCGGCAGGTATCGTCCCGCTCGCCGTACCGGAATCTGCGCACTCTGCTCAAGGGCCTCCTTGCGGTGGAACGCGATCCCGACGGGGCGTCGGAAGTCTTGGACCGCGTCGATCCCGATTCGGCCTGCCGGAATTTGGCCGCGGCTCTGCGCGAACAGTTGGCAACCCCTGCGCCGGACGTGGCGGCTTATCTCAAGCTTCCGCCGAAGCTGCGTGCCGTTGTCGACAAGCTGAAAGGCTACGGCAAGAAGGAACTCGCGCTGTTGCGGGACATCCAAAGCGCCGCCCAGGCCAAGGGTGCCCGGCCGCTTCTGGAAGCGGTCCTGCGTCACCGCGCCGAACTGGGCGAGGCCGAAAGCCGCCGCTTCTGTCTCGCGGCCCTGGCGGACTCCCCGGAGGCCATCCCGTTCTACGAGCGGGCATTCGGCAAGCTGATTCCCTTCGAACAATGCCGCATCAAGGCGCTCCACGCCGAGGAAATACTCGATTATCCAGAGGCCAGCCGGTATTGGCAGGAATGCATCGCTCTCTTGAAGAATGCCCCGCAGGGCCGCGATGAACCTCTCACCCAGGCCCTGATCTTCCGCCATGTGGCCGACCTGGCCGAGAAGGAATTCCCCGAGTTGGCCATCGCTTGCCTGGAGCAGAGCCTGGAACTGGACCCGGACGACAAGCCAGCCTACCTAAGGCTGATCGGACTGCTGGAGCAGTTCGACGACGCCAAGGCCGCACTGTCCTGGCTGGACCGCGCCGTGAAGCGCTATCCGCGGGACCCGGAGGTTCTGCTTCCGGCGATGCGGGCGGCCCAGCGCCGCAAGGCGTTCAAGAAGGTGGCGAACTATGCCAAGACCCTCCTTGAAATCGACCCCATCAACAGCGATGCCCGCCGCTTTCTGCTGGAGGCCCATCTGGGCCACGCCCGCAAGCAACTGAAAGCCAGACGCACGGATCTGGCGGAAGCGGAGCTGACCGCGGCCCGCAAGCTCGATCCCCAGCGGCGCAGCGCGGCCCTGCTCTGGCTCGAGGGGCTATCGGCCTTCTGGCAGGCCGACAACGAACGCTGCCGGAATCTTTGGCAGGAGGCATGGACCGCCGCGGGCGGCGGCGCGGCGGCCTGGTTTCAGTGGGCAATGGAAGTGCTCGCGGCAGATTTGCCCCTGAAGGGCCCAGATAGCCTGATCCAGGGACTGGACAAGCAGCATTTGGCCGATAAGCCGGAGCTTATGACTCTGGTCAGGCTGCTCGGCCTGTACCGGGGCGAGGGGCGGCAGAATCTCTCGCAGGCTCTCCACAAGCTGGCGCCGATGCTGAAGCGGAGCTTCAAACAGGCGGAACTGTCCGAGGAGGATTTCTTCGGCCTCTGCCAGGGCTTCGCCGCTGCCGGCCAATACGAGCTCCTGGCCGAATGCGCGAAACAGGGGGCGAGGCGGTGCCGCTACGCGCCGGTGTTCGCGTATTTCGAGGTTTATGCGAAATGCCGGGGCGATGCGGGCAGGCTGCTGCCCATGGATGGGCTCCGGCTACAGATGAATCTGGACCAGGCGCACCAGGCGGGCGACCGCCGCACCGCGGCCTTGATCGATCAATTTCTGCGCAAGCACGAGGAATCCCTGCAACCCGATTTTCATGAGGCTTTTCCGGACGGGCTGGACAGTCTCGACGAGGAGGCGGCCGAGCGGTTCGCGGAGCGCATCGAGGAACTCGACCGCTTGTCCCCCGAGGAACGGGCGAAGGAATTGCTCGGCGACTATCCCCCCGAGCAGCTCGAGAAGCTATCGGAGAAGGATGCGCTGGGTTTGATTCTCGACAAATTGCTGGGCGGCCTGGGTGTGGACGCGAGCCGGATTCTGGACGGACTGCCCCTGCCCGGCCGCGGCAAGAAATCCAAGAACACGAAAAAATCCTAGGAGAGTCCATGGAAACCCCTTACGAAGTGCTGGGCGTGGAGGAAGACGCCGGCGACGAGGCAATCAAGAAGGCTTATCTACGCAAGGTCCGGGAATTCCCGCCGGAGCGGAACGCCGGGGAGTTCCGGCGTATCCGCAAGGCTTATGAGCTCATCGAGACCGACAAGAAGCGCCGGGAATACCGGTTGTTCCATCGGGAAAAGCCCGACGTTTCCGTCCTGCTGCGCCAGATTCTGCGACCGGGCCGGCCGGAACGGCCGGATGCCGGCACCCTGATCCGGACGCTCACCGAGGGCCTGGCCGAGCATTTGTCCGAGAAGCACACCGATACATGATGGACGAAGCGAACAAGATCCGTCTGCTGGAAGAATTCCGGCAGTACCTCGATACGCCCGCCGGTTTCGAGGAAGACGCGGCGAGGCAGACCGACCTTTTCACCCTGTTCGGTGAGCTGGCGGCGCTACGCACCGAGGTCCGGACCGAGTCGCGCCAGTTCCGCACCGCTCTCGATACGGTCGGCGAAGCGCACGAATGGCTCAGGGACAGCCAGAGCAATCTGAATCAGACTTTGGAGCGGTTTCAGGGCGAGTTTTCCACCCTGCGCCGCAGCGCCCTGCGTTCCGCGCTGCTGGATCTTCTGGATGTGCACGACCGGCTCTCCGCGGGTCTCAATGCGTTGCGCAACTACCGTCCGGTCAAGGGCTGGTTCCGCATCAAGTCGCGTCCGGAGGACCGGCGCTTTATCGAGAGCATACGCGAAGGCCAGGGCATGAGCCTCAGACGGCTGGAGGAAATCCTGGCGCGCCACGAGGTCCGGCCGCTGGAGGTCATGGGTCTGCCCGTCGATCCCCACACCATGACCGTGCTGGAACTGGACCGGCAGCCCGATCTCGAAAACGGCATCGTCACGGCGGAACTGCGCAAGGGATTTCTCTGGGGCGACGAAGTCTTACGTTTAGCGGAAGTCAGGGCCAACAAACTATGAGCGACATCATCATCGGCATCGATCTCGGCACGACCAACTCGGAAGTGGCGATTCTGAAGGAGGGCAAGGTAACCGTCATCCCCGACCGGGAAGGACGCAAGATCCTGCCGTCCTTCGTCGGCATCGGCGAGCACGGCGACGTCCTGGTGGGCGAACCGGCGCACAATCAGTACATTCTCTACCCGGAGCGCACGGTCAAGTCCATCAAGCGCCACATGGGCGAAGATCTCAGGGTGGAGCTGGCGGGCCAGCACTTCAGCCCGCAGGAAATCTCCGCCATCATCCTCAAGCGTCTCAAGGCGACCGCCGAGGACTACCTCGGACGGAGCGTGCAAAAGGCGGTGATCACCGTCCCCGCCTATTTTTCCGACGCCCAGCGCCAGGCCACCCGAGAAGCAGGGGAGATCGCCGGTCTCGACGTGGTGCGCATCATCAACGAGCCCACGGCCGCGGCGCTGGCTTACGAGGCCAAGACCGGAACGCGCAAACGGATACTGGTGTACGACCTGGGCGGAGGCACCTTCGACGTGTCGGTGGTGAGCATCGAGGACGATGTGGTGGAAGTCCTGGCCAGCCACGGCAACAACCGGCTGGGCGGGGACGATTTCGACGCCCGGATCGTCGATCATCTGGTCGAGCACATCAAGCGCGAGCACGACTTCGACATCACCGAGTCGCGGCAGATCATGGCGCGTATCAACCGGGCCGCGGAGAGCGCCAAGCGAACCCTGTCCGACCAGCCCTTCGTGCGCATCGACGAGGAATATCTATTCGAGAAGGAGGGGACGCCCATCCATTTGTCGCTGGAGCTGTCCCGCTACGAGTACGAAGAGATGATCGCGGGCTATATCGACGAAACCCTGGAAGCGGTGCACATCGCCCTGCGCGGCGCCAACCTGACCGCTTCCGACATCGACGAAATCCTGCTGGTGGGCGGCAGCACCCGCACGCCCGTCGTCAGCGAGCGGCTGTTCGGCGAGCTTCGCAAGGAGCCGCACCGGAACATCGACCCCGATCTGTGCGTCGCCATGGGCGCGGCCGTCCAGGCCGGGGTGATCGCGGGAGAATCGGTATCCGCGGTGTTGGTCGACATCACGCCCTACACCTATGGGACCTCCGCCATAGCCGAACTCGACGGCGAACTCTACCCCTACGTCTATGTCCCCATCATCCGCAAGAACACCCCGCTGCCGGTGAGCAAGACCGAGGCCTTTTACACCAGCTTTGACGGTCAGCAGGAAGTGGACGTCCGGATTTACCAGGGCGAGGCCCCGGACGCCCTGAACAATATCGAAATCGGCGAATTCAGGGTGAAGGGCCTGCGCAAGGTGCCCGCGGGCAACACCGTCACGGTCAGCCTGGATCTGGATCTGAACGGCATCCTGCACGTCTCGGCTCGGGAGAAGGACACCGGCCTTTCCAAGTCCATCACCATCAACAATGCCATCGCCCGTTTCCAGGGAGAGGAGATGGGGGCGGCCAAGGCCCGCATCGACGCCCTGTTCGGGCCGGCGGCCGGAGCCGAAACGCTTGTGGAAGGAGCGGCTTCGGAGCGGCATCATACGGAGGTCAAGGCGCGGGCTCTGGTGGAAAAGGCGGAACGCCTGCTGGAGAAAGCGTCCGAGGAAGACCGCGAGGACATGATCGACCTCATCGAAGATATCAGGGACGGCATCGCCGCCGGCGATCTCCAGGCCGTCGAGACGGCGGTGGAGCGTCTCGCCGACATTCTCTATTACCTCGATACCTGATGGAGCGCTGCCCCACCTGCCAGGCCCGGTTGCGGGAGGACCCGGTGTGCGCCCGCTGCCGGACCGATTTGAGCCTCCCGCTCGCCGCCGAGGCACAGGCGTGCGCGAAGCTGCACCAGGCCGTCGCCCGGCTCGGCGCGGGCGACGCCGCCGCGGCCCGGCAGGCGCTGGAGGAATCGCTGCAACTCAAACGTTCGCCCCTGGCCCTGCTGCTGCGGGGATTTCTGGCTCGCCGCGGGCGCTGAGCCTTTCGACCGAGGCGATCCTTTGCAAGGAACATCGCCCGGCCCCTTTTGAACCTAAGAAACGGCGGTTGACCGCTTATTCCATCCGGCGTTCGAGTGAACATTATCGTAGGTGGGTTAGCCCCTCGGCTCCGCTCGGGACAGGCTCCGCGTAACCCACCGGTCCGAAGTCGTTCGGTGGGTTACGGCCTCGCCGCCTAACCCACCATCGATGGGTTTCGCTTCGCTCTACCCATCCTACAAGAATGAATTCCTCGGAAAGTCGTAGGTCGGCAATCCTTTCCCAATCGCAAACGGTGTCTTCGGGAGCGCCGAAGCCACCCTTCCGACGAACCCGTTGGCCCAACGGCCGGGTCTACCGAAGGGTCTTAGGAATTACCGGGACGGGCTTATCCCCGCCTACCTTTTAACCACCTTGTCTGGTCGTTCGATAAAAGGAAACGGCGATGCCGGAACTGGCTGCGGATCAGAGCGGCTTCTTGCCGACATTTTCCAGGATCGCGCTCACAGCGGGATGCTTGAGTTTCCTGCGTTCGGTGATCGCGTAGAACCGTTCCCGCACGGAATCGATCCGGCCTATGGCTTCCACGTCGTACTGACGTTGAATCTCCTCCTCGACCGCAGAGGGCGCGACGAACAGCCCGGTTCCGCCACTGCCGAAGGTCTTGAGCAAGGCGCTGTCTTCGATTTCCGCTTGGATCTTCGGGCTGATGTCCTCGGCGTCGAACCACTGATCCAGCGAGCGGCGGAGCGCGGTATTGCCGGTCGGCAGCAAGAAAGGCGCTCCGCTGAGGGAACGGGGAAAGTCCGGGCGGTACGCACTGGCTAACCCGGGGGTTCCGAACACCGTGACTCCGCACTCTCCCAACAAGTGGTTGAAAGCTTTGGCACCGTTCGCCGGCGTGACGGGGACGTCCGACAGCACCAAATCGATGCCCTGCAGCGACATCTCCGCCAACAGGCGTTCCGCCTTATCCTCATAGCAAAGAATCTGCACCGGCTCCGGCAGGCGGAAGGCCGGCTCGATCAGGCGGCAGGCGACCAGCTTGGGCAAAGCATCCGCCACGCCCACCACCAGCCGGAGCGCCCGCCCGGTCGGCCGGCCTTTGAGCGTGTTGGCCAGCTCCTGACCCAGGGAAAAGATTTCATCGGCATAGTGGAACACGATGCGGCCGGTGTCCGTCAGTACCAGTTTGCGTCCATTCTTGTAAAACAGCTTTTCTCCGATGGTTTTTTCGAACACCGCCAATTGACTGCTAATGGTGGGCTGCGCCAGATGCAGTTTCTCGGAAGCGCGGGTCACGCTTTCCTCGCGAGCTACATTCCAGAAATAAAACAGATGCTGATAGTTGATGCGCCCCATAAGAACAGATTAATTGATTTAATCTATAAATGAATTTCAAACATTCTATTTTATTATAATAAGCTCAATCTATAGGCTATGCCCCGTCAGTCAACTTCAGCGTGAATCAACGATGCAAAAACTGTTACAGGGGCTACACCGATTTCAGAACGACCTTTTCGGTTCTCAGCGCGAGCTGTTCGAGCGGCTGGCAAAAGGACAGCAGCCCGAAGTGCTGTTCATCACCTGTTCCGACTCGCGCATCAACCCGAACTTGCTCACCCAGACCGAACCCGGCGAGCTGTTCATTCTGCGCAACGCCGGCAACATCGTGCCGCCCTATGGCGCGGTCATGGGCGGCGAAGCCGCCACCATCGAATTCGCGGTGGCCGGTCTCGGGGTCAAGGACATCATCATCTGCGGACATTCTCATTGCGGCGCGATGAAAGGCCTCTTGGAACGGCCATCGACCCGCGACTTTCCGGCCCTGAGCCAATGGCTCTCCTATGCCGAATCCACCCGCCGCGTCGTTCACGATAAGTATGTAGACCTGGAGAGCGCTTCCCTGCTCAATATCACCATTCAGGAGAACGTGCTGGCGCAAATGGAGAATCTGCGCACCCATCCGGTGGTGGCCTCCGGGTTGGCCCAGAACAAACTTAAACTGCACGGTTGGGTCTACAAGATCGAGACCGGCGAAGTATTCGGCTATGACGCGGGAAGCGGGCAGTTTTTGCGGCTGACCGAGCAGCGCCCCATGCCGTCCGTACACGAACGCACACTCATTGCAACGGAAATCTAGGTCCTCGCATTTTTCTATCGTTGAAGCTCTTCCTGAACTTCCGACCGCCCAAAGGGCAAATCGTGTTATGAACGCACAGACCTTGCGACTATCCGCTTTTCGCGCCGCCTGGAAAACGGACCTCCCCGCCTCTATCGTGGTTTTTCTGGTGGCCTTGCCGCTCTCCATGGGTATCGCCATCGCTTCCGGCGTGCCCATGGCGCACGCCGCCTCGGCCGGCCTCATTACCGCCATCATCGGCGGTGTCGTCACCGGGGCATTGTCCGGCTGCACGCTTCAGGTGAGCGGGCCGGCGGCCGGCTTGGCGGTGATGGTCGCTTTGTTCGTTCAGGAACACGGCTTCCAAACCCTGGGCGTCATCGTGCTGCTCGCCGGCTTGGTGCAACTGGCTGCGGGCCTGTTGCGGCTGGGCCAGGTGTTCCGGGCCGTGTCGCCGTCGTTGATCCAGGGCATGCTGGCAGGGATCGGCATTCTGATCTTCGCCTCCCAGTTCCATGTCATGGTGGACGATCTGCCTCCCGGGACCGGCAAGGAATTCGGCGGCATCATCAATCTGTGGACCTTGCCGCAGGCGGTATGGAAAGGAATTTCCGAAACGGTTCACCGGCCGGCGGCCCTGATCGGGCTGCTCACCATCGTAACCATGTTCTTGTGGAACAGGCTCGCGCCGCAAAAGCTCAAGCTGCTGCCGGCTCCCCTTCTCGGCGTCGTGGTCGGCACCTCCTGCGCCGCGATATTGCAGGCGGACCTCAAGTACGTGCCGGTCCCCGACAATCTGCTGGAAGCGTTACGCTGGCCCAGCGGATCCGATCTTCGAGCTCTCTCCGACCGGGCGATTTGGCTCGCGGGCCTGTCTCTGGCCTTCGTAGCCAGCGCCGAATCGCTGCTGACCGCCACCGCGGTGGACTCTATGCAGCGGCATGCGCCGCGTACCCGCTACGATCGGGAACTAGCCGCCCAGGGCGTCGGCAACATCCTGTGCGGACTGGCCGGTGTATTGCCCATGACCGGCGTGATCGTCCGCAGTTCCGCCAATGTGCTGGCCGGTGCGAGAACCCGGCTGTCCACGATCCTGCACGGCGTCTGGATGTTGGTGTTCATCACCCTTCTACCGGGCGTCCTGAGCTTGATTCCGGTGGCCAGCCTAGCGGCGGTGCTGGTCTACACCGGCGTCAAATTGATGAATCCCAAAGCCATGCGCACACTGTGGCGCACCGACCGGGCGGAAGCCGGCATATACGCGGCGACCCTCGGTACCGTGGTAGTGGTGGACCTCCTGACCGGCATTGCTGTCGGAATCGCTCTGGCGTTGGCCCGATTGCTGTATACCTTCTCGCATCTGGAAGTTGCGGTCGAAGAGAAAAAAGCGAGCGGCCGGACCACGATCCACCTCAAAGGCGCCGCAACCTTCATCCGTCTGCCGAAGCTCGCGGCGGCCCTGGAGCGGGTCCGTCCCGACGCTCAGGTGCACGTGAATTTCCACGAACTGACGTATATCGATCATGCCTGCTTGGATCTTCTGATCAATTGGGAACAACAGCATAAGGCAGCCGGCGGCGAACTGGTCATCGACTGGGACAGACTGCGCGCCGTCTTCCAGCAGCACGCCTGGGGAGAACGGCGCATCGAGGCCGCATGAAGATCCATCCTGACGGGCCGTGGCCTGGAGTTTGCCGAAGGATTCCGCGGTCCATCCGGGTTGCAGCTATTGAGGGAAGTCCGACAGGACTCCATCGGACGCAAAACAATGATGGACTGGAAGAGTTCCGTTCAAGATTGTTACCATGCGTTCGTACAGCTTGCTGTGACGAATCCTCGCAATACCGCGCCGTTTAAGTCAAACCAAGGAAATCGGAGGAGGCCTTGTATGTGCGAGATCAAGGCGAACCAACATTGAGGAAATCATCATGAACATTAAAGAAGAATTGGAAAAATTTCGGGACGGCTTACTTCAGCAACGGGACGAACTGCGGGTGCAGCTCAACTTGGCGAAACTCGAGGCTCAGGAAGAGTGGAACAAGACGGAAGAAAAGCTGGAAGAGTTCAAGAGCAAGCTCGCCGGAGTCGCCGACGAAGCCAAAGACGCCTCGGAAGATGTCTGGACCAGCGTCAAAATGCTCGGTGAAGAAGTAAGAAGCGCCTACGAACGGATCAAGAGCCGGATATAACTGCCACCGCATCTTTCGGCATCCCGCCTGCGAAGGCGGGATGCGCCGCCGCGTCAGCAACAGCGTTTGACGCCGCTCCATCGCCGATGCAGCTCGGCATTAAAAAACTCTTTGCGGCTCAAAGGCTCCCCGCCCTCGCCGGCGTGGTGGACACGCCAATGCGCCAGATACTTTTCATAGGCATCGTCGCCGGTCATTTCCCGCAGCAGATGCCATAGCGTCTTGACTGTTTTCATCATTTAATAATCCACTTCGGCAATTCACTCCCGAGATCGAAAGCCGCTTAGGAGTTCAGCGTGATCAATTACAACCCCAAATCGTGGTGGGGCCTCATTTTCAAATTTCATAAAAGCGACACGTTCAGAAGGCTGTTGCCGGCCATGAGTTCGGTCGCCTTATTCACCGCGGCCATAGCCTATATCGATCGCGATCTGCTGCCCGAGGAATTCAAGGGCACGAATCTGGTTCACTCCCTACTGGGCTTCGTCATCTCGCTGCTGCTGGTTTTTCGAACCAACACGGCGTACGAGCGCTGGTGGGAAGGCAGGCGGCAGTGGGGAACCTTGGTCAATACGTCCCGCAATCTGGCGCTGAAGTGCAACGCATTCCTTCGACAAAACCATCCGTCCAGACTCATCATCGCCAAACATATTGCCGCTTATGCCTCGGTGCTGAACGAGCATCTCCGCGATGCCGAACCGCTGCAACGCCGACCGGCCGGCGTGCACCGGCCGAATCTTATCGCCAACAGCCTGTTCAGGGAAATCAACCGACTGCACCGGGGCGGAGATCTCGCCGGAGTACATTATCTGAACATCAACAGCGAACTCACCTCGCTGACGGACATCTGCGGCGCCTGCGAACGCATCAAGAAAACGCCGATCCCGTACTCCTACAGCCTTTTCATCAAGAAGTTCATTTTCGTCTACATCGTCACCATGCCGTTCTGCTTCGTGCACGAATTCGGGTACTGGACGATCCTGTTCACTACTTTCGTGTTCTTCGTTCTGGGCAGCCTGGAGCTGATCGCGGAAGAAATCGAGAATCCCTTCGGCGACGATGCCAACGACCTTCCCACGGAAGAACTGGCTAAGATGATCGGCTCCAACGTGAGCGAAATTTTGCTGAAAAAGCGGGCGACCGTCGGCTCCAGCGTGGCGAAATACGCCGATCCCGGATCCCGCGCATCGGTCACCTCGGCGCATTGACGGTTTTGATGAACCCGTCCGCTTCCCGGCGCGAGGCAATGGCCTTGCGTCGGTTTATGCGCCTGCGGGGAAGGTTTGGGTGGTGATGTCCCATTTGGTCGGACTTACACCGCGCCGCTTACCATTGGCTCTTTAGAGTATTTTTCATCCCGGTGTACGGATTCGTGTCGGGCGGGAAGAACGTAGGTCGGCAATCCCTTGCCGACTTATCGGCTCGGCAAAGGACTTTGTGGGAAGGGGCGTCCTGGCGCTCCCAGGACGGCCGTTTGCGATTGGAAGGGGGACTTTGGTGCTCCCAAAGTTCCCGTTTGCGATTGGAAGGGTCGCGACTAAAGCGACCGTTTGCGATTGGGAAGGGATTGCCGACCTACCTATCGGGCTCCCTGATACCGAATCGGAAAGTGCTCTAGGGTCAGGCGTTTACTTTTTTGAATTTGGCTTCTTTCATTTCAAGAAGCAAACAACAAAGGTCTGACTGTGTCTTGCAGTTCGCCGGCAAGCCGGATATCGACAGTATTTCGCCGCCGAGACAAAAACGGCCCTGAAGTTTTCCGTTCGAAGTGCCCGTGTCACGGGCACTCGGTACGACAGGTTGACCTTTACACCCGTTTAGTGTCAATTTTCCGTCACTGAACTCTCTCAGGACTTACTGCTCAAGGAGTGTCCTATGGTGGTGCAAGATCAGGATTATTGGAAGGATCGGGTTTCGGTGCCCGGAGAAGTGCGCAAGGTACACAAATCCGGAAAACCCGTGCGGACCAGATGGCGTCTCGTGCTTGCGGCGCTCCTCGGCCTTAGCGCTCTCGGGCTCGTGCTCGTGCAAAGCCACGGCGGGTTCGGCGGACTTGCCGATCGCGTTACGCCCCTGCCTGCTGCGCTGCAAGACATTCATGCATCGGTCGAGCAGGCATTGGACAAACTCTTCAGGGCCGAAGACGACGATAAATTGACGCCTCTCGTCAACGAGTTATCGGAAAAGAAAAAACGGTTTTATGACCGAATCGCCGACTTTGGGGCCGAGGCTAAAGCCAGGTTGTCGATAGACGAAACCTTTTACGGGTTGGAGGATGCCGTGGACGGGTTCTGGCAGGACGGTTTGAGCCGAATTGATCGAGCGGTTCGGCAGGACCTTCTGGTCAAGGGGGCCATTCTGGGCATTCTGTTGCTCATTTGCGTTGGCTTCGGCTCGGGTCTGCTGGCCGTGTTTACCCGATCGGTCCGGCAACTGGACGAATCCATCCGAAGACTGGGAGCGGGAGACTTCGGCAAACCCATCCGGGTTACCGGACCGAAAAACCTTCGGCTTCTCGGTGATCGGCTCGACTGGCTGCGCACCCGTTTGCTGGGTCGGGAAGAGTCGAAGCAACAGTTCATGAGCAAAGTCTCGAACGAATTCGAAACGCCGCTTTCCGGCATTTTCGAAAGCACCGGCCTGCTTATGGCCGAGGCGTTGAATCCGAAGCAACGCGACCTGTTGGCGCGGCTGAGCCAGGACGTTCAGAAACTGCAAAACCTGTTCGATGAGTCGCTCCACTATGGCCAGGTCAAGGACAATCCATCGCCGCAACCGAAGGACGCGGTGAACATGAAGACGTTGCTGGCATCGGTGATCGAAGATTATCGGGACTCCCTAAATGCGAAGTCCCTCACCATCAAGGAGTTGATCCAGCCTGTCGAATTCCTCGGTGTTCCCGACCAGGTGCGGACGATTGTCGACAATCTGCTCTCCAACGCCATCAAGTTTTCTCCGGAAGGGGGCAAGATCCGGATCATTCTTCGTGACTTGGGAACCGGTATGCAACTGGAGGTCGAAGATGACGGTCCCGGAATAGACACCACGGAGCGTACGCGGATATTCGAGCCGTTTTTTCGAGGCAAGGCGGCCCACATGACCGACACCGAGGGTGCCGGCTTGGGGCTGGCGATCGTGAGCGAGTGCGTGGCCAATCACCAGGGAAAAGTCGAAAGCATCGAACCGCGGCAGGACGAACAGGGCGCCCGCATCCGGGTCGAACTTCCGCTGGTGGAGGTTTCTTAAGTAAAAGCAGCCCATATAACCTATGTAGGGCGGAATAGCGTATCCCAATCGCAAACGGTCATCCGGGTAGTGCCCCGACAACCCGCCGCCGCATGGGAACCTTCCATTCGGCGCATTACGCTAAAGCTAATGCGCCCTACACTAAGTACATTCAGGGAAGTCTTGCGGCATAGGCAACCTGCAGGACAACCCCGCCAATCAAGCCAATCTGTCGAGATTCCGCAAATATTTGCGGAATGTACTTAGAGCGTTTTCCATCCCAGTGTACGAATTCGTTCCAGGAGGGGAGAACGTAGGTCGGCAATCCCTTGCCGACAAAGCCCTTCGCCGAGCCGATACGTCGGCAAGGGATTGCCGACCTACATATCCGAATCCCTTACACCGATCCGGAAAACGCTCTAGCTGAGATTATCCAAACCTGCGAGCTTCAGGGCATAGGATGTGCTGAACAAAGTGAAGCGCATCGATCTGAACAACGTGACAGATCGGCAGGGCGAGGCGCAACGCGATGAGCGGGCAGGCCAGGGATGGGCTGCCCCGGACTCGCGAGCGAAGCGGGACAGCGTAGCGTGGCGAGGCCGCCCATAGGGTGCCGGACAGGGATTGTCCGGCATGAACCCATCGATCGCGACCGATGCGCCTCCTATCGTCGGCAGCATCCTATACCAGTCAAGAGTCGGATTGAGTCAAATTATCGATGGGAAGACACTCCATGAAACTCTCCGACTTTCACCGTAGATCTATCGCACCCCGAGGACGGCCGTTCTTTAGGGAATAACCGGTTTTGCTGTCGGACGCACGCAACGGATTCCTTCGAAGACGTAGCAACAGGTATCAATAAGACCCTGTACCAGCAGGCCCTCGAACCCTTCGACACGCTCAGGACAGGCCCTTCGACAAGCTCAGGGCAAACGGCCCACTGGACAGACTCAATGTCTTGTCAGGCGGGACCGCCGACCGACTTGATGAACTCGTCCGCCTCCCGGATCGACGCTTCCATGGATTTGATGAGCGCCGAAATATCGGTTTGGAGGCTGTCGAGTTCGCCCCGGAGCGAGGCGATGGCTTGGGCATTGAGGTTGTGCTTCAGGAATAGGACCTGATCGCGGAACGTCAGCAATACCGGCTCCATTTTGGATTCGGCGCGTTTCATGGCGGCGATGAGCTGATCGTAGCGCCGGCGCGTCCCCGTGAGCTTTTGCTGGCTGCTGCGCTTGAGCGACGGGTTCTGGTATTGGGAGAGTTCATTTTCCCATTCGTCGAACAAGGCTTCCGAAACGTCCTCGATGTCGTCGATCCGTTTCCGAACCTCGTCCGCCTTGGCCCGGCTGCGCTCGTATTCGGCGTCGAGCTCCCGGTACTTCTCTTCCAGGCTGCCGCCCTTGAAGCCGGTGAGCGCGGTAAACCGATCCAGCGCGTTCTTGAACTGTGTCTTGGCCTCTTCCTGGCTGTCGCGGGCCTTTTCTACGCGGTGAACGAGAATGTCGCGCTTGTGAAAGCCCAGCGACTCCGCCGCCCTGTAATAAGCGGAAGAACAACCGGTCAGGACGAGAAACAGGAGCAGGAAAAAGCTCCGCCGCGCGACGAGCTGTACATGGTTGGGCATGGGAAAGCGGCTCCGAAAACGAACAGGCTCAAGATCGTACTACATTCAGATCGAGAAAATCGCTCGAACAGGCGATGCACGGATCGTAATTGCGGATCACCCGCTCTCCGTACTGCCGCAATTCCTCATCGGTTCTTTCCGGGCCGAACGATTGCAGCGCTCCGAAAAGATCCTCCTCGATACACGCCTGGTTATGCATGGCCGGAGAAACGATCCGTGCGCGCATCACGCGACCCTGGGCATCGACTTCGTAGCAGTGCCAGAGAATGCCCTGCGGAGCTTCGGTACAGGCGAATCCGGTCCCGGCACGAGTTCGAGCCTCGACGTACGATGCCTGCGGCTCATAGCCGTCCAGCAGGCGAATGGCATCGGTTATGGCGAAATACACCTCCACCGCTCGCGCCACGATACTGTGGAAAATATTTCGGCTGGGAAAAGCGATGCCGGCTTTGCGCAGAGCCTCGGCCACCGGACCGGGCAACAGGTCCCGGTTCAGGTTCAGCCGCGCCAAGGGCCCCGCGAGATAAGGCCTTCCCTCGATCAATGAATAATCGGTCTTGGAATGCGGATCCCGGTGCACTTGGAAATACCTTTCGAAACTCTCGACGGCTATGTCCAAGCCGGTACTGGAAACGATGGTGCCGCCACACATCGGGTACGCGTCCGGATGCCGCAGGGCCACGTTGATGAACGCTTGTTCGCTGGAAGGCAGATCGATGCCGCCCGTCCAAGCCACCAAGGACTCCGCTTCCGGCAAGGCCGCGCGCAGCCGCTCGACCGATTGCCTGACCTGGGCCTTGGACGGCGCATGGTGAAATCCGCCGATGCGGACTCCCGCCGCGCGGGAAGACGAGGCGTGAAACAGGCGGATCAACTCGCAACCCAGATTATGCAGACGCAGTCCGCGGCGCACTTCGTCCGGAAAATCCCGAGACATTTCCGCGAGGCTCGAAAACCCAAGGAAATCCGGTGCGGCGAGCAAATGAATGTGCAGCGAATGGCTCGCGATCCACTCGCCGCAGCACATCACCCGCCGCATCGCCTGAATCCAGGCTGTCGGACGGCAGTCCAAAGCCGATTCGAGGCCTTGCACGGCGCTCATTTGATAGGCTACGGGACCGGTCCCGCAGATGCGCGCCAGCGTGTCGGGCACGTCGAAACATGCCCGTCCTTCGAGAAATGCTGAGAGCAGCCGGGACTGCTCGAAGATGTGAAGCGCAAGGCTTTCGATCCGCGCGTTGCGGATGCGCAAGTCCAGGATGGCATCCCCGTCCAGCCGCGCGGGTCCGGATCCGGTATCGACAGCTTGTTGTTCACTCATGAATTCGATTGCCATCGCCTTGCTACCTCGTAAAAAGTGATGGCGATCGATTTAAGCGGAGACACATGTTTCGGCTAGGTTCACCCTCCCTGCAAGCCAATTCCGGTAGAAACGCCGCGGCGGAACTTCCGCGCGAGCGACCGCATGCCCGGCGGTCCTCGACGATACCCCCTTGTCCGGTGCCAAAGCGCGCAAGCCTCGCTCGAAAGCAGTTCGACGCGAAAGCGCCGTGACCGCTCATCGCCCCGCTCCTCCGAAAAAACCGGGAACGGAAAAAGATCGCAAAAAAACCCTTCTTGGCAAAAACAGCGACCGAGGGGCCATGTCACACTCCCTGTAACGTCCATGAAAATATCCGTTCCGGTCATCGACCGGGTCGCGGCAAACCGAAGCACGCCAAAAGGCTCCATCGGAGCGGAACTAGGTTACTACCGCCGCTCCACCTTGCATAGAACTCGTTTCGAAAACCGATTTGAAAGCGTCACACCGGCATTCATCCACGGCTACACTTTTAAGATCGAAAACCCCAAAAGGCCCCCTCACTCATGGCTCGTGTCATCGCCATCACCAGCGGCAAAGGCGGCGTCGGCAAAAGCAATCTGGCCGTCAATCTGGCCTGCGCGCTGTCGGAGCACGCGGAAAAGACCTGTCTGTTCGACGCCGATACCGGTCTCGCCAACGTCAATGTGCTGCTGGGCGTACATCCCGAAGCCACTCTCGCCGACTGCCTGAAGGGGCGAAAGCGTCTGGACGACGTCATACTCCGCTACCGCGAGAATTTCCACATCGTTCCCGCCGCATCCGGCATCGCGGAGTGCGCCAATCTCGAACCGGAACAAAGGCACCGGCTGATTCTCGGCCTGGCCGATCTGGATTCGAGCTACGACTACATCCTGATCGATACGCCGGCCGGCGTGGAAAACAACGTGCAGGATTTCTTGCTGGCGGCGGGCACGGCGATTCTGGTGATCACGCCGGAGCCCACGTCGCTGACCGACGCCTTCTCGCTGATCAAGATCCTGAAAAACCGCGAGGCCGAGATCGATTTTCACGTGCTGGTCAACATGACCAAAGACCGCGCCAGCAGCCTGGAGGTGTTCAACCGCTTTCGGGGCGCGATCAAGAACTACCTGGGCTTGAACGTCGATTATCTCGGCTATGTGCCGCTCGATGAGGCTCTGCTGGATGCCGTGAGCTTGCAGACGCCGGTGACGCAGACCCACCCGAGTTCTCCGGCGAGCTGGGCCATCAAACAGATTGCCGAAGTCATTCGGGAACGGCTGCCGGCCACAGGGGATGCATCGAACTTCAGCCGCTACTGGGACAAGGTGGAAACCGATCTGTCCCGGCAGGCACCGGAACCGCCGGTCACGGACGCTGACGGCAACCCGGATCGTCCGCCAAGCACGGAGAACGATGCGCCTGCGGCCGAGCACGCGCCATTCGTCCCAACGCCGACACGCGAGTCCATAGAATCCCAGATCGAAACCTATCTCAAACGGTTCAGCGCTTTTCCGTTCGATACGATTCAAATGCTTTATCGGGATCTCGAAGTCAAGGGATTTCCGGAAATCGATTTAAAAGAGATTTGCACGACGCTGGAAGCCATTTACGAGCGACGCTACGAACGGCCTATCAAAAGTCCCGACAGCACGATCGTTCAGTTGCTGGCGAACGCTCGCGGGTCGGACGAAAAGACCCGCCAACTCGCGGAATTCCTCAGATCGAGCTACGAGCGGCAGTTCGGATGCAAACTGATCGATCCTCTGGTCGAGATGGAACGCTGGATTTCCGAGGAGGCTTTCACCGAGGCGGATTTCGAGCGCTTGCTCGAGAAAGCCCGAGAATGGTTTCGAATCCGCTTCGGGAAACCCTACGCGGACGAAAAGGACCGGCTGATCGAACAGCTTAGAATCGAGATTGGTGCCTTGGGGGAGCGGGAAGCGGCGCTGCAAGCCAGCGCCGAGATCCTGATGGAAGCCTTGCGACCGGTTCGGGATTCCAAAATGCGCTTGGACGAACTAGCGCAGCGAAAATAAAGCCCATTCTCGATCCTGTTAGCCTTTGCCTAACAGGAATCCCTTCCCAATCGCAACGCAAACGTCGCTTTAGTCGCGACCTTTCCCGACACGACGAATCGTCGGCAAAGGATTGCCGACCTACAAATCTGTGTCGCCAAGTAGGTCGGGAATCCTTTCCCGACGCAACGGATGTGTCGGCAATGGATTGCCGATCTACAAGAGCTTATTTCGGCCTATACACCGGCGCGGCGCCGATAGAACTTTAAGCGATCACAAATCCAGCGCATTCAGCAAGTCGTTGGCTTTGGCGTCACGCTCGCCCAGCGGTTTCAGATCGAACCGGGTTTCGATGAATTTCAGGATCGATGTGCCGTCATAGAAGGTGTGATCGACATACCCGCGCTTGGCGAACGGGGAAATGACAATGGTCGGCACGCGGTTGCCCGGTCCCCAGCGGTCACCCGGAGGTGGCGGGACATGATCCCAAAACCCGCCGTATTCGTCGTAAGTGACGATGATCACGCTGTTCCGCCAGAGCCGGCTTTGTTCGATCTTGCGGATCACCGCCACCGCCTGCATCTCCCCGGCCAGAAGATCGGCATAGCCGGGATGCTCGCTATGGGCTCCGATGGGCTTATAAAAGGAAACCGCCGGCAAATTTCCTTTTTCGATGGCCTTCAATAAATCCGTTTCGTCCTTGAGATGCCTGGCCCTTTCGCGGGTTCCCTGGGCGTAGCGGTCGAAATACGCGAATGGCTGATGATGGTACTGAAAACTTTCGTCGGCTTTCCCTGCGATCGCGTCATTCCAGCCGCCGGAATACCACGCCCATGAAATCTTTTTCTCCGACAGGCGATCGCCGATCGTGGGAAAAGTTTGCGGCGGCAAAAGCCGGCGCGGATCGGTGATCTTCGGACTGTGAGGCGTCTGCATCGTCTGAATGGTGTTCACGGCATAGCCGTCGGGCGTAAACACGCCGTCCTTGATCAACTCGCCTTTCTCGTTCAAGACGACGGTCGATTCGGCCGGCGGGTCGTCGTGATGCGGCGTACAGGCGCAGACCAGCCAAAAATGATTCAAGAGCGACCCGCCGAAAGCGGCCTGAAAGAAACGATCCGCCAGCGTGTATTTTTCTGCGTACTCCCACAACGGAAGCTTGCGGCCGTCGTAATACCCCATGGCCAGGCCGCCGGCATCCGACACGGCCGCGAAACGATCCATGCGCCCGCCGTTGATTTGGGCCTGGTGTTGATAAAATCGATGTAGCGGATCGCCGATTTTTTGATCGATCGCAACATACTGGCTGATCTCGAACGGACGGTTCGGCAAATCCGAAGGAAAGCGCTCGTCGGGCACAGGCGGCTTCTTTTCGGTATTCATTACCCTGGGCAGGGTGGCGTAGACCCCGCCTTGACGATCGGTCTGCCGCATCGTTTCCTCCGGCGCATTCGCCAATCCGTCCGCTCCCGGAAACAGTCCGTAGAGATTGTCGAAGCTGTGGTTCTCAAGATAAATCACCACGATGTGGCGAATCCGGTCCAATCCTGGGTTCCGGCTCGATTTGGCCGAAGCAGATAAGGGCGTCGAGAGAATCAGAAATATCAGGAGGACATTCAGGCAGGCTGTTTTTTTCATCGCGGATGTTCGAAAGACTTAAGTCGCTGATGCCGTCAAATTCGTAACCGGTTATTTTACGCAGTCCAGTGTTACGTCGCGTGACAAATCCGCTCAGACTGATGCCCAAGCCAAATCGCCCGAGTGCCCGCAGCGATAGAAACATGACTGTCAAAGTCGATAAGCAGCCGACTCGGCCCGTGATCCTGATCGGAGCGAGCAATCTCGCACGGGCCTTTCCCTTGGTCGTGAACGGTCTGCGAGCGGGATTGCGGGAGCCTTTGGACGTGCTGGCGGCGTTCGGGCATGGCCGATCTTACGGGCTCTGGAGCCGGATGCTGGGCCGAACGCTTCCCGGCATCGTCCGGTGCGGGCTGTGGACCGCTCTGCGGAAACACGGTTCGGACAGTCTTCCACCGTTCGCGGCCGTGACCGATATCGGCAACGATCTGGTTTACGGCGTCACCGTTCCGCAGCTGCTCGCCTGGGTCGAAGCCTGCCTGAGCCGGCTGGCCGAGCAACGCGCCGAAATCGCCTTGATGGCCTTGCCGCTGGAAAGCGTCGAACGGCTTAATCCCTGGAAGTTCGAATTGTTGCGCAGGACTTTCTTCCCGGCGCACCGAATCGCGTGGCCGGTGCTGTTCGATCGTGTGAACCGCTGCCAGGAAGAAATGCGGCAGCTCGCGAGGGTATACGGCATCCGCTTGATCGAGCCGCCGGCCACCTGGTACGGCTTCGATCCGATCCATATGCTGCGCCGCCGGCAGCCGGAAGTCTGGCGCGAATTGTTTTCACAGTGGCCGGCCTGGGATCGGTCCGCTTCCATTGCCTATCCGCCCTTGGCGGAGTCGATCCGCCTGCGCGCGATTTGTCCCGCCGAACGCTACCTGTTCGGCCATCGACAAATCACTTCGCAGCCGGTCCTGAAGCAGAACCGGTTCAAGCTTTCGATGTACTGAGGGCAAAAAAAGGGGCTCCGCGGAGCCCGTTCGAGGATGGGTCGGATCGGAAAGTGTCACTCTTTGCCGATCTGGTAAATCTCTTCTTCGTCGTCCTCGACGATCTTGCCGGTCGCCGCATCGACCTCCATCTTCAGTTCCTTTCCGTCCGCGGTCTTGATGTCGAATTCATAGGACGCATCGCCGTTGGACTCGATCTCGTACTCGGTCTCGACGATCTCGCCCGGATGCTTTTCGAGGGCGATCTTCTTGGCCTCCTCTTCGCTGATCTTCATCTTGGCCTTGAACAGCGGATCGTCGGCGCTATCGACTTCCTGTTCCTCCTCGGTAATTTTTCCCGTGTTGGCGTCGCATTCGTATTCCCAGTCCTTGCCGTCCGTGCCGGCGATCTCGAATTCATAGGTAGGGGCGCCACGCTCCTTCTTGAACTCGAGCTTGACG
Organism: Methylocaldum gracile; assembly: GCF_053646815.1. Classification (NCBI taxonomy): domain Bacteria; kingdom Pseudomonadati; phylum Pseudomonadota; class Gammaproteobacteria; order Methylococcales; family Methylococcaceae; genus Methylocaldum; species Methylocaldum gracile. Next base: position 156,322 of record NZ_CM132196.1, on the reverse strand, counting down.
ACCTCTCCGTCTTTCTTGGCCAGCGCCGCCTCCAGGCATTTTTCCATGCTGACCTTGGTTTTCGGCATTTTGATTTTTTCGGCGAATGCCGCGGTCGCTCCCAAGGACAAAAACAGTGCGGTGAATGTTGTTATTGTGATGCGTGTTTTCATCGTTTGCCTCCGTTGGCTTCTGGCGGGAACATCGGACTCCCTAGAGATTTTGATTCAGCGATCCGCGTTTGTTCTTCAAATCGGATGCCGGATTCGAGTATAAGAGCCTTCTTATTCATTAACAATAACATGCCGTACCCCCTACATCCGGTAAGGGACTCTTTTCGGTACCCGCGTCGCCGCTGATCGGCCGGCGCGTGTTCGACTCGCGTCGAGAATCCAAGCTATCGCACGAGCAGGTGAAACCGCCTACATTCGGGATATCGCCCTTCAGCGCTCCTCGAGCCTGAATTTCATCGTGAGCGTGGCGCGCTGGGCCACGGCGCGGCCTTCGCTGAAGGCGGGCTTGAAGCGCCACCGCCGGATCGCCTTGAGCGCGGCCTCGTCGAATACCCGCTCGGGGCTGGCCGCCACCACCCTCGCCGCGCTCACCGTACCCGAAGGGCTGACGTCGATCTCGATCCGCACCCAACCCTCGATTTTTTGCGCGCGGGCTCGGGGCGGATATTCCGGCAATACACGGGAGAGTACGACCAGATCCCCGGCGCCGGAACCACCTTCGCCGGTCGAGCCATTCCCCTCTCCGGTCGGCTTCTTTTCCGGATTCCATTGCCCAGGGGGTGCCGTAAGGCGTGAGTCGGAGCCCGGCACAGGGCTAAGCGGGGCGCCCGTGCCCTGTTCGGGAATATCCAGCCGAGGGGCCGGTACGCCCGGCGCAGGGGCCGGCGCTTTCCGAGGCTTGGGGGCGCCGGTACGGCCGGACCCGCGCGCCGGCGCTTTGCCGGAAGGCTTGGCGGGACCGGATGGCGGGCGCCCGGTCGACGGCCGGGACTCCGGCGCGACCTCGGTCATCGGCTTGGGCGCGGGCGGCGGAACCGGTTTCGACTCCTCGGTCTTCGGAATGATGCGAATGAAATCGACCGGCTGCGGATTGGGCGTCGATATCAGCCTGGTCTCACGGTAACTGATCAGGGCGCCTATCAATAACAGCAAGGCCAGATTAATGACCGCCGCCGCGGCGAAGGCTCCGGCCAGGACCCATCTCGAGCGGCTCGAGATCCCGGCAAGGGAGGTTTTCATGGCGTGTCTGGAGCCGTACTGGCCGCGACCGAAATGTTGACGAAACCGGCGAGGCGCAGCTGATCCATCACTTTGACCAGCAAGCCGGTGCTGGTATGGGCGTCTGCCAGAATGATGGCGGCTTGGGCCGGATTGGCGAGGCCCAGTTGTTCGAGCCGGGCGCGCAACAGGCGTATGTCGATGGAAGCATCGTGCAGCCAGATTTGTTCGTCGGCGGTGATGGTGATGATCACCGCCGCATTCTGCTGCGGCACCGCCGTTGCGGCCTTGGGACGCTGAACCGCCACCGCCGATTCGCGGATAAAGGAGGTCGTCACCAGAAAAAAGATCAGCAGGATGAACACCATATCGATGAGCGGCGTCAGGTTGATCGCATCGGCGCTTTCGTCGCCGCCGTCGGTGCGGCGCGTGAACAGGCTGCGTTTTCTCATGGCTGCCGCAAACGGTCGGCATAGCGGCGCTCGAAGGCCCTAGCGCGGCGGTTGAGGTTGTAGCCGACCCCCACGCCGAAAAGTCCCATCACCAGGCCCGCCAGTGTTGTGATCAGCGCCTGGGAGACGCCTCGCGCGACGATGCGCGTTTCCGCACTGCCGAATACGCGGATCAGGTCGAAGGTTTCGATGATGCCGGTCACCGTGCCCAAGAGGCCCAACATCGGCAGAATGCCGGAAAGGGTCCTGATCAGGCGCAGATGGCGGCGCAGGGCAATTTTCATCTCGATCACCGCGGCGGGGGAACGCACAAGCGGCACACGTCGCTCCAAGAACCTGGGCAATGTGCGGAGAAAGAACCAGTAGCGCTCCAAGACCAAGGTCCACAGCAGCAGGGAGACGGCCAGCAACGGCCACATCACCGGGCCGCCCAAATCCATCAGATCTTCGACGTGCTGCTCGGATTTATGAAGAAAGCTCAAGAAAGTTTCGAAAACCCGGCCGCCCATCGTGCCTCCTCTTCGTGGGCAAATTAGACCCTGTTCTTCGGCGGAATATCCCCATCCGCCGGGGCATTCCGCCGTTCGAGGCGAGCCGCGAGCGCGGCCGAGGCATGCGCATCGAGCAAGGCGGCGAGGGTCTGGCTCTTCCCCAGCAGCAGGCTGTGCAACAGCAGGATCGGAATGGCGGTAACCAGCCCCTCCACGGTAGTGACCAAGGCCTCCGAAATCCCGCCCGACATCAATTTCGGGTCGCCCGAGCCATGCAGGGCGATCGCCTGGAAGGTCTTGATCATGCCGGTCACCGTGCCGAGCAAGCCCAGCATCGGCGCAATGGCGGCCACCAATTTCAGGAAAGGCAGAGCCCGCTCCAAGTGTGCCTGTTCGCCGGTCAATGCCTCTTCCACGGTCAGGTACAGGACCTCCTCCTCGTTCGTGTTCGCTTGTTCGAGCCGCGCGAGCACCCGACCCAGAGGGTTGTCGAGCCGGGGTCGCGACGACTGTAGCTGGTTTCGGATACGCTGCCCGATCCGCGTCAGCTCGACGAAGCGGTAGGCGGCAAGCACATAGGCAACGCCCGCAAGCACCAGGATCAGGTAGCCGACGACACCCCCCTGGGCTATGCGTTCGCGCAGAGTCGGAACCTGCACCAACAACTGCAAGGTTTGCCCAGCCGAGGGATCGATGGCCACCGGCGCCAGCGACGGCGCCTCCACGCGGGCATACTCCCGAGCCAAATCGAGGAGGTTCGGGGCCGGCTGCCTGGGCAGTTCGATCAAGCGGTCGACCTCGGGTGAATAAACCAGGTAACGTCCTTCGGAGAGGAAGCTGAATCCTCCCAGACGAAGCACTTCTTTCTCGGCTGCCTGCCCGCTCGGTGCGTAAACCGGAGCCCGGAAGCTTGCGATGCTGCCCAGGGCGTCGAGCTGGTTCTGCAAGCTGGCGAACAGCTGCGTCAGTTCGTCGGCGTTCGGCATATGGCGGCTATCGGCGAGCCGGTCGATCAGTTCCCGTTGGTGCGAAGGATCGCCCGCCAGAACCTGCTGCACATAATAGGGCTTGAGATTCGCGGCGCTCTCGCGGATGCTTAAGAACAATTCCTCCTTGGCCGCCAGCACCGTCATCAGTTCAGCCTCCACTTCCGACGGCGGGGCCGGCTGTTCGGCTTTCGCCTCGGGTGCGGCCAGGGCGGACGGAAGAAAAACCCCGAACACCGCACAGGCGGCCGCAATTCCCAGGACGCGGAGCACGCAAAGCGGCCTCACGGTGACTTGGGCCCCGGCAGCGGCAGCACCATCAGTTGCGGAGGTTCCAGCTTGCGCGCCGTGCGCAGCCCGCGGGCGATCGCTTCGTTCTCCTCGCCGGACAGCCGCTGCCAGCGCCGCAGATCGTTGCGCCAGATGCCCGATTCGTGGCCATCCAGGGTTTGATAATAGAGCGCCAGGCGACCGATGCTTAGGAAATCCACCAGGCGTTCGTCGTTCCCTATCTTTAGAACAGCCCGGTAAGCTTCCACGCTCCTCGCATAGTCGAGCTCGACCCTGTAGGCTTCCTGAACGCGCCGATATTTCTCAGCCGCGGACGCGGCAGGATCGCGGATCAGCTTTTCCAGCCTATCGAGCCGATCACGGCGCTCTTCGAGAAGGAAAGGAGGGCCATTTTCGATCCCTTGCTTCAATGCGGAAACGGCGTCGGACAATATACCGTTCAATCGCTGGTCGAGCTCGGAAAGCGTCTGAAGCTTCGCTACCGCCGCGTCCGGCGATGCAGGCGGCTCGGACGGAGTCGCCCCCGGCCCGTTAGGAGGCCGAGTCGGCGCAGCCGGCGTCAGGGACGAAGCGATAGCCAGCAGGCAGCCGGCGATGGCGGGTAGTACGTTGCGGCGAGGGAACACCTTGGGTGAACCAATTCCAGGCTTATAGTCGCCGCAGGATATCACAGGCGTTTCAAAGCCGAGCAACGGGAAAACTTCCCGACCGGAGCGTTGGAACATTTCTCTTGCCGCAGACGTCCGATGTGAATACTACGCCGTCTCGCGGTCATGGATTGGTTCCTGATCGGGAGTCTTCGGGAAACGATGCCTCCCGAACTTGAGCGCGCTATTTAGAGCCTATCCCAGTAGGCCGTTCGCCCTGAGCCCTTCGACTTAGCTCAGGACAGGCCTGTCGAAGGGTTTTGGGCACCTACTGGGATAGGCTCCTACTCGGTAACGGAAACCGTCTCCCGACGCCGCACCAGCAGAAGCAAGAGTGCTCCCGGCAAGGCCGTCAATAGATGCAGGGCACCGAAGATCAGGGATACGGCGAGGCTTTGCTCGGGCGTCAATCCGGCGGGAGCGAGCAAGAACACCGCGGCCGCCTCCCGCTTGCCCCAGTCGGAAACCAGCCCCGGCAGCGAACTGACGCCCAGCAATAACAGCGGCCCGAGCATGAGCACAGTCAGAGCGTCGCCGGAAATGCCGAGCCCGACGGCCGCCAAGGCGAAGTTCGCGGCCAGCAGTAGCTGGATCAGCACGGACAACCCGTAGTGTCGAGGCGAGCGCAGCGGATTGCAAATGGCGAGCACGACGCCGGCATGCAGCTGCGCCATCGGCCAGAATCTTCGGAAGACGAGCACGGCGACGCTCACCGCAGCGATCAGGATCAGGGCGAACAAGCCGATCTGAAATCCGGGAAATTCGCTGTACAACCCCAGGTAAACCGGCGTCAATCCAAGCACCATGAGGAGCAGGACGATCTTGCCGGAGAACCGGTCTATGACCTGGCCGATAATGAGCTGCCAGGTTTCGGCGCTGCCCCGCATCAATTGAAACCGCGCGAGTTCGCCGACCACCAGCGGCGGTCCGCACTCGCTGACGCTTTGGCTGATCCAGAGGACACGGATGAAGTCCTTGAAAGGCGCACAGATTCCCAAGGCACGGCTGATATACCACCAGCGCAGCGCAAACACGGCTATCGAGAGCAGGAAGATTCCGACGATCGCGACACCCATGGCGGGATCGAAGCGGCTGAGTTGAGTTATCAGCGCGGAGCGGTCTATCTTGGCGAAAATGAAGGTCAAGACCGCCAGCATCATGATAAAGCGCACGCTCCGGCGATTGAGCCACGCCCCCGATTTCAGGAGAACTTGTTTCACTACTTTGATGCCTTATTTATATGGAGATCATCGTCGGCTCGGGCGCCGTGAAATCGAACCCCGCGCGTAGTCTTAGAGCATCTTTCATCGGTTTTTTCGTCATCGTTCTCGCACTGGGATTGCCCGGCTGCTCCGGCGATTCGCCGGAAGCCATGTTCGAGAATTACCTCGACCGCCTCGCGAACGTGACCGAGGTCGACATCGACGAAGCTATTGCACCGCCCGCCGTGCCGCCTTATCCGCGGCTACGGGACATCGTGCTCCCGATCGATGATATCCGAATCGGCGTCATCACTTATCTCGAAATGACCCGATGCGGGCTGGTCGGCGAAATCAGCGCGCGGAACAGCTCTCTCGGACGAGTACAGCGGGAAAGCGGCCGCTTCCTTTACGAGCTGAATCTGTTTCGGAAACTCTCCGAGTGCGAAGCGAGACTTGGAGGACCGGGCGAAGACCCGGAATTCGGCCGCAAGATAGAGTCCCTCCGGCAAGCGAAAGCCGACAATTTACCCAAGGCATTCTGGAACGCGACCTTCGCGGCCAAGGAATTCCGCGTCTTCATGGATACGGCAACCGCCCCGCTTCTGCGGAGCGAAAAGATTTCCGTGGCCCGCTTCGAAAGGCCGATTCGGTATCTCGCTTCGCTGGGCGCGAAACTCGAGGAAGCGCCTTCGATACCTCCAAGCGAATTCGAACAGCACTATTTCGAACTTCAAACCGATAAGACCGGCGGCAAAATCGTACGCGCCCTGAGCCTTAGCGGGTTTTATCTGGACCGGGTCGGGCTGCTTCTGGAACAAACCGCATCGACCGGGCGAATGTGTCCCATGGGCAAAAAAACCCGGCGGGCCGAGTATCTGTTCAATGTATTCGTCAAGTTTTACGCCGGCGAAGTGCAATCCTACATCAGCCGGCTTCATCAAACCGCATCGCCATTGATCGAAAGCGTGAGGCATTTGAAAGAAAGCCAAAGGGCCGAAATCCCGCCAGCATTCGACAGCTATTACGCCGCGACGCTCGACCCGGCAACCGAGCAAGGCCTGTGGCATCGCTTCAACGCCGCACTGCAACGCCACACCCGCGCCTGGCAGGCAGTATTGAAACCCTGCGGAATGATGCCGGGGGGACCCGCGGCTTAAGCAAGTAGGTCAGATTTCGTACTTGCCCGAATTCTGCGACGGGATGACTGATGCCATTTCATGGGAGTCGAAGGGAGCGAACATATCCCGCGCGGAATGACATGTCGGAAAAGACGGATAAAATTGTTCTGACGAGGGCGACGCGGAACGGCAACCGCTCCTCGGCATTACCAAGATCCGGCGTTTATTTGATACAACAAGGAAAACCCATGAGCACTCTGACACTCGATATCGCCAATGCCATTATCGACGGCGCATTCAGAAAAGCGCGGGACTTAGGATTGGCACCGCTGGCAGTGGCCGTTTTGGACGAAGGCGGTCACTTGAAGACGATGCAGCGGCAGGACGGCGCATCTTTCATGCGAGGTTCCATCGCCTTGGCCAAAGCCTGGGGAGCCATAGGGATGGGCGTATCCTCGCGCGAATTGGGTAAAATGGCGAAAGAACGTCCCCATTTCATGACGGCCTTGACCGAAGTGGCGGATGGCCGGCTCATGCCGGTGCCAGGCGGTGTGCTGATCCGCTCGGCGGACAATCGGATCGTTGGCGCGGTCGGAATCAGCGGCGACTTGTCCGATCTCGACGAAAGTTGCGCGATTGCGGGAATCGATGCCGTCGGCCTAATCCCGGATTATGGGAAGAAATAACGATATACTGGCGTTTGCGTTCCCGGTCCGGCTGTGGCGTGGCCGGCGGGGCGGTCTCGGCTTGTTCGGCACAAGCCGGGCTCCGTCGGTGCAGCGGCATTTTCCGGACAGAACGACCGAACCCGGCACACACAACTTATTCGGTATCGACTCGGCAATATTGGTGTTTATACTGTTTGCCTTTTTTACCGCGAAACCCCAAAAAACCTGTAGTGAAGAACCTCGTCAAGACTCGAATTCCGACCGGCTACGGCGAATTCACCCTTTATCTTTACACCGAGCACGGCAAGGACCACCTTGCCTTGGTGAAATCGGACGTAAACGGTGAGAGCGGCGTCCCCGTCCGGGTCCATTCGGAATGCCTGACCGGCGACGTCTTCGGCTCTCGGCGCTGCGACTGCGGGGATCAGCTCAAACACACCCTTCAATATCTCGGACGCTCCCGCTGCGGCGTACTGCTTTATCTGCGTCAGGAAGGACGCGGCATAGGCCTCCGCAAAAAGCTGGAAGCCTATAATCTCCAGGACCGCGGCCTCGACACGGTGGAGGCCAATATCAGCCTCGGCCATCAGCCTGACGAACGGAATTACGGCGTCGCCGCGCTGATGCTCAAGGATTTGGGCGTTCGCTCGATCCGGCTCATCACCAACAACCCCCGTAAAGTCGACGAACTCACCGAATACGGGATCGAGGTCGAGGCGCGCATTCCCATCGAGGTCGGCCATCATGACGACAATGCCGGCTATCTGCGTTCCAAGGCCGAAAAGCTGGCCCATTTGCTGACATTTCGGGAAAGCACGCCGTTCCACCGCGAATTCGCATTCATCGAGCCGTTGATAGACCAGCTGTCGCTGGCCCATGCCCCGGCGGAAAGCGGCCCTTTCGTCACCCTGACCTATGCCCAAAGCGTCGACGGCAGCATCGCCGTCGACAGCCAGGTTCCCTATGCCCTGAGTTCGAGGCAGTCGCTGACGCTCACCCATTTCCTGAGAGCGCACCACGACGCGCTGCTGGTCGGGGTCAACACCATCCTCAGCGACGATCCCCAGCTCAACGTCCGTTACTATGAAGGCGAAGATCCGCAGCCGGTCATTCTCGACAGCAACCTGCGGACGCCGCCGGACTGCCGCGTTCTGAAGCAGTCGAAAAAGCCGCCCGTCATCGTGACCACCGGCGAATCGGACCCGGCCAAGCGCGAGGCGCTGCTCTCGGCCGGCGCGAAAATTCTCGTGGTGGGAGCAAGCGAGGACGGCTGCGTCGACTTGAAAGAAACCCTGACGAAACTGCGCCAAATCGGTATCCGCACCCTCATGGTCGAGGGGGGATCGAAGATCATCGGCACCTTTCTCAAACATCATTTAGTGAACTACTGCGTGATTACAATAACACCAAAAATCATAGGCGGGCTCAAAGCCATCGACGATCTGTGCCGCTCCGGCGAGCAAGCCCCTTTAAGCATCACGGACTGCCAGTACCATGTCCTGGGTTCCGACATCATCGCCTTCGGCCCGGTCGGATACGTCTGATGCGAGTACAAGCCGTTTGTCATGTAGCCCCCAAATCGGTGGCGGTGCAGGAAATCGATCTGCCCGCCCCACGAACCGGAGAATTACTGATCAAAGCCCTGTGCTCGGCCATCAGCCCTGGCACCGAATCCCTGATCTTCCGGGGCGAGGTGCCCGAGGATCTGCCTCAGGACACGAGCATCGGCAGTCTGCAAGGAAACTTCAGCTATCCGTTCCGGTACGGTTATGCCCTGGTCGGGGAAGTCGCCGCCGTGGGAGCGGACGAAGACCGGGACTGGCTGGGCCGCCGGGTCTTCGCCTATCACCCCCACCAAAACTACGCCGTCGTCGATAAGAAGGATTGCCTGGTCCTGCCGGAGGGGGTTCCGGCGGAGCGCGCCCTGTTTCTCGCCAATATGGAATCGGCGCTGAATCTGGTGTTCGATTCGGCGCCGCTGCCCGGAGAGCGGATCATGGTTTTCGGGCAGGGCATCGTCGGACTGCTCACCACCGCCGTGCTCGGCCGATTTCCGCTTGGAGAGCTGATCACGGCCGATCCTCTCGCGTTCCGCCGACAAAAATCCACCGAGATGGGCGCGGCCCTGGCCATCAACCCGACCGTCAAACGCGAAGTCGCGGCGCTTAAAGAGTGTCTTTTCTACGACGGCGCCGACGGGCTGGATGCCGCCATCGAAGTCTCGGGAAATCAGGCCGCTCTGAACCAGGCCATCGAACTGACCGGTTTCGACGGCCGCATCGTGGTCGGTTCATGGTACGGCCAAAGCGAGGCGCCGCTCGACCTCGGCGGCCATTTTCACCGGCGGCGCATCCGGTTGGTTTCGAGCCAGGTGAGCACGATCGACCCGCGCCTTTCCGGCCGATGGAGCAAGAAGCGGCGGCTCGACCTCGTCTGGGAGTGGCTCGCCGAAATCCGTGCGGAACGCTTGATCACCCATCATTTCGCGCCCAGTGCCTGCCAGGAAGCCTTCGAGCTGGTCGACAGCAAGCGGGCTGGGGTGTTGCAGCCGATTTTCGAGTACACCTGACGATCCGAGGAACCGCGATGTACCAGCTAGCCATCACCCGCGACTTCATCGCCCGCCATTTCCTGATCGGCGGGGACTGGGGCGACGAAACCCTAGAGCACAGCCACCACTACAAGGCGGAAGTGCTGATCGAGGGCGAACAGCTCGACCGGCACGGCTATCTGATCGACATCGTGGATCTGGAGCAAGCAACCATGGCGCTGATCGGAGAGTTCAAGGACCGCGTACTCAATGATCTCGAGCCTTTTCGCGGCCTCAACCCCAGCCTCGAACGCTTTGCCCGCATATTCTGGGAACGGCTCAGAGATCGGGTGACGCTGCACGGCGTAAAGATGACGATCAAGCTTTGGGAGAACGAGCGGGATTGGGCGGCCTTCGGCGGGACGCTTTAACTCCGGCGACCGTGGACATTCCTTTCCACGACTATCTCGAAGCCAAGTTCGCGCTGGACGAGCGCAGCCTGAACCGCGAGGTCCAAACCGAGTTTGCCCAATGGCTGTCGGGCAAACCGCGCTCGACCTGCCTCGACCTCGGCACCGGTACCGGTGCTTCCGTGCTGCGGCTTCTGAAGCTGGCCCCCGAAACCGATTTGCACATCACCGCCGTGGATCGGGACCGGACCCTTTTGGACACCGCCCGAGAAAGAACGGCCGGTTTGCTTCGGAACGGAGGTTCGGATGTCTCGGCACAACCGACCGGCATCCGCGCCCGGCAAGACGGCCGTGAAATCGCCGTGGATTTCGTCTGCAGCGACCTACGACACTTCGAACCGAATAAAGCCCCCGGCTCTTATGACGCGGTCATTGCCCACGCGGTGATGGATCTTCTGCCGCTCCGGACCATGGCCGGACGGATCGCGCGCTGGCTGCGGCCCAGGGGGATCTTTTACGGCACCATCAATTACGACGGCGAAACCGCGCTGTTTCCGGTCTACGCCGATGCAGAGTTCGAAAATCGCATCCTTGCCGTGTACGACGCTTCCATGGAGAAGCGCCGGGTATGGGACGAAAACAGCGGCGGCGCCCGCTCCGGAAGACGGCTGCACCGCGTCCTCGGCGAAACCGGCTTCGAACCGATCGCCTACGGCAGCTCCGACTGGAACATCACCCCGCTCCGCCGCATTTATCGCAACCGCGATGCCGTTTGCCTGGCCGCCCTGCTGAACATGATCCGGGACGAAGCCCTAAGATCGGGACAATTCTCCACGGATTCGCTCGACCGATGGTACCGGGAACGCTCCGAGCGATTGACGGCCGGAGAACTCGGCTTGATCATTCATCAGATCGATCTGTTGGCGGAGAAGGTTTGATCTTCGGTATTCGGCGGGTTACGCGGGGGTGCCCGCTAACCCGCCCTACGAGCCCATGGATTCCGAATTAGAATTAGCTCGTTACTTCGCGCCCGGATGACGCGGGCCGCCGTGGTGCTTCCATTTGTGAGCGCGCTCGCCGAACGGGGTCAGCTCATCGAAGACTTTGCGCTGTTCCGGGGTCAGCGTGGCGTAGAAGGTCTTGGTCGCGGCCAGGGCTTCTTCGAGATAGGTCTGTTTTGCCTTATTGTGGGCGATCATTTTTTCCAGACGCTCCGGGGCCGGCAGGTTCTTCATGGCCTCGCGGTCGGGACGGGACTGTTTCTTCTTTTCCTTGATTTCCTTGATCTTGGCGGACCAGGTGTTCCAGTCGGCTTCCTGCGCCGACGTAAGCTTCAATTCCTTGCGCAGTTCCGCCATCCGCTCCTCCATGAAGCGCTCCCGCCGCTCCGCCCGCGAACCGGCGGGACCCTGGTTGTAAGCGCCGGATTCAGGCTTGGCTTCTCCGGACTCGGCGATTGCGGCTACGGGGGTGAGCAGGGCAAGAGTGATCAAGAGTGCTTTAGGATAAGATTTCATGTGGATTCCTCCGGTTTTGTGAAACGTCGGCCGAAGCCGATTCTGTTTAGACCGCCGGGACCGTCCCGCCGTCTTCGGAATCTATTTCACACCGGCCATGTATCGGACATGTGTCCGGCAGGCGGTGATTTTGTATCATTTTTTATCGTCGGCAGCAGGCGATACAAAACGATACAAAAGCCCATGACTCACGCCGGCAACCGCGGTAAAAAGCCTCCATGGAAACCACAGAGCATATCCTCGTCGTCGACGACGACCGCGAAATTCGCCTACTGGTCGGCGACTATCTTAAACAGCACGGCTACCGCGTCAGTCTGGCCGCCGACGGCCGGCAGATGCGCGAAATATTGGAAAGCAGCGGAATCGACCTTATCGTCCTCGATCTGATGCTGCCCGGCCAGGACGGCTTGAGCCTGTGCCGCGACCTGCGCGCGCGTTCCGATCTTCCGGTACTGATGCTGACCGCCCGCGGCGAGCCTATCGACCGGGTGCTGGGGTTGGAAATGGGCGCCGACGACTATCTCGCCAAGCCGTTCGAACCGCGCGAACTCCTGGCCCGCATCCGCAATATCCTGCGCCGCGCCCGTTCGCTGCCGAACAGGGGTGTTTCGGACTCGGCGCATCGCTGGCGATTCGCCGGCTGGACCCTGGATGGGCAGACGCGCCAACTCACCTCTCCCCAGGGCGTGGTAGTCGCGCTATCCGGAGCCGAATACCGCTTGCTGGAGGTATTTCTCACCCATCCCAACCGGGTGCTCACCCGCGATCAGCTCATGGATCTGATCCGCGGCCGAGAGGCTGATCCCTTCGATCGCTCCATCGACCTCCGGGTCAGCCGGCTGCGCCAGAAGCTGGGTGATAACGCACGGGCGCCCAACCTGATCAAAACACAGCGGAACGAGGGCTATGTTCTAGCCGCCGTGGTGGAGCAGGAATCATGAGGACACCTCGAAAAACCTACTGCGCGTCCCGATTGCTGCGTTGCGCGGTGCTCGGAATCCTCATGTACTCCGCGTACACTCCGGTTCCTGTGCTCCGGACGCCTTGCACTCGGGGCGCTCGCGACGGTTTTTCGAGGTGTCCATGAGCGTCTCCTTTCCGCCCCGCTCGCTTGCCGTCCGGCTGTTTCTTCTGCTGCTCGCCGGGGTGCTGATGGCGGTCTTCGTTACCGTGAGCCTGGCATTGCGGGAGCGCAGCCACATCGTGCACAGCTTTCGGGAACAAAGCGCGGCCGATCGCATCGCCGATATCCTCCATCTGCTCGCTTCCCTGCCGCCGGAACAGCGCCTCGCCGCAGTCCAGGCCTTGCCGTCCGGGCAATGGCGCATCGAACCTGCGGAGGGAACGGCGGAGCCGACGCCACCTCTGCCGTTCAATCGCAATCGGTCATCCGGGGAAGGGGCATCCAGGCACTCCCTGGATGCCCGTTTGCGATTGGAGCACCCGGATGACCCTTCATTCACCGCCGCTCTCAGCGAAGCAGCCGGACCATCGATTGCGGTGGAAGCAGCATGGCGAACCCGAAACTCTGACTGCCGGGACCAACCGGCCGATTGCCAGCCGTCCCGGACCGTCGGTGCACGGGTCCGGTTTGCCGACGGACAACGGGTTCTGATCGAAGCGCGCCGCGAACTCCCGCCGCCACGACAACCGAGGGCCGAGGGATTCGTCACGAGCCTTTCGATTTTGGCGGGTTTTTTGGCGATCGTGGCCTGGTTCGCCGTCCGCCTGGTCCTACAACCCTTGCGGCGCCTGGTTCAAGCCGCCGAGTCGTTCGGCCGCGATCCGGAACATTCCTCCATGGACGAATCGGGACCTGTCGAAGTCAGGCAAGCCGCCCGGACCTTCAACCGGATGCGGGAACGCTTGCGCTCCCATATCGAAGAGCGAACCCGCATCCTCGCCGCTATCACCCACGACTTGAAGACGCCGCTCACCCGATTGCGCCTGCGGCTGGAGCAGTGCCGGGACGAGCCGCTTCGCGCCCGGCTGGCGGAGGACGTGGCGGCCATGCAGGCGCTGGTCGACGAGGGGCTGGACCTGGCGCGCAGCCTGGACTCGGGGCCGCCGCAGCAAACGATCGATCTCGGCGCCCTGCTGCAAAGCCTCTGCGACGATACCGTCGATGCTGGCGGCAAGGCTCGCTTCGAAGGACCGGACGGCGCGCTGATCTCGGGCCGGCCGGAAGCCCTGCGACGCAGTTTTCTCAACCTGATCGACAACGCGGTGAAATACGGTGGGGAAGCCGATGTGAGTCTGGAGCGCTCCGGCGACCACTGGCTGATAAGGGTGCGGGACTCCGGCCCCGGCATCCCGGAAGAGTATTTGGGCGAAGTGATGCAGCCGTTTTTCCGCCTGGAAACCTCGCGCTCGCGGGAAACCGGCGGCACCGGCCTGGGTCTGCCGATCGCCGCCAACCTGCTCGGCGCCCAGGGTGGAACGCTGAGCCTCCACAACCGCCCGCAAGGCGGCCTCGAAGCGCGGGTGCGCTTGCCGGTGTTTCGAAACCGGCCAAGGACTTGACCCATTTGTCGGCAAGGGATTGTCGACCTACGACTTCGTAGGGCGGGTTAGGCGCACATCGGTACGGCGCGGCCGTTGATCGCTGCGCTAAGCGTGCACCGTAACCCGCCGAAACGCGCGGTGCCTTGCCGTTCGCTTCGGCGGGTTACGGTGCACGCCAGACTCATTGAGCTACGAGAGGGTCGTGGGGGCGCACCTAACCCGCCCTACCAATCACTTTTTTGCCCGGAAAATGCAATAGCGGACCATCTTGTCGCGGAACACCTTGTACTGGGCGAGCGCGACCTTGAAATTCGCGGTCTGTGCCTTGCTGCGGAGTCCCAGCCATTGCATGGTCAACTGCATCGGATAGGTCCACAGGGCAGTCAGGTACATTCTGCGGGACGAGGGCATGGTTTCGGCCGTGGCCTCGGTGATGTGCACGTCGCGGAAGCCGCATTCCTCCATGCCGGCCTGGAACTCCTCGACGCTGGCGAGGTTCGGCACGGCCCACCCGTTCAGGCAATCCATGACCGCCTGCCATTCCTCTTCGTTGAATTCCCGGCGCGTGGCATAGCCGTCGCAGGCGATCAGCGTGCCGCCCTTGCGCAGCAGGCGGTAGGCTTCCCGGAAGAAATCCCGCTTGTCGGTCGCATAGCAACTGCTTTCGACCGCCCAAACCACGTCGAAGGATTCGTCCGGGAACGGCGTCTTGCAGAAATCCGCCTGCTGAAAATCAACTTTATCGGACACCCCGTGGCGCTCGGCGTTCCGCTTGGCGTGCTCGACCTGCCGGGCACTGACCGTGACGCCGGTGGCGCGGCAGCCGATATGCTTCGCTAGCCAGATCGAACTGCCGCCGATGCCGCAGCCCGCATCCAGGACATGGTCTTCCGGCGTGATGCCGGCGATTTCGGCGAGTATGCGATTCTTGTTCAGCAAAGCCTGGCTGTGAGTCTTGGTATTCTCGTCCCAATAACCGTAATGCAAGGCCAGATTCTCGTTATCGAACCATGCGGTCCGGTAATCCCAATAACAGTCGTCGTAATGCTTCGCGGTGTCTACGCGAATATCTTCCTCGGAAAACTCGGCGCCGTGGCGCAGGCTATCGTTGCGGTAATCTTTGTTCGGTTCGAGATAGTACGACATCGGTCTTTTATAGTTGTCAGTCAAAAACGGAAAATCGGTTCGGATGTCCGGCACGTTCGGTTGGCGCGCCGGCCGGGAAGCGGGCGTAATGATAACCCGAAGGATACGGATCAGCTGCGTCTTGCCGCACGACAATAGAGTCCGCCGCGAAAGGACGGGATGCGCAACAGACGTCCGACGCCGTCCAGCGCCGTCAGAATCCGGGCAAGATAGGGCGGCATGTCGCCGCGCGGAATGAAGGCCCAGGAGCCGATGCGCTCGACCTCGAATCCGGCGGTTTCCAATAAATCGGTCAATTTTTTCTTCCCGAGAAAGCGGTCCGTGCTCAGATGCTTGGTGCTGAGCCCCAGCCGAGGCGCGATTCGGGTGTACCAGACATAATCCGCGTTCGGCGTGAGACAGACGAAGACGCCGCCCGGCTTTAGAACGCGGCAAGTCTCGCGCAGCGCTTGCCGCTGATCGAGCATGTGCTCCAGGGCGCCGACGCACAGCACCACGTCCGCTTCGGCATCGCCCACCGAGCTCAAGCTTTCCGCGGGCGCCACGCTCAGACGGATGCGCTCGCCATGCGGGTGTCCAAGACGAAGATGCTCTGCCTGCTCGATCATGCTGGGCGAAAGATCGGTGCCGTGCACGCGCTCGAATCGGGCGGCCAGGGGAAAAAGATGCATCCCGGTGCCGCAGCCGATTTCGACCAGTGAACCGTGACCGGCGCGTTCCAGCAGGCGATCTATGATGCCGAGCCGGTAGCGCAAAAGCTTTTCCGCCTTGCCGTGGCAATCGCGGTAAACCGGCGCCAGACGGTCGAAAAACGCCCGAACGTCGTCCAAGCCTTTTATCGGCGTAGTGCGAAGACTCATGGCATCATCCCGGGCGTTGCGGCCGATAGAGCTGAAACAGGGAGTACAGAAACGAGGCGCATAGCGCGAACGTCGCCGCCACGGCGAAACCCGTACAGTGGAGCTCGACCGGCAGCAGGCACAGAACGAATACGACGATGGCGATCACCGAGACGGAGCGGGTGAACCAGTTGCCCGCCGCGACGCGCCGGGGCGGCCCCGCCAGTTTGACGAACAGCACGAACAGATAGCGCAACAAGCCGGGAAACAGAATCCAAATGCCGACATGGCCGCGGTTATAAAGAAGCAGGCATAGAGTTAGAAAAAAGAACGCATCCACTTCCTTGTCGAAGCAATCGCCGAAGGCCGAGGTCAGGCCGCGGCGTCTCGCCAGCCAGCCGTCCCAGTGGTCGGCGTATAAAATGGTCAGGGCGAAGGACGCTAGAAACCAGCCGTTCGATAGCGGAAAAAGCAGCAGAAAGAGCGTTGCCATCAAACGGATCAAGGTAATCGCGTTAGCCGCCCCGAACGCCCCGGAAGGCGTCCATTCCCGCCGGAACTGATGGATCAGGGCAAGAAAAGATGCAGCGGCCATCGCTGCGAGAAACTCCGGCGGGGACTTAAACCACAGACCTCCGATCGCGAGCCCCATCAGCATCGCATGGCGTTCGCTCCATTCGACCAATCGGGATTCAAGAGATAGCTTATGACTCATTCTGGTTATTTCGGTTGATACGATGAGACTCGTGTTCATTCATCCGCCGCTCGATGCCTGCCCTTCCGGCGGCAATGTCTTCAACCGCCAAATCATCCGCCAGGCGCGAGAAACAAGCTTTCCGCTCGAAGCCGCGGAAGTCCCGCCGGACGGCGCGATTCCCTATTTGCCGCGCAACGCGATTATTCTATGGGACAGCCTGCTTCTGGAAGACTTGTCGAATTATCCGCTAGAGCAATTTCCGATTCGGTGTCAGAGCGCCCGACAGGTAGGTCGGCAATCCCTTGCCGACTTATCGGCTCGGCAAAGGACTTCGTCGGAAGGGGCGTCCTGGCGCTCCCAGGACGGCCGTTTGCGATTGGGAAGGGATTGCCGACCTACGTTCTTCCCGCCCGACACGAAGCCGTACACCGGGATGAAAAACGCTCTAGCCGGGGATGAAGCAGTGCACGGGCTCTTGGTGCATTATGTCCCCTTTCTGAACCCGCTGCTCGACGCGGACCGGCGGAAAGAAGAGGAAGATCGGTTCGAGCGGGCGGCGGAGCGCGTCCGGTTCTTCATCGCGACCGGATTATCGATTCGATGCCTCCTCGAACGGCGCTACCCCGGTAAGCCGGCTTTCCTATGCGAACCCGGAGTCGATGCCGCGTTTCTTGCCGCGAGACAAGCATCGGGCAAGCGGTCAACGGACCAGCCGGTTCAAATCGCGACCGTCGCCAACCTGCTTCCCGCAAAAGGGCTGACTGAACTGCTCGAAATCCTGGCTGAACTCAGATATTGCGACTGGGCTTGGCACGTTGCGGGCTACGACCGAATCGACCCGAACTATGCCGGGCGCTTCCGCTCACGCATCGCGGATCTCGGACTGCAAACCCGGATTTTCCTTCACGGCGTTCTGGATACGCCGGAACTGGCGCGGTTTCTCGGCGGAATGGATGTTTTCGCCTTCGCCAGCCGATTCGAAGCGTACGGCATGGCTTTGGCGGAAGCGGCGGCCGTTGGCCTGCCCATCGTGACCACGGAGGTCGGCGAAGCATCGCGCATCGTGCGGCACGGAGAGACCGGCTTCGTTGTACCCCTCGCGGACCGCGAGGCTTTTCGGAATAGCCTGGAGCGACTGCTGTCGGACCGCGACTTGCGACGCCGTTACCGCTCACGGCTGCTGCGGAATACGCCCCGTACCTGGGACGCCGCTTTCGTTGACTTCCGGAATGCCGTCGAGGCTGTTGCACTCCGATCGTCAGGTACAACTGTCTAGGGCACAGTAATTCCAAATCGCTTTCAGTAGGAATTCATTCTTGTAGGATGGGTAGAGCGAAGCGAAACCCATCGAGCGACCTCGAATCGGTGGGTTACGCGGAGCCTGTCCTGAGCCCTTCGACGATGCTCAGGACAGGCTTGTCGAAGGGCCTGTCCCGAGCGGAGACTAGGGGCTAACCCGCCATCGATGGGTTTCGCTTCGCTCTACCCATCCTACGATGAATGTTCACTCGAATGCCGAATGGAATAAGACCAATAACCTCATAATCCGAGCGCACGCAACAGCTGATCGGCTTGCTGAAAGCTTGCCAGATGAAATTCGGCCAAATCGGCGCCCGGCAGACTTTCGCTTGGACGTCCTCGGGTAAAGAGCACCGTCCTGGCCCCGGCACGGATACCGGCTTCGATGTCGAAACGGTAATCGCCGATCACCGCGACTTGCGCGGGGACAACACCCCAAGTCGCGCAAATATGGCGGATAGCCCAGGGATCGGGTTTTATCGGACCGTCATCCCGCGTCATCACCAGTTCGAAATCCAATCGGCAGCGGGTCAGAGTCGCATCGGCGACTTCCCGGCTATTACGGGTAAACACGGCTTGGCGAACACCCAATCCGCGCAAACGATCCAAGAAACAACGCACACCGGGCAGCACTACGGCACGCGCCGCGCCGGCCGCCTCGTGGCGGAGGAGGATGGCCCGGCATCGAATGGCCTCCGCTTCGGCCAGGTCTTCCATGGCCTCCAGCAGCGGAACGCCGTCCGGCAGCCCCATTTCGCGGCGCATCACGGCGAAATCGAGACCGGAATCGACCAGGGTTCCGTCCATGTCGAAAATGACCCCGGCAACGGGACCGGAATGAGGCTCGCGCCGCGGCTTTACCCGTTGACGCTCAGTGCTGCCTGACATCGGTGCCGACCCGCGCTGCCGCCATTTCGAATTCCAACAGCCCCAGCAATTTGGCGTAGCGGTCCTCCACGCTGACTGCCTCCACCAATGCCTGGCGCTCTGCCACTTCAAACGGCAACTGGCTGATCAGGACATTCACCAAAACGGGGAAAGACATCTGCTCCATGACCGTCCAATCGGTGCTCAGGCTCTTACGCTGAAAATAGTCCTTGAGCAGCTCCATGAGCTTTCCCCGGTCGCACGAAATGGCATCCGACAATGCGTAATCGACACGAAATCGATCCCAGTCCGGGATGACGCGACGATAATCCCGGGTGGTTGGTATTTCTTCGCGGATATCGAAACGACAGACGCCGGTCATCACGATCAGCAGGCGGCCGTCCAGGGTTTCGCTGAACGAGGTGATGCGTCCCGCGGTGCCGGTTCGGTATACCCCTGGCTGATTCTCGTCCTTCGAGGCCGGATCGGGCTGCACCATGCCGATCATCCGGTCGGTACCCAGGCAATCGAAAACCATGTTGAGGTAGCGCGGCTCGAATATATTCAGCGGCAACTGAGCCCCCGGCATGACGATGGCGTTGCGCAGCGGGAAAATCGGCAGCGTGGCCGGCAAGCGCTCGAAGGGTAAAGTGAAGGGGTTTGTCGCCATAGGGTGTTTTCGATGTTCTCGAATCCTGTCGTCTGTGTTCGGAATTTAGACACTTCCGCTAAGCTCCGGATATAACATGCGTATTCCTGATATTTCACAACATTATCCACAAACCGCTCCACAGCTTTTGTGGAAATCGCGGAGCTAGAGCATTTTCCGGTTTGATTTAGCGCCCCAGCATACGGTAGGTCGGCAATCCCTTGCCGACGCGCTGGGTTGGCAAGGGGCTTTGTCGGAAGGGTCGCGACTAAAGCGACCGTTTGCGATTGGGAAGGGATTGCCGACCTACGAATTTCCCGATCATCACCGCCAAACTAACGCTCTAAAACCAGGCCCTTATACCCGCCACCGCCCTTACGCTGTGCTTGTGCTCTCTGAGCGACTGCTCCTCGACGTAATCGAAGCCGATATAAGGCGCGAATTCCCGCACGATTTCGTAGCGCAGCCTGAGTCCCGCTTCGAATTCGGTGATGCCGGCCTTTACGCCGCGGTTCTCGATGTCGTCCGCGGACACGTTGATTTCGATGCGCGGCTGGGCGATGAGGCGTTGGGTTAGTAAAAGCTCGTAGGCCAGCTTGAAGCGGCCGAGCACATTGCCGTTCTCGCTGATGAACATCGCCGCCTCGGTCTCGAAAAAATAAGGCGCGAGCCCCTGGATGCCGATGACGCCGTCGAAGGTGCGTTCCGGCTCGAACGCGCGGCGGACGCCGATCTGGGCGTCCCAGAAGGTGGCGATGTTGCGGCTGTAGAGCAACTGAAGGTCGGCCCGCCCGAAAATGTCCTGTTCGAAGACGTAATCGCCCTCGCTTTTCACCCACAGTTTGTTGTAGTCGCTGCCGGTCCAGCCTTCGATGTCCCATTTGAAGAGGTGAATGTCCCCGTTCCCCTCGTACTCGAACCGTTCGAACCTGAGATAGTTGTAGATCGCATCGTCCATCTGAGCGGTCGCACGGCCGCTCCCGAACATCATCAAAATGGCCGCGGCACAAACCGGAACGGAACGCCGGACACGGTGGTGTTCGAGACTCGGAATCACCTTCTCAAGCTCCCTTTTTCGCAGCTGTATCGGGAGGCTCCACGATGATCTTTCGAAACATCCCGGTTTCCATGTGATACACCAGATGGCAATGAAACGCCCACTCGCCCGGCGCGTCGACCGGCACGTCGACGTGCACGGTCTCGCCCGGCTTGACGTTTACGACGTGTTTGCGCGGATTGAACGGCCCCTTGCCGTTATCCAGGTCCTGCCACATGCCGTGCAGATGCAGAGGGTGGTTCATCATGGTCTCGTTAATGTAGGTAAAGCGCACCCGTTCGCCGTACTTGAGGCGAATCGGCTCGGCCTCGGAGTACTTCTGGCCGTTGATGGACCAAATGTAGCGGTTCATGGTACCGGTGAGGCGCAGAATGATTTCCCGGTCGGGCTCGCGCCAGTCCGCATGCTTCTCCGCGCTCTTGAGATCGGCATACGATAGCACCCGATGGCCCGTGCCGGCGCGTTCTTCGACATGCTCCGCCATGGCATGGCCTTCGTGACCGGCGTGTGAAGACATGGCGTGATTCATCTCCGGCATCGCGGCATGATCCATGCCCGCCATATCGTGACCTTCATGCCCGTTCGTCCGATGTTCCTTTTCCGGCGTATGCTTCATGGCCGCGTGCGGCCCGCCGGCCGCAGAACCGTGCTCCATGCCGTGGGCCGCCGCCATCTCGGCCAAAGTCACCAAGGGTCGTGGCCGTAGCGCCGGAACCTCCGCCCTCATGCCGCGCCGGGGAGCCAGGGTCGCTCTCGCATAACCGCTGCGGTCCATGGCTTCCGCGAAGATCGTGTAGGCCTGGGGTTCGCGGGGCTCGACCAGCACGTCGTAGGTCTCCGCGACGGCGATACGAAACTCGTCCACCTCGACCGGCTCGACGTTTTGCCCGTCCGCCTGAATGATCTGCATTTTGAGCCCCGGTATGCTCACGTCGAAATGGGTCATCGCCGCGGCGTTGACGAAACGGAGCCGGATGCGCTCGCCCGGCTTGAACAGAGCCGTCCAGTTGGCTTCGGGACCTTGGCCGTTGACGAGGAAGGTGTAGGTATAGCCGGTGACGTCGGCGATGTCGGTAGGGTCCATCCGCATCTCGCCCCAGGCCAGCCGGTCGGCCATGGTTTCCTTGACGCCCTTGCCGGACAGATCCCGGAAGAAATCGAACACGGTGCGCTTCTGGAAGTTGTAGTAGTCGCTCTGCTTCTTCAGCTTCGAAAGCACGCGGTGCGGGTTCTCGTCGGACCAGTCGGACAGCATCACCGTATACTCGCGGTCGTAAGCGTGAGCTTCGCCCTTCGCGGGCTCTATGACGATCGCGCCCATCAACCCAAGTTGCTCCTGCATCGCCGAATGGCCGTGATACCAGTAGGTCCCGCTCTGGCTCAGCCTGAAGCGGTAGCTAAAGGTTTCGCCGGGCGGAATCCCGGGAAAGCTGATGCCGGGCACGCCGTCCATGTCGTAAGGCAGCACGATGCCGTGCCAGTGGATAGAAGTCGGCTCGTCCAATCGGTTGGTCACGCGCAAGGCGACTTCCTCGCCTTCCCGCCAGCGCAGCGTGGGCGCCGGCAATGAGCCGTTGGCCGCGATGGCGGTCCGTTCCCGTCCGGTCAGATTCACCGCTTTCTTGTCTATGACCAGCTCATAGCTTCCGGCCTGGACCGGCGGCGCCGACAGAACCGCGAACCAGAAGGCCGCGATTCGGCATTGCCGGATAATGGCATTTACGGTTTGCACGGATTTTCGCCTCTAAGTGTTCTCGGGAATTTCAACGCTTCGGGATTTGGCCGCCAACAGCATCGCGTTCAACTCGAAAAAGCTTTCAATGTAGAGCAGGTTAAGCACGCATCGTACGTAACCAGCAAAGTTTCTTCGGCATCTCCGGCGGATACGGCATGGTTCGTGGCAGTGCGCGCCTCCCACCCTATATCGGAAAACGGAATCGGAACCATGTTTTCGGCCTATCTCTAACTCTGCTTGACGGCGATGGCGTACAAGGCACTCGCTTCGATACCGGAGACTTTGCCCTCGCGAAGCGGGGCCAGATTGCTTTCCCTGACCAGCGCCTGCTCTTCGACCGAGAGCAGGTCGATCGTGCCCCGGTAGCCGCATCCGCGCGCGATGGTCCACCAATCGTCGGGCGACTTTAGCGGATGAGAGTAGTTTTCGGTATGTATCTCGGCTTCGCGGATACCGCCTTCGGCGAGCATGCCGCGCAGCCCGATGGAATCGTCGATCCGGTCCCAGGGATTGAATCCCTTGTAGAGATCCGGCCGGACAGAGCGCACGGTATCCCAGAATAGACTATCGGCCGGCTCGAAAAAGTCCCGTCCCCAGGTGGTTATCGCCAATTTGCCGCCCGGACGAACCAGGCGCCACAACTCGCGCACCGCCTGCGCCATGTCCGGCACGAAAAAGATGCCGAACACGCACACCACCGCGTCGAAGCTGGCGGCCGGCAAACCGAGGTCGAGCATGTCGCCAGTCCGAAATTCAATATTGGTTAGTCCACGCTTGGCGGCCTTGGCCCTGGCGAGCGTCAACAGCCTTTCGGCCAAGTCGATGCCCAGAACGAAGCCGTCCGGCCCCACCCGCTCGGCAGCCGGCAGGGCCGAGGCGCCGCTGCCGGAGCAGAGGTCGAGCACCCGTGCTCCCGGCCGCAAACCCAGCCGGTCGATCGTTCGCCGTCCATGGTAATCCCAAAATCCCAGTTCCGGCGCATCGAATAGGTCGGCGGCGGCGTTATAGGCCGTGGCCGCCCGGTGTTTTGCCTCGTCAGGAGTGACCATGTTTGTTCCCCTAGTTTGGTTGAGCTTGTATTAGTACTAATGACACCGCTGCTTGAGATTGCGGCCCAAAAGCCAGTAGTTCACCGGCCATGCGGCGATGAACCCGGCCGGCAACGCCGCCAGATATCCCAGCCAGAACCGGAACGAGAGCATCGAGGCCGCTTGCACGCCGCCTAGATGATAATCGGTCAGATTCATCGCCAGCTCCATGACCGCGATGGACACGGTTTCGCCGATCCAGATCGTGCGGAACGCCCGAACCCAGCCGAAGCCTTGACGGACCAAGGGCCATAAGCCCAAGGTGTAGCCGCTGACGAAACCCAGAACCGTGGCGAGCATCATGGTGGTCCACGGATTCAACCCCAAGCTCACCCCGATGGCCAGCCCGACGAATTCGCCGATGGCGCAACCGCTCAGGCAATGAACGGTCGCGTGAGTCGCCAAATGCGTCGGCGAAGAGCGGCTGGCTCCATGATGGTGAGCGTGCGCCGTGGAAAAACTGGCACCGCCGTGAAGGGGTATGTGATGAATATCATGGCTCATGAGTCGCTCCTTATGATGTTGATGTCGTGGCATTGTCGCGCTTTGATTCGAGGGTATTGTCCCCGAGGACCGCTTCGATGATCGGGCATCCGCATACCGGACCGGCGCCGTCACAGGCATGGACGAGTTCGGCCAGGGTCCGGCGGACCCGGTCGAGTTCGGCGATCTTTTGCTCCAGTTCCGCGAGACGGCGCTCGGCAATCGCCCGAACCGCGCTGCGCTCGCCGACGCCGTCGTTTAGCGCCAGCAGTTCGGCGATTTCTTCCAGCGAAAACCCGAGCGCCTTGGCCCGGCGGATAAAGCGCAGCCGATCCACGTCGTCGGGCTGGTAAAGCCGGTAGCCGGCCGCCGTGCGCGTCGTTTTTTTCAAAAGGCCGGCGCGCTCGTAAAAGCGAACCGTATCGATGCTGATCCCGGCCTGAGCCGCAGCTTTCCCGATGGTGAGCATGGAGCACCCTCCTCTTCTCAGTGCATGCGTCGATAGCGTAAACCCTGGACCCAAGTCCAGAGTCAAGCGTCCGTCGCGGTATTTACAAATATTCGGGGAGATTTGGCGGAACGGGATTTCGATTTCGTTTGGGCGCGGCTTTCGCCTTCGGAATTCCGCATGTCGGGCCGAGGCTATTCGAACTCCACCGGCGCCACAAAAGTCGAAATGTTTACGGATGAAGGAATGCGCAGCGGCCGGCGGATTCGAAGCGGAATACCGGCCGAGATCGATATCCGGCGAGACATGGCTTCAAGGAGGTTTATCCATGCGATTCAAGCGATTGGTGAGCACCGGAATGGTGCTGTTGGCAACCCTGATCCAGTTGCAGAATGCCTCGGCCGCCACCGAGGAAGAGGACTTCCTGGTCCGTAACGTCCAGGATCTGATCGACCTTTGCACCACGCCCCGGGACGATCCGCTGAACGTTGCCGCCGTGCACTTTTGTACCGGTTATCTGGTTGGCGCCTACCACTATCACGAGTCCATGCACTCCGGGCCCGACAGCCAACCCTTGGTGTGCCCTCCCGATCCGAAGCCGACCCGGCAGCAGGCGATCGCGGAATTCGTCTCCTGGGCGCAAGCTCACCCGGAATACAACAACGAGCGCCCGGTGGATGTGATGTTCCGATTCATGACCCAAAAATGGCCGTGTAAAAAAACGGCTCGATCCGGCATGACCGATTGATCCACAGACAAGCGAGGGCCGCGATGAAATCGCGAATTTTCTTGAGTCTTTTGGGCGCAGCCTTGTTATCGGGGTGCGCCGGCATGTCTCCCAGCGAGCAGCGGATGTTGAGCGGCACTACCGGTTCCGCGGCGGCAGGCGCGGCAATCGGCGCCATTGCCGGGAATGCGGGCCTGGGCGCGGCGATCGGCGCGGGCACAGGACTGGTGGGCAGCTATCTGTACGACCAGCACAAACAGGCCGAGGAGCGTGCCTACCGCCAGGGTTATCAGCAGGGGCGCCAGCAACCAGCCCCGACCGCGCCTTGACCGGCTCAAAACAAATATCCCGCCAACATTTTCAAGAGATCGATAACGGGAATTTCGATGGCCAGCACCGGCACCATCGGCAAGGCCGCCGCCGCAAACAGAGTGATGACGGTTTGCCGGCCGATGGGCACCATGCGAACGGCACTCACGGCTTCGTGCATGGAACGCACGTCCGCCACGGGGCCGAGTTCCGGAGCATTGAGCAGAGCGTCGTCGCGAACCGTTTCTCCTCGGA
The DNA here is from genome assembly GCF_053646815.1 of Methylocaldum gracile. Taxonomy (NCBI): domain Bacteria; kingdom Pseudomonadati; phylum Pseudomonadota; class Gammaproteobacteria; order Methylococcales; family Methylococcaceae; genus Methylocaldum; species Methylocaldum gracile. The sequence goes on along the minus strand of NZ_CM132196.1, from coordinate 130,695 downwards.
TCCAGCGGCGGTCGACCAGTCTCCCGTGCTGTCCCGCCAAGGCGCCGTAATCGAGCAGGGCCTTGCGCCGCAGGCGTTTCAACTTGCCGATGAGCACCAGCAGCGGGCCTAAACACAGAGACAGTGCGAGCATCACATAAAGCGCCATGGGCATCCTCAAGGACTCGACGCGCGCACCGTGGTAAAGAACGCTGTGCGCGAAGTGCGAGGCCAGCACCATGGATACGCCCAATATGAACGGAATAAACACCTGCGGGGCCATGCCGAGAAAACCCAGGCCGCCGGCCCGGTCCGGATGAACCGGAACGAGTTCGAGGTCCAGCTTGGAAACGCGTAGCAACAGAATCCCGAATACCACGACGCGCCATACCCACAACCCTATCAGGAAGCTGAAAATCGGGCGCAGCACGAGGAGATACCACCATCCCGCGAAGATGAGCCCGATCGGGTCGGTATCCCGGTCGATGGCCCAGGATGCCTCGTGCAGCCGCTCGAACTGCTGCACGGCAAAAATCACGTTCGCTGTCACGAGGCTGACGAGGATCGCGAAAATCCACCAGGAATTCAGCAAGCGGTCGGCGGTATTCAAAGCCGCGCGGAACTTCGGCATCGAAGATTCGCCGACCAGTCCCGAGACGACAAAATGGCGAATCAGCGATTCGAGGCGCAAAAGGGCGCTTTCGCCGATGATGAAGAGCGGTATCGCGATCAGGCAACGAGAATGAATGGCGAAGTGAAGGAGCAAGGGTTCCGAGATTTCGCCGCCGAATGCCCGACCGGCGAGCGAGGCCGGGACGACGATGGGCACCCAGCACAACAGCGCGAAGAACAAGGCGCGCCGCTTTACGCCCAAACCATGGGACGGTGCCAGCCCGATCGCCCGTTGCAGGCGAAAGAACGGGTCCTTGCCCACGAACAAATGTGTAATGCCGTGATCCGGTTCCTGTCGATCCATTCCACCGTCCCTTGATAGCCGTGGTGAACTTTTTGTCCGGAACTACGGTATCACATTGACGCTGAAAATTTTTCGTCGGATGCTGTGAGTTAGCGGTCGAACCGCGATCTAAAAAGGTAACCGCTCGTCCCGCTTTCGAGGCGGGAACGGAAATCGGCTCGTTTTGAAAAAAAAACCTTGGAGGGACTGATCATGTGGTCGATTTATCGACGTTGTACAGCGGAGTTTATCGGAACGTTCTGGCTGGTTTTCGGCGGCTGCGGCAGCGCCGTTCTTGCCGCCGCCTTCCCGAATGTCGGAATCGGATTGCTCGGCGTATCCCTGGCATTCGGTTTGACCGTGCTGACCATGGCCTATGCCGTGGGCCATATTTCCGGCGGCCATTTCAATCCGGCGGTTTCCGTCGGTCTTTGGGCCGGAGGCCGCATACCGGGGTCCGACCTAGCACCGTACATTGCATCTCAGGTTTTCGGCGCGATCCTCGGCGCCGGCGTGTTGTATCTGATCGCGAGCGGAAAGGCCGGATTCGATGTCGCCGCGGGATTCGCCGCCAACGGTTACGGCGAACATTCGCCCGGAGAATATTCCATGGGCGCGGGCTTTTTAACGGAAGTCGTGATGACCTTCATGTTCCTCATGATCATACTGGGCGTCACCGACTCGCGCGCTCCTCAAGGGTTCGCGCCGCTGGCCATCGGCTTGGGCCTCACCCTGATTCACCTGGTGAGCATTCCGGTGACCAACACTTCGGTGAATCCGGCCCGAAGCACCGGCCCCGCGTTGTTCGTGGGCGATTGGGCGCTAGTCCAGCTCTGGCTCTTTTGGGTCGCCCCCCTGATCGGAGCCGTTCTCGCCGGACTGGTCCACCGCTGGTTGTCGGCAACCATCCATCGCGAGGATTGGCAGGCGGCCGCCGCAACCCGGGGACCGAAGACGATTCCATAGCTGCAGGCGGCCCAAAAATCGGACGGCTTGGGCTGACTTCGGCACAGTTCTAAAGCCAGCCGGGCGCACAAGGATGTTGCCCCGGTTCCATCCCCGTTTGCTTTGATTCATGGGACGATTCATCTCCGAAATCCATAAAAAAACCCGGCCGGAGCCGGGTATCCCCGCAGGTCTGGACTGACATCGAGGTTAATCTTCAGCTTAGCGGAGATCCACCGGTTCACAACCCGCCATAGGCAGCACCCCAGCTTATTCAAACACGGGTGAAGCCGCACCGGAATTAGAGCGGTTTCCGTTCGCATGTAATTCCATTCGGCATTCGAGTGAATATTCATCGTAGGATGGGTATAGCGAAGCGAAACCCATCGATGGCGGGTTAGCCCCTAGTCTCCGCTCGGGACAGGCCCTTCGACAAGCCTGTCCTGAGCATCGTCGAAGGGCTCGGGACAGGCTCCGCGTAACCCATCGATTGGAAGTCGCTCGGTGGGTTACGCGCACGCGAAGTGCAGTGACCGGCGGTCGGTCAGTGCTGATGGGCGCCTAACCCACCCTACAAAACACGAATTTCTGATCGAAAGCGATCTGGAATAGGAGTTGATTGAAACCGGCTCCCGCAGGCCATAAACCCATCCGGCAACAGATCTAAGCCTCCAACTTGCATTCACGGAGTTTGGCCGATCCCGTCGGGGGACGCTCTCAATGTTCTCCCTCTCTCGGCCAAGCCCGCTTTCCGGCGCCGGTACGTCGGCAAGGGATTGCCGACCTACCTGTCGGGCGCTCTGACACCGAATCGGAAAATGCTCTAGTGCTCTGTCACCCGTCATAAGTGGGGTAGAGTTTGCGAAGTTTGATTCGGGCCTCTTTGGTGGTGAACTGCCATTGGGCTTTCACTTGGGTCTGGTTGCGGCGCTCGGTCCAGGCCTTGAGGTGTTGCTCCAGATCGGCCCGCTCACCCACCCGCTCGGGCAGATCGCGCGCCAGGGCACTTAACTCGATTTCGGCCATGTCCAGCCAACTGCCGTGCTTGGGCGTGTGATGGATCTCCAGCCGTTCGGCGATCCGGCGGGCTTCCTCGGGCGCAAAGGCCTCGTACAGGCTGGCGGTCGAGTGGGTATTGAGCTGATCCATCACCAGTACGACTTTGTCGGCCTCCCGATACCGGCCATCGACCAGGTCGCGGACGACCTGGGCAAAGTCCTTCCGGGTCCGGCCCTCGGTGATTTGGACTTCGCGCCACCCCGCCAAAGGCTCGAAGGCCAGGAACAGGCTCGCCACGCCATTGCGGACATAGACGCTGTCGTAGCGTTCCACCTGACCCGGTGCGGGCGGAAGCGGCTCCCGGACTTCACCCATCAATTGAGTGAAGGTCTCGTCCAAACAGACCACCGGCCGCTCGGGTTGATAGGGCCGTTGATAGACCTCCAGCACCTCTTCCATGTGGGCGACGAATTCGGCCGAGGCTTCGGGCGGAATCACCCACATCTTGCGCCGATGCGGTTGGAGTTCGTTTTTTTGAGTACGCGCCGGACCGTTTCATGCGAACAGGTTTCCGCGATTTCCAATTCGACCACTCGCTCAGCCAGCAGGCGCAGGGTCCAATGGGTCTTGCCTAAAGGCGGCGCGGAACAGGCCAGAGCGATTAACTGGGCTTCCTGGGCGCCATCCAAAAGACGGGTGTACACCCGTTCGCTGGGCTTGGGCGCCAAGGCCGCTTCAAACCCCTGTTCGACGAAGCGTTCCCGGACCCGTTCGACTGTCCGGACGCTCACATTCAGCACCGATGCGACTTCGGCATCCGTGCGCTTGGGGCCGCCTTCGGCTTCCTCCGCCTGCAGTAGAATCCGGGCATGGGCCAGCTTCCGGGCCTCACCCTTGCCTTTGCCAATCAGTCCTTCCAACTCTTGCCGTTCCTCTGGGGTTAGCGTCACACGGTACTTCTTGGCCATCGTCGTCTCCCTGCCGTGGCTCAGCCACCCTGGCTGGCCTCCTTTCCATTTGACTCGTCAATCGAGAAGTGATGCAGCACTAGGGTCGAACGCTGCATCAGTATCGATCTCTCCCGAGTTTAAGCAAACGGAGCAGGTGATGACTGCCATAACAGTCAAGACCAAAGGCATGGCGGTTGCCGAGCGAACGACTCTCGGTATGGAACCTTACGGATAGTCAGAAAACCCCGCTGGGCCTAAGTTATCGACCTTTGTGGAGACTGTGGAGGAGGCATGAACGGTCCGACCGACGAAGGGAAAAAGCGATACCCGCCCAACGGCTTGTATCAAGCCAAGTACATGACCCAGCCGCACGCCTGTACGTGCACGGCGGAGTGTACCGATCCCTGCGATGGCGAGGACTGCGGTTGCAGCGCATGCCTGGCGCTACACGACGGTGTGGCTTCCATCGACTGATCGCGCCAATCCATAACGAGTGTCGGCTCGAAGGCAAGCCCGAGCTGCAAGACCTATGGTCGGGCTACGGCCGGATTTTCCATCACTTGATCGGCAGGCATGAAAAGTCGGGATTACCGAACCTCTGCCTGAGGTTTCAAACTGCGGATTCAATACGGAACGGTGCCATGCGTCTGTCTTTCTTTAATCATCCGGGTAAAGGGGCAGTCGCACGATGAATTCACTCCCTCGGCCGGAGCCTCCGCTTTCGGCTTCGACCCACCCGCCGTGCAGTTCTACGATGCGCTTGACGATCGTCAGACCGAGCCCCAACCCGCCTTGAGCGCGGTCCAGGGTGCGCTCGGCCTGGGTGAAGGGCGTAAAGAGGTGAGGTAACAACTTGCCGGGTATGCCTTCGCCCGTATCCCGAACCGAAACGACCGCCTCGCCGTTCTCCCGAGTTAGGCTCAGCCAGATCCGACCGCCTTCCGAGGTGTACTTTGCTGCGTTGTTGAGCAGGTTCGACACGACCTGAACCAGGCGCACGCTGTCCCCCTCCACCTGAATCGGGTCTTCCGGGATGAAAATGGTGAGGGCGTGGCGCCGCGCCTCGACGAAGGGCCGCGCGGTTTCGACGGCTTGGGCGATCACGGCGGCGAGTTCCACCAGCGTTTTTTTCAGTGCCAGCTTGCCTTGGACGATCCGCGACACATCCAAGAGATCGTCCACCAGCCGGATCAACTGGGTGACTTGACGGTCGATCACCTCACAGGCCCAGATCAACTTGGGCTCCGACGCGCCGAATTTGCGCTGGATGTGGACGGCATTCCGGATCGGCATCAAGGGATTGCGGAGCTCATGCCCCAGCATCGCCAGAAATTCATCCTTGCGGCGGTCGTATTCCAGGCGCAGTTCTTCGGCTCGCTTGCGCTCGGTGATGTCCAGGAAGGTGCCGATGATCTGCAGGACCGATCCGTCGGCCTCGCGGGCGAACACCCCATCTCGCGAAATGCACCAGATCCAACGGCCGTCAGCGGTTCTGATCCGGTACTCGATTTCCAGTGTTTCGCCATTGGCCGTGTCGAGCAAGGCCTTGAAATGGGCGATGATGCGGCCTTGGTCGTCAGGGTGAAACAGATTGAAAAAGTCCTTCCCGCTCAGGCTCTGGAGGTCCTCGAGGGTATAGCCCGTCAGCTCGGTGCACTGGGCATTGATGAAGACATCCCGCCCGGCTTTCACATCGTAGATGTAGAGGCCGTTCAGAGAGGACATCAGGACCTTCTTGGCGAAGGCATCCCGCTCCTTGAGCTGCTGCTCGGCCGCTTTGCGCGCGGTGATGTCGCGGGCAATCGTGGACGCGCCCATGATTCGGCCCTGTTCGTCTTGCAGCGGCGAGACGGTGAGCGAGATGGCGATCCTTCGGCCGTCCTTGCCGAGACGCTCGGTCTCATAGTGATCAACCCGCTGGCCCTGGCCGATTTTCATGAGAATCTCCAGATCTTCCGCCTGCCGTTCGGGCGGAATGATGAAGCTGATGGGGCGGCCGATGGCTTCGTCCGCGGCGTAGCCGAACAGCCGCTCCGCGCCGGCATTCCAGCCGGTGATGACTCCATCCAGGGTCTTGCCGAGTATGGCATCGTCGGAAGACTCCACGATGGCCGCCCATTGGCGCTGCAAGGCATCTGTGCGCATCCGCTCGGTAAGGTCGGTGAGAGCCGTCAAATACCGGACCTCCTCCGCGTCATGGGTGAAGGTTTTCCGGCTGGCGAGCTGGACGGCGAGGCGGTCTCCCGTTGATGTTAGAAGGGTCAGCTCCGCCACGGCTTGGTCCTGCTGCAGACAGCCTTTGAGATGCGTTAGAAGTGTGGATTGGTCTTCGGGAGCCACGTAGCGGCGCAAGGGAGAGCCCACCAGATGCGTGCGCTTCCGGCCGAGCATTGTCGCCCCGGCCATATTGATGTCTCGGATCACCCCCTCAGAGTTCAGGCTCACATAGCCGATCGGCGCCCCGTCATAGAGCTCGGCATAGCGGTTGCGGGACCGTTTAAGGGCCCGCTGGGCCTCCTGAAGTTCGCGGTTCTGGGCCTCCAATTCCCGCACCTGTGCCTGGAGTTCACGGATCGTCCGCGTCAGCTCGTTTCGAAGCCGCTGAACGTCGCTGCAGTCCCGGCACGCTGCCAGGCTATGAAGAAGCTTGGCATCCGATAAGTCTTTGATGGTGGTCATTCTGGGATCCCCGTCTCCTCTTAAGTAACGTCATGGGCATCCCAGCCACTTCCGCCGCACCCAACGGGTACCGTTCTTCCCCCAGGCGGCGGCGGACTGAAAAGTTCTCCTTAGACTCGTTTCAAGGCCACGGTTGCACTGATCGCCGGGGATTGGACTCAAAAAATTGAACTTCACGAACGGCCATTGCCGGAATGTTTCCAGAGCAAACCTTGGGCGGGATAGCCGGCAGCCCGCGTGATCGGATTTCACCCAGCCGAATCGGAGCTGCGCCTATCGGATACTTATCTGTACTCTCACCCGAATGGCTTTGGAAAAAGCACCCAACGTTCGGTAAGAGCGCTTGTCAAAAATCAATCGGACTCAGAAAAGCGGTCCACCAATTCAAAGGAGTAAATGTCATGAACACCATTACGGTCAGAACCGATGGAGCCAGGGTCGGCGGTATCTGGTATGACGCCGGCTGCTATAGGGCGCCATTGCACGCGCAATTCGAAGGCCCCGGCTATTACTGGCTCGAACCCGTGGCCGATCATCATGGCGTCAGGTATTTCGAGAAAGGCATCTCGCTCGGGGCCTGCGATACCCAAGCGCAGTTGGATAGCGCGATTGACGTGGTGATTCGTGAGCATGGCGAGATGACGGATTCCATTTGGTTGCTCGGCGCAACCACCGCAATCAGCATTACCGTGGAGACGTTCGACCGATAAGCCTCGCTCCACGGCCAGAACCCGGTTCCGGCCGGATTTCTTGGTCTGTTACGAAGGCTTATCAGAGAGACAAGGATTTGTACTTATTTTGTGGCTGAATCAGATTCGGTCTAATGGGGCTCCCACGGGACACGCGCCGGAGGACGAGCCGGCCGGCCGAACCGCCGCCCCAGCCAGCCGTTCGGGTTCTGGCTTCGTTCTTTTCCGACCAAGCACCCGCTTCGATTGACGGGTCGGTCTGATCGGCGGGACCGACCGCCGACACTTGTTCCAAAGGACGCTATGGATAAGCGAAGGACGCCGCCCAGATCGTGACGCCTAACCCGATAAGAACAGGCATCGTTTCGCTTCGGCTGGCGTTTCGAGCCGTGGACCGAGGCGTTCGGAGCAGGTGAAGACGACCGCGATCAACTAGATGCCCGAGCTCTGGGCAGGGAGCGACAGATGATCAAGGACGCTTTCATTCTCGACCTAGCCGTCTACGAAGACCGAGGAGCGGATAAATCGCATGCTCCCGGCGTCTGCCGTTTCAAGTGAAGCCGAAGGGTAGCTCTAAATGTCAGTCCAGACCTATCGCGCTTGATGGAAGCACATGGCCTCGCGCGCATCATCGGCCGAATAGGTGGCCAAGCCGATTGGATTTCCCATTTCTCATCCAGGAAGGAGAGCAAAATGGCCGTTAGTCAAGATTTCGCCAGCGTGGATCTGTCCGTGAAACCATATCTGGGCAGCGGCGCCCAGGAAATGCATCTGGAAAGCATTGTCCGGCTGTGGCGGGAACGCTTCGACGAAGACCACATCGAGAAGAGGCAGATCCTGTTCCGATGGCTGACCGAGAGGAATCCGTTCCGGGAGGGGCGTACGCCTTACTATCTCCTCACTCACGGCGGGCAGGTCGTCGGCATGCACGGACACATGCCGCTCAGATTTTCTCTGAGAGGCCGTCAGATGACGGGATATCTGGCGCATGACGACCTGCTGGCAAAGGCGTATCGAGGGAAGGGGCTCGGAAAGGTCCTGCTTCGTGGCGTGGCCGAACAGACCACCGATTTCGCCGGTGCCCTCTGGTTCAACGAGCCCAATCGCCACCTCTACCTCAAGGCCGGATGGCTTCCCGTCCCGGACTTTTATCCCTACTTCAAGATACTCGATCCGGCACCCTTCATCCGGCAACGGGTCGGCGGGCGCATTTCCCGCACCACACTCTCTTTGCTGGCCCGGAGTGCGCTTCGGGTGGGGGAACTCGCCCTTCGCGCCAGAATACCGCGGCGGATAGCCATCATCCCCATGATGCATTTCGACGAGCGCTTCGATGAGTTTTTCTCTAGGGTGTCTCCCGCCTTCGGACTGATGGTCGTCCGGGACCACCGGTATCTCAACTGGAAATTCGTCGAGCGTCCGTTCAGTAACTACCGGCGGTATGCTGCGTTCAATAGCCAGGATACCCTCTGCGGGTACGCCGTGATCAAGCGAGCGAAAACGGGAGACCGTCTCCGCGGTCAAATCCTCGACATACTCGCGGATCCTCGGGAGCCGGAAGCGTTCGAGGGATTGCTGAACCAGTGCCTCCAGGATTTCAAGCGAAGCGGAGTGGATTGTGCGGAGATCATGTGCACCTACCCACCGTTCATCCGACAGCTTAGGCGCGCCGGCTTCCTGCGGGCACGCACACCGGAGCCGTTTATGGCCTGCAAGTGGGAGCAGCAGTTTGAGCGGTCTTTCGTCTCCAGCATTGGCAACTGGTATCTCACCTTCGGCGATGCCGATGGGGATGCCTGGGACGTGAACTCTCCGGAGCCCTGGTAGGCAGATCGCACCGCGGATCCTCCACGACCGTTCCCCCAAGACAGGTGCGGATGGGTACCGTGGCCGCTACCCCGCGTGTTCCAGCCGAGCAAGGTGGGCATGGAATGTCCTGCCCGCTTTACCCGCGCTTTGCGTGAGAGCCTCGGATCGATTGGTTTCACGAGATGGTGGTCAATCTCGGCGGCTTGGCTCGGTGCGTCCTCTTGGGTAAACCGGTCAAAGATCTGGTGCATGCGCTCAGAGATAACCCTCATACCAATCGGTCTCTAAACGTGACCGGCCGTTTCAATCAGTCTCAAGAGGCCTTTTTCGTTATCCACTCAAGGAGAGGATTTATGAAACTCAAGCACCTAGGATACGTAGCATTGTTCAGTGGCTCGATCGCATCGAGCGCCGCCTTCGCCGCGGAATATGGCACCGCCGCGGAAGCCCGTGCCATGCTGGAGAGGGCTGTCGCCGAGCTCAAGAAGGACAAGGCCGATGCTCTGGCCAAGTTCAACCAAGCCGAGGCCGGTTTTCGGGATCGCGACCTCTATCCGTTCTGCGCCGGCCCGGATGGCCGCATTACCGCCCACCCAACGGAAGTCGGCACGAACCTCAAGGAGATGAAGGATCAGAACGGCAAACCCTTCGGCACGGAAATGTTCAAGATCGCTGAGGAAGGCAAGATCAAGGAAGTGACCTATGTGTGGCCGCGCGCTCCTGGCACCCAGCCCATTCCGAAAGTGAGCTACGTGACCAAGGTGGACGACCAGGTATGTGGAGTCGGTTATTACAAGCAATAAAGAGTCGCCTCAAACTCGCCGAAAGGAGAGCGTGCCATGCCGTCTCTATGGGGGTCGCCACCTAGCACAAAGGGCGAGGAACTTGGATGGGGCCGCAAGCGCCCGTCCAAGGCGGGTCCCTCCTGGCCGGCTAAGCCATTGCGGCGCAGGCAAGATTTTCTGTTACGAGCTTTTGCGGACGTACTTCTTTCCTATCTGACGCTGGCATTCGGATGTCAGGCATGCGACGGAGACGAATAGCTGATCAGACAGTGAAAAGCCGCTGGCTAAATATCAATCTTAGGTATATTCACTTATTGTTGCCATCCGGAGGGAAAAGGAACAATCCCATGGGGGTTATCGGCGAATTCTTTGGGAGGGACAATATGGCCAAACCGGCATTGGGCAATGCTATTGGTATACTCGCAGCGTTCGGACTCGCAGCCGTGATATCCGGCTGTGAAAGCACGAAGAAAAAGCCCCCCGGCGTGCAACCCGAAGGACGGGAAAAAACCACAAAAACCCGAGCGCTCGAATCCGGGGCTGCCATGCTGCAAACCCAATCGCCCCTGCGTCCGATGGATATCTATCTATCGGGTTTCCACGTCGCCAAGAGGGACCCATCCCATCAGATGGAGGCGCATCATTATTGCCGGCAAGTCAACGAGGACTTTGCCCAGTGCGTGCTGTTCGACGGCAACACCGCCGACGCCAATCTGATCGGCATCGAGTACATCATCTCGGAAACGCTGTTCGAGTCTCTGCCCGCGCAGGAAAAGAGATACTGGCATCCCCACAATTACGAGATCCTTTCCGGCCAGCTCACGGCGCCGGGCATACCCGACGCAGCCGAGAAAGAACTCATGAGAGGAAAAATGAACAGCTACGGCAAGACCTGGCATGTCTGGAACTCGGCGCCGTTCGGAAAACGCGGCGACAGGATGCCTCTGGGCGGCCCTGTCCTGGAATGGTCGTTCAATCGCGACGGCGAGGCGTTACCCGGCTTGGTCGAAGAGCGGGACCGGCGTATGGGGACCGACATCGTTCAGGAACGCCTCAACCGAAAAGATCTTGTTCCCTTGGCCAAACCTCAAAGCGGCGTAGACGTTTTGAAAAAGAAGTTCCCGAGACCGACCAAATCCATTCCGGGCGTTATAAACAAGAACAGTAAGCTGTCCAGAAAAAAGAACCCGGACGGCCGATTATCAGACAGAAATTGACCGTAAGCGTGAAAGCGTCCGTCGTACGCAGAGAGCCTTCACACGAGCGGTGAGGCGGATCGCGCGCTCCGGCTTCACCGCCCTTCAGCCACAAGCCAAGCCGTTCAGCAGGAATAACTCATTCGCTTCCCGACGGCGGATAAGTCCTTGGCGCGGCCGGACTTTCCGAAGGCGGACGCGCTGAAGTCTCCTTCCCAACGTCTCGATGGGTTACGATCGTCAGTTCCACGCGCCGGTTTTGCGCCCGGACGGCCTCGTCTGTGCTCGCGGTTTTCGGCATTCTCTCCCCCATGCCTTCTTGCGAAATGCGGGCGGCGTTCACTCCGTTGGATGTCAGGTAACCCGCTACCGCGCCGGCACGTTGCTCGGAGAGCCGTTGGTTGCCCTTGTCCGAGCCGATGTCGTCGGCATGTCCGGTGACGGTGACGGTTGATTCAGGGTATTGGTTCAGAACCGAGGCCACCGATTTCAGCGTGCTTTGCACCTGCGGCGTCAGGCTGGCGGACCCGAATGCGAACGGGACATCCAAGTCGAGAGTGTTTTCCGTGGTACGTTGCACCTCTACACCGGCATCCTCGAGCGCCAGCCGTATCGCTCGTCCCGAGCGGTCCACGCCCACGACTTTGCCCAACGGACGCTTCTCACCAGTGTGCGGATCGGTCGCACAGCCCACCACCATCAATGAGCACAAGCCTATTGCAAGCCATCGCCTATTCATAACAACCTCCTGTCACCTCGGTATTCGATGGATCGTCGGACATCGCCGACATCGGTCAACCGTTCCGGCATCTCCTTTCAACATTCGTTTCAAGGGCTTACATTGTGTTCAGACCTTTTCAGGGGCTCGTAGTTGCCCGCCAAGTGATGGGAAGAATCATCCGACAATCATGAACACTCCCATTCGGTCTCGAGACGCGATTGCGGGACCTTAATGAAAGGGAATTAAGCACCGACAATACTGTCTCCCTCTAAAGATGACGGACGGCGAGAAAGCGCATTGGGTCCGCAAGGAATGCCCGACTATGGAGGATAACGTATGAAACCCGCCGCTGGATTGATCGTTCTCGCGCTGGTGACGGCTTTGGGCGGCTGCGCCACCGCGAGACCGGTACTCTACCCCAACGAGCATCTTCAGAATGTAGGACAAGTTGCCGCCGATCAGGATATCGCCGAGTGCAAGTCCTTGGCCGAAGCGGCCGGCGCAGACTCTCGCGCAACCGGCGCCGGCCGGGCCGCCAGAAACACGGTAGGCGGCGCCGCCATGGGCGCGGCGACCGGGGCGGTCGGCGGGGCTGTGGTCGGGTCGGCCGGCGCCGGCTCTGCTATTGGCGCCGCGAGCGGCGCGGCGGCAGGGCTGATTCGATCCATGTTCGGCCGCTCGGGGCCGGATCCCGCTTATCAGTCGTTCGTGAACCGATGCTTGCAGGAACGCGGTTACGACGTCGTCGGTTGGGACTGATCGTCGGGTTCTCCCTTCAGAAAGCCGATGATTGGAAGATTTATTAACCCGGCCTATAAATATAGGCCGGGTTAATCCGGGGCAGGGATGCCCCGGCGCGGCGACAAGCCGCGTGAGCCCAGGCCGGGCGTGTACCGGCCTGGGCGGCGGCCCGAAATACCAGGTGGGTATTTACGGGCCTGATTAATAATACACTCGCCCATCGTCACGGCCGCGTTTCCGCCAGTCTATCGAGCATGCCCCGAATCGCTTCGATCTGCGGTCCGTTCTTGGTGTGATAATCGGCGCTGTCATACCCCCACCAGTCCCAACAGGCATTGGGATTCCATACGAAATTCAAAGTCCAGAACGGCCATCCCCAGCCATAGCGCGCTTCCGTCTGCGGATATAGGACGATCAGATCGTTGGTGTCGGCCCAGCGGTTGTAGCCCGCCTGCCGGTAAAAGGCGTCGCCGACTTTATCCTCGTTTTGCAAACAGCCGTGGAAGGCGACATGCACCCGGCAACGCCTGGTATTACACGAATCCGGAATATACGCCATCCCCGAATCGCTCATGCTGTGATCGTGGGCCTTCCGGTCGGGCAGAAATTCGTTCTGATCGAACGCGACGAAACGCCCGCCGGGCTCGGCGGCGGGCGGTTCGAGCGGCCCATGGATGTGAGCCAGCAGAGCTCCTGCCGCATCGTAGTCGCAGTCGTTGAGGAACGGAGGCCCCGTATAGGAGCAGGCGGCTCCGTCGGTTTCCGTAATCATGGCATGCCCTGCGTCCAGGTCTTTCTTGTAGACGATCCCGTCATCGCCCACATAAGACCGGTAATAACGAAACAAGGCGTCCATCACCGGCTGTTCGACGACCCGATCTTCGGTACCGGAAAATAACCACACCCGGTCGGCCCGAAGTTGAACGGGATCGTCGATGGCACCGGACTGCGCAAGCTGGTCGGTAAGATTCTTGAGATGCGCGGCATCGGGGACAGGATGGGTTTCATCGGGTTTCATACAGTTCCGTGTTGCCCTGCCGGAGTTGTTCTCGGCGCAGTAATACGGTCCGCCGGCGATGACCCCGGCGCCGCGGACGATACCGGAATGGGCGACATGGAACTGCACCGCCAGATAAGCGCCCGAGGAAATCCCCGAGACCGAGGTCTGTTCAAGATCGACGCCGTAGGCGGGTAGACGCTCCGCTTCGGCATCCGCGCCCACGCTCAAGATGGCCAGCCCGGCAGTCAATAGCATTCCGCCAATATTTCGCAACACGCTGAAACCGTCCATGATATCGTTCTCCCTGTGCTCGTATTCGGTCGCTCTCCACAGCACGATACGGCGGATTAGCCCGATTTTGGCGCCCGCTGCGCCATTCTTTATACGACAGCCACGAAGGCCGTTTTTTCCCGGCCCTGTTTAAGCGGAGGATTGACCTCTCATCCGAACTTGGCCTTAATACTCATGAGTTACTCACAAATTTGAACTCACGGCTTCAGTTGGAATGTTTCCACAAAAATGAGTAACTAATGAGGGCTATCCATGCGCGGACTCAAACCGGAAAAATACGCGGCGGCGCTGAGTTACTTGCGGCGTATGCTCAAAGAACCCGATAAGGCGCCGGAAATATTAGTAACTCACGATCGCGTCGCAGCCGAACAGCTCGATCTCTGTTCGGATCACCACCAATTGAACGCGTGGATTGGACGCCATCTGAACGACACCGGCTGGAAACGCCTGCAGAACGCCCTGAACCAGCGCCGGTGCTCGGAGAACTTGCAGCGGTTGAGCCTCAAGAAAAGCACCTACGCCGCCTTGGCCAAGCTGGCCAAGGAACAGCGAATGACGATCAACGAGGCCGTCGAGCACCTCCTGCAATTGCGGAAGGCGGAATCATTAGTTACTCAGCAATCACCCGAATCAGCGGCAGCCGACGATGTTAGCGAGGAGATGCTGATCTGGATGATGGCTCGATCTTCGGGTTCCGAGCCGTAGAAGCTTCGAATCGCGGAGCGGGTGGAAGGGCTCAGAGCTAAGAGCCTATGCCAGTAAGTCCCAAACCCTTCGACGGGCCTGTCCTGAGCTAAGTCGAAGGGCTCAGGACAGGCCCGTCGAAGGGCTCAGAGCGAACGGCCTACTGAGATAGGCTCTAAGACCAGGATTTCCGGCGAAGCACCGTTTGGGGTACATAAACTTGACAGTCCCCTTCGACGCAATGATATCGTCGGATCAGAATCGCAATCCAAATGGCACTAGGGGAACTCGCTCACTATCATGTACGCGCCGTATTTTCAGCTCAGCGAGCCCCCCTTTTCCATTGCCCCGAATCCGCGCTATCTCTATCTGAGTCCCCAGCACCAAGAGGCGCTGGCTCATCTTTTGTACGGGATCAGTGTCGGCGGAGGATTCGTCGTGCTGACGGGCGAAGTCGGCACGGGAAAAACCACCTTGTGCCGCTGTCTGCTCGACCAACTGCCCGAAGACGTCGATCTCGCCCTGATTTTCAACCCCCGGCTGAACCCCCGCGAACTGCTCGCCAGCATTTGCGACGAACTGCACATTGCTTATCCCGAAGAGCGGGCCAGCCTGAAGCAATTGATCGACCTGCTGAACCGGCATCTGCTCGAAATCCACGCACGGGGGCGACGGACCATCGTCCTGATCGACGAAGCGCAGAACCTCAGCTTCGAAGTGCTGGAACAGATCCGGCTGCTTACCAATCTCGAAACCAACCAGGCCAAGCTGCTGCAAATCATCCTGGTCGGACAACCCGAACTCGGCATTCTTTTGGCTCAGCCGAACTTGCGGCAGCTTTCGCAACGGATTTCCGCGCGGTTTCACCTGCGTCCGCTGAATTTCCGGGAAACGATGGCCTACATCCGGCATCGCCTGGCCGTCAGCGGCGCCAGAGATACGCTGTTCAGCCGGCTGGCGGTCGGTGAAATCTGTCGCCGGTCGGGCGGAATTCCGCGTCTCATTAATCTTATTTGCGACCGGGCATTGTTGGGCGTTTACACCCTTGGAAAAAGCAAAGCGGGCTATGCAATTGCCCGGAAAGCCGCCAACGAGCTGATGCCGAAAGCCGACATTACACGCTCCGTACGCTTTTCAGCCGTTACGCCCTTTGGCCTTCTGACCGTACTCGCCGTTTGCGGGTCGATCTATGCAGGCCTTGCGCTCCGTTCCGACCCGGCTGTCATACCGCGTCACTTATCGGCTCTGCTGGGTCCGCTTTTGGCCGACGATCCGCCCATTGTTCAGCCGAAGCCGGATGCCCCGGTTCCTTCAGCGCCCTCAACCGCGCCGAAAAGCGCCCCGGAGCCCGAGAAAACCGCAGACGCGCCCCCCACCGCAGCGCGCGCTCCCGAGCCGGTGTTTGCCGAGTTGATGTCAGACTCCGGCCTGACCCGCGACAAGGCTTTTGCCCGACTCCTGGCTTTGTGGCAAATCGAGCCGCCGGTCGACGCGACCGACTTTTGCCAATTTGCCGAACAAAAGGGATTGCACTGTCTGTCGACCAACGGCAACTGGTTCCAACTGCGAAGCCTCGATCATCCGGCCGTACTGGAATTCGCAGTGCCGGACGGCACGAAGCGCTATGCGGTCCTGGTCGGCATCCGCGACGACAAGATCGAGCTGAGCTTCGGTACTCAACGCCATGCTTTCGAACTCGCGGACATTCTTCCATTTTGGCGGGGCGGTGCCGCTTTGCTCTGGAAGCCGCCCAAGGGCGACGCCAGAACGTTAGTCGCGGGCAGCAAAGGTGAAGCCGTGAGGTGGTTGAGACGGATGCTGCGTGCACCGGCTGAAGACGGAGCCGACGACTATTTCGACACAAAACTCAAGGCCCGCGTGGTCGCCTTTCAGGTGGAACACGGGCTGAATCCGGACGGCGTAGCGGGTCCCTATACCATGATTTATCTTGTCAAAAGAGCCGATGATCCAGGCATTCCCAGGTTAACCTCAGGTCCTCGATAAAACCGGAACAGCGCCGATGTCCTACATTCTCGAAGCACTCCGAAAATCGGAACGCGAACGGCAAGCGGGCCAAGCCGCGCCGCCCGTTCCCATCCCGCTCGATCAAGCACCGCCGCGGCGCCGCGGTCTGGCGTGGTCGGCAGCGTTTCTCATCGTGCTTAACGGCGCCGTCCTGGGCTATCTTTGGCTCACTCGATGGGGAAACAATGGACCGGTAACGCAGCCCACCGCGGCCGAATCGGCCGGACCAACCGTTGAACCCGCCGCGGTTAAGAACGCTGCCGCACCCGGCGTCACGGCAGTTCCATCGGATTCAGCCCCGGTGATATCGAGTCCAGAGGAAATCCCTCAGCCCGCGAGAGATATGCCACCGGCAGCCCAACGCCCAGAAGCGAAGGCCGACAATCCCGTCAATCCGCCGGTTACACCCCCAAAGCCTTCCAAACCCAAATCCGCACCCTCAGAATCTACGGAACGCTCCCCGACGCCGATAACCGAAAAGCGGCTCGGCAAACCGGCGGAAAAAACCCGGCAACCAATCGATCAGGAACCTCTAACGGAATCTGCTGCGAGCGAAAACGCCAACCCTCCGGTCGCTTTTCGGGCTCCCGCAAGCGCGCCGGAAACTCGCGACCTGCCGCCCCAGCCTCTCGCGGACGAACCCGCGATTCCGTTCATCCATGCCTTGCCCATCGATTTTCAGCAGCGGGTGGGCCCTATCACGATCAACGTATTCGCCTACTCCGAACAGCCGGAAGAGCGGTTTGCGATCATCGACATGAAAAAATACCGGGTGGGCGACAGCATCCAAGGCGGCGCGGAACTCCTGGAGATTCGCTCCGACAGCCTAGTGCTGCGGACGGAAGGGCGTAAATTCCGCATTCCGCGGCCGTAACGCCTTCGGTCCCGCCGGGCCACCGGCGAACAATGAGCGTCCATGCCCGCATACGTTA
Source organism: Methylocaldum gracile (assembly GCF_053646815.1). Taxonomy (NCBI): domain Bacteria; kingdom Pseudomonadati; phylum Pseudomonadota; class Gammaproteobacteria; order Methylococcales; family Methylococcaceae; genus Methylocaldum; species Methylocaldum gracile. The sequence continues at coordinate 113,315 of NZ_CM132196.1, read as the reverse complement.
CATCCGAAACCGGCCGCAATAGGAAAAGGTTCGCCCGAACCAGGGGTGAACGATCTCGAAATCCAGGCGCACTTCGTCATCGGATACCGGACTCTCGACGATAACGGCATCCCCGAGCAGTGCCCAATTGGGAATTCCGATCATCATCGGCCCCAGTTTCCAGCAGTGCTGCAATCCGGTGAACACCAGCGCCCCGTCCTCGACGCTGAGCCTCATGCGGATGCCGACCCCGAAGCGCAGAATCTCGACGATCTGGCCTCTGCCGGCCGGTTCCATTCGGGACAGAAATTCGGTAACTCGGCCGTCCGGGAAAGAGAAGGTGCGATGCCAGTAGAGGGAGTCGGGGGTCGTCGGGTCGGTTCTATTCCGAACCTTGACGGGAACATTATCGCCCGGATAAGGCACCAAGGCCTTGAACCAACGGGCAAGCATCAGCCAAGGCTTGACCAGGGGCGCATGGCGAATCTCGTCCATCACACCATCGAGAGTCATGTCTTCTGCAAATGATGGCGAGAGGTCGTAGTGCCGGCGCACGGCAGGAGCCAGCCGCGCCCAGTGCTCTTCTCCGAGAACCCGCCGAACGACGGGCATGTGGCGTACGGTCATAAATCCCCCTTTTCAAACGAATGTCGGCTTGCAAACCATCAGATACAGCGTAGCGAGCATGGCGATGAAGGCCGGCACCCCCAGCCAAAACCACTTATTCAGATCTCGCCAATAACGCTCGGGCAACGGCTCGCCGGTGGCAAGCGCCCGGTCGCAGTCGTTTCGCATGCGGATTTGAAGGTACACGACCGGCAGCCAGCAGCCCCCGGCGATGATATACATCAGCACGGACGCGACCAGCCACGGCGAATCCAGCGGATAACCGTAAAGCGCCGCAAGCGCGAACCCCGAGACCGGCTGGACGACGACGGTCGGCGTCGTGAACAGCCAATCGGCCAGCACCACACGCCGGTTGGTGATCGCCATCGCCTGCACATTGCGGCTGAGGTCGGTGGTGAACTTGAAAAAGGCGGTTCCCATACCGGTGCCGAACAGGAACATCGAACTCAGAATATGAACCCATTTGATGATCAGGACGTCCATCAGCGTTTCTCCGCGGCCATAATCGCCAAGGTAGCGATGAGAATCGGAATGTTCTTCGCGATCGGCGCGAAGGGATGGAGCCAAAATTCGGGCAAGCTTACGGTGATGACCGCGGTATAAGCGAGCATCGCCAAGAGCTGAAGTAGGCCCACCAGGACCACGTGAAAACGCGTCAGCAGAGCGACTCCGAGCACGACATCCAGGGAGGCGGCACCGTACAGCACCCAAGGAGCCGCCGAACCGGTAATGCCCGTGGCCGCCAAAAGCTCGAGACTTTCGCTCTCCGGAAAAAACAACGCTGAGGTCAGCCCCGACCAGATCCACAGCAGCGCCAAAGCGTACCGCAGGACCGGGATGATAAAGAACAGCCGGGCGTAGATCCGTTCGGCCGACGTGCCGGGTCGATTTCGGAGAGCGGATGCCAAGCCTTCGGTACGAAGCCCCAGGCGGGCGGACAAAATGTCCGGGTCCCCGGTATTGCCCCGCTGAAGCATGCGCAATGCTTCTCCGTTGAAAGGAGTCGCCGTCATCGCGCCGAGCCGGTCGGCAATGGCCAACAGCCAGCGATAGGGAATCGGAATGAAATGCGCTTCCCCCAAGCCTAGCCAATTTCTGAGCACGCCCAGACACTCGCGCAATGTCATGGGCTCCGGCCCGACCACGGGAAGCCGCAGGCGAGCCGGCGCACCGGATTTCAGCAGCCGCAGCACGGTCCGCGTCAAGTCGTCCACGTGTACCGGCTGAATCTTCTGTCCGCCGTCGCCGACCAACGGGATGACCGGCAGGGCCGCGAGCGCGCAGAAAAGAGCCGAACTCTGCCCGCCGGGTCCGAACACCAGCGAAGGCTGAAGGATGGACCAATCGAGATCCGTCGTCGCCAGGAAATCGTCGGCGGCCTTTTTGCTGAGGTGATAACGGCTGAACGCCGAATCGTCTGCACCCAGAGCGGAAATTTGAATGACCTTCCGTACGCCGGCCCGGCGGCACGCCTCGAACAAGGCTATCGGGGCATCGCGATGCACGTCGTCGAACCGGCTGTTCCGACGCTCGGCAATGATCCCGACCGCGTTGATCACCGCATCGACCCCGTATAAATGGGGCAGCCAGTCGACAGGCTTCAAAAGATGAGCAAAGTCGATGGAAATCGATTGGACTCCCGGCGCATCACGGGAAGGCGATGCTCGGTGCACCCCCGCGATCACCTCATGCCCATCCCTCGCCAGCGCATGCACGATATGGCGTCCGATAAATCCCGAAGCTCCGGTCACAAGAACTCGCATCGCGATCTCCTTTTATTTCTGATATTTCAGTCTTAACAGAAAGATAAGCGCAAAAAAATCAGCTCTTCGAGCCCAACAATTTCTCGATCTTGGCGCCCAGATCCAGCAACTTGATCAATGCCGGCCTCGGCAAGCGCCGTATCTGGTCGTACCAAGAAAGCAACCGCTCCAGGAACTTGGCCACCGCCTCGATACGGCGCTGCACTTCGGGCCCGCTTTCGTCCTCATTGGCGTCGAGGACGCATTCCCGGAGTACGGTCAGCGTGGGGTCCAACTCGCGGCGCTTGCGGTTCTCGGCAATGGCAAAAAAGGTGTCCCACAAATCCGAGAGGGCCTCGAAATGATCACGGCGGTCGCCTTTGACATGCAGCAGCTTGACCAGGCCCCAGCTCTGCAACTCCTTAAGACTGGTGCTCACATTCGAGCGCGCCACCCCCAGAGTTTCGGCGATCTCGTCGGCGGTCAAGGGTTTCCCGGCGAGGTACAGCAGAGCGTGGATCTGCGCCACGGTGCGATTGACGCCCCATCGCGACCCCATTTCCCCCCAGTGCAGAACGTATTTTTCCATGACCGGCGTGAGTTTCATATCTTTTTATCTGAATTTTCAGAACTAACGGAAATAATAGACCACGAGCCGATCTTGCAGTCAACTCGTTTTTGGTCGGCTAACGTTTACCGCCGGAACGACTCGGACCGCCAGGTTTGAGGCGATAATGCTTTCAGTCTCTCCTCGGTAAGCATGCAATAAGCCCAAGCGGCCGCAACGCTGCGTCTTGGCCCACCGAACTGATGAACCAACGACTGTCGCTACGCCGCCTGCTCCATTTCAGGATCGTATTGCCCCAGCGCCGCGGCTCCGTTAAAGCGTGCACGCCGGATGAGGGCTTGCTGGGCTGCGGTCTTGTTTTCCGCCTGGCCGCGCCAGATCGCCATCGGCGATGCCTGCAAGGCCCGGCTGAACGAGAAGGTCAACGTCCAAGGCGTTTTCAGGGCCTGGGCCTTCACATTGATCGCGTTGAGATTGGCGCTGGCGACCGTATCGCTCTGGCCGCCGGACAGGAAGGCAATGCCGGTGACTGCCACCGGTACGGTTCGCCTGAGGCAGGCCAGCGTCATCTCGGCAACTTCTTCAGGCGGCGCCTGACGAGGGCAGTCCGCGCCGGATAGCACCATGTTGGGCTTCAAGATCATGTCCTTGAACCCGACGCGGTAACGCGTGAGCGCATCGAAAACCTCATGCAGTGCCGCCTCGGTCGCCCATCGGCAGGTTTTGATATCGTGCGCTCCGTCCATCAGCACTTCGGGCTCCACGATGGGCACCAGCCCATGGACCTGACAGAGTCCGGCATAACGAGCCAGCGACTCGGCGTTCGCGCGCAAACACTGGGACGTGGGTATGCCCTCGCCGATGGCGATTACCCCGCGCCATTTGGCGAAGCGCGCCCCCATCCGGCGGTATTCGTCCAGCCGACCCGCGAGTCCGTCGAGCCCCTGGGTAAACCGTTCGCCGGGAAAGAACGGCAAGTCCACCAAGCCTTTGTCCACCTTGATGCCGGGAATGATCCCTCTTTCGGCGAGGAGTTCCGGGATAAGCTTGCCGTCGGATGCGCGCTGGCGAATCGTTTCGTCGTACAGAATCACGCCGCTGATGTATTTTTCCAGTTCCGGCGCGGTAAACAGCATCTCGCGATAGTCCCGACGAGACTCCTCGGTACATTCGATCCCGAGCTTCTTGAATCGTTTTTCGATGGTGCCGGTACTCTCATCTGCGGCGAGCAGTCCCTTGCCCGGCGCAACCATGCGCGCGGCTATTTGTGCCAACTCATCAGACATAAGCCCTCCTTCTTTAGCGTGGAAATTCATGTTCGGCTAACCCAAGTTGGAGATCAGCCGTACATAGGACCTTAGACCGAGCGCATCGCGGAGGGTGCCAATCGTTCCACGCCTGCCTGCATTTAAACTGCCGAAGGTCCGCTCCGATCCGTCGCTTCCCGCATTATGATCAGCCGCAAACTTGCCCGTTTTCCCGCATTGTAGGCGCAACGCCCCACTGTTCGGATTGTCGAACAGATTTAACGAATCAACGGAGGGAAAAGCCATGCACGTCAGCTATGAAGAAGCACAACGCGCCATCGCCGCAGCACTTAAAAAATCCGAGGAAATCGGCGCACGCAGTTGCATCGCCTTGGTGGACTCCGGCGCAACCCTGAAGGCGTTTGCCCGGATGGACGACGCTTGGGTCGGCAGCATCGACATCGCGATTCGAAAGGCACGGACTGCCTGTTTCTTCGGCATGCCGACCGGCGAGATCGGCAAGATGTCTCAGCCCGGAGGATCGTTGTATGGAATCGAGGTTTCCAATGAGGGCTTGATCACCTTTCCCGGCGGGCTCCCTATTGTGAATGCCGATGGCGTTCTGATCGGCGCGATCGGAGCGAGCGGCAGTACGGTCGAGAATGATCACAGGGTTGCAATGGCTGGGTGCGAGGTGATCGGTGTGTCCGATCTACCGGAACATCCCTGGCGAACCTGAAAATCAGAGGAGCGGAACGTTATGGACGAGAAACAAATGGCGAAGAGCTTAGGCTGGTTCAGTATCGGTTTGGGCCTTGCCGAAGTCGCGGCACCGAGGAAAGTCGCCGATATGGTCGGCCTCGACGGTCGGCACGGCATTGTGCAACTGTTCGGACTTCGCGAAATCGCGACCGGGATCGGCATACTAATGCAGCCCGGAAATCCCAATTGGCTCCAGGCGCGGGTTGCCGGCGACGCGCTGGACCTGGCTTTGCTCGGATCGGCTCTGGGCGAAGACAACCCGAAACGCGGCAGAGCGGCGGCGGCCATGGCAGCGGTAGCCGGCGTGACGGCCCTGGACATCATCGGCAGTGAACAACTGAGCCAGAGCGCCGGAACCAAAAGTGGCACCATCCATGTGCGGGAAAGCATCACGATTGACCGCCCGGCCGAGGATATTTACCGGTTCTGGCGCGATCTCGAGAGCCTGCCGCGCATCATGAATCACATCGAATCCGTGCGGGAGATCGGACCGGGCCGTTCCCATTGGGTTGCAAAGGCACCTGCCGGAATGCATGTCGAATGGGATTCGGAAGTGATCGAAGACCGGCCGAACGAATTGATTGCCTGGCGTTCGCTCGAAGGCGCGGATGTGGACAATGTCGGGTCGGTACGCTTCGAGCGTGCACCGGGCGGACGCGGCACGGTAGTCAAGATAGAGATGGATTATCGGCCGCCGGGCGGCATCATCGGCGCCAAGATCGCGAGGCTGTTCGGCGAAGCGCCCGAGAAGCAAATCGCCGTGGACTTGCACCGCTTGAAGCAGCTCATGGAAACCGGCGAGATCGCAACCACCGAGGGGCAACCCGCGGGGCGGGCTCGCAGCCTGTCGAGAAAGTACGACGAAATCGTCCAAACCTGACACTAAATTCCGCCGCCCGTTTTCATAGCGCTCAGCGGCTCATCGATTCGGACAAGGAACACTGTCATGAAAGCGAATTGTTGGTACGGCAAGAACGATCTTCGGGTGGAACAGGTACCCGATCCGGAAATTCTCAACCCACGCGATGCCATCGTAAAAATCACATCGACCGCAATCTGCGGCTCCGATTTACACCTTTACGACGGTTTCATCCCGGCGATGGAAAAGGGCGACATCCTTGGCCACGAATTCATGGGCGAAGTCGTCGATGTCGGACAGGGCGTAAAGAACCTGAAGGTCGGCGATCGCGTGGTGGTCCCTTTTCCCATCTCTTGCGGCAGCTGTTTCTTCTGTCAAAAAAAGCAGTATTCGCTATGCGAAAACTCCAACCCGAACGCGGTGATGGCCGAAAAGCTCTGGGGGCATTCGCCGGCGGGAATCTTCGGTTATTCGCACCTGGTCGGCGGATATGCCGGCGGGCAAGCCGAATATGCGCGTGTCCCCTTCGCCGATGTCGGCCCGATCAAGATCGAGAACGGCTTTACCGACGAGCAGGTTCTGTTTCTTTCCGACATCTTCCCAACCGCCTACATGGCGGCGGAAGCCTGCGACATTCAGCCCGGCGACACCGTGGCGGTTTGGGGCTGCGGACCGGTGGGCCAGCTCACCGTCAAGAGCGCCTATCTGCTTGGCGCCGAGCGGGTCATCGCGATCGACCGTTTCCCCGATCGGCTGCGTATGGCGCGTGAACAAGGGAGGGCGGAGACGCTCAATTACGAGGAGGTCGATGTCTACGATTCGCTCATGGGCATGACCGGAGGCCGTGGACCGGACGCCTGTATCGATGCCGTCGGCATGGAAGCGCACGGACACGGCATTCAATACGCCTACGACCGCGCCAAGCAGGCGACGATGCTGGAGACCGACCGGCCCATCGTGCTGCGCGAGGCCATCATGGCCTGCCGCAACGGGGGTACGGTCTCCGTCCCCGGAGTCTATGGCGGATTTATCGACAAGTTTCCCATGGGTTCCGTCATGAACCGGTCGCTGACCATCAAGACCGGGCAAACCCATGTGCAACGCTATCTGCAGCCGCTACTAGAGAAAATCCGGAACGGGGAGATCGACCCGAGCTTCATCGTTACGCATCAGATGCCGCTCGACGATGCGCCCGAGGGCTACGAGATGTTCAAGCACAAGCAGGACGAATGCATCAAGGTCGTGCTGAAGCCGTGAGTAGGAATGAGCAGGTCTTCCAAGTGAAGACTTCCAAAAAGAAAGGCCTGCTGGGAAGCAGGCCTTTTTAAGATAGTGGTTAAAATTGAGGGACAGTTTCCGCGTTGGCTGATGGTCGATTAAATCGTCAGGCTCATTGAGCCTTATGCTCGAATTCACCCGCCGACCAAATCCGATGGATTGCGGTCTTTGCCGACAAGCGATCGTTCTTCACTTCGCTCCTCTCGGCCCAACTACTGAGCCGGTTGTTCACCCGGTGGCTGTTCACCCGGTGGCTGTTCACCCGGTGGCTGTTCACCCGGTGGCTGTTCACCCACGGTGATGGATGTGAGCTGGCCGCGAATTTCCCCTTGGGGGTTCTGCTCCGAGTGTACATTCACATAGATGTTTCCGGCCTGAATGGCCTGAATCAACTCAGACATGTTGGTGATCGGGGTGCCAATTGTAGTCGAGCAGCCCATCTGTTCAGCAGTCATTTGGTCCGCCTCCTGAACGATATTGGCATCCGACACGGTTGCTCTAAGTTCAAGTGGTGCAATTAAGCCACCTCGGACCATTCCCAACAAGTCTACGACTATCGGACCGGCTTGCCCCGGTGGAGCGCAATGCAAATGCGCCTGGGTCAGTCTTGTCCCATCTTCGGTGTCGACTTGTTGCAATTGCTGCACGCTGACGTGGTAAGTTAATTGTGTCGAATCCTGATTGAGGGTAAAGATTCCCACCCCCCGGACTGTGGACTCGACTGGCGGAACCTCTTCCTGGCCCGTCAAATTCGCGACAAACGGTCCCTGTCCTTCTTGACTATAGACAGTGCCAGAAAATAATCCGGCCAACAAAATCGATATCGCTTTTTTGCGCATGATCATATCCCTATCCTCCGTGTAAATCCTCTGTTCCCGGTGACACACCACTTCGAGAACGATTACAACTCTGTAAGTAAATCCAGACTTACGGACCTGCCCTCTTGTTCTTCTGTGATTCGATGTTGCTACAGGTGCTTCCGTTCCGACACAGATTTCCTCATTTGAGAAACAGTGTTTTTCTTATTAGTAAATTATCTGAGACAGAGGTAGATATATCATTGGACCAAACCGCTGCGTTCCAAGATATCGGGCAATATTGCCGGCACTGTTTTCCGCTGCGATGCAATGATGAACATCGGCCGCACCGGGAGGGCAATTCCGCGGGGTAATAACGCACGATCACAATTGCACCGGTTGCGAACGGATAAGGTTGGTAATTGCTGTCGGCTTTTCGGCCACGATTGTCCCCATCATCACGCGAGAGGTGAAAGGACAAATGCGCGAGATTGAAAGAATCGGTTCCGATAGGCATGAACTATCGAGCGTCGAAATATACTTCGGCTCCGAAGCCGCCAATCGCGCGAACACAAATCTGCGGTTTCGTCGCGAGGACAGGCCGCTTTCTCCAAGCATGGCACGCGAAATTCGTTGATCCAGCCTTGGTGAATTGCAAGACGCCGCTCTGGTGCGCCACCACGGAATGCCGATCGATCACCAATTAACAATACTGTGTTACCACGTCGTTGACCGGGCCAGGCGTGTTGTAAACTGTGCCGCCAATTTTCTACGATGCTCTTGCGCGAGGTTTATTCATGGCGAACGGGTTTATCCAACCCAGACAGGCGTCTCCCGATGCGTGGCGAAACTGGATCAAGCAGGGGTTTGAGCTGGTTTCGCGGAAATGGCCGGTATGGATTGCCGTAATGACCGTGTGCTGCCTGGTTACCGGCGCCGCGGGCGCTGCGGAACCGATTGCGGAATATCTGACACTCGCGCTCGGGTTCAATCTCGCGGTGGTGGTGGATCATGAGTCCGATTGGATAGGAATGAGCTCGCGTTTCGGTTCGCTGTTCCGCGATGCGGTCAAATTCGCCTTTCAAGTAGGCATGTTCGTATTTCTGACCACCATTCCCGTGAACATGGCTATCACCGCCGGCAAAGCGGCAGCCGTGGCCAATGAGAGCAGTCGAGTCGTTTCTGCCAAAACGGCAAACACTCACGGTGGAAGCGATTTGTCGACGCAACTCGCGCACGTTTATGAAGAAAGCGGAAATAATCTTATCGAATGGGCAATGATCTTACCCGTCGGCCTCGGCTTTCTTTATCCATTGCGGAGTCTAGGTGCAGGCTTCATCAGGGCGCTCGCGTACGGACAACATGGCGCCGCGCTGAATCGGAGCTCGATTCTCATGATAGCCGCCTTTTCTTTTGCGAGCGTACTGGTTTTCACAGCATTCGGGCTGTATCCGCTCATTCCCATCGTTCAAGGCTTCTGGATCGCCGTGAATTACGTGATGTTCCGAGACATTTTCTTGGGTATCACCGAAAACCGCCGGATTTCCGCCAAGGCGGCGAATCGGCTCGATGAGGTGCAAACAGCGGTATCCCGAATTTAGAGGCTGGCTGTATCGACTCGGTCGGCCTCGTCGGCTTATCGCATGATTTCTGTCAGAACGGGGCCACGTGCCGGAAAGATATCGATTGAGCAAAGCGGGCCTTACGCTTGTCTTATTTATTGCATCCACATTTCATCGCCCGGTGAAGTGCAATAACCAACCACGGAGGATATGCCATGATAGGTTGGGCAGTTACTTTCCTCGTCATCGCCATTATCGCCGCCCTTCTGGGATTCAGCGGCATAGCCGGCACGGCAGTCAATATCGCTTGGATATTGTTCGTTGTCGGACTGATCTTAGCTCTGGTCTTTTTCTTGATGGGCCGCCGTCCCCCTGTCTAGACGCGGGGACTTCGAACCTTTATTTGGCAGCCGCTGCCCGTCCAGCGGCTGTTGCCCAGCGTACAGTCGTTGCGGAATTTACCCACAACTCATCACAGCTGAATATCAGCCGCCAGCGACCATGCATCACGTGCGTCCGAATGGGCGCTGCACTTCGTCGCGGTCGTAATAACCCTCCTAGTGCCACATAGCGTCTACATTCCTGCTAAACTGGCGTGTCTCCGGCTTCCGCTAACTCATTAGCCTTCTGCGGATTCTGGCCGGTATTCCTCACGAACGAGGAAAAATTTTGCTGTTTGTTTGGCTTGAGGTATTGAGTGCATGTCCCTCGTAGAATGCAAAGAATGTGGCCACCGAAACTATGAAAAACTTTTTCAATGTCGAAAATGCGGTACGCTCACCCGTTTCGGCACCGAAAAACAAAAATTACGGCGTTTGGCTCTGGGCGTCGCGCTGATTGTCGGTGAACTAATGCTCTTGAATAATCCTGCTAAAGAAGAGCACTTTACGAAAGCAATCGAACTCGACCGCATACCCAGTTCATTTACAGTTGAGCACGATTTGGAGCTCTACGACTATCACGATTATTACTTATTCTCGGCCCTAAGCGTTGGCCGGGAAGGAAATAAGACGCTGCTCACGTTCGGATTTCTCTCGACGGTAATATAGGCCGGCGGATCAATTTATCGACAGCCTACTGATCTTGGGGCCTTTGCGTGACCGCGCACGGACAAACATGTCACCGCGGTCTCGCAAAGGCGTCGACTTCGCGCTCCGACCCGGTAGAGCATCACCAGCACGGTCAATAATACGATTAGCCTCAGAATCAGGCCGGACTGACGGAGTTCGGGTCTGGACCCCCAGTGTATCTGCCACGAGATTCGACGAATTCCTTGAAGTTCTGAAGATCATCCTCCAAGTTAGCCTCCACTATGCCGAGGACGTCGCCGATCTTTTCTTCCAGACTTTCGGGTTGGTATTCGATGTCCAAAGTCATCCGGGTACGCCCCATATTCAGAGGTTCGAACATAATTACGCCATGAGTATCGGCAGCTTCCGAATTTCGCCAGACGATGCGCCTTCCCGGCACGTGCTCGACAACCTCAGTAACCCACTCTATCGGCTTGCCGGCGATCACGCCGCGCCAACGTAGATGCGTGTCATCGATACGGCGGACTTCCTGGACGTTGTCCATAAACTCGGAAAATTCTTCGTACTGCAACCATTGGTGGTAAGCGACCTGTGCCAGCGCATCGATCTCGATGGACTTGTGCAGACTAGCCATGTCCGGTCTCCTCGGATTGAGTCGGCTGAATTCGATGTAACAACCCTACTACGTTAAAGACACACGGCGATCCTGCCGAACCCGTGGACGTAAAGTTGGACCTAGCGAGTGCAAAGGCAGTTCATGCAGATTCTTATACGCCAATCCGATATCTCCTAGCACTACTTCGCCAGATTTTTGATTCAACCATCCGGTTGATCTGGTTATGGATACGCATTGGGAACAGGAACTAGCGGATTGACTGCTTCCCTTTTGGGATACGTTAGGACATGAATCCCGGCAGCACTGGCACCGGTTTATCTGCACGGTCTAATTGGCCCCGGGGAACGCCGACCTCGCGGCACTGCCCGCTTAAACCAACACATAACCGACCCTGGGTTCACCCTCGGAATTTACACCACCTTGATGGACTCAATCTCATTATCAAACCTCATCACTCATCATCACACGTTGCTGACCATGGTCACGCTCGGCTTTCTACAACACCTTCGGCAGAAATCCGCCCGCCGGGGAAAAAGTGCGCGACACCGCACACCGGCTACCGCCCCAGCCTGCCGATGATGGTCCGGCGCCGGCTACTGATCTTCAGATGCCCTGACTGCCACCATTGCTTCCGGCATAAGCTCGCCAGATAACTGGCGAAGTAATTTTAATAAGTTCTCGGGTATAAGAACTCTCTATTCTTGATATCGATAGACAAAAAAAGACCCGCTGTAAACAGCAGGTCTCAAAGCGGTGAATTCTGTTTTTTTTCAATTGAAACTCAACGATTCGGACTAACGCTCGCTTGGAGCTTGTCCTGGCTGCGGCTCGGCTGGGCTGCCGCCACCGGGACCGCCGGGACTGGTTGGAGTTGTCTCGTTCTGACAGCCACCGAAGGCGAGCGAAAGCCAAACTAGGCCAACGGCAATCAGCTTTTTCATAAGCTTATCTCCTTTCAGATTGAGGATCGTGAAGCTCCATCCCTAAAAAGCGATGCATTGCCTCATCTAAAGTGACATCGGTAGCTTCACTAAGTTCTTGTATCCGGTGTCGAAAGCAGCTCCGATCAGAGCATTTTCGGATTCATAGGGTGAAACGCTCGGGCAACTACCTTGACTAGCCGAGGTCATATTTACAATTGCGAAAGAGTCGTACGAGGTGATTATTTGTACGTGGCTTTCCGAAAATCCGGTTTGGTTTGCTGCTTCGCATATTCCGTCTCGTCTCTTTACGCCTTTCGCATTTTGCCCTAAATGGATGCCTAAGATTTTCAAAATTGGCTCTTAACGCGGTGCCACGCTCAAGTTTCGATCTGAGCTTAAATACAGCCGCTGCGAGACATGGAGCGATGCGAATGCGAGCGAGTCGAGTAGTCCCCGGAAGCCCGAGCGCCGGGTGGATGGCCGAAGGTCGTTGCGTTAGCAACGGTCGTAGGCCATCCACAAGGCATCGCGACCGGGCGTCGAGCCATTGTGGAGCCAGGTTCCGACCCCTTGTCGGGTCGGGACCGGTCGAACGCAGGGCGTCCGGGGCGCCGCAGGCAATAACTTGTCGCCAAGTTTTTGCTCCTTTTGGTGACTCGGAAGTCCCAAAAGGTTTTGCAAAAAATGGCGACACAATCGACAAGGAGAAAAACCATGGCAGAAAGAAGATCTGAATCCGCCCCCTCCCATTGGCTTGTGAATCGGCTAACGGAAAAGAGCACCTGGAGCGGTTTGAGCTTGGTTGTCATCTGTAGCTTGGTTCTTTTGGGGCTGCCAATCGTAAGAACTCTGGCGTGGGTGGGACTGGCTTACGGCCTTTATTCGATGTTTTCGGCCGATTAGCTGCCCCGGAACGACTCACGTTGCGGGCTCGAGCGAAATTCTTCCAGCCATTGGCTCCGGATCGCGCATTTCGAAGGACTAAGCGAAAAGCGAAGTAGTTGAGCTTTTCCCTACTTCTTCGGCGTCCTGTAAGCAATTCTACTTAGTTGCGTCGCAGCGAATTCCGTAGGGTAATAGTCTCTGTCAACGTGAGCAAGCCGAGTGCAGCATACCGAGCAATTGGGTGTGATCAATTTTTCTTTTTTGTACCAGCGGAGGTTAGCAAGATGGCACAACAACCAGGACAAGGGCAGCCGGAACAACCTAAGAAAGATTATTTCTGGTTCTACATTGGCGGATTGATTATCGTGGTGATTGTTGGAGTTCTTTTGTTGAAAGGTCGAGAAATGTCTAGCGTGCCTTATGATGCTTATGAGGAGACCAAAAAAGAGGTTGAGCAACAAACAAAATAACTGTGGAGCAGTGCTGATCAAGGTATTCGAGACGACCGGCGTACGCAGAAAACCCGGCTTCGACCGGGTTTTTTGTCTGCAATACGTCTCGCGCGGCAGCATCCGGAAATGCGACAAAATTCCGCGCCGGTAACAATGCTTGCCGATTTGGGCGAAGCTTGAAACGACTATAGTGTAAGAAATTTGGGGAAGGAGTATGGACCGGTCAATTAATGAAAAACATCGATCTTCCCTGAACAGCATTTTATTCGATCAACTGCGCTAATAGCGATACCTTTTATCCCTATACGTTCACACCCGAATGCTCAACTCGCTGCGATGGAGGTAAGTGTGACTGCATCGCCTGTCAGCAGCCACACGAATGCATCGCGTCGATAGTTTAGCTAACAATACATTGGCGTCACCGGTAGACGGTCTCGTGTCAATGACACTGAGCAGCGACAAAAGAATAAGGCCCCGTTGCCATTTAGGCGACGGGGCTTTGGGTAAGAGGTGCCTGGCGGTGACCTACTTTCGCACAGGGATCTGCACTATCATCGGCGCTGAGCGGTTTCACTTCCGAGGTCGGGATGGGGTCGGGTGGTTCCCGCTCGCTCTGGCCACCAGGCAAAACTGGTTTTGAGTCGAGCTTTTATTTTTTAGCTCTTCACTCGGACAACGTACACGGCGTTTGTGTCATCACCCAAACGGTTTGGGTGTTATATGGTCAAGCCTCACGGGCCATTAGTATGGGTTAGCTTCAGCCATTACTGACCGTCCACACCCCACCTATCAACCTGGTGGTCTTCCAGGGCCCTTCAGGGGACTCGCAGTCCCAGGGAGATCTCATCTTGGGAGGGGCTTCCCGCTTAGATGCTTTCAGCGGTTATCCTGTCCGAACATAGCTACCCGGCTGTGCCACTGGCGTGACAACCGGAACACCAGAGGTTCGTTCACTCCGGTCCTCTCGTACTAGGAGCAACTTCCCTCAAATCTCCAACGCCCACGGCAGATAGGGACCGAACTGTCTCACGACGTTCTAAACCCAGCTCGCGTACCACTTTAAATGGCGAACAGCCATACCCTTGGGACCGGCTACAGCCCCAGGATGTGATGAGCCGACATCGAGGTGCCAAACACCGCCGTCGATATGAACTCTTGGGCGGTATCAGCCTGTTATCCCCGGAGTACCTTTTATCCGTTGAGCGATGGCCCTTCCATACAGAACCACCGGATCACTAGGACCTACTTTCGTACCTGCTCGACGTGTTTGTCTCGCAGTCAAGCGCGCTTTTGCCCTTACACTCTGTGCACGATTTCCGACCGTGCTGAGCGCACCTTCGTGCTCCTCCGTTACGCTTTGGGAGGAGACCGCCCCAGTCAAACTACCCACCATACACGGTCCCCGATCCGGATCACGGACCTGGGTTAGAACTCCAAATTCACCAGGGTGGTATTTCAAGGTTGGCTCCACCGGAACTGGCGTCCCGGCTTCATAGCCTCCCACCTATCCTACACAAGCGAATTCAAAGTCCAGTGTAAAGCTGTAGTAAAGGTTCACGGGGTCTTTCCGTCTAGCCGCGGGTACACTGCATCTTCACAGCAAGTTCAATTTCACTGAGTCTCGGGTGGAGACAGTGTGGCCATCGTTACGCCATTCGTGCAGGTCGGAACTTACCCGACAAGGAATTTCGCTACCTTAGGACCGTTATAGTTACGGCCGCCGTTTACCGGGGCTTCGATCAAGAGCTTCGCTTGCGCTGACCCCATCAATTAACCTTCCGGCACCGGGCAGGCGTCACACCCTATACGTCCTCTTTCGAGTTTGCAGAGTGCTGTGTTTTTATTAAACAGTCGCAGCCACCGTTTCACTGCAACCCCCTTCCGCTCCATGAGCAAGTCACTTCACGTACCAGGGGCGTACCTTCTCCCGAAGTTACGGTACCATTTTGCCTAGTTCCTTCACCCGAGTTCTCTCAAGCGCCTTAGAATTTTCATCCTGCCCACCTGTGTCGGTTTTGGTACGGCCAGATGTAACCTGAAGCTTAGAGGTTTTTCTTGGAAGCGTGGCATCAATCACTTCGGTCTTGGCGAACCAAGACACCGTCATCACGTCTCGACATTGACCCTCCGGATTTGCCTAAAGGATCTGCCTACTCGCTTAAACCGGGACGTCCAACACCCGGCTGACCTAGCCTTCTCCGTCACCCCATCGCAGTTACACCCGGTACCGGAATATTAACCGGTTTTCCATCGACTACGCCTTTCGGCCTCGCCTTAGGTGCCGACTAACCCTGCGCCGATTAACGTTGCGCAGGAAACCTTGGGCTTTCGGCGTGCGGGTTTTTCACCCGCATTATCGTTACTCATGTCAGCATTCGCACTTCCGATACCTCCAGCCAACCTTACGATTGACCTTCACAGGCCTACGGAACGCTCCTCTACCACTCAGCTTTCGCTGAATCCGCAGCTTCGGTACATGGCTTAGCC
>NZ_CM132196.1:0-92500 GCF_053646815.1 Methylocaldum gracile | reverse complement strand
CCGTCTCGTTCGAAAGCGAATATAACGTGGCCTATTTGCAACGGAACGGGGATGGAACCGAAGACGCCAAGTTCGACGGTTGGCACTTCGACGTGATGTATAGCCTGACCGGCGAATCGCGGGCCGCCGCCTACGATCCGAAAGATGCCGTCATTAAGCGTTTAACGCCCAATCGAAACTTTGACTTGGCCGGCGGCTGGGGCGCCTGGGAACTCAAAGGCCGCATTTCGCAAGTCAACATGAACAAGATCGGTACGCCCGGCGAACGTGGCGGACGCGAGACAGCGGCGACCCTCGGTGTCAACTGGTATCTGAATCCGTGGTTCCGGTTGATGCTGGACTACACCCATGTGATCGATATAGATCTCGGCACCGCCGGGACAAGTCGAGCACTTCTCGAAGGGGATCCGTCAGATCTCGACACGGTTCAGATGCGTGGCTCTCTGGCCTTCTAAACGAGCCATTTAGCTCGTCTGTCAAACCGAGAACCCCGCGAAAGCGGGGTTCGTCTTTGATACGCCGCAGATACCTGCTCCAAAGCATGCCACCTGACCGGCGCAGCTGTGCTTGCTTGCTTTACATTGTTATGATTTCTAAGGCTTTTCAATGTCATAACTTACCCCGCAGCGGTAGCCTTATCCAAAATCTAACAGGGAACACTGTTTCATGGAATTCAAGGATTATTACAAGATCATGGGTGTATCCAGAGACGCCTCGCAAGAGGATATAAAGCGAGCCTATCGTAAGCTCGCCCGCAAATATCATCCGGACGTCAGCAAGGAACGTAATGCCGAGGAGCGCTTCAAGGAACTTGGCGAGGCTTATGAAGTTTTGAAAGACCCGGAAAAGCGCGCGGCTTACGATCAAATCGCGGCCGGTCGCCAGCACGGCGAACGTTTTACGCCTCCACCCGACTGGGCATTTGACTTCGACTTTGGTGGTGGCGGTTTTACGGGGAGCGACGCAAGCGGATTTAGCGATTTTTTCGACAGCCTATTCGGCCGGGCTACGCGAGGCGGGCGGCGAGAACCCCGTAGCGGCTGGACCGGACCTCTATCTGGCCAGGATCAATATGCCAACATTTACATCAGCCTCGACGAGGCATTCTCGGGAGGGACTCAAACGGTTACTCTTGCGAGCCCGGAAATCGATGCAAAAGGCAGGGTTGTTAACAAGACCCGCACCTTAAACGTCAAGATACCGAAAGGCGTCAAAGAAGGACAACGCATTCGCCTGTCCGGGCAGGGCGGATCGGGTCGGTTGGGCGGCACGGCGGGTGATCTTTATCTGGAAATACGATTTAAGCCTCATCCATTCTTTCGCGCCGAAGGCGCGGATATCTCGCTGGAGTTGCCAGTAACGCCCTGGGAGGCCGCTCTCGGACTTTCGGTTCCCACACCGACGTTAGGCGGCAAAGTCGAACTCAAGCTCCCTCCTAACTCTCAAAGTGGGCAGAGGCTGCGCTTAAAAGGCCGCGGGCTGCCCTGCACTCCACCAGGAGATCAAATTGTAACTCTGCGCATCGTGATTCCGGAGGCCACAACCGCGGAGGCCAAGTCTCTCTATAGAAAGATGGCCGAGGTCATGCCGATGAATCCACGGGCGCATATGGGAGCGTGAACATGACGAATCGGACCGCTACCTCCTCGTCCGGTATGGTATTGGACGAAACGATTAAACTATCTCTGGTAGATGTATGCGAGGCATGCAGAGTCGACGCGGAATCCATTTTTGAAATGGTTAACGAAGGAATTGTCGATCCAGAAGGCTCGGAGCCGATGAATTGGCAATTCAACACCGCCGCGTTACGGCGCTTGCAAACGGCGTTACATCTGCAACGCGATCTCGGGGTTAACCTGCCCGGCGCGGCACTGGCATTGGATTTACTCGAAGAACTCGAGGCTTTACGCCGGCGCGCGCTGTAAGTGACATTTTAGGGCCTTCTATGAACACGCTGAACCACATACACCACGGTCTACACCATACTTTGCATTCGCTTGCCGAAGGCTGGTCTGCCTTGAAACAACGAGCGTCCCATGCACTCACGCGCTTTACACTTCGCGAGCCTCCTCACGAAGGGGGAAAATTGACGCAGGGAGCGTCGCGATGGGGTTTATTGCCAGCGGAAGTGCGGGAGGAGAATGATCGGATTACGATCGATATAGAAATCCCGGGAATGGAGGCCGACGATTTCGAAATACAAATCCTCGAAGATCAGCTAATCGTCCGGGGCGAAAAGCGAAATGCGCACGAGGGAAGCATTGGCGAACGTTATTTTCTGTTGGAACGAGCCTATGGTTTTTTGAGCGGGTCATACATCTGCCTGCCGAGATTGACCAAGACAACATAAAGGCGCGTTACCGGCGCGGAGTTTTATCGATTTCGTTGCCCAAATCCAGCCATAACCATTCGCAACGGATAACGGTGACTACAGCATGAAAAGCATACCAATCAGTTTCGCACTACTACCGGCGTGCAAAAATTCAGGGAACATGAGGTTTGTTTGACGCAAGCGTATCCTGCAACGCCAGCCCTAAGGTGTTATACAAAAACTTAAAGTCCTGGCCCTGAAAACGCTTGGGAATCACCCGCTGACTCCCCAGCATCAACTCCGCCATTTCGCCGGCACCCAGCCTGAGAAGCCATGCCGGAACGGTTAGTAGCGCGGGCCGTCTCAAAACGTTTGCCAAACATTGAGTAAACTCATCATTGCGCACCGGTTCAGGTGCCGTTAGGTTGAACGCTCCGTCGAGAGCCGGCGACTCCAATAAATACTGAGTCATCGCAACGTGATCGTTTATGTGAACCCAAGACATCCATTGCTTACCATCGCCAAGCCGCGCACCTAACCCAAGCTTGAACGGAAGCAGCATTTTTTGCAGAAACCCGCCATTCTTGCCGATGACCAATCCGGTCCGAAGCAGGCATACCCGAACGCCGTATTCCCTTGCACTTAATGCAACACGCTCCCATGCCTCGCATAGTTCTTGGCCGAACTCGCCCCGTACCGGAGGCGAATTTTCATCAAGGATTTCGTTCCCCTGATCACCGTAGACTCCAACCGCTGATCCGCTGATAAGCACCGTCGGCTTGGAATTGGCATTACGGATCGCGTCGATGAGATGCTCGGTCAGGGTGACTCGACTATTCCATAGAATTTGTTTTCGTTGCTCACTCCAACGGGGGCCGATAATGGGTTCTCCCGCTAAATTGATCACAGCGTCGAAATGTTGATCCGACGTCCATTCGGCTAAACTTTTCAGCGCGACCACTCCGATCCCGCACTTTCCGGGCACTGTCTCAGGCTTTCGACTAAGCACGGTCAACTGATGACCTGCGCCAAGCAGTGCTTTACATAAGCTCCTGCCGATAAACCCAGTTCCGCCAGTGATGAATATTCGCATATTTCCTCCCCCTCCCTTGGCGAGGATGTAAACAACCCCTTATTTCCTATCAACGAACTGCTTTCCCAGAGGGCGCGAGCTTCGCACCCGAAAAACAGCTCTCGTAGAAAAAGAGGGCAAGCAATTATAACGGGTGGTGGATTTGGGGCACCAGAATCGATTGGTTTCGGGAATGGCTAGGCTATTTGCCCAGCTAGACGAGCGGTGGAGGAGAAGTCTTACGAGGAAGTGGCAAGGATAGGATTGTTAACTAAGATTAAAAACTTATAAGGTAACGCCTATGCTTGCCACATTTGGTGGCCTATTTCTTGTCGTCGTCGCTGAAAACCCAACGGACGAAGAAGACGGCAGCAGCTATAACTACGATAGTGACCACCATACCCATCGGGGTTCTCATTTTTTCAACTAAATCTAGTATGGCTCCCATTTCTTAACCTACCTTATTTGGTTTTATCGAAAATCTTAATAGCAGAACAATGCTATCGCGCCGGTTATCTTACCGTCTGAGCTAGCGCTGTCAAGTCGCTGGACGTCTGTCACGAGCGGCCCAACGGATCGATCCGTTAATCGTAGCAACAAAAACGGTACGTAAACCAGCCGCGCCTTTATGATTCAGTGACACAAAAAAACCTGGATGAAGAAACCTTCATCCAGGTTAATATCGGTGCCTTTAAAGGCTAAAAGCTAATTATTAAAAGCTACTGCCGCTTCGTACAAAGGGCAGAAAGACTTATCAAAAAAAAATTAAAGGCTCGGGGATACGGTGGTCGAGATCTTCTGTTTGTCACCGTCAGGAGAGTTACCGCAAGCAATCACTCCCAGAGCTACCATGACCAAGCTGATAACGCATGCCAATTTTTTCATAAGATCCTCCTCAATTTCCAAAGCTTTAAGATTTTTTAGTTGGTAGTGCATGTAGCACGGAATCTTTTATAAAGAAGATTTCCCGAAAATGCAAGGGGCAGAAAGGGCGGAACGTTTGAACCCACGCACCCGCCTAGCACGGGCAGAAAACACGAGGTACCGATTGGATCATTCAGAGAAAAAGCACTTCCAGCCCGGCGGAGACGGAAGCATCCTGATTACCAGTCACATCGCCTCGTACCTGATCGAGCCCGATGAAATCGAACAAATTGCGATCCGCAAGCTGAGATAGCGCTATATTCTGCAGCGCTGTAAAAATAGTTTCCAAGCGCCCTGGGAACTGCTTTTCCCATGACTGCAGCATTTCCTTCATCGCCTTACGCTGCAAATTTTCCTGCGAGCCGCAGAGGTTACACGGGATAATCGGAAACGCTTTGATGCGCGCGTATTCTTCAATATCCTTTTCCCGGCAGTACGCAAGTGGCCGAATAACGATATGGCGCCGATCATCGCTCAACAGTTTGGGCGGCATTGCCTTAAGGGTGCCGCCGTAAAACAGGTTGAGAAAGAAGGTTTCAAGGATATCGTCGCGATGGTGACCCAACGCGATCTTGGTAATGCCGTGCTCAGCGGCATATCGGTAAAGCAACCCGCGTCGTAATCTGGAACACAAACCGCATGTCGTCTTGCCCTCCGGTACTACCCGCTTGACGATGCTGTAGGTATCCTGCTCAATGATATGGTAAGGAATCCCGCGACCGGCGAGATACTCCGGCAGCACGTGCTCGGGAAATCCCGGCTGCTTCTGATCCAGATTAACAGCAATGATGTCGAACTGAACCGGGGCATTCAGCCGAAGACTGAGCAGGACATCCAGAAGCGTGTAGGAATCCTTTCCTCCCGAGAGGCAAACCATCACCTTGTCGCCGTCCTCGATCATTCGATAGTCGGCGATGGCCTCGCCGACTAAACGGCGCAATCTCTTTTGCAGCTTATTGAATTCGTAACGCTGCTTTTCGGTCAGAGCGCCTGCCGCCCTATCCACCATAACGCCCGAAGATCAAACTAGCATTAGTCCCGCCAAACCCGAAGCTGTTCGACATGACCGTGTCGATGCGGGCATCGTCGATCCGCTTCCGCACGATGGGAACGCCTTCCGCGCCCGGGTCCAGCGTTTCGATATTGGCCGAAGCGGAAATGAAACCGCCATTCATCATCAATAAGGAATAAATCGCTTCGTGCACGCCCGCAGCGCCCAAAGCATGGCCTGTCAACGACTTTGTCGAACTAATGGGCGGAACCTCATCGCCGAAAACGGATTTCACGGCCTGCAGCTCTTTAATATCGCCGATCGGCGTGCTCGTTCCATGCGCATTGATGTAATCGATCTTGTTGCGCACACTTTCCATGGCTTGCCTCATGCAACGCGCAGCCCCCTCGCCGGAAGGCTGCACCATGTCGAAACCGTCGGAGGTCGCGCCGTATCCGATAAGCTCGCCGTAAATCTTGGCTCCACGGGCCTTGGCATGCTCCAGCTCCTCAAGAACCAGTACCCCGCCGCC
This sequence comes from Methylocaldum gracile, assembly GCF_053646815.1. Classification (NCBI taxonomy): domain Bacteria; kingdom Pseudomonadati; phylum Pseudomonadota; class Gammaproteobacteria; order Methylococcales; family Methylococcaceae; genus Methylocaldum; species Methylocaldum gracile. Next base: position 86,670 of record NZ_CM132196.1, on the reverse strand, counting down.
TCCCGAAATAACGAATCCGTCCCGGTCGGCATCATAGGGACGCGATGCAATCTCGGGCCTGTCGTTATATTGCGAAGACAACGCTCCCATCGCATCGAAGAGCACGGTCATCGTCCAATGCACTTCCTCGCCGCCGCCGGCGAAAATGATGTCCTGCTTGCCCAGATGAATAAGTTCCGCCGCGTTTCCTATGCAGTGGGCACTGGTCGCGCATGCGGAACTGATGGAGTAATTGACCCCCTTGATCTTGAACGGCGTCGCGAGGCAGGCGGAATTGGTATTGGACATGGTCCTGGGCACCATATAAGGCCCAACTTTCTTAACGCCCTTCTCACGATAGTTGTCGAACGCAAGCAAGAGATTCGCCGTGGAAGGACCGCCCGACCCCGTGATCAAGCCGGTTCTAGAATGCGATATTTCGGATTCGTCCAAGCCCGAATCGGCGATTGCCTCCTGCATGGCGAGGTAATTGTACGCTGCGCCATCTCCCATGAATCTGCGAATCTTGCGATCTATAAGATCGTCCAAATTCAGATCGATCGGACCGTAGACCTGACTGCGGAATGCCATCTCCCGGTATTCTTCACTGGACCGAATACCCGAACGCCCCTGTCGCAGAGACTCGGTTACCTCCTGTTGATTGCTGCCTATGCTGGAAACGATACCGATGCCGGTTACAACAACGCGTCTCATATCTGTATAGCTCGCTCAGAACGCATCTGTAGAGGTAAACAGGCCGACCCGAAGATCGCTAGCCTCATAGATGACCTTGCCATCGCACTCCATTTCCGCGTCGGCAAACCCCATGACTAACTTACGCATCATCACCCGCTTGAGATGAATACGGTAAGTCACAAGCTTATGATGCGGCAGTACCTGGCCGCGAAACTTGACCTCTCCCACACCTAACGCGCGCCCGCGCCCTAACCCGCCCATCCAACCGAGGTAAAATCCGATCATCTGCCACATGGCGTCAAGGCCGAGACAGCCCGGCATCACAGGATCATTCTGAAAGTGGCAGGAAAAAAACCAAAGGTCCGGCGTTATATCCAACTCGGCGATGATCATACCTTTGTCGTAAAGCCCCTCATCGGAACTGATACGGGTGATGCGATCGAACATCAACATCGGAGGAAGCGGCAACTGGGCATTGCCGGGGCCGAACATTTCACCGCGTCCGCATTGAATCAATTCGTCCCGACTGTAACTGTGCTGTCTCTGTTGTAATCTAGATTCCTTAACAATCATAAAAGTGCCCGATATCGCTGTTGTTTTATGTTGCCCCTCGGCACCCACTGGTTACCGAGGGCGACCAGGCCGTACCAAAATTCCAAGCCGATTGCCAAACTTTATCGTGGGCGAAAATCCATTTATCGATGAGAACTTCCGGATAGCACCCTCGGAACGCACGAAAGTTTATTTCCCGTCAAGGCCTAGCAAAGAAAAGGCTTATTGTATCAGGAAAACATGAATTCCAGCAGCGTGCGGCAAAGTCGGTATTGAGACACCGTCATATTTCCCAACAAGAAATGAAATCTATCCACACGTCCGCCAACGCGGAATTCACAGCCGATGCTTTGGCCATCGGCCGTCATCTCGTCAAAGTTGGCCGACACAGAGAACACGGTTCGACATACCGGTCGGGTTATCATTCCCGGAAGCTGATCCAATCGGTGATGTGCTTTTATAGACCGGCCCGAGCCTACACGGGCTAGAATACCGAGCGTGTAAACGACAACGAGCAACCTTCGCGGGAAATCAGCCATGCAGGATCTACCGTCGATCGAAATTTTGCGCAGCTCACAGCCGCCAAGGGATTTCTTGGGGTATTCCGGCGCAGACCTGCCACCCGCAAGATCCCACCGTCTCATGGTGTTTACCTGTGCGTTCTTGCTCGCCTTCGTGACCGGCGCGACTTTTGTGTGGCTGCGCGAGCCGGTCTATGAGAGCACGGCCGCATTGCTTACGGTAGCGCCTACCGCCATAGACGAAGCAGACGCGAAAGCCAGCGTCCAGCACGTTACTGTACAAAGCGAGATCCTGCTCGGCGTCCCTTTGCTTGAAGCAACTTTGAGAAACTTAAGAGCCGCTGATGACGCACCCGAATTGTCCGACTTGACTGTCGGCGATCTTCAGGCCTTGCTCTCGGTCGATGTCATAACCGAGACCAACATCGTTAAGCTGCACGCCAAAGGATCGAACCCCAAGGTTCTGGCTTCGGTCATTAACGCTTGGATCGATGCCTATCAAGCGCGCCGTGAACGACAGACCCGCGAAACGAAAGACGGCACCGCCACGGCCTTGCAGCTCGAATTTCAACAGCTCGCCCAAAAAATCGAGGCAAAGCGCTGGGAACTGGATCAATTTCGCCGTAAACACGGCATCGTTTCGAAAAACGACGCGGACAACCGCGCCATGGCCCGGCTTTCCGGTCTCAACACCGCACTCAACAAAGCCACCGAGGATGAGGTCAAAGCGAAAGCCCAGCTCGACGCCATCAAAGAGGCCATCGCCCGAGGCGAGCCCGTGGTGCCGCCCAGCGATGAGCAAGGATTGGCGAGTCTGGAAAAGAAAGCGCACGACCTGCGCCAGCAGCTCAAGGATTTGAAACGCCGATACACGTCTCAATACCTTTCGCTACAGCCTCAGTTCAAGCTTATTCCGGAACAGCTCAAACAAACCGAAGACGAGATCAAGAAAAAGCTCGAATACGGGAAACAGAACGCATTGAGCGAAGCACAACAGGCTTATGCGTCCGCTCAACAGACCGTCCGGGAAATACGCCGTCAAATCGAGGCGCATGAGCAGGAGGCGACCGAGTTCACAAGCCGTTTCGCCGAGCATGAGGCTATGCGCGCAAACCTCGAAAAGCTTGAAGAGGTTTACCGCGACGCCGAAATCCGGCTGGCACAGGTCGAAGCGAAACCTTACGAAAACCTCCCTCAACTCCAGGTCTTGGAACGGGGCTATGCCCCGGCTCGACCAATCTGGCCGAATTATTGGCGCGACAGCGGTATCGTCTTCGGCGGCAGCCTCGGCCTCGGCCTGATCACCGTGTGGCTTTACGAATACCTCACGCGCCGGGAAACCCCGCCGCCTGCGACAGTCTTACCCGATATCCACGTTTATTCGGTGCCGGAAAAAATTTTGCTTGAGCGTCGAATGACAACGCCGTCGGCCCTTCCCGCAGAACAATTTCCCGCTTTGGAAAGCCCGACGATACGAGAACTGACCGAGCCGGAGGTCCGCGTATTACTGGAAGCGGCCAATCGCAGCACCAAATGGACGATAGGCCTGTTTCTATCCGGTCTGAGCCTTGAGGAAATCGCGGAACTGCGTGCCGAGCAGTTCGAACACGCCGGTGATACGCTGCGTATCGACGGCAAAAATTCTAGGGCCGTGCCCATTCCTCGGCGCCTTAAACTTTGGTTGGCCGAAAGCGAAGACTTTCCCAGCTTGGAAACAGACGACCCGGCATCGTTGATCGCCTGCGCGGCCGTCGATTCCGGCCTTGCGCAGCCCGAAACGATCGATGCATCCGCCCTGCGCCACACTTATATTAGTTATTTGGTCCGCCAAGGCATTCGGCTGTCCGAACTGGAGCGTATCGTCGGCCCGCTGCCGGCGAAAACGCTCGCTGGCTACGGACGCTTTTCTCCACCCGGTCCTGGATTGCCTGCCGAAAGCGTGCCGCTGATTTATCCCGCTCTTAGGGCCTAACGACTTAGAAATGGTTTCCGATTCCAGTCCTCAGAATTCCCACCGCTTCACCTGGGCCTATATCCGATCCGTCGCATTGGAGCACAAGCGCGAATTGTTCACCGCTCACCTGATCGCCGTGTTCGCAGCCTTGAGCGCGGTCCCCGTGCCTTTACTCATGCCGCTGCTGGTGGACGAGGTCTTGTTGAACAAGCCCGGCATGGCCGTCGGCCTGCTCGACCGGCTTTTTCCCGCCGAATGGCATGGGCCGGCCCTGTATATTTCGGCCATACTGGGGCTTACTTTGCTCCTGCGCCTGATCGCGGCGATCTTTAACGTGTGGCAGACGCGGCAGTTCAGCTTTATTGCCAAAGACACCATTTATCGCATCCGCTGCCGGCTGATCGGCAAGCTGCAGCGCATCTCCATGGCGGAATACGAAAATCTCGGCAGCGGCTCCGTCGTGACCCATCTGGTCACCGACCTCGATACGCTCGATACGTTCATCGGCACAACCGTCGCGCGCTTCGTGGTGGCGTTACTGTCCTTGACCGGCACCGCCGTCATTCTACTGTGGATGCATTGGCAGCTTGCGCTGTTCATCCTGTTCCTGAATCCAATCGTGATTTTTTTCACCAAAACGCTGGGAAAACGGGTAAAAAATCTGAAGCGCGAAGAAAATTCCGCGATCGGCGCCTTTCAGCTCGCACTCACCGAAACCCTGGATGCCATCCATCAAATCCGGGCCAGCAATCGGGAGAAGCACTACATGGGGCGGCTGATGGAAGCGGCACGGACGGTTCGCGAGAATTCGGCCGCCTACGCCTGGAAAAGCGACGCCGCCAACCGGGTCAGTTTTCTGGTCTTCCTGTTCGGGTTCGACGTCTTCCGCGCCTTGGCTTTTTTTATGGTGATCTACTCCGACCTCACCGTCGGCGAGATGATGGCGGTCTCGGGCTACCTGTGGTTCATGATGACCCCGGTGCAGGAGATTCTGGGAATACAGTACGCCTGGTTCGGCGCGAAGGCGGCGCTGGAGCGGATCAACCAATTGAATGACCTGAAGCAGGAGCCGAAGTACCCGCATCTGATCGATCCCTTCGAAAAGGATAGGAGAGTGGGCATCTTCATCGACGATCTTCACTTCGCCTATCCGAACGGCAACGAGGTTTTGCGCGGCATCTCCATGGACATCCGCCCCGGCGAGAAAGTCGCGTTGATCGGTGCAAGCGGCGGCGGCAAATCGACCTTGGTGCAAGTATTGATCGGCCTTTATCCCCCGACTTCGGGCATGGTCTATTTCAACGGCGCGCCTATGGACAAAATCGGGATGGACGTGATACGGGAACATGTGGTCACGGTATTGCAGCACCCGGTGCTGTTCAACGACACCGTCCGAGCCAACCTGACCCTGGGCCGTCCGGCGCCCGACGAAGCACTCTGGCGCGCGCTCGAAATCGCCCAACTCAGGGACGTGGTGGAAGACAGCCGCGACCGGCTGGATACCGTCGTCGGCCGGCTGGGCATGCGGCTTTCCGGTGGTCAGCGCCAAAGGCTGGCGATCGCCCGCATGATCCTGGCCGATCCCAAGGTGGTGATCCTCGACGAAGCGACCTCGGCCATCGACAATGAAACGGAGACCCGCTTGTACGAAGGTCTGGACGAATTCCTCGCGGACCGCACGACGATCATCGTCGCCCACCGCTTGAGCGCGATCAAACACGCCGACCGCATTTACGTGTTCGAGGACGGGCGCATTTGCGAGCAGGGCGATCATGAAACCCTGGTTTCCGGCAAAGGTTTGTACGCGCGGCTCTATGGCCAGAAACCCGCGGTGCGGCGCGCACGGGATCTATCGTTCACCTCCTAAGCCGTGCCCTACGGCTCGATTCGCCGGAGGGAAGCCGAAAATCGCCAGCCGTAAATCGGGTACAATACCCGGCTTTCCGGACTCAAACCTCGGGCGTGCCTTTGTACGATCTCCACACCCATTCCACTGCTTCCGACGGCGCCTATTCGCCGTCCGAATTGGTTCGCCAGGCCGCAGCAGCCGGCGTAAACGTGCTCGCCCTTACCGATCATGATTCCACCGCGGGCCTAGACGAGGCGGAGACCGCCGCCCTCGATGCCGGCATTCAACTGATTCCCGGCGTCGAAATATCGGTAACCTGGGCGGACAAAACCATCCACATCGTCGGTTTGCGCATCGACCGTCACTGCAACGTCCTAAAACAGGGACTGAGCCGCCTCCAGGCAACGCGCCTCGAACGGGCGCAAGAGATCGGCCGGCGCCTCGACCGCTACGGTGTTCCTGGCACCTTTGAAGCGGCGCGGGAAATGGCCGGCGACGGCATGATTACACGCACCCATTTCGCTCGCCATCTCGTGGAGCTAGGTCTGGCAGGAAGCATGAAAGACGTGTTCGAGCGTTTCTTGACCCGCGGCAAGCCGGGCTATGTTTCGACCCGGTGGGCCGAAATGGCGGATGCCATCGCTTGGATTCGCGAAGCAGGCGGTGGCGCCGTGCTGGCCCATCCGCAGCGCTACAAACTCACCGCCAGTTGGATGCGACGGCTGATCGGGGAATTCAAGGAATGCGGCGGCGAGGCGATCGAGGTCGTCTCGGGAACGGCCTCTCCTAGCGATACCCAGTCCAGCGCCGAATACGCGCGGCGTTTCGGATTGCGCGCCTCCAGCGGCTCCGACTTTCACAGCCCGGAAACAGCCTGGGTGAAACTGGGCCGATTACCCCCGCTTCCGTCCGATCTGACTCCGGTATGGACCCATTGGAACCATTGACTCGTTGCACTTGGGCCGAGCGCAGCCTGCTGGAGCAGGCTTATCACGATCATGAATGGGGAACGCCCGTCCACGACGACCGCCTGCTGTTCGAATTCCTGATTCTGGAGGGCGCACAGGCCGGCCTTTCCTGGACCACGATTCTTCGTAAACGAGACGCCTACCGCGCGGCTTTCGACGGCTTCGATCCCGAACACGTGGCCCGCTACGACGAAGCCAAGACCGCCGAACTGCTGGCCAATCCCGGCATCGTTCGCAACCGCCTCAAAATCGCCGCGGCGGTAAACAATGCCCGCCGTTTTCTGGACGTGAAGGAGCAATTCGGCAGCTTCGACGCCTTTGTCTGGCGCTTCGTCGACGGCTGTCCCAGGCAAAACGCCTGGCGGAGCATGGCGGACGTGCCGGCCCGAACGCCCGAGTCCGACGCGATGAGCAAGGACCTCGAGAAACGCGGATTTCGTTTCGTCGGCTCCGTCATTTGTTACGCCTACATGCAGGCGACCGGGATGGTGAACGACCACACCGTCGATTGCTTCCGCTGGAAGCAATTGCATCCGGCCGGGTCGCCGTAAAACCCGCTTTACACTCCCCGGACTAATCTTCCCGCTCTTTCCGCCTCGAAATGCTTCCTTCGAGGCTATCGCCATTCCAGGGGCTTTTACGTATCGGAGGCGGGAGATCTCCAGTTTCCGCCAGTCCTTCAATGACTTATAGCCATAACCGTGCGGTCCGCGTCTGAACCGTATCGGGTGTCGCCCTGTACGACACAGTCCATTTGTCGAAAAATTTTACAGTTGCGGCGTCCGAGCCGCGGGCTTGCCCCAAGTTTGCAGGCGACACACGCATTCCAAACGATTGGCACATACGCTGCTTAACCAGTGCCGTCGGTTTTGGAGAGCCCAATTTGATTGCAATTCGACTCCTGCTTGGTTGGCTGCTAAGTATCAGCGCGACGCTTGTCCTGGCGCAGGACAGCATCGACACGGCAAGCGATCTGCGCACCCTGGCTCTGCGCTACGAGCACGGCCGAGGCGTCAAACAGGACTACGCCGAGGCTTACCGCCTTTACTGCAAAGCGGCGTTGCTCGGGGATGCGCAAGCGGCGTACAACCTCGGCTGGATGTACTTCAACGGCCGAGGCCTTTCCCGCAAGGCGGACGTCGCCGTAGGCTGGTTCATGCGTGCGGCCAAGACCGGCGATGTTTATGCGGCGCGGATGCTGGTGCGCTACCAGGGCATAACTCCTGCGGACGACTCCGACTGCCAGCCCGAACCGGCACCGGTTACAGCCAGCATCGAGCCCAGTTCAAATCCAAGCCGGAAACTCGTCGAAAGTTGGGTCAGCCAGATCGCACCGCAATATTCCATCGATCCGCGATTGGTATTAGCCGTCATCCAGGCGGAATCCGGTTTCAATCCGTCCGCACTCTCCAGCAAGAACGCCCAGGGACTGATGCAGCTCATTCCCGCCACGGCGGAGCGTTTCGGCATCAAGGATGTCTGGAACCCGGTGGAAAACATCAAGGGCGGAACCGCATATCTCCACTGGCTGTTGCGGCATTTCGGCGGCAACGTCGAATGGGCGGTGGCCGCTTACAACGCGGGCGAGCGAACCGTTGAACAATATCAGGGTGTTCCCCCTTATCGGGAAACCCGCAACTATGTTCAGCGCATTCTGGCGACTTACCAAAAGACTGTTCATCCGGTACCGCCGCCGCGATCGGACGATCGTTTGTTCTAATCGGCCCGGAGCCGCTCTCCGTCCATCAAAGCCGCCCCGCATCGACAATCGGCGAAACCCAGTAGTGAATCGCCGATCCTGCGAAATCTGTCTTTAATCGATCCAGCAACACCTCCAGGTCGGAGCCGGCGAGCTGCACATCGAAGCGAACCTGCCGCTTGCGTCCGGTCACCTGCTCAACCAGGGTCAAGCTTTCCGGATGGCTCGAATGGCCGCTGATCGGAAAGCTGCTGAATCCGCTCGGATGCTCGTACTGCAATAGCCAATCGATTATGGGTTCCTCGTGACCGGGTGGGGCGATCAAGGTAAGGAGAAAGAATTCGCTCATGGGATGCTCCGAATGGGTAATTCCAAATCGCTTTCAATCAGGCATTCATTTTCGTAGGGTGGCTTAGGCGCACATCAGCACTGACCGACTGCCGATCACTGTGCTTCGCGTGCGCCGTAACCCACCAAGCGACCTCCAATCGGCGGGTTACGCGGAGCCTGTCCTGAGCGGAGCCGAGGGGCTATCCCGCCATCGATGGGTTTCGCTTCGCTCTACCCATCCTACGATGAATGTTCACTCGAATGCCGAATGGAATAAGGAGGAAATCATTGTTTTGGCTCCCCCACCCTAATCTTCTCCCAGAGGGAGAGGAGATTGGACCCGACTCTGGATTCGCCGTAGCGACGGTAGAGAATGGGCAGCAGCACCAAGGTCAGCAGCGTCGACGTGAAGAGTCCGCCGACGCCGACCACCGCCAGCGGCCGCTGGATTTCCGAGCCCGGGCCGGTCGCGAACAACAGCGGAATGAGTCCGAAGGCGGCGATGCCGGCGGTCATCAGCACCGGCCGAAGCCGGCGCATTGCGCCTATCACCACCGCTTCATCCATGGGTAGCCCAAGTACCCGCAGTTGGTTGAAATAGCTCACCATCACCACACCGTTCAACACGGCGATGCCCAACAAAGAAATGAAGCCCACTGAAGCCGAAACCGAGAGATATTCTCCGGAAATCCAGACGCCGTACACGCCGCCGATGAGCGCCAGGGGTACGTTGGCCAAGACCAGAATGGCCTGGCGCACCGAGCCGAAGGTGGAAAACAGAAGCAGGAAGATCAGCCCGATCGACACCGGAATGACCACGGCCAAGCGGGCGGCGGCCCGCTGCTGGTTTTCGAACTGGCCGCCCCATTCGATGTAATAGCCGGTAGGCAGCTGCACCTGGCCGGCCACGGCCTGCTTGGACTCTTCCACGAAGCCCACCAGATCCCGCCCCTCGACGTTGCTGCGCACCGATGTGTAGCGCTGGCCCCGCTCGCGGTTGACCGCCACCACGCCTTCCACCGGCTCGATTTTGGCGACTACCGACAATGGCACCCGGCGCCCGTCGGGCAAGGCGATCTGCAGGGTGGACATATTGGCCGGCTCTCCGGAGCCTCTGAGCAGCAACGGCGTGCGGCGGATGCCCTCCTGGACGATGCCGAGCTTGAGCCCCTCGATCTGGGCCCGCAAGGTGTCGGCCAGAGAATCCGCATCCAACCCCAGGCGTCCCGCGGCCAGCCGGTCCACTTTCACCACCAGGTACTGCATGCCTTCGTTGCGGATGGTGAACACGTCCGAAGCGCCGGGAATCTTCCGCATCACGGCGGCGATTTCCTCCGCCTTGGCGTTGAGCACGGCGAGTTCCGGGCCGTACAGCTTGACCGCCACGTCGCCGCGCACTCCGGTCAGCATCTCGGTGACCCGCATCTGAATCGGCTGGGTGAAGCCGTAAGCGATGCCGGGAATGGTATCCAGAACCTTACGGATTTCGTCGATCAGGGCTTCCTTGCTGTCCATGCGCCATTCGTCCGGCGGCTTGAGGACGAAGAAGTTGTCGGTCTCGTTGAGTCCCATGGGGTCGAGGCCGATCTCGTCCGCGCCGACGCGGGATACGGCCCGCGTCACTTCCGGCACGTGCTCCAGGATAGCCTTTTGGATTTGCTGGTCCAGCCGCACCGACTGCTCCAGCGTGATGGACGGCAGTTTCTCCACCTGCACGATGATGTCGCCCTCGTCCATGGTGGGCATGAAGGTCTTGCCGATCTGGAAATAAACGCCCACAGTGGACAGCAGCAGCAGTCCCGCGCCGAGCAACACGGTGCGGCCGTGAGCGAGGGACCAGATCAGGACCGGGCGGTACCATTCCGAGAGCTTCCGCGCCAGCCAGGGCTCCTCGTGTTTGACGCGCTTCATCAGGAAAGAGGCCACGACCGGGATCACGACCAAGGAGAAGATCAACGATCCGCTCATGGCGAACACGTTGGTGAAGGCCAAGGGCTTGAACATCTTGCCTTCCAGGCCCTCCAGGGTAAACAGCGGCACGAACACGACGCCGATGATGATCGTCCCCGAGACCACGGGCGCGGTGACTTCGCGCATGGCGCGGTAGATCGCGTGCAGTCGCGGCACTCGATTCGTCTTGCTCTGCTCAGCGAGATGGGTGGTGATGTTCTCCACCACCACCACCGCCGGGTCGACCAGCTTGCCGATCGCGATGGCGAGCCCGCCGAGGCTCATGAGATTGGCCGTCAGGCCGAAGTGGTTCATCAGCAGAAAGGTGAACAGGGCCACCATGGGCAGAATGAAGGCGACGGTCAGCGCGGCCCGGAGATCGCCGAGGAACAGAACCAGCAGGATCAGCACCAGAACGGTAGCCTCCACCAAGGCCCGGACGATGGTGTTTATGGCTTTCCCGACCAAGTCGCCGCGGTTGTAGAACACGCTGACTTTGACCTCCTTGGGCAAAGCCGGGCGGATTTCCTCGAGCTTCTTCTCGACTCCTTCCACCACCTGCCGGGCATTCGCTCCCCTGAGGCTCAGCACCAGGCCCTCGACCGCTTCGCTCTGGCCGTTCTGGCTCACGGCGCCGTAGCGGGTCAGGGCGCCTATGCGGACGTCGGCCACGTCGCCCACGGTGATGGACGTGCCGTTTCGCTCCGCGACGACAATAGTGCGCACGTCGTCCAGGTCGACGATCCGCCCCTCGGTACGCACCAGAAGCGCCTCCTCGCCTTGGGCCAAACGGCCGGCGCCGTCGTTGCGGTTGTTGGACTTGAGCGCTTCGGCCAGTTCTCCGATACTCACGCCGCGAGCCGCCATCCGCATGTTGTCGGGAATGACCTCGAAGCTTCTCACCATCCCGCCCAATGCGTTCACGTCGGCGACGCCCGGCACCGTGCGCAGCGCCGGTCTAATCACCCAGTCCAGTAGGGTTCGCCGCTCGGAGAGGCTCAAGCCATCGCCTTCCACCGTAAACATGAACATCTCGCCCAAAGGCGTGGTCATGGGTGCGATACCGCCTTCCGCGTTGCCCGGCAGATTTCCCCAAACCTCGTTCAGGCGCTCAGCCACCTGTTGGCGCGCCCAATAAATATCGGTGCCCTCCTCGAAGTCGATGGTGATGTCGGTAAGCGCGTATTTCGCGATGGAGCGGAGCATGGTCTGCCTGGGGATGCCGAGCATTTCCACCTCGATCGGCGCCGTGACGCGCGCTTCCACCTCTTCCGGGGTCATGCCGGGCACCTTGATGATGATCTTGACCTGAGTCGGCGAAACGTCCGGAAAGGCATCGATGGGCAGATTGGCCGCGGCGAACCAGCCGGCGCCGGCCAGGAGCAGGGCGCTCAGCAAGGCGAACAGGCGCTGGGTCAGCGCGAACTGGATCAAACGTGCGATCACTCTTCTTCTCCCATGCCGAGCCAGGCGGCCTTCAGCGCGGCCACGCCTTGCACGGCCACTTCCTCGCCCGCGTCCAAGCCTTCGTGAATGACGACGCTATAGGCTTCCAGACCGGCCACCGCCACTTCGCGCGCGACAAAACCCTCAGGCGTTTGCACGAACACGTAGTTTCGGCCTTCGTGGCCGACCAACGCGGCGACGGGCAGGCGGAAAATCAGGTCGGTGCTTTTGTGCATCAGTTGCGCGTTTATGTGCATGCCCGGCCGCAGATCCTCCGCTGGGCTGTCGACCACGGCCCGTACCAAAGCGCTTTGGCTCTTGGGATCCACGTGCTGACCGACCTCGATGATGCGGGCGGTGGCCCGAGAATTTTCCAGGCTGATGCGGTCGCCGATTCTCACCTCGTGCAGCCGTTCCTGAGGCATGTCGACCTCCAGCCACAATTCGTCCAGTCTGCCGACCCGAAACAGCGGCGCGAGTCTATCCACCCGCTGCCCCACCACGGCCATGCGTTCGAGCACGACGCCGTCTATCGGGGAACGCACTTCTATCAGACTGCTCAGCTGCCGATTAGTCTTAAGGCGCCGAATCTCGCCTTGGCCCAGCCCTGACGCCGCCAGGGTCTGTTCCGCTGCCCGCAGCGCCGCCTGAGCCTTGTCGAAATCGCTCTTGGTTTCCTGCCAGCGCAACCGGGAAATAATGCCCTCCTTAAGCAGAGTCTCGTCCCGTCTCAGCCGCGCTTGGGCCAAATTGAATTCGGAGGCGGCATCGAGCAATTCCCGTTGCAGGGCCAGCAAATCGGGACTCTGAATACGGGCGAGCACTTCGCCTTGTTTCACCCTTACGCCCAGGGGTACGGCGACGTTGCTGATCACTCCCGCTTGCGGGGCGCTGACGACGAATTCGTTCTGCGGCGGTAAAACGACACGGGCCGGCGCCCGCGCCAGCGGCATGGCTGCAACCTCTTCCGGCTTCACCGTGCGGATTCCCAAATGTTTCGCTTGTTCCGCCGTAATCTGAACCGCATTCTCGGCCGCGAGTCCCGTCGCGCAAAAATATAAAAGCATGGACAAAAAGACGAGTCTCATGGCGTGACTCCGACCACTTGGTTGTAGACCGCGATATCCCGCTGCAACAGGATGGCCCGTTCGGCGGCATCGCGAATGGCGGCCTGGGCGGTGGCCTGGATCTTGAGATAATCGATCAGCGAAATCTCCCCGGTCTCGAACGCGAGCCGGCTCATTTTGAGCTGGGACTCGGCGATTTCCCGCCGCCTTTCGGCGATCGTCAGGGCGGCGCGATCGACCTCGAGATTGTGTATCGCCTCATGCAGCGCCTTCTCCAACTGCCGCAACAAGATGTCCCGATCAGTCAGGCGCTGGGTCAGGACGATATTGGCCTCGGCCACGAACGGCGCGTTATAGGCCTCACCGCCGATGGGGATTTGCAGCACGAAGTTGGTTTCGTTGTTATAGCCTTCTTTTCGGGTGCCCCGTTCGTGCTGGGTACCGACCAGAATCGAAGGCTGGTTGCCCTGCTTGGACTTGCGGGTGAACTCGACTTCGGCCTGGGCGCGCTCGATCAATGCGTTGGCGACGGCCAGGGCCGGATGGCTCTCGTCGAACGTGCTGCGGGGGCTTTGCTCCTCCTCGAAAAATTTCGGCGCACGCTCCAGGCGGGTCAGATTGGAATAGCTCTTGCGGGCATGCATCACCTCCGCTTCGGCCTGAACAACCGCGGTCTTTTTCTCCAGCTCGTCGCTTTCCGCAAGCAGCAAGTCTGCCCGCGCGAGGTCGCCGACATCGACACGCCGTTGCACCAGGGCGGTCAACTGCCTGGAAACCTCGTAGATACGCTCGGCAAGCTCATATCGGTTTTCCACCAGCCGAAGGTTCCATAGGGCATCGCGCACTAGGCCGGCCACCTCGTGCCTTATCGCCCGCGCGAGCAAAGCGGTGCTCTGCGTCGCTTCCTCGGCCACGGCCCTGCTCGCCGCGCGCTGGCCCCACATCCATACCGGAATTTGATAGCCGGTCTGTATTTCCACCGCGCCGCGATCGTTAAAGGCACGATCGTCGATCCATTGCAGATAGACCGCAGGGTAACCCGCTATCCAACTGGCACTGCGGCGCTCCAGAGCCTTAGCCTCATTCTCGAAAGCCGCGATGAGAGCGCTTTGCGGGTATTTTTCGAAAGTGGCCTCGATGACCTGGCCAAGGCTCAGCGATTCGTCGAACACCAGCTCATCGTAATGATCGACAAAGCGCTCTTCGGAGGCGACGGGCGCGATCGCGAAAAAACAAGCCGCGCCTGCCACACACACTAAAAGCTTCATTGGTATTTTTCTCCCAAAGTCACGAGCCGGGACGACGGTGACCGCTGCTCAAGCTGGACGGGAAACGCTCCCGTGCCCATTGCCCGATGTCCACACTGAATTCTTTTCGTTAAAGGCCACCCGCCCACACAGGGCAGGCCCCCGATAAAGCCGGGAACAGAGAGCGAAAGTCCTTTAAAAGGCGAATTTGGTCAAGCGTTTAACGGTGGGGCGCGCGGGGCGGTATTGCGGTAGAAACACGAATCCGGCGAGGGTGATTCCTCGACAAGAGATGGGGTCGCGATTAGTTGTGATCGCCGAATCGACGCGGCGATGGAGGGAAGGCAAGGCTGATCATCGGCGATCGGCGAAAACTTGGCTTTGCCGGCCTCGCCCCAGAATCCGGCCTGAACGCTGATAATGACGTCCTGATCGAGCGGCGGCGCATCGGCTTGAACCGATGTCTCTCCGCTTTTCGAAAGGAATTCCAGCCCCGGAACATGCAGAAAGCCGCCCGTTTCGCCCCCGGTGTGCGCATGAACCCACGGCGCGATGACTTGCATCAGCGTCAAGAGAACTAGCAGGATCGTACGGGAAGCGAGCGTTGTCACAGTTCGACAATAGTACGGATGGTAAAAACTTGTACAGTATAGTCCTTATGGAAGGCCGAAAAAATCCAGTGATGCGCCATGGCTGTACAAAAGAATCCCGACACCGATGCGTGGAGCGTATAGGCTTTGACACCGGCCGCAGTCACGGATTTCCTCGACAGCTACTCGAAAGGAAATGCCGAGCCCGCATGTCTCTATCGCGACCTTAAAGCCGATACTGTGGTTTGGAGCTAATGCCGACGCGGTGTTTCGAACATCCGAAGAAGAGATTTGCGCCGCATTCAGCTGAGATTTTGGCTGTACGGCTAATATCCGTCTGCTTGGCTATCACGATATTCGGATCGAGGCGGACCCGCTGCTTGCCAGTGCCAGTGTAACTGTCTAGTCACCGATTTCGTATCGAAGCAGAGGGAAAAATCTCGAATTGAGTCTCATCGAAATTCTCGCATCCCGTGAATACCAGAATCCTTTCCATCCCGGTCAGGCCTGTTGGGAGCACCGTATAATGCGACTCCTGCCTAATCTACGATGCTCCGATCTCGGGTGGTTCTAAGACATTCTCTCAGTCTGGAGCCGATAGACCGGCGACCAACCATATGCCTTGCACATCCAGAGCTTTACGCCTTTTCCATAGCGTACATATACTTAGCCGGCCCTCATCGAGGGTGTGCAAGGAGGACTCGATGGAAATTCAGGGAATCCGGCGCCGCAAAACCGCGCTATTCACATGCCTTACGACAACATCGAACGATGTTGAACATCATGGAGATTAGAGTATGAAAAGGCTTGTCACACTGCTGGTTTATTTTTCTTTACTTGCTTTGCTTGCTGGTTGCGATCGCGAGACTCCGCCCAAACCACCCGAAACCGTATGCGGTACTATCCGCGGGTTGTCTTGTCCGGAGGGACAATACTGTGATCTTGGCGTCGGCCAGTGCAAAGTTGCAGATGCACAAGGGGTCTGCAAAACCAAACCAACCGCTTGCACCAAGGAATTCGATCCCGTCTGCGGTTGCGACGGCAAAACTTATGGCAATGCCTGTGAGGCAGCTGCCGCTGGAGTTTCCATCGACCATCAGGGCGAGTGCCCGAAAACTGAACCCGTAGCCTGTGGCGGGATCGCGGGAACCAAGTGCCCCGATGATCAAGTCTGTGTCGATGATCCGAGTGACGACTGCGATCCCACCCAGGGCGGCGCGGATTGTCCAGGTATATGTAAAGCCAAATAGAGGAAATGCCGACATTCGGGTGCGATGGCTGCCGGCTATTGCCCCGGATGTTGCTTCCGCATGCGCGGAAGCTGGATCAGTAACATGACGCTCAGAGCAAACGGTTCACGGGTGACGGTCGGTCCTGCCGCGTCAGGCCTAGACGCCGGGCGATATCCAGCACTTCTCTGTATTCCGTCGCGGCAATGCGGCGGGATAGCTCCGGCAGGTCGCTGGCCCGATAGCCGGGATAGTACTGTCCCATCAGATTGACATAAGTCTCCGTGGAAATCTCGCGGGCGATAAATTTCAGAACCTTTTCCGTTCCGGCCAAGCCGGCCGGCAGAATCAGGTGTCGAACCAACAACCCCCTGTAAGCCAAGCCATTCTCGGCCAACCGAAGGTTGCCCACCTGTCGGTACATTTCCTTGACCGCCGCCCGGTTGACCTCCCAATAATTCCGCACATGCGAATATCGGTGGGCGATGACGGAATCGCCGTATTTCATGTCCGGCATATAGATGTCGATGATGCCGTCCAGCAGAGCGAGAGCTTCGGGACTGTCGTAGCCGGCGGTGTTGTAGACCAGGCGCAGCGTGAGTCCCCGCCGGGCGGCAATCAGCGTCGCTTCGAGAATCTGCGCCACCACATGGCTGGGGGTGACAAAATTGATGTTGTGGCAGCCTCGGGCCTGCAAGTCCAGCATCATTGCCGCCAGTTCGTCCGGCTCCACTTCGCGGCCCTCGCCTTTTTGGCTGATTTCCCAGTTCTGGCAGAATTCGCAGCGCAAATTGCACCAACTGAAGAAAATCGTTCCCGAGCCGTTCCAGCCGCGCAGGACGTCTTCTTCCCCGTAATGAGGACCGTAGCTGTAGACGACGGCACGCTCTCCGGTCCGGCACACCGCGCCTTGGGTCGTACGCAGCCGATCTACCCGGCAATAGCGCGCGCAGAGATCGCAGGATTTAAGATGCTGACGGGCGATGCGGACCCGTTGCTCCAATTCGCCGCTTTCGAGCAGTGTGAGATAACCGGCTTGAAAGCCTTCCGGGAGGTTTTCCGCTGGATTCATGGCTATGCGACTTAAAAATAATCTTCAGGGCTTCTCGATCACAAAATCGATCAGCAGATAACACCATTGGCCATTGACAGGCATCCGGCTGTTTCGCATCACGAGGCGGGAAAAAATTTGCTGGCTAAAGCGTTTTTCACCGTAGTTTAGCGGTAAGAATCGGGAAATTCGTAGGTCGGCAATCCTTTGCCGACACATTGGGTCGGCGAGGAGCTTTGTCGGAAGGGTCGCGACTAAAGCGACCGTTTGCGATTGGGAAGGGATTGGCGACCTACCGCACTCAGGGCTTCCCGATCCGCCAAGCCGATCGGCACATCGCCCCATTACCCGCCTTTGACACGCATCGAGCGGCTTCGTATCACGAGGCAGGCAAAAATGTTGACGGCCAACGGCAGGTCTTGCTCAGTCCAAACCCAGAAACGGATAAGTCCGCAATTGCTCGCGCGTCCACAGCGAAAGCCCGCCTCGCTGTCCGACCGTTTCGACGGCTAGTATGGCATCGGGATCTTGGAAGTCGATCGAGGCCGGCATTCCGGCTTCATCCAGCTTGGTCAGCAGGAATTCGTCGAGAAAACGCTCCTCGTTCTGGCTGGACAGGCGCCCGGCGAATCCGCGGCGGTGCATGCGCACATGGAATCGAGCGCCAGCTAGATCTCGCAGCCAGCGGGCGGTGGCCTCGCGCGCTTTTGCCTCGAACTCCGGCGGGGTCTGAAAACCGAACAGAGCCGTGAGGGGAATCGCGCGGGAAATGCACTGCGTGAAGATTTCGGGATCTCTGTCGGACCACTCCTTTAGGGTCCTGAGAAATCCTTCCGAATCTTCGAGCTTCATCACCAGCACATTGAAATAATCGGTTTTGTGGACAGGACCGAGCGTTTCGAGCAGATCGCGGGCACGCCTGAACCCATGCTCGAACACCGAAACGACGACATTCCAGTCGTGCATACCGCCTCCCCAAGTATGTGGCTTGGATTTCGAATATCCTGCCTATGCAGCGCAACTCGGCAGCGCTTATTGCTCAGGGTCGATTTATTCCGGAAAAGTTCCCGCAGGCACGGAGCCGAACCGACGTTCCGGCGTTTTCATCTACGCTTTAGTCATGGAGCTTGCCGGCACCCCATAACGAGACGCGGGAAGGCCGACATGAAGCCATCTGGAAATTCGGGGGGAAGCCGCCACGTGAAGACGAATTACGTACTCATAGACTACGAGAATGTGCAACCGGAGGCGATCTCCGTTCTCGACAAGGAGCATTTCAAGGTTATCGTGTTCGTCGGAGCCAATCAGTCGAAGCTTGCGTTCGAGATCGCTGCCACGCTCCAGCGCATGGGAGATCGAGCGGAGTACGTCAAGATCGCCAGCAACGGCTCGAATGCGCTGGATTTCCACATTGCTTATTACATCGGCCGGCTTGCGGTGTCCGAGCCAGACGCGTATTTTCACATCGTCTCTAAGGACACAGGCTTCGATCCGCTGATTCAGCATCTCAAGAGCAAGAAGATCTTGGTGTGCCGATCGCGGGACGTCACCGACATACCGATCATAAAGGCAGTCAATCCGATGCCCGCGACCGAGAAACTCGACCTCATCATCAGCGATCTTAAGCGGCGCGGTGCTTCAAAGCCGAGAACCGCCCAGACATTATCGAGTACGATCAACTCCCTTTTTCAGAAGCAACTCTCTGAACAAGAACTGGCGTCCCTGCTCCAGGAGTTGCAAAAGCAAGGCCTGGTCACGGTCAACAACACCAGGATTTCTTATGCGCTTCCGGCCTAGAACGGTTCATTGGCGTGGACCGATTAGGAAACGGCGCGTTTTGCCGTCCATTGCACATCAACGAACAAGGCCATGTACGTTCCACCACATTTCGAAGAATCGCGAGTCGAAGTCCTGCATGAGCTGATTCGCACGCATCCGCTCGCCACGCTTGTCACATTGTCGCCCGGCGGAATCGACGCGAATCACATTCCTTTACATCTCTCCGAAGAACAGGGCCGATTCGGCATCTTACGCGGCCATGTGGCGCGCTCGAACCCGATATGGCGCGACTTGGTTTCGGATGTCGAGACGTTGGCGATATTCCACGGCCCCGACAGCTACGTCACCCCATCCTGGTATGCCACGAAACGGGAGCATGGCAAGGTGGTTCCGACCTGGAACTACGTGGCCGTGCATGCCTACGGTCCGCTTCGCATTATCGATGACCCGGTCTGGCTGCGGAGCCAGCTCGAAGCGCTCACCGACCGGCATGAAGCCTCGTTCAGCGAACCGTGGTCCGTATCGGACGCTCCTAGCGAATTCACCGACCGTCTGATCGAAGCGATCGTCGGCGTCGAGATCGTCATCACCAGACTCGTGGGAAAATGGAAGGTAAGCCAGAATCAGCCTGCGCCTAATCGGGCGGGCGTGGTCCGGGGACTCAGGGAATATGGAAACCATGATGCCCAGGAGATGGCTGCCTTGGTCGAGGAGTTCGATAAACACTCGTCTGCCGCCAAAATGGAAGACACGTAGGTATCATCAATGGCAATCGATGAGATCAAAAACTATGTCGCTCTTTCCGACGAACTGGCAACCGGGGGTCAGCCGACGGAAGAGCAACTTCGGCTGCTGGCGCAGGCAGGCTTCGAAATCATCATCAATCTCGGGTTGCTGGACCCGCGCTACTGCCTGGCGGACGAGGCCGGTCTCGTCCGATCACTGGGCATGACGTATCACCACATTCCGGTCGATTTTCCGGCGCCCGAGTGGAAATACTTCCGGCAGTTCCTCGAGCTTATGGACAAATCGGAAGGCCAGAAAGTGTTTGTCCATTGCGCCCGCAACTATCGGGTCTCCTGCTTCATCGCGCTGTATGGCCAAGCGCGGCTGGGCTGGTCTCTCGACCAGGCCCGGGCGCATATCGGACGCGTATGGGAACCGAACGAAATTTGGGCGAGGTTCCTCGATGCCTCTCGCCCGGCTGCTGATAGTTTGGTGCCGACGAATAACCGGGAGAACACGGCGGACGAAGATAGACCTCGGGAAGATTGACGAAGCGGCACCTACTTTGCTCTATCGAAGCCCGATCCCTACGCACGCGTGTGCCCCGCCCCACCGCTCCTTGGCATCCTTTGCGATGCGACTCACGCGGTGCAGTCAACGTCCCGGAAGATGGCGTTCGCAGCGCTACTCCGAAGTAATATTGATACCGACAATCTTCGGCCGGTCGTGGATGCACTGGGTGTCGTCCACGACCATTATCACGCGGCGGCGGGCAACGAACGCCGTGAGTGCGGCGGAATAAAACGTCTCATAGCCGGGAAACGATTTATCCGAGATGTAGCCGTCCGGCGTGGCGCAACCGGCGGGATTGACGATCGGCTCGGCGGTGACGACGGCGAAGCTATCCAGATTCCAGCCTGTGCGTACCATGGTGATCGATCCGGCCTGAGAAACCGGCTGACCGACGGCTGGCGCGGATAATCCGGCGGCGGCCGTGGCGAGCATTATGGCGATAGGGCGCATGTAGTCCTCCGTTGATGTGGGCGGATGGTGTCAGTCGGCTGTCCGTAGGGCGCCGCGAACGATGGGTATAATGGCGCAGGCGGGGCCGATGGCGCACTCCGGCGTCGCTTTGGTGGTGCTTAGGATCTCGTTGATGAAGGGTTCGGTCGACACGTATTGGCAGGCACTGGCGCCGGTGGCCCAAGACCAATTTTGCGAGGCGGCAGGCGTGTTGGGGATGTATCCAGTCGGTGAGCAAGTGGACTGGACCCCCGCGATGCCGATGCCGAATCCGTTGGCGGTGACCACAGTCGGACCTCCGCTGTCGCCGCCTTGACCCACCTGGTTCGCACTGTTCATGACAAGCTCATAACCAGTATCCGTGATAGACGAAGGCATGAAAGGCGCGCTGCGATAGGTACCCAGGCCACCGGATGGCTGTGCGGTGGGCGTGCCGAATACGCCGGTAGCAAACGTGGAAAAACCGCGGCCATATTGGGTGACCGTGTCGGTGGTCGTCAGTCGGCCGCTGAGCACGACCGATCCGCCACCTTGGTCACGTGCGACGACATAGATCCGCTGACTGTCCACTGCGCCAAGATCGGCGGCTCCTAGGTAGACGAGGACAATGTCACGGATGTCGGTCGTATTCACGTTTACCGCGAACGCATTCACGTTCACCGCGAAATCATGGATACGCGAAGCGATGCCAACCTGGCCAGGTGCCCAGTCGGCCGTGACGCGCACCTGATCGGGCGGCATAAGGGGGTTGGAGATCGGGTCGTTAACAGTCCTCATCCCTCCTGGAGGAGGTGGTTGGGTGACGCAGTGACGCGCGGTCAATACCCAGTACCGATTGAGAAGTGTTCCCGAGCAGCCATTGATCGTGATAAGCCCGAGTTGACGCTGGGTCTCGAGATCAACCTCCGTTCCCGCAATGATCGGCTGGCGAACGCGGCAGATGCGACCTTCCGGGGTATCTTCGCATTCCTGTGCTTGCACTTCGGTGGAAATGAATAGCGCGCCGAGCGATAGCAGTGCCGATAAAACAACGCACAAGCTATTGTATTGAAAAGTAAAGCTTCTGGCTTTATTCGTCCTGCACCGATCTGCGTAGGAGCGGTTCAAGGTATCGTCGCAACACAGGATCGGATTACGTGTCGGTCGATTGCTTGCCATGCCTCTTCCCTGCTATTTGCTATGACATAGCGGTACAAGCCATTTATTGCATTTGATAGTGCCCCGCCTCCAAAGTTCGCATCGTTCGTGCCCGACGAAATACTCCTTCCGATCGGATAGCTAAATTAGCCGGCCATAAGCTTTACTGGACCGAAATTGAAACGAGCCTGGACGGCGTAGAAGCCGGACTTCGCGCCGTATCGCGCGGTTCATGAACTTCCTCACCTGCCTTTAGTCACTTAGGAAACCTCATCGGATAGGAGATCGCTATGAAGATTCATAGCCTAGTCACATCAGGAACCTTATTGACGGTATTCCTCGTGGCCCGCTCGGTGCTCGCCCTGGAACCGGGCCAAAGCGAGCCGAAGCGGCTCTTTTCGACGGGCGATTCCATGACGCGGGGATTCAATGCCAATATACCCTTGGATAATCTGAACCTGAGCTGGGTGAACGGTTATCACGGCTTTTGGGAGGATCTCTTCGATTTGCCCGATGTCGAGTCGCATAACCAGCGCATCGATGCCAATTTCGGAGACAGCGATCGCAGCAATCAGACGGCGGCCGAAAACGGTGCGACGATGGGCAATCTGGCGGCTCAAGCGTCCGGCACGGCCGGCAAGAACGTGACTTATGCCACGGTGCTGCTGGGTTCGAACGATGTGTGCAAGGACTCGATCGCCGATCTTCCCACCGACGAGCAGTTCAGAACGCGATTCGAGGGCGGCATGGATACCCTGCTCGCGAATTTGGCTGCGGGCGCTACCGTGCAGGTAGTGGCAATCCCCAATATCGTCGAGGTCTATAACCAGGGCCGAGTCAAACAATCGCTGGGGCTGGTCGATTGCCCGGAGGTTTGGGCGACGTCGGGCAGTTGCGGCTCGGTGCTTTCGCCCGATGCGACCGATTCGGACCGTGCTTTTGCGCTGTCCCGGATCATGGCGTACAACCAGATGCTCCGGGAAATCACCGAGAACAAGGCCGCACAGCATCAGGACAAGTTCATCTGGTTTACCGATGTGAGCTTCACCTATCCGTTCACGCAGAGCGAACTCTCCAACCTCGACTGTTTCCATAGTTCCTGGGAAGGACAAAAGGCTCTATCCAGGGAGACCTGGAATAGCGGTCCGTTCAGGGAACATCAGGAACTTGACTAAGCCGCGTTATGAGCCGGGTCGCCGCATTCTTATCAGGCGCGGGAGTGGCGGGCGCGATCGCGGTACTTCTGTCTACTCATTCGCCGCAGGTTCCGGTCGGCGAAGATGTCGAGCAATGGCAGGCGCGCGCCCGGAAGGCGGAACAGGAACTCGCGGTGCTGCGGACTCAGCTGGAATCTTCCGCCGCGCGGCAATCGACAGCCTCCTCCACATCCATTTCCGTCACAACCCCTGGTCCGATTTCTTCGCCAACAATTCCTCCGCCGCCTCCCGATCCCGATGTCGAGTTTGATCCCGTGCGCCACGAGCAATGGGACGCCCTGGTTAGCGGCGCGCTCGAGCGCGAAGTGGAGCAGCGCCTCGGCCAAAGGCTCAGCCCCGATCGGACGGCGCGGCTGCTCGAGGCTCTACGACGGCTGCGCGATGCCTCGGCCGGATTGCGCTCGGAATTTCTCGATCCCCAAAATCCCGATTCCCTGCGCGATCACCTGGCGCGCACGCTGGTGCTGGTGGAATCGGATCGCCTTTTTCGCGAAGAGCTCGGCATCGGCTTCTCGGACTTCCTGCGGGGACTCGACGGCAATCCCGTCGAGGAAGTCCATCCGGCGGAGCCTGGCGGATCGCGTCGATAACATCGCCCAATGTGGATCATCCTCCTGATGCTCTTCTTGGTCGGAAGCCCGGCCGCTCTTGGCGACGAGGCGGCGGCCAGAATGAACGGACAGACGCTTTTGTTATCCGAGATCGACGCGCCTTCGCGCCCGAAGATCGTCCGATTGCACCAAGCCTTGGTCGACCAGGCTGCCCGGACGCTTGATCGGCTGATCGACCGGCACCTTCGGACGTCCTCGGCGGCGATGAAATCCCCTTCGTCCAAGCCGGTCACGGATGAAGCGATCCGCGACTTTCGTTCGTCACGGGCGGAAGATTTCGAGGGGCCTTTCGCGCCCGCCGAGACCAGGCGCCATCCGAGTGCTGCGCGGCCCGCGATCCGGCACTATCTGGAGCAGAAAGCGCTCGAAGCCAGAAGCGCCGAGACGCGCCGCGATCTCCGGAAAGGCCATGCCATTAAAATCCTGCTCCCGGAAGCGCGGGAGCTCGAACAGCCGCTGGTCCCGGAGCGAACCGTGGCGCTGGTGGATGGTGTCCCCATCCCGGCCGGGAAACTCGAGCAAGCCGCAGCGCTTCGTCTCTATCGGCTGAGAAAGGAGATCCATCTCGAGCGGCAGCGTAACCTCGAAGCGGCCATCGAGAATCGGCTGCTGAACGAGGAGGCCCGGCGACGCGGCATTACCACCGAGAATCTTTTGACAAAAGCGACACAGGACGCGGCCGTCCGCGACGAGGAGTTGAATGCATTCATCCAGTCGGAAAGCGCGGCGGGCCGGCCGGTATCGGACCCCGAACGTGCCCGACAATACCTGGCTTTCCGTAAAGCCCATGCCCGTCGCACCGCGTTGGTCGAGAGGCTGCGGGCCTCGGCCCGCATCGAGATCCTGCTTGAGGAGCCCGCTCCACCCCGTCTTCCCATGATCGAGGCGAATGCCCCCGTCTTGGGCGCACGGGAAGGACTGCGTCTCGTCGTCTACACCAACTACCGCTGCACGCCTTGCCGGAACTCCCATCGGGAAATCGATCGGCTCCTGGCCGGCGACCGAAAAGTGCGCGTCGTCTTCCGCGATTTCATTCCCGTGTACGATCCCGTGGCGAGCGAGGCGGCCCGCTTGTCGCGCTGCGCCGGCCGGCTGGGCGCCTTCCAGCGCATGCGCAAGGAGCTTTTGACGCGGGGTCCGCCGCCTTTCGGAGAAGCCTGGTACAAAGACGAAACCCTCCCGGTACTCGCTCGCAGGCTGGGTATCGATTCCGCCGCCTTGGTACAGTGCCTTTCCTCCGCGGAGATCGGCGAGGCCATCGCCAGGGACACCGCGGAGGCACTCGAATTCGGTTTCGAGGAAGCGCCATCCTTCGTAGTCCAAGGCATACCCCTCTCGGGCATGCAGTCGGCCGAAAGCCTGGCTGAAGTACTCCATCGGAGAATATCGCGGGATGCGCGGCATCCGGTTAGGCAGGGAGCGAATCCACACTGATTCTGAAAGACCGGCCGGCTTATGGCTCTCCGTTCGGGACCAAGCCGCGACGGCGGGCCTCTCGATCGTTGAGAACGCGTGCGAGCACTTGAGCTGGATCGACCATGTTGGAATCGCATCATCCTAGAAACGGCAGTTGGACGTGCCGGAGTGTGCGGCGGGCGGGTCGGCTGGCAAGGCGCGACGCCGCCGCGGGGTAGTCTCCCGCAAGAAGGAGCAACGCCGCCAGGTGGCCCGCCCGCCGTGCAATCGGGTGCGTAGCGGCTTCACCCAAAAGGTGAGATTGATGCAGGGCGGGACGTTCAGGACTCATCGGGCTTTTCAGGTGCATCGAAGCGGTCAACTGCCGTTTCTAGGATCATGCATTGGCAAGCGAAATCGATTCCGGACGAGGCTTGGGAGCTAGAGCATTTTCATACCGACTGTACGGGCACTCGCGAGTAGGTCGGGAATCCCTTCCCAATCGCAAACGGGCCTTTAATCGGCCCCTTCCAATCGCAAACGGCGTCTTCGGGAAGGGCGTGGCCGGCGCTCCCGGCCAGGCCGTTTGCGATTGGAAGGGTCATCCCAGCGCTCCTGGGATGACCGTTTGCGATTGGAGCGCCGAAGCCGCCCTTCCCGACGACACGTCCCCGCCGAGCGTCTTCGTCGGCAAAGGATTGCCGACCTACGAAAGCTTGAGTCGAGCTACCCTGGCCGAAGGCGCCAACGACTCCAGCAGGCCTGTTTTGCCGTACGAGCGAGATGAGAACGCTCTAGCAAACGCTTCGGGTCAAACTGCCGCTAGCCCGCTTGGCAAATGGGATCAGGCTTCCATGATTTCGCCGGCGACTTGAATGCCCCGGCTGACGAAAAAGCATATGAGGAACTTGCGTGGACGGCCGACAACATCGATGGATTTTCCCGATTGTCGCTCGCTTCGTTCACATCCAATCCTTCGCCTTTTTCCTGACCTGCTCGTAAAAGGCCTCCATCACGTCGACGAAGGACACGTCCTTGGGCCAGAACGGCGGGAAATCGCCGCCTTTTTTGACCAGAATGCCCGAAACCGGAGCGGGTTCCGGCGGTTCCACGCCGGAGGGCAGTTTCTTCGCGCCGCGCCAGTAGTCCCTGGGAACGACTGTGTCCGGCACGGTGCTGGGCACGGGACGACTGAAGTAGGACTCCGCCGGGTACAATTCGCCCCCGTTCTCCGTCAAGGCGGTAGCTAGCGCCGCCCCCAAGGGCGTGCTCTGAAGTCGCCGGGCCAGTTCGGCGCGGGGAAGTCCCCGGAGTTCGAACAATAGAAAGGGATCGTGATCCAGCCGCGAGGCGAGCAGGTAATACAAAGCGGCAATGTGTTTGCACGGATTTTCCGGATCGGGACATGAACAGCGCGTCTTGATGTCTTTGCGGCTCCGCGGCAGGAGATCGATTTCCAGATTCTCGAACGGCTTTTCGATCTCGTCCGGCATTTCGTTGAGAAGCAAGCGGGCCAGAAATCCCGCACGACTCCCGATGAGCCGGATGGCGTTATCCCAGGCGGACGCCGGCAGGGACAGGAACTCGATGTGAATCTCATAGATGGGCTCCTCGTAAAATCCGAGGTAGGGGCTCATCCGTCCCCGCACCCGCGCCAGGACTTTGTTCTGCTCCACCCGCCATCCGAGAATGCGGTGGGTGCTGAGATACTGGCGCCCACGCATCAGCCGCTTCGGGTCGGTGAATGTTTCCATCGCTTCGATGAACCGCTGGCCCCACCAGGTCTTGCCGATCTTGCTCATGGGCTACTCCATAACGGCTTGACGATTCAGGGCGATCAGTTCCTTGAAGGCCTCGTTGTCGAGTCGCGTCAGCCAGGATTCATCATTTCCGACGATCAGCGAAGCCACCTGTTTCTTGTCTTCGATCATACGATCGATACGCTCCTCCAGCGTCCCTATGGTGATGAATTTGTGGACGAAAACATTCTTGCACTGCCCGATTCGAAAGGCGCGGTCGGTGGCTTGGTCCTCGACCGCCGGATTCCACCAGCGATCGAAGTGAAAAACGTGGTTGGCCTTGGTTAGCGTGATGCCCACCCCGCCCGCCTTCAAGGACAATATGAACACGCCGGGCTCGGTATCCGGATCCTGAAATTCGGAAATCATCCGCTCGCGCTTTGCCGGCGGCGTTCCGCCGTGCAGGTAAAATACCGGGCAGCCCAAGGCATCGCGCAAGTATTTGTACAGGCTCTCGCCGACTTCGGCGAACTGGGTGAACACCAGAGCGCTTTCGGTCTCGGCGATCACGTCGGTCAACATGTCGTGCAACCGATCGAGTTTCGGAGAACGCTCGGGCGTGAACTCGCTGCCGTCGCGCAAAAATTGGGCAGGATGGTTGCACACCTGCTTGAGCCTCATCAGTGCCGACAGCATCAAGCCCTGCCGACCGATACCTTCGGCCATCGTCAGGCGCTGCTCCACGTCCCGCACCACGGCCTCGTAGAGCGAGGCCTGCTCTTTGCAGAGATGACAGAACTGCTTGTTTTCGACCTTGTCGGGCAGGTCCTTGATGATATTGGGATCGGTTTTGACGCGGCGCAGGACGAACGGCTCGATCAGCTGTTTCAGGGTCTCGGTCTGAGCCGGATCGTTATCGCGCTGGATCGGAAGCTCGTAACGCTGGCGGAACTGGGTCTGCTTGCCCAAATAACCGGGATTCAGAAAATTGAAGATCGACCACAGGTCGAGCAGCCGATTCTCCACCGGGGTTCCGGTCAAGGCCAGGCGATGCTCCGCATTGAGCCTCAAAACCGCCTTGGTCTGGGCGGACAAGGGGTTCTTGATATTCTGGGCCTCATCGAGCACGATCCGCGCCCATCGGATCTGAGAAAACAGTTTCTCGTCCCGTCGCACTAAGGCATAGGACGTTATAACCGCATCGTGCTCCGCGCAGATCTCCCGAAAACGTCCGACATCCCGAAAACGTCCGCCGCCGTGATGGACGATGGCGCGCAGGCCGGGCGCGAAGCGCTCGAGCTCTTTCTTCCAGTTGCCGATCACCGACGTGGGCACGACCAGCAAGGTCGGGGCATGCTGATTCGTCTCGACCCGCTCGTGAACCAAGCGCGCGATTACCTGCACGGTTTTCCCGAGGCCCATGTCGTCCGCCAGGCATCCGTTCAACCCCAGACTTTCGAGATAACAGAGCCAGGCGAGCCCGCGCCGCTGATAATCCCGAAGCCGCGCAACCAGGCCCGGCGGGTCGTCCACCGGCTGCAGCTGGCTGTGATCGCGGAGCTTCCCCAGCATTTCCAGCAACGTTCCCTGGGGATCGATCTCGAAAAGATCCGAATCCTCCGCCGTCTTCCGCATCAGTTCCGGCAGGCTCATGCCGCCGTCCTCGCTCCGGTGCTTGCGCCAGAACTCCAGCATCGTGCGCATCTTTTCCCGGTCCAGCGTCAGCCACTGACCGCGGTAGCGAACCAGCGGCGTCTTGCTTTCGACCAGGCGTTCCCATTCGGCCTCGTCGATGGTCTCCGCTCCCAGCGCCAGCTCGTAGCGGTATGCGATCAGGTTCTGCAAGCCCAAATCGCGCCGAGTACCCGCATCCGAGGGGCTGCGGCGGCTGGCGTAAAGGCGGATTCTGGTACGTCGCCGCCCTTGCGGAGTCCACCAGGTGGGCACCATGACGGTAAACCCGGCATCTTCCAATACCCAGGCATCCTCTTGGAGAAACGCGAAGGCCTCTTCCAAAGCCAGATCGACCCCGGTGGGGCGCTCTTCGTCCAAGCCTTCCCACAATTTCGGATAGATGCGAGCCGCCTGGCCCAAGCCGAGCAGCAGGTTTTTCTCGAACTCCGGACCGACCGGCTTGGCGAAAGCCTGTTTCTCCTCGGCGCGCAGCCCCCAGTATTCGGCCAAAGGCAGGCGCAGGGCGGGATCGCGGCGCGGCGAGAGGAGAATTTCCAATCGCCAGGCATCGTCCTCGGAGACTGCTTCCTGCAAGCGGAACACCAACTCCAGGTCCGCTTCCTCGCGGCGCCCGAGCAGATTGCGCCGCCAGCCGAGCCATTGCCGGTAGAGCTCGATACCCTCGTCGGTTTTCCACGGATGCCCGGCCGGCGCGCCGTTGCGGCAGGCATTCAACAGCGTGCCCTCGATCTTGCGGCCCAACTTGGTGGCAGACGCCGCCTGGACGATAGTGCGATGCACCAGGACATCGGCGCAATGCTTGAGCAGACTGGCGCTCTCGTAAAAAAAACCGCCGGCCGACGCACAAACCGGAGGCATCCGCTCGACGGCCTCCCGAATCAGGCGTTCATAACTGTCGGAAACGATTTCCCAGCCGGCGTAGATTTCATAGCCTTCGGGCGGCATGGTTCGATAGAGCAGCGCCGGGATATAGCGATCCTTCACGATCACCGACTTCAGCGACTGCGTGAAGTAATGCCAAAACAGCAGATCGATGCCCGCCTTGGTCTGCGAGGTCCGGTAAGCCGACAGAAAACGCAACTCGCCGAGCTGTTTGAAAGGGTGAGCCAGGCGATAGCCGTCCACTTCCCAGCCCGTCAAAGCCGCTTCGATGGGCTCTTCGTCCACTCCGCTTTCCAACTCTAGGCCCGGCAGCGGCCGACCGTCGACCGTCGGCAAAAGGACCGTCTGCGGCGCGAAATGAAACCGGCGTTCATAAGGTGAAACGTCCAGCCCGAGTTCGCCTTCGAGAAAAGCCACCAGCTCCGCTTTGGTGAGGTGCCGAGGATGACGGTTCGCGGCTCCAGAGACGTCGGCGGGTTCGCCGTCATGCTCTATCCAAAGCCAAAAATCGCCCGGCTGGACGAACTCGTCGGTACACTCGGGAATCCATGTGCAGTGCAGGACTTTCATGTCGCGTATGTTGCAAGCCGAAAATCGGCTATTGTACCCAGCCGGAGCGGGTTTGCGCCGATCTGTTAATTATTTGTTACATCCGCGGTCAACCCGCATCAGCCCGGCCTAACAATAAACCATCATGTCCGATCGAGCGCAACGCTTATTCATCGGAGCAATCGGTCGATGGCAAGGTGTCGGTTGCCGTCAGTATTGCCGGTACACGAGGAAGCGTGACGATCGAATCGGAGGCTTTAGGCCTCAGGTCGGTGAGGGAAACGAAGCGGCGGCGATTCAAACCACCTTGCGTAGGATGTGCTGAACGAAGTGAAGCGCATCAATCGCGAACGGCCCTGTAATTGGCCCGTGCTTTGGTCAGCGCATCCTATGGTCCTGTGAATCCTTACCGCTTGGGCATGACGAATTAGGTCGATTCTTCATCGAAGTAGTCGCTATCAAGCTTTGGCACCTTGACGGTGCGGGATGAAACCCCGACTTCATAATCCATCATCAACTCTGCAAGCCGCGCTCCGTCGACTAAAACGATGCGCTCAACCGACCTTGCAAACTCTACTGCTTGCGTTGTGTAGGATGAAGTTGTAATAAATACGCCTTTATTAGCGCGTTGCCCAGCGAGCGCACCATAAAAGGCCTGAACTTCCGGGCGACCAACCGCTTGCTGCCAACGCTTCGCCTGAACATAAACCTTCTCCAATCCGAGCTTGTCTAGCGAAATGATCCCATCGATTCCACCGTCGCCGGAGCCCCCAACCCGTTGAAGATCTGCTCGGCTCGCGCCGTATCCCATGCGATGTAGAAGATCAAGGACAATGGTTTCAAAGAATTTCGGAGAAACAACGGAAAGCGATTCGAGCAGTTCCGCTGCGACTGAGCGACGAAGCTCGGCGATCGCCTCGCCGAGACGGTCGTCAGGGCTAGCTACGGCCGAGATCGAAGACGTGGTGGTCTGCCCTGAAGGGCTAAGTGCGTCTGAACCCAGAGGCTGGCGAAGTCTAACGTCCATAAACCCAATCGCAAGTTTCTCAACTTCCTCGGGAGGTAATGGGGTGGGATGACTCGCAGCGTATGCCATCCCGTCGGCAGTTAGCCGCCAGTAGCCACGGCGAGGGCTACTGGAAAGCCCTGCTCTTTTCAGCCTGTCGTGAGCCCACCCTGCGCGGTTCTTATAAACTGGCTGCGTTCCGCTTGGCAGCAGTTCCTGCTTGTCGCTTTCCGAAATGGCGAGTGCGCTAGCTGCAGATTCATGAGCCTCTCGTGCAGGCGCCCCATTTGGCCGTAAGGCTAAAAATCGAAGTATTGGTTCGATAAACTTGTCGTAAGTTGGAACTGCCATTTTTGTTTTGTTTTCTTCATTGATGCTATTAGCTAACTACTAACTACTCTAAGTGCCGGAGAACTTTACTCCGCCCTGAGATGTATAACTTAGTAACCCGCTGGCGAAAAACCTTGCAAGCGAAGCGATTAAGCCGTTCAAGACCCCAATAGTTCAAGTAGGTGCTGAACGAAGTGAAGCGCATCAATCGCGAACGATGCGCTTCCTTCGTCAGCACATCCTATGACCCTGAGGCACGAAGCGCATCGTTCGAGCCTTCAAACCGGACTGACCTACGCCACCTCCCGCTTCGCGATATCCACCCACTCCTTGTTCAACCGGTGGCTGTGCCTGGATGCGATCTTTGCGTCCTTGAGGATGTCCTCGAACAGCGCCCGCGCCTCCGATGTTTTTCCCATGCGTTTCAGCAGCAGGGCATGGCGGCATTTGGCTTCGGCGCCTGCGGAATATTTAGCCAGTGCCCGGTATTCGTCCAAGGCCCGATCCAGTTCGCCGAGCGCTTCGAGCGAGCGGGCGTAAAGCAGATGCGCCTCCTGGTTTTCGAATTCCGGATTAGCCCCGAACAGCATTTCGAGCGTTTCCCGCGCCCGTCCGAAATTGTTCGCTTCCACCAGCGCCTTGGCCAGGCCAAGCAAGAGGTCGGGATCGGTGCGGTACATCCCGGTGAGGGAGCTCTCGTAAAGTTCGATGGCTTCGTCGAGCATGCCATGCCTGAGATATTCGTGTGCCAGTGCGCTCCGGTTGCCTATGGTGTCCGAGACCTCCAATGCTTCGCGGCGTTTTCGGAGCTCCTTTTGTGGATCGAGCGTTCTCAGCAGGGCCTTGGAACCCTGCCGGGCGGTGCGGCTTTGGATCACTTCGGGCAGCAGCACCATCACCGAATAAAGAATGCAGCCGAGCAAGGGCAGGAAGATAATTAGAAATACCCAGAAAATCGGATGGCCGTGGCGGATCGCGTGAACGGCGAATCCGATCTGGATGAGCAACATGAAGATTCCGGCAATTTCCATCAGATGTCTCGTTTATTGTTGTTCAGCAAGGAATTGGACCCGGCGAGCAAGTCCACTCGATGGACAGGAAACGGCGCGCTTGGTTCGCGCGATCTTCGGAAGGATCGTTTATTGGCGGTCGATCCGGCGCTTATCGAGCTCCTTGCGATGAAGACAAGGACAAAAGTCTGATCGTACCATGTATGGGATACAACGAAACCGGGACGTATCGATGCATCCGATGAAGCGCTTGCCAGACCGTTACGGAATCGCGGGCGCTCCCGCGCGGTCCAAACAACCATGAAACTTCGCCTGGTCCAGCTCTGGGAGACGCTCCGCTCGAGCTACTGGTTCGTCCCCGCCTTGATGTCGGTTACGGCCGCGATCCTGGCGGTCTTGCTGTTTCTGGTCGATCAGGAGGCCCGCGAGCGATATCTGCCGTTTCTCTCCGATCTTTACGTGATGGACGCACCGGGGGCTCAAGCGATTTTGTCCACGTTGGCGTCCTCGGCGATCACGGTGGCGGGGGTGGTGTTTTCCATCGCCATGCTGGTGCTCTCCAACGCCTCGTCGCAATTCGGCCCGCGCCTGCTGCCGAACTTCATGCGGCAAGGGGGTACGCAGATCGTTTTCGGCGGGTTCATCGCGACCTTCATCTACGCCATTCTGGTGCTGACCCGAGTCCGTTCGACCGATGACGGGGCGGAAATTCCCCATCTTTCGGTCAGCGTCGCTCTGGTGCTCGGGGTGCTCAGTTTCGGGCTGCTGATCTATTTCATCCACCGGGTCGCCACATTCATACAGGCGCCGAACATCGTCGAGAATGTCGGCGCACGCTTGATCGAGACTTTCGGCAACTTGTTTCCGGAAGCTTCCGATCCCGGCGGGCGGAATAATCCCGCGGACGAGGAGCGGCAACTGCCGACCGATTTTGCGGAGCACGCCTCCGGCATTCCGGCGCCCGGCAACGGCTACCTGGACGCCATCGAACTGGAGCGGATTCGGGACATTGCCGAGCGGCACAATCTGCTCGTGCATCTGCTCAAACGGCCGGGCCAGTTCATCATCGAAGGCCATGTGCTGGCTTTGGCTTCGCCGCGCGAAGCGGTAACGGAGGCGATCGTCGAAGAGATCGGAGAATGCTTTCTTTTAGGACCTCAGCGCACGTTGATCCAGGATGCCGAGTTTGCCGTCGACCAGTTGGTGGAAGTGGCGGTCCGCGCTCTTTCGCCCGGCATCAACGATCCCTTCACCGCCGTCAACTGTATCGATTGGCTGGGAGCGGCGCTGTCGTTTCTCGCCGGCCGGAAGCTGACTTCCCCGCTCTGCCGCGGTGCAGACGGGCGCATCTGCGTCGTGACCGATCCTTACACCTACGAAGGCATCCTCGATGCAGCGTTCAATCAGTTGCGCCAGCACGCCAGGAAGAACGAGGCCGTGGCGATTCGCCTCCTGGACATGATCGCCGTTCTGGCCGAGGCCGAACTGCCCGAGCCTTATCGTAACGCTCTGGCACGGCACGCGCGCTTGATCTATAAGGACACGCTGACCAATCTGCCGGACGCCAGCGACCGCGCCGATCTGGAAGAACGCTATGGGAAAGTGCTGCAAACGCTTCCGGACTCCGGTTCGCAGGCGAACTGAGGCAAGAACGGTGGACTCCTTTACCGCTGGTTTCGTCGAGCCGTCGATGGCCATCGTGCTTCGTCAAGCTTAATAATGGACCGTCCAATCGCCATCGTCGTACTCCTCGGAGTCTCGGGCTCCGGAAAATCGACCATCGGCCAGCGGCTCGCCGAGCGCCTGCGTTGGCCGTTCTTCGACGGGGACGATTTCCATCCCGTGCAAAACATCGAGAAAATGGCGCGAGGCCAGCCTTTGACGGATGCCGACCGGGAACCCTGGCTCGACCGGCTCGCCGAGCTGATAGAAACGTCCATAGCGACTGGGCGTTCCGCCGTCATCGCCTGCTCCGCGCTGCGGCATTCCTACCGGGAGCGCCTCGCGCGAGGACACCGCGAAGTGGTCTTCGTGTATCTGAAAGGTTCTTTCGAACTCATCCGCGAACGACTCGCGCGCCGGCAGGAGCACTTCATGCCGCTAGACCTTCTTCCCAGCCAGTTCGCGGCACTCGAGGAACCCTCCGACGCCATCACGATCGATATTCGGCAAACGCCGGAAGCGATCGTGGAGACCATCGTCCGCCGTCTCGAAGACCGACTCACGGGGCTTTCCGCGGAATAAGTAATTTGAACGGCCGGCGCGACTTGCCGTTCAATCGTCCCCTCCCTACAATCGAAACCTTGTCCAACATCCGGTTGTCAAGGAGAAGATCATGCTGATGTTGTCGGTTGCGGTTTTTACTTTGGTGGCGTTCATGGGGGCGGGCATGGGAATCGACGCCTTCAAGGGAAGGGGCAGTTCCCGGTTGTACGCCCTGATACACGGCGGCTTGGCGTTGCTGGGATCGACTCTGGTGATCATGGTCGCCCTGAAAGGCGATACCCGGCTCTACGTGATTATCGGCCTGGCGCTGGTCATTATCGCCGCCGGACTGTACATTTCGTTTCAACGGGCCAAAGGCATTCAGCCTAGGGCCTTGATTCTGCTGCACGGCGGAACCGCCGCCACTTGCTACGGACTGCTTGCCTATTACGCACTGCGGACTTGATCCGGGCAGTCGGCACAGCGAATTCCGGGGTGCCGACGCAGCCTCCCGCCCATTTATTCTTCGGATCTCGGGTTAAAATACCCCCAAACCATGCTTTCGACACCCCCGCTCAGCCTTTACATCCACGTGCCTTGGTGCGTAAGAAAATGCCCTTATTGCGACTTCAATTCGCACGCGGCAGACACCGCGCTGCCCGAACACGAATACGCGAAGGCGCTGCTTGCCGATCTCGAACAACAAGCGCCTTCCGTCGCAGGGCGACGGGTGGAAACGATATTCATCGGCGGCGGCACCCCCAGCCTTTTTAGTCCGGCCGCGATCCGCGCTCTTTTGGAGGGGATTCGGTTACGGCTCGACATAGCGGCTGATGCCGAGGTCACCATGGAAGCCAACCCCGGCACTGCGGAGATCGCCAAATTCCAGGGTTTTCGCGAGGCCGGGGTGAACCGCTTGTCGATCGGCATCCAGAGC
The DNA here is from genome assembly GCF_053646815.1 of Methylocaldum gracile. Lineage (NCBI taxonomy): Bacteria > Pseudomonadati > Pseudomonadota > Gammaproteobacteria > Methylococcales > Methylococcaceae > Methylocaldum > Methylocaldum gracile. Next base: position 51,301 of record NZ_CM132196.1, on the reverse strand, counting down.
TTTCATGACACGCATCTGAAAAAACTGGGCCGCATCCACGATAGCCGAGAGGCGCGGCTCGCCGCCGAAATCGCGCACTCAGCGGGATTCGAGAACTTCAATCTGGACCTGATGTTCGGGCTGCCGAACCAAACCGTGGACGAGGCGCTGACGGACATTCGAACCGCAGTGGGCCTGAACCCGACCCATATCTCGTTCTATCAGCTCACCCTGGAACCCAACACCGTGTTCCACAAGTACCCGCCACGCCTGCCGGAGGACGATCGCATCTGGGCCATGCAGCAAAGCTGTCAGGCGCTTTTGGCGGATCATGGCTATCGCCAGTACGAGGTATCCGCCTATGCTCGGGAAGGGTACCGCTGCCGGCACAATCTCAATTATTGGCGTTTCGGAGATTACTTGGGCATCGGCGCGGGCGCTCACGGCAAGATTACGAACGCGGCGGAGCAATCCATAATGCGGACCTGGAAGATCAAACACCCGCAGCATTATCTCGAGTTCGCCGGCCGACCGGATCGGCAGGGCGGGCGGGCCGCGGTCCCGAGGGAAGACCTGCCGTTCGAATTTCTGATGAATCACCTCCGCCTCCGGGAAGGTTTCGCCGAAGCGGCGTTCGGCAAATACACCGGGTTACCCTTGGCTGCCCTGGAACCGGAACTTTCCGACTGCATCGCCGCCGAATTAGTCGAACGGCGCGACGGTGCCATTCGCTGCACCGACACCGGCTGGAATTTCCTGGATAATGTGTTGCAGCGTTTTCTGAATTAACCCTTTACCTCCATGCCCACCCCATCATCCGGAAGCTCGCTGGCTACGACGAAGCCCGACAACTCGCTGGTCCGGCCGACGCTCGAGGATTTGATCCGGCTCAGCCAGCCCGCGGCGGGATTGACGCTGGCCCGGCCGACCGTACGCGCCTTGCAGAGCGGGCAGTATCTCTCGGCTTTCAAGGGGCGCGGCATGGAGTTCGACGAAACGCGGCTCTACGCCCAGGGCGACGATGTCCGCAACCTGGACTGGCGCGTCACGGCGCGCACCGGCAAGCCGCATACCAAGCTTTTCCGCGAAGAGCGCGAAAGGCCGGTTTTTCTGACGGTGGACTACCGATCGGCGATGTTCTTCGCAACCCGTGGCATGTTCAAATCGGCGATGGCGGCCAGGCTCTCGGCGCTCATCGCCTGGAGCGCCCGAAGGCATGGCGATCGCGTCGGCGGACAGATTTTCTCCGAGGCGGAAAGCATCGAGCTCAAACCTGAGCACGGCCACCGTGCGGTGTTGAGACTCCTCAAAATGCTGGTCGACCAAGCGTCCCCCCGAAGCGACGACACGCCGGAGACTGCCTTGCAAGACGCACTGATTCGTCTGCCGCGCCACGCGCGACCGGGCAGCCTGGTGTTCGTGTTCAGCGATTTCCGGCATCTGACCGCCGCCGGCGAGGCGAGCCTGAGCCGGTTGTCCCGCCACTGCGATCTGGTGCTGGTGTTCATCTTCGATCCGTTGGAGCAACGCCTGCCTCTGGGACCTCACCGGTTCAGCAACGGCCGCCGCGATGTTTTGCTGAATGCCGATGCGCGGACCGCCGACGTCTATGAACATTCGTTCCGGGTCCGCGAGGAACGGTTGCGCGAGCTGGCCCGCCGGCACGGCATACGCTTCGTTGCCTGCCGCACCACGGACGAGCCTTTTTTCGTTTTGCAGCAGAGCAGCCGCCCGTCGCTTTTCCACGCCTGATCATGGAAACCTTGCCGCTACGCGATATTCATCTGCCGGACCCGATAAGCTGGTGGCCGCCCGCGATCGGCTGGTGGATCGTATCGGTCGCGGCGGTTTTGCTGATCGCGACTGCGGCATGGCTTATTCGCCGCTGGCGGCAGGTCACGGTGGCGAAGCTCGCCTTGCGGGAGCTGGACGCGCTGCAAAAGGATTCGACGCTGGGCATGACCGAAAAATTGAGAAGACTGTCCATCCTGCTGCGCCGGGCCGGTTTGAGCGCCTACCCTCGAGAAGATGTGGCGGGGCTGACCGGAGAGGGCTGGCTCGAATGGCTGGACCGGCCGCTCGGAACGCCCCGCTTTTCTCGGGGTGTCGGCCGGGCGTTGCTGGATGCGCCGTACCGCCCGGTGGGCGATGCGGATATGGATCGCCTGATCACGCTGTGCCGCGACTGGCTTAAGGCCCTGCCTCGAACCGTCGTGCCGCCCCGGAAAAATTCCGCGCCTCAGCAGGCCGCCACCGAACCATGATCGAATTCGCCTGGATCTGGGTTTTTCTGGTTTTGCCCTTGCCCTGGCTGATCCGCCGCTGGCTGCCCGCCGCGCCGGAGCCGGGCGGCGCGGCGCTGCGGACGCCGTTTCTCGAGGAATTCGATAGCCTTCCGTCAAGCCAGGGCGTAACGAAAACCAAGCCGCATGCCATTTGGATCGCCGTCGCCGGCTGGGTGTTGCTGGTCAGCGCCGCGGCCCGCCCGCAGTGGCTCGGCGAGCCTATCGAGCAGGCGGTCAGCGGCCGCGATCTGATGCTGGCGGTCGATCTTTCCGGCAGTATGGAAATCGAGGACTTCTTCCTCCATGGCCGGGCAGTGGATCGCCTCACCGCAACCCAATGGGTGGCCGGCCAGTTCATCGAACGGCGCGTGGGCGACCGCATCGGCTTGATCCTGTTCGGCGAGCAAGCCTACCTGCAAGCCCCGTTGACCTTCGACCGCACCACGGTGCACATCCTGCTGGACGAAGCGGTCATCGGACTCGCCGGCGACAAGACCGCCATCGGAGACGCCATCGGCCTCGCCGCCAAGCGCCTTAGGGACAATCCCGCCGAACAGCGGGTTCTGATACTGCTCAGCGACGGGGCCAACACCGCCGGCGCGGTTTCCCCCCTGCAAGCGGCCGAAGTCGCGGCGCGCGAGAAGCTAAAAATCTATACCATAGGCGTCGGGGCCGATCAGATGATCGTCAACGATCTTTTCGGCACACGGCGCGTCAATCCGTCTCAGGACCTCGATGAGGAAACCATGAACGCCATCGCCGAAAAAACCGGCGGTCGCTACTTCCGGGCGCGGGATACCAACGAATTGGAGAATATTTACGCACTGTTGGACGAACTGGAGCCGGTGGAACGGACAAAGCATTTTTACCGGCCGAGGACCGAGCTCTATCACTGGCCCCTGGCCGCCGCGCTGCTATTGGCGGCTGTGCTGGGGGTAAGCAAATTGCGGGAATGACTGCTTGGGCCGGAGATGATGGGCTACAACGCTGAATCCATGAATCGCGACAACGATTGCCGATGAACGAGTTTCATTTCTTGAGGCCCTGGTGGCTTTTGGCCGTCCTCCCGCTCGCGGCGATACTTTGGGGGTTGTACCGGCGGCGCCGGAGCACCGGAGACTGGAAGGGCATCTGCGATGATGCGCTGCTGCCCCACGTACTCATCGGCGGGGACGGCCGAGCGAGCCGCCATCCGCTGTTCGCCGCGGCCTTGGGCGGCATCGTCGCCATCATGGCTTTGGCGGGGCCGGTTTGGGAGCGTCTGCCCGCACCGGCTTTTCGCAATATCGCGGCCGTGGTCATCGTACTCGACCTTTCTTCGGCCATGGAGGCGGTCGATCTCAAGCCGACCCGTCTGGAGCGTGCCCGCTACAAGATTGCCGATATCCTGAAGACGCGCAAGGACGGTCAAACCGCTTTGGTCGTCTATGCAGGCGATGCGTTCACCGTCACGCCGCTGACCGACGATGCGGCCACCATCGCCGCGCAACTCTTCGCCCTAAACTCCGGCCTGATGCCCGTACAGGGAACTCGCATCGATCTTGCGCTGGAATCCGCTGCGCGGCTCTTGAGGCAAGCCGGCCTGCGGTCCGGCGATATCCTGCTGGTCACCGCCGGAGAACGGGCGGCGGAGGCCGAGGAGGCAGCGCACCGGCTGAAAACCGAGGGTTATCGCATTTCCGTGCTGGGCGTCGGCACCGAGGAGGGCGCGCCGGTTCCCATGCCCGAAGGCGGATTCTTGAAGGACGATACCGGCAATATCGTGGTTCCGCGGCTCGATACCGACGCGCTGCGGAAGCTGGCCCGAGCCGGGGGCGGCATCTATCGGAATCTCACCGCCACTGCGGGCGATCTCGATGCGCTATTGGGATTTTTCGAACAGCATGCCGCCGCCGATACGCAGAACGAAAAGACCCTGAACGTGGACCAATGGAAGGAACAGGGTGTCTGGCTGCTGCTGGCCCTACTGCCGCTCGCGGCCTTGTCGTTCCGGCGCGGATGGCTCGCCGCCTGGCTGTTGGTTCTGGCAGCCCCGGTTCCGAACGATGCCCAGGCGCTGGACTGGCATAACCTGTGGCAAAGGCCCGACCAACAGGCTCGGCAAGCCTTTCAAGCCGAGAATTACGATGAAGCGGCGAAAAAATTTCAAGATTCCGAATGGAAAGCGGCCGCCCAGTATAAGGCCGGACGCTATGAGGACGCGGCCAAACTCTTAGAGGAGTCGCATTCGGCGACCGGCCATTATAATCGCGGCAACGCCCTGGCCCGGCAGAGACGTTACAACGAGGCCATCAAGGCTTACCAGAAAGCCCTGGAGCTGGATCCTGGCCATGAGGACGCCCGCTACAACAAGGAACTCGTCGAAAAAGCCCTGGAACAGCAGAAGAAGCAGCACGAAGAACAGCAGAAAAGTCAGAAGGATTCGGGCTCGGAATCCGAATCCAAGTCTTCGCAATCGCCGCAAGGGCCATCGGACGGTCAGGATCGAAAAAACGAAGAGGAAAAACCACACGAACAAGCGGGCAAGGAACAGGACGCCCAGCCGCGGGACGATGGCTCGAACGGTGAAAACAGTTCGCCCGAAAGCGCCGACGCCGCCTCCGGATCGGAAAGCAAGGCGCAAGATCGGCCGGATAAGAATGGCGAAAAAACGCCCGACGACGCGTCCGACCCGCAACAGACCGCCGGCCAAGCACAGGATAGACGGCCCGACGAAAGCGGTGAGCGGGAGGCCGCTGCGGCGACAGCGGAAACGGGTAAGACCGATGAAACCCGCCAGGCCGAGGAGCAATGGCTGCGGCGTATCCCGGACGATCCCGGCGGCCTTCTAAAACGCAAGTTTTATTACCAGTACCGTCAACGACAAAGGACTCAAGGCGCGGAGCCTAGACCATGAGCGAACTCTTTTTTTCATATTCGTGTTTTCTCTGGGCGCATCGCTCTGACCCAAGGTTGAACCCGGATTCCAATCGGGTGTTATCCGTTCTGCGCCGATTGATTCGCCTATGGCCCTTGATCTTTCTGTTCCATGCGGGAAGCGCTTCGGCCGCGGCGATCAGCGTGACCGCCGACCGCGACCCGGTACCGGTGAGCGAATCCTTCACGCTCATCTTTTCGGCGGAAAAAACGCCGGACGACGATCCGGACTTCGCGCCACTGGAAAAGGATTTCCATGTCCTCGGTCAATCGCAAAGCAGCCAGATTTCGCTCATCAACGGCCGTTTCAGCAAGCGGACGGAATGGCAAGTCACGGTCATGGCGAAACGGACGGGCACGCTGACCGTCCCGCCCATCGCCTTCGGAACCGACCGATCCCAACCCTTGACTCTCCAGGTCGCCGGATCGCCCCCGCCATTGGCGGGTGGCAACGGCGAGGATTTTTTCCTGGAAGTCGAGGCCGAACCGAAGAATCCCTATGTCCAGGCCCAGGTGATCTACACGGTTCGAGTGTTGAGCCGCGTCCATTTCAGCGCTGCAAATCTCAGCGAGCCTTCGGCCGAGGATGCCTTGATTCAAAGGCTGGGCGACGACCGGCGCTATACCACCCATCGCAGCGGCCTCCAGTACACGGCAATTGAACGTAAGTATGCGATTTTTCCGCAGAAGAGCGGGACTCTCCTTTTGGAACCGTTGACGCTCGAAGCCCGAAGCGCGGCCGGCGGGCGATCCCTCTTCAATCAGTTTTTCAATCACTCGACTCACATTTTGCGCGCGCATTCGGATTCGGTGAGATTGGACGTCCGGCCGATTCCGGCGGCTTTTTCCGGCAAACACTGGCTGCCGGCGGAACACCTGGAAATCGACGATTCCTGGTCGCAGAATGCCCCTCAAACCACGGTTGGCGAACCGATCACCCGGACCATCACCGTGCGGGCCGATGGAACGACGGTCGGCCTGTTGCCCGAGTTGGAGCCGCAAGCCTCTCGACAATCCCCGGCGGACATCAAGCGTTACCCGGATCAACCGCTGCTGAACGAGGAAAAACTGACGACCGGACTGGCCAGCGTCCGGCAGGAAAAAATCGCCCTGATTCCCGCGCGTTCCGGAACCTACCGGATTCCGCCGATCGAAATCCCCTGGTGGAACACCAAGACCGAGCGGATGGAGGCCGCGCGGGTTCCCGAGCGCACCCTGACCGTGCTGCCGGGAGCCCAATCGCCGGAATCCACCCCACCCGCTTTGCCCACGACACGTTCGGGATCGTCCGCCGCTCCGGCACGACCGGAATCTTCGCTGCCGAGCGAGGCGCTACCTGCAGGTCCTGCAAGCGGGCTCTGGTTTTGGCTGGCTCTGTTATTCGGGCTGGGCTGGATTGGAACCGCCGCGGCCTGGTGGCTCAGCGGCAGGCCCCGGAAGACGCCGGTCCCGCAGTCATACGACGACGGTCGGTCCGAGCGCTCGGCCGCAAACGCCTTGAGAATAGCCTGCCGGAAGAACGACCCCGCCGCGGCGCGGCAGGCTCTCTTGGATTGGGCGAGACAGCGTTGGCCTTCGGCTCGCGTTATGGGTTTGGAGGACCTGGAGCGGCGTTGCAAAGGCGAATTGGGTCGTGAAATCGAGCGGCTGAACCGCACACTTTACCGACACCCGGAACCCGGTTGGCAAGGGCAGGCCCTTTGGGCGGCTTTTCGATCCGACCCGATGATCTCGTCCAAGGCGGGCAAACCGTCCGTAGCCGCGGATCTGGAGCCGTTGTACAAGCTCTAGGCCGTGAGTGAGTGCGCTATACGACGGATGAACGCCGGAAACGACACGACACGACAAGACCGGACGGTGGCTGCTTGAGATCGCCCGAGACTATTCCGGCCATGGTGGGTATAGGCGCTTCGGCGGGAGGTCTGAACTCGCTGCTGGATCTTTTCCAAGCCATCGAGCCCGGCATCGGCTTCGCCTTCCTGATCGCCCAGCATTTATCGCCCGATCATGACAGCAAGCTGGCGGAAATCCTGGCCAATACCGCCAGATTGCCGGTTATCGAGGCACGCGAGGGGATGGCGATACAGGCGGATCATATTTATGTCATTCCTCCGGATGCGGATATAAGCGTTTCGGTCGGTTGCCTGAACCTTCAGCGCCGGCACGGACGTCCGTCGCCTCATCTGCCGGCCGATCATCTGTTTCTTTCCCTGGCTCGCGAGCTGGGGAAAAAGGCAATCGGAATCGTGCTGTCGGGGACCGGGTCGGATGGAGCGAAGGGGCTCAAGGCGATCAAGACCGGCGGCGGAATCGCGTTTGCGGAAGATCCGTCCTCGGCCAGATTCGACGGGATGCCGCGCAGCGCCATCAGCATGGGATGCGTCGACTACGTATTGCCGCCCAAGGAGATCGCGCGGGAGCTCACAAACCTCGGCCAGCGAGCCGGGACCGCCGCCGGCGATCTGGAGACCCTGGCCATCCGGCAACAGGATCTGAAGCAGATATTCCGTGTCGTTCTCGTCACTTGCGGGCTCGATTTCAGCCAGTACAAACGCAAGACCATCTTACGGCGGCTCATGCGCCGAATGGCGCTTAACAAGATCCATAGCCTCTCCGATTATCTCGCCCTGTTGCAGAATCAACCGACCGAAGTCGAGGCGCTATGCCAGGATTTCCTGATCCGCGTTACCGCGTTCTTTCGGGACCCGGAGACATTCCGTGGATTGACGAGAGAAGTCTTTCCGCGGCTGCTGCAAGGCCGGTCTCCGAACGATCCGATTCGTATTTGGGTGCCCGGTTGCGCGACCGGCGAGGAGGCTTATTCCATCGCCATGGCGCTCATCGAGTTTCTGGACGAGAAGAAGGTCAGTATCCCGATACAGATTTTCGGCAGCGACATCAACTCGCAGGCCATCAGCCTGGCACGGGCCGGCCGCTATCCCGAAAACATCAGGCTTCATATCTCGGAAAAGCGGCTCAGACGCTTCTTCATCCGAGCCGACGCTCATTATCAAGTCATTCCGGCGATCCGGGAATCGTGCGTCTTCGCCGAACATAACGTGGCGCAAGATCCCCCCTTTTCCAAGCTCGATCTGATCAGTTGCTGCAATCTCCTCATCTACCTGGATCCGGAACTGCAGAGACATGTCATGTCGACCTTTCATTACGCGCTCAATCCGGGTAAATTTCTCGCGCTCGGGCCATCCGAAAATATCGGTCCCCAAGGTTCGCATCTCTTCGAACCTTTAAACAAAAATTGGAGCATCTACGTGAGGAAGAACGTTCCCGGCCGAATGTTGCTGAACTTCGGCGGGAAGGAACAAAGGACACTTCAGCCTGAAAAAACGCTGACAGAAACGGCTGCGCCACTGCAAAACCCCGGATTGGTTCAGCGACAGGCCGACAACATCCTGCTCGCACGTTACGCGCCGGCCGGCGTGCTGATCGATGACGATCTGAACGTTCTCCAGTTTCGCGGCCATACCGGACAGTTTCTCGAGCATCAACAGGGTTCGGCAAGCCTGAACCTAAAAAGCCTGACCCAAACCTATCTCTTCATCGAACTGTCGGAGGCCGTTCAGGAGACGCGGTCGACCGGACAATCCGTCCGACGGGAAAACATCCGCATCCGCACCGACGGGAAAGAACGGTATGTTCAATTCGAGGTCCTGCCGCTCAACGACGCCGAGGGCACCGCGCAATTCTTCCTGATTCTTTTCGAAAATTCGCCGTCCCGGCTTCCAATCCATGCCCCGGCCGATTGGCTTCGGCGAATTTCCTCCGTTCTGACGCGACAAGTGGGCCTGCTTTTCAAGTCCGCGCAAGCTGGAGGGCAGTTCCAATTCTCGGAGTTGAGACGAGAACTCGATGCCACGCAACGCCATCTGCAATCCGTTATCGAGGCCCACAAAGCCGGCCAGGAAAAACTGAGGTCGCTGGAAGAAGAACTCTTGTCCGCTCACCAGGAGTTCCAGAGCACGAACGAAGAGCTCGAAACCGCCAAGGAGGAATTGCAGTCGGCCAACGAGGAACTCGCCACGGCGAATGAAGAGCTGAGGGTCCGCAATCACGAGTTGAGCCAGGTCAATCTCACCTTGAAGAACGCGCAGGAATTCAACGAGGCCATTCTGGGAACCATGCGCGACGCCTTGGTGGTGCTCGATCGGGATCTCCGGGTAAAACGCGCCAATCGGGCCTATTTCGAAATGTTCCGGACCAAACCGGAGGCCATCCAGAACAATTGCCTCTACGACACCGGCAACGGGCTGTGGGATAGGCGGGAGATCAAAGAGTCGCTCCAGATCGTGTCGCAGGGCGGGAGAACCCTGGAGGATTATGAGATCATCCAGGCGCATCCCGAAATCGGCGAACGCATCCTGAACCTGAGCGCCTACAAACTGCTCGGAGAGGATCATCTGAACGATCTGATCCTACTGACGATTCAGGATGTCACCGAGCGTCGCAGTATCGAAGCGGCCCTGAGGCAGCGGAGCGAAATCTTGGACCAGGCCCACGAAGCTGTCCTGATGTGGGAACTCGGCGGCACGGTCCGGTATTGGAACCGCGGCGCGGAGGAACTGTACGGCTACAAGCGTTCCGAGGCGATAGGGAAAATCAGCCACACCTTGCTGAAAACCGAACGCGGCATCAGCTCCGAGGAATTCGAACGCATACTCGCCCGGGACCGGCAATGGGTCGGCGAAGTGGTCCATACCACCCGCACCGGAAAACGCATCATCGTCGACAGCCGCAACACCGTCGTCGTCCAGCGCAACAAGCCGCCGCTCGTGCTCGAGACCAATCGCGACATCACCGAGCGCAAGGATATCGAGGAGTCCTTGCGCGAAGCCCATAGGCAAAAGGACGAATTCTTGGCCATGCTCGCCCACGAACTGCGCAATCCTCTCGCGCCGGTCCGTAACGGGCTTCACATCCTGCAGAGGGCCAACCCCGACAAGACTCCCGTCAAGCAGATCCACGCGATGATGGACCGGCAGCTCACCAAGCTCACCCGCATCGTGGACGATCTGCTCGACGTGGCGCGCATCACCCGCGGCCAAATCGAGCTGCGCGAAGAAACGATCGATCTCGTGCCTCTGATCGTTCATGTTCTGGAAATCGTCAGATATCAGCTCGACTCGCGCCAGCACAAGCTCGCCCTGGATCTGCCGGGGCGTCCGTTGTTCGTCAAAGTGGACCCCACCCGCATGGAGCAGGTCGTCGAAAACCTGCTCGCCAACGCCGCAAAATACACTCCGCCGGGCGGCCACATCGAGGTCAGTCTCCATATCGTCAACGATGAAGCCGTGCTGCGGGTCCGCGACGACGGCAGAGGCATCGGCCCCGAGGCGCTGCCGCATATCTTCGACCTTTTCGTGCAGGCGGAGAGAGGCTTGGACCGCATGGAGGGAGGGCTCGGAATCGGGCTCACGCTGGTGCGCCGGCTGGTCGAACTGCACCGCGGCCGGGTGGAAGCCAAAAGCGCCGGACTCGGCCTCGGCAGTGAATTTTTGGTGTATCTGCCGTTATGGCAGGGAATCGACGAAAGCCCCCAAGACATCACCGCGCTGCAATCCGAAATGGTATTGGTGCCGCGCAGGGTTCTTATCGTCGACGACAACCACGACGCCGCCGAGAGTACCGCGCTGATCGTCAGCGCCTCCGGACATACGGTCGAGGTCGCCTACGACGGGCCCATGGCGCTGAATATCGCGGCAAATTTCAAACCCGAGGTCGCGTTACTGGACATCGGATTGCCCGGAATGGACGGCTATGAACTGGCCAGGCGTCTTAGGAGCTTGCCCGGCATGGAAAAGGCGCTCTTGGTAGCAATCAGCGGCTATGGCACGGAAGACGATCGCCGTGCCTCGGAGGAAGCCGGCCTGGACTGCCACTTGGTCAAACCCGTAGATCCCGATGCGCTGGCCGGCTTATTGGCCACCGTAGCGGAAAAATCTCGGACCCCCGAAATCGGTCCTATCTAAGCCGATAACACCGTTCGTTACAGTCCGCCAAAAGGGTATCGCCTGTCTCAACCCAGGCGCTCGACCAACCGCCAATAGCACCGCATCCGACGATACGTGCAGCGGTCGTCCGGAGCCGCTTTAAACTCGGGATGAGTGAGCAGTCCGTCCAAGCAGGCGGCGATATGCCCGGCTGTCGATGGCGACGGATTTCTCGCATACCGCATCAGCAGAAAACGCAAACTCTCCTCCAGCAAATCGGGTGATGGCGCCGCATCGGCGCATGCGCGGCTTTTGACGGTCATGTATCTCTCCCCGGCGTTTCAACAAATGTGCCGACCCGTATTCAAGCCGGCCGACAGCAACAGGCGTCTGGAAAAATCTTTCGAAGGCAGATCCAGACAGTGGAAATCCTCGGCGTGCCGATTTCCGTTCTCGAGTAGTGCGACCAGCGTGATGGCGGACTTTGCAGCCGCATGCCGTCGGCGGACTGATTGAAAAACCGTACGGTCGACGGAGTTCACGGCACGACTCCCGAAACTAATGAACACGCCACAAATGATAATCGTTCTCATTTCGGTGTCAACCCCCGTATTCCGGTTACGAATTGATTTTTGAAACAAGGCGCGAAGCCGCTTGATTTGTGCGGCTCAGTTCACGGTCGGGCAGGATTCGGTATCTATACTTGGATCACTGGAGTGTCGGCGCCGGACTGCGATACATGAAACGAGGTTCTCGGCGTAACGACAGCGTTTCGATGATGCGGGACGCAAATCCGCGGTCGTTATCAAACTACCCTTTCAGCCGAGGAAGAATGCCTATGAAGTTCAAGAATTACCTCAAGCTCCTGGTCTACAAGGACGGCTCGGATCTTTATCTCACAGCCGGCGCTCCCCCCGCAGCCAAATTTCAGGGGAAGCTGACGCCTGTCGATACCATTGAACTGACCGACGACATGATCAAAGAGACCGCCTATTCGGTCATGGATGAAGGCCAGCGGCGGGATTTCGAGCGGCGTCCGGAAATGAATCTCGCCATCAGCGAGGAAGGCGTGGGGCGTTTTCGCGTGAACATCTTCAAACAGCGCAATGCGCATGCGATGGTGGTGCGGAATATCAAAGTCAACATTCCCAAGGTCGATGATCTGGGTCTGCCGGAAGTCCTCAAAAAGGTCATCATGGAAAAACGGGGACTGATTCTGTTCGTCGGCGCCACCGGTTCCGGCAAATCGACCTCGCTGGCGGCACTGATCGACTATCGCAACAGCAACTCCGCCGGGCACATCATCACCATCGAAGACCCGATCGAATTCATGCACCCCCACAAAAAGTGCCTGGTGAATCAGCGGGAGGTCGGCGTCGATACCCAGACTTACGAAGACGCGCTCAAGAACACGCTCCGGCAGGCGCCCGACGTCATCCTGATCGGCGAAATCCGTTCCCAGGACACGATGGAATACGCCATCAATTTCGCGGAAACCGGCCACCTGTGCCTGTCGACCCTGCACGCCAACAACTCGAACCAGGCGCTCGACCGAATCATCAATTTCTTCCCCGAAGAACGGCGGAATCAGCTGTTATTGGACTTGTCCCTCAACCTGAGGGCTTTCGTCTCGCAGCGCCTGGTGCCGACGGTGGACGGCAAACGCGCGGCGGCCATCGAGATTCTGCTCGGAACGCCCCTGGTCTGCGATTTGATCCGGAAGGGCGAAGTCCACGCGATCAAGGAAGTCATGGAGAAATCCGAAGGTTTGGGCATGCAAACTTTCGACAGCCATTTGGTGAAGCTGTACCAGGCGGGCCGGATTACCGCCGAAGAAGCCATCCGCAATGCGGACTCGGCCAATAACGTCAGATTGAAAATCAGCCTGGGCCAGCAGCGTGCTCCCAAGGACACATCGCCGGAAAATACGGAGTCTCCTCAAGATCAGAGCAGCGAAAAAACCGAGAGCGCTCAAACCGGCGAGTCGCCATTCGGCACGATGAATCTGAGCCTGGAGCCCGTCGGCGACGACAGTGAGGCGGCCGAGGAGTCTCATTGAGTCTTCCTGATCGCGAATCCTGGAAAAGCTTTCAGGCCAGGACACTTCTCGCCGCCCGATGCATCTCCTCGCCACCGCCGACCTAGACTAGACGCGGAGATGTGTGGCGCCGGATTCCCAATGTCGTATCGGATCAAATACCGGCCCGATTTGTAAGCTTTAGTTGACTTGACGGATGTCGCAATAACGATTCACTATCGCGGCGCCTCGGTTCTCCGTATGCCCGAAATCCGCAACCCGGCCTCCCAGAACTACAGTCACAGGCATGGCCTCCCGATCCGGACACCGAAGACGTAATCGATTTGGAATCTAGGGTGTAAGAATGACTTTGGTTAACTCGAACAGCGCGTCGGCTTTAGGATCGCAGTTTTTTATGCACCTTCAAGGCGTAAGTTTTGCGCCTTTTGGAGTGGCTATTTGTAATTAGACCCTTCAAGCACCAGCCGCACCCTTTCGCAACTTCCAGAACTCATGACGAACGCTGTTAATCGAGAGGGACATTCAAACGCAGAGTCACTGCTGTCAGCGCTCGAGCTCCGACTGTGGACGAATTGCAAGTCATGGACGTGTCCATGGGTGTTTCGCGGCCAACGCGATGCATCATGGGACCTTACGCCAAGCGCGTGGCGGAATCCATCTACGGTTCCACTCCAGCGGCTGGCGCGGCTTCGAGTTGAGTTTGAAGAGCGCTTTGGCCTGGGCATCCGAGAGCTGCTTTATCGGAATCCGTTAACGCGCTGCGCTAACGCTGACTTTGTGGTGAAAGCCTATGCGCAGGGCCGAGCGGAGTTCTCGCTCCTGCTTGACTTTGTCACATTCGCCGATGAGTTGGGACATCGGGTTCCCGACGTTGACATCTACCGACGACTCGCTCATCACAACTATCTTCCCGACGTTCAGAGCTATCCCCTTGTCAGGTTTCTGCCGGAGCTGAATGCGGCAGCGGCGTTAGCTCAACATCATGGGGTCCCCACTAGGTCACTAGATTGGACTCGGAACCCTCTGTATGCCGCTTACTTCGCCGCCAGTGAAGTCGAAGTAGCTGACACAAAGGCGCAAATCGCGATTTGGGCAATCCGCCCAGATCTGCTGCTAGAGCTTGGGCGTCACGAGCGCTACAACTCGCAATACACGCGATTCTTGGGGCACACGGTCCCTAATAGCGAGAACCCATATCTTCGGTCGCAACAGGGCTTGTTCATACATCCCGTCTATGGATGCGCGCATATTGCTGCGGCCGGAACGTTTCCAGATTTCCAGACCTTTGCTCTGGACGCGCAGTCGCATTCATCGGAGCCAGTTATCCGAGTACTGACGCTTCCTCATTCTGAGGTCGGCGAGTTGCTACGTTTGCTGTGGCTTAGGGGAGTGTCCAGAGCGCATCTCATGCCGACTATCGACAACGTTACCCATGCACTTAGTTCAAGGTGGAAGTGGACGATGTGAGGAACGAGCCCGCATAGGGCGCATTACCGTTGGCGTAATGCGCCGAATGGAATGTCCCGATGCGGTGGAAGGGTCATCCGGGTGCTCCAATCGCAAACGATCGGTTCGGGAGCGCCGGAGCCGCCCTTCCAATCGCAAACGGCCTGGCCGGGAGCGCCGGCCAGCCCCCTTCCCCGGATGACCGTTTGTGATTGGAATACGGGAGTACCCTATTTCGCCCTACACGGACTGCGGGGCCAATACGTGACCGTGCCGGCTCACTCCTCAACCAGCCACTCCACCCGCCACGCCCCTTGGCCGTCCACCGTCAGTTTCTCCCACAGCCAAGGCAGCAGACTGCGCAGTTCCTCTTCCAGTTTCCAGCCCATGTAGGATGGGTAGAGCGAAGCGAAACCCATCATTCCAGAGTCGTGATACGTCATGGACGTTTTTTATGGATATCAGTCCGCATAGCACGTGTAGGATGCCGTGACGCAGGAACCGCATCGTTCAAATTCGCGATCGATGCGCCTCCTACGTCGGCACATCCTACGCGGGCTCCGGGTAACTGGTGCTCTTATCTTACGAATCTTACGAGATCCAACCCAGCAATAGTGGCGCTTGACAATACTAACGCCTCTCGCCAGCATTGTTATCATGATCGAATCGTTCAAATGCGGCGAAACGGAGGCCCTGTTCAGAGGTGAGCGAGTTCCACGTTTCGTCAATATCGAACGAGTGGCGCTCCGAAAACTGACGCAGCTTGATGTCGCGGGGCGCTTGGAGGACCTGAGAGTCCCTCCCCAAAATCGGCTGGAAGCCTTGAAAGGTGACCGAAAGGATCAGTGGAGCATTCGCATTAACGACCAGTGGCGCGTTTGTTTCCGCTTTGAGAGCGGCAAGGCTTTCGACGTCGAGATAGTCGATTACCATTGAGAGGATACTTATGCGCGATATTGCTCCTGTTTCTCCCGGCGAACTGCTCCTCGAAGAGTTCCTGAATCCGATGGGTATCACCCAGTACAGGTTGGCGAAGGAGATCGGCGTGTCCCAACGCCGCATCGGAGAAATAGTCGCTGGAAAACGCTCCGTTACCGCGGATACCGATCTTCGATTGTGTCGTTTTTTCGGCTTGTCCGATGGTTATTGGCTCCGCGCCCAAGCTCATTACGACACTATGATCGCGCGCGAGACGATGGCCGAAACCCTCGCACATATTCGGCCTTGGGCTGAAACGCACCCGGATTCATAATTCGGTCTGACGCTTCCCTCAACCTGACCGCCCAACAGACCGCGTAGGACGCATTAGCGTTGACGTAATGCGCCGAATGGAACGTCTGCATACGGTGCACGATATTTCGCCCTTGGCTCACTCCTCAACCAACCACTCCACCCGCCACGTCCCTTGGCCGTCCACCGCCAGTTTTTCCCACAGCCAAGGCAGCAGACTGCGCAGTTCCTCTTCCAGTTTCCAGGGCGGGTTGATGATGACCATGCCGCTGCCGTTCAGGCGGAGGGTTTCGTCAGGGTCGAGGATCGAGAATTCCGCGACCAATACCTTGCGGATGCCGGATTTCTTGAAACGGCGTAGAAAATCGTCCGCCGTGGCGCGATCCTGGATCGGATACCAGACTGCAAAAATACCGGTCGCCCAACGCCGATAAGCCTCCTTCACGGCGTCCAGCAGACGCCGCCACTCGTCTTTGAGCTCAAAGGCCGGATCGATCAGCACCAGGCCCCGCCGTTCGGAAGGCGGCAGCAACGCCTTGAGCGCCTGATAGGCGTCGAGATGATGGATCTTGACTTGCTTGTCGCCGGCGAATTCCTCGCCGAGTACCTTGACTTCGTTGGGATGAAGTTCGGAAAGCGCCATCCGATCGCCCGGACGCAGATAGTGCCGGACGATACGCGGCGAGCCGGGATAAAAGCGAAGTTTGCCGTCGGAATTCAAAGCTCGCGCGGCTCCGAGATAGTTCAGGATCGCCTCGGGCGCGTCTTTAACCTCCCACAATGGACCGATGCCGGTTTTGTACTCGCGATTCTTGCGGGCTATCGCCGAGCCGAGATCGTAACGCCCGGCCGCGGCATGGGTGTCCAGATAGAAAAACGGCTTTTCCTTGCGCAGCAGCGAGCGGACTAGCAGGGTCAAAACCAGATGTTTGAATACATCGGCATGATTGCCGGCGTGAAAGCCGTGGCGGTAGCTCAGCATGGATTACGACGTTTGATTGGAGGACGGGCTCTCGGTCGGAGACTGATCAGAAATTCGGCTTTTTCTTGGCCGAGTTGTAACGTTCGATGCTGCTGGTGATTTCCTGCTTCGCTTCCTCGCCGTCGTACCAGCCGTCGATCTTGACCCATTTGCCGGGTTCCAGGTCCTTATAGTGCTCGAAGAAGTGTGCGATTTGGGCGAGCAGACTGTCGGGAATGTCGCGGAAGGAGTTGACCTTGCTGTAAAGCGGGGTCAATTTGTCGTGGGGAACCGCGATAATCTTGCAGTCGCCGCCGGCTTCGTCGGTCATTTTCAATAGACCGATCGGCCGGCAGCGAACCACCGATCCGCTCAATAGTTTCCAGGGAGCGACCACCAGCACGTCCACGGGGTCGCCGTCTTCCGACAAAGTGTGCGGAACGTAACCGTAATTGCAGGGATATTGCATCGCCGTGCCCATGAAGCGGTCGACGAAAAGCGCTCCGGTTTCTTTATCGATCTCATACTTCACCGGATCGCTGTACGCCGGGATTTCGATGACCACGTTGATGTCGTTCGGAACGCTCTTGCCGGAACTGACTTTCATCAAAGACATGGGGTCGGATACTCCTTTAGCTGAGGTAAAACTGCGGGATTATAGCAATGTTTGCTGGTCGGCCGGTTGGTAAGGAACTGTGGACGATATGATGCGACATTCCCGGCAAGATCAGCCATCAAATAGGCTATTTCCTGGATGATGTCTAATTTTTGGGCATAAAACCGTGGACCCTTTGCTTTTTAAGGCTCACCCTTTACTGTATCTTTCAGTCGATCTCGTACTCCGCCCGTCCGCGTACTCGGTCGACGATTTTTCCAGGCTGGTCCTGATTTACCTCATCATCAATCTTCCGTGGATGGCGGCATTGCGGTTCGCGGTGCGACGAACGGTCGGAATCCGCCTGACGCTCCCCCGCGCTTACGGCCTCGCCTTGCCGTCCGCCGTGGTTTACGCACCGCTGATGCTCACGGTGTCGAGCGACATACTGGCGCATGCATTTCGCCTGGAAGAACGGTATATCCTGATTTTTGTAATCGCGGTGGCATCACAGATGCTCGGTGCTCTTTACGGCTTTGGCGTCCGCTTCGATCGGACTGGACGACCGATCGGCATTCGCGCCGGCCTCGTCGTCTCCTTGTTTCTTCTGTTAGCATCGATTCCGTTTAGCTTTCTGCTGCTCGGGCTGAATGCGGTTTTCCGGGTGATTTGAGACTGCGCCGGATGCCCATTGACTTTTGCCGCAAAAATTTGGTCGGTCTATCCCATTACCCTATAATGGCGGGCTTTTAGGCCCGCTCGTAATCACCGTTTTTAAGGAAGGTCATACTGTGAGCAACAACTTTATCTTTACTTCCGAATCCGTTTCCGAAGGCCATCCGGACAAGATCGCCGATCAAGTCTCCGATGCCGTTCTGGACGAAATGCTGAGACAAGACCCGAGGGCCAGAGTGGCCGTCGAAACCTTGGTCAAGACCGGAATGGTGATTTTGGCGGGCGAAGTTACCACATCGGCCTGGGTGGATACCGAGACGCTGGTACGCCAGGTCGTGCGCGAAATCGGCTACGACGATCCGTCGATCGGGTTCGACTGGGAAAGCTGCGCGGTGCTCACGGCCATCGGTAAACAGTCGCCCGACATCGCCATGGGCGTCGACGAATCCGACGACCACGAACAAGGAGCCGGCGATCAGGGCCTGATGTTCGGTTACGCGTCCAACGAGACCGATGTGTTGATGCCGGCTCCCATCACTTACGCCCACCGGCTGGTGCAGCGCCAGGCGGAAGTGAGAAAAAAGAAATTTCTGCCCTGGCTGCGTCCTGACGCCAAGAGCCAGGTGACCTTCCGCTACGAGGACAACAAGCCGGTCGCCATCGATGCCGTGGTTCTGTCCACCCAACACTCACCGGATATCGATCCGAAAATCCTGCGTGAGGCGGTGATGGACGAAATTATCCTCCACGTCCTTCCGAAAGAATGGCTGCACAAGGACACCAAGTACTTCATCAACCCCACCGGCAAGTTCGTCATCGGCGGTCCGGTCGGCGACTGCGGACTGACCGGCCGCAAGATCATCGTCGATTCCTACGGCGGCATGGCACGGCACGGCGGCGGCGCATTCAGCGGCAAGGACCCGTCCAAGGTGGACCGCTCGGCGGCGTACATGGGCCGCTACGTGGCCAAGAACATCGTCGCCGCAGGTTTGGCCGAACGCTGCGAAATTCAGGTGTCCTATGCCATCGGGGTGGCCGAGCCGACCTCCATCAGCGTCAATACTTTCGGCACGGGGGTCATCGCCGAGGAACGCCTGGTGCAGCTGGTGCGCGAGTATTTCGATCTGCGGCCGAAGGGGCTGATCCGCATGCTGGATCTTCTGCAGCCGATTTATCGCCCCACGGCCGCTTACGGACATTTCGGCCGCACCGAGGACACGTTTACCTGGGAGAAGACCGACAAGGCCGAGGCACTGCGCGAAGCGGCCGGCTTATCCGCTCTGTAATGTTTTACCCGGCCGCCGGGTGAGGCGGTGTTGTGCGGGCTGAGGAGCGCTGCGACGGGACATCCGCCAGGCTCGGTCGGCGCAACTGTTATGTCAACGGCGCTCGGTTCATCTCCGCTGGTCGGGACACCTGACCAGTGTTTGTGGCCGGTGGAGAAATTCACGCAATGAGGAGCATGAAACATGAACGCTGTCGCAAATCCTGATTCATCCAACGACTATCGCGTCGCCGATATTTCCCTGGCCGACTGGGGCCGCAAGGAAATCGCCATCGCCGAAACCGAAATGCCGGGCCTGATGGCGGTGCGCGAGGAGTATCGCGCACTGCAACCGCTCAAGGGCGCCCGCGTCGCCGGCAGTCTGCACATGACCATTCAGACCGCCGTATTGATCGAGACCCTGGTGGCTCTGGGCGCGGAAGTGCGCTGGGCGTCCTGCAATATCTTCTCCACCCAGGACCACGCCGCTGCGGGCATCGCCGCCGCCGGCATCCCGGTGTTCGCCTACAAGGGCGAATCCCTGGAAGAATACTGGGAATTCACTCACCGCATCTTCGAGTGGCACGACGGCGGCACGCCGAACATGATTCTCGACGACGGCGGTGACGCGACCCTGCTGATCACGCTGGGTTCTCGCGCCGAAAAGAACCCCTCGCTCCTGGACAAGCCGACGTGCGAAGAGGAAGAGGTACTGTTCGCCGCCATCAAGAAGCGTCTGGCTTCCCAGCCGGGCTGGTATTCGAAAGTGCTCGCCAACATCAAGGGCGTGACCGAGGAAACCACCACCGGCGTACACCGCCTGTACCTGATGGAGCAGGAAGGCCGCTTGCCGTTCCCGGCGATCAACGTCAATGATTCGGTGACCAAGTCCAAGTTCGACAATTTGTACGGCTGCCGCGAATCGCTGGTGGACGGCATCAAGCGCGCCACCGACGTGATGATTGCGGGCAAGATCTGCGTGGTCCTCGGCTACGGCGACGTGGGCAAGGGCTGCGCCCAAGCGTTCCGTGGCCTCGGCGCCACCGTATGGGTCACCGAAATCGATCCGATCTGCGCCTTGCAGGCGGCGATGGAAGGCTACCGCGTGGTCACCATGGACGACGCGTGCGACAAGGGCGACATCTTCGTCACCGCCACCGGCAACGTTGGCGTCATCAGCCATGATCACATGGCAAAGATGAAGAACAACGCCATCGTCTGCAACATCGGCCATTTCGACTCGGAAATCGAGGTCGCGAGTCTCAGGAAGTACACCTGGGAAAACATCAAGCCGCAGGTCGACCACGTCATCTTTCCGGACGGCAAGCGCATCATCCTGCTGGCCGAAGGGCGCTTGGTGAACCTCGGCTGCGCCACGGGTCATCCGAGCTTCGTCATGTCGAACTCGTTCACCAACCAGACCTTGGCCCAGATCGAGCTGTTCTGCCATGGCAACAAGTACCAGAACAAGGTTTATGTGCTGCCGAAACATCTGGACGAGCACGTGGCGCGCCTGCATCTCAAGAAGATCGGCGCACAGCTCACGCAGTTGACGCCGGAACAGGCGGCGTACATCGGCGTACCGGTGGACGGTCCGTACAAACCGGATCATTACCGGTATTGATCCTGCGAGGCAGCAAATAGGGTAGAAAACCGTTTGCCCTACGCTTACCGTTCTGACCACGAAGAAATCCTGCCTTGTGCAGGATTTCTTCTATCTGAGATACGATGACTCCCATGGAATCGCAAAAAAAATATCCGAGAATCTTCAGCCTGGAATTCTTCCCGCCGAAGAATCATGAAGCGGAAGACGCTTTCCGCACGAACCTGGCGAAACTGGCCGCGCTCAAGCCGAAATTCTGTTCTGTGACGTTCGGCGCGGGCGGGACGACGCGGGAGAAGACCTTCGAGACGGTGGTCGAAATCCAGCGGAATACCGGCATCGAGGCGGCTCCTCATATCTCGTGCATCGCGTCCACCAAGACTAGCGTGCGGGAGGTTCTGGAAGCCTATAAAAATCAGGGCATCCGGCATATCGTCGCGCTGCGCGGGGACATGCCCTCCGGCATGCTGTCACCGGGAGAATTCCGTTACGCCAACGAACTGGTGGAATTCATCCGTCGGGAAACAGGCGATCACTTCCACATCGAAGTGGCGGCCTACCCGGAAATGCATCCCCAGGCGGCCAGCATGGAGGCCGATTTGCGCAACTTCAAGCGCAAGGTCGAGGCCGGCGCCGACAGCGCCATTACCCAGTATTTTTACAATCCCGAAGCCTATTTCCGCTTCGTCGACGACTGCGAAAAAATGGGCATCGACATTCCCATCGTGCCCGGCATCATGCCGATCTCCAATTACACGCAACTGGCCCGGTTTTCCGACGCCTGCGGAGCGGATATCCCGCGTTGGATACGGAAACGGCTCGAGGTGTTCGGCGATGACCGCAAATCGATCCGCGCCTTCGGGCTGGAAGTGGTGACCGACCTGTGCCGACGGCTGTTGGAGCAGGGCGCGCCAGGACTGCATTTCTACACGCTGAATCGTGCCGAGGCGGTGTTGGGGATTTGGAGGAATATGGGGATTGCGGCGGATTGAGCCTCACGCCCACAAATCCGCCAGCGAGAAGGTGATAGCGTCGAAGGGCGGAACCTTGACCGGATCGTCGTCCTTGAGCGTCGCGATGAGCAACCAGCCTTCCTCGCGCAACGCGAAGGCTTCCAGGGTATGTACCAGAGGGTCGACCAGCCAGGCGTAGGAAACCCCGTAACGGGCGTACAATGGCAGCTTTCGGGCACGGTCCTTCTGCTCGGTCGAGGGCGAAAGAATTTCGCACACCCAGTCCGGTACCACTTCGAAACGGTGGTCTTCGGGCAGCGTCGGCATCCGTTCCCGCCGCCAGCCGGCGAGATCGGGCACGGCGACTTCGGTGTCACGAACGAAGTGGACTTCCGGTTCCACCAGGATCCACCACCCGCCGGGGTCGCCGTAGCGGAATGGCCCACCGATTTTGCTCTGCAGACCGGACTCCGCCGCGGCGTGGCGCCCGGCGGGGCGGGGCTGGGTATACAGCTCGCCGTCGAGCACTTCGCCCACCAGGTTTTCCGGCAGCGCGAGCAAGCGTTCGTAAGGATTCGGAGTCATCAGAGTATGAGGCCGGCTCACGACTGTATCTCCTATGCGATCAACGCCATTTTCACTTGATTCCTGTATTCGACCATGAACAACCACGACTGGTCCAGCCGCGACCTCGCCGTCCTCTGGCACCCCTGCACTCAGATGAAGGACCACGAAGCCCTGCCGCCGATACCGATCAAGCGCGGGCAGGGGGTGTGGCTGGAAGACTTCGCAGGCAACCGTTATCTCGACGCCATCAGCTCCTGGTGGGTGAATCTGTTCGGCCACGGCCACCCTTACATCAAGGCCGCGCTCAAGGATCAGCTCGAAACGCTGGAACACGTAATCTTGGCCGGATTCACGCACGAACCGGCGGTCCGGCTGGCCGAACGGCTGATCGGCCTTGCGCCGAAAGGACTATCCCGCTGTTTCTATGCCGACAACGGCTCGTCCGCGGTCGAGGTGGCGCTCAAAATGAGCTTCCATTTCTGGCGAAACGCCGGAAAACCGGAGAAGACCCGCTTCATCGCCTTGAGCAACAGCTATCACGGCGAAACCTTGGGCGCCTTGGCCGTCGGCGACGTGGCGCTCTATAAGGAGACCTACGAGCCGCTCTTGCTGAAACCCATCACCGTCGAGAGTCCCGACTGCTATCATCGGGAGCCGGGAGAAACCTGGGCGGATTATTCCCGGCGGAAATTCGCCGAGATGGAACGGACACTCGCGGCTCACGCGGCGGAGGCCTGCGCGGTCATCGTCGAGCCCCTGGTTCAATGCGCGGGCGGCATGCGCATGTACGACCCCGTTTATCTGAAGCTCTTGCGGGAGTCCTGCGACCGCCACGGCGTGCACCTGATCGCCGACGAGATCGCCGTCGGCTTCGGACGTACCGGCACTTTCTTCGCCTGCGAGCAGGCGGATATCCGGCCGGATTTCATGTGTCTGTCTAAAGGGCTGACGGGCGGGTACCTGCCGCTGTCCTGCGTGCTGACCACCGAGGCGGTCTACGCCGCCTTTTACGATGAATATGCCAGGCTCAAGGCATTCCTGCATTCGCACAGCTATACCGGAAACGCTCTCGCTTGCCGAGCAGCGCTGGCGACGCTGGATCTGTTCGAGCGGGAAAACACTTTGGTGGCCAACAAACGGCTGGCACAGGCCATGGCCGAATCCGCGGCGTTCGAGGATCATCCGCACGTCGCCGAAGTCCGCCAGACCGGGATGATTCTGGCCATCGAACTGGTCAGGAACAAGGCCGATCGCGAACCTTACCCCTGGCAGGAACGGCGCGGGCTTCGCGTGTATCGTCACGGGCTGACGAGGGGCGTGTTGTTGCGTCCTCTGGGCAACGTCATCTATTTCATGCCGCCATACGTCATCACCCCCGACCAAATCCGTTTCATGGCGGATGTCGCGGGCGAAGCCATCGATATCGCAACGAAAGATTAGCTATGCGTGTTTCCAGGCTTTATCTTCAGAAAACGCTCGAAGAAGGCGCGGTCCTTCGGCTGGACGAGGAAAGCGCCCACTATCTCCGCACCGTGCTTCGGCTCAAAAAAGGGGCCGACCTGACCGTGTTCAACGGCGACGGGCGCGAATATTCGGCTCGGGTTTCGGCTATAGGACGCGATGAGGTTCACGTGGAAATCGGCGACGGGCGAAACCGCGAAGTCGAATCGCCGCTCACCACTCACCTCGGCCTCGGCATCTCGCGCGGCGAACGCATGGATCTCGCCATCCAGAAAGCGGTGGAGCTCGGAGTGAGCCAAATTACGCCCTTGTTCACCGAACATTGCGTGGTTCGCCTCGACGATACGCGACGCGGAAACCGGCGCCAGCACTGGCAGAGAGTGACGCGCAGCGCCTGCGAGCAATGCGGCCGGAACCGCGTACCCGAGGTCGAGGAACCGATCGAGCTTAAGGATTGGGTGGTAGGACGCGAAGGCTTGCGGCTATTTTTCGACCCGCAAGGCGCGGTCGGACTGAAGAATCTTCCGCCGCCGGGAGGCTTAGTAAGTATCCTTTCGGGACCCGAGGGAGGCTTCGCGGAGAAGGAGCGCACGCTGGCCCGGGAAGCGGGGTTCATCCCGGTTAGGCTGGGACCCCGAATCCTCCGGACCGAAACCGCCGTACTCGCCGCACTGTCGGCGATACAAGCGATTTGGGGCGATTTAGGCTGATGCGGTCGCGCGAGCACATCGTCCTAGAAACGGCAGTTGACCGCTTAGAAGGAATAGAAAAGCCGTATGAATTGTGACCGTCCTACCTGCTACCGATCTCACCGTTTGGGTGAAGCCGCTACGCACCCGATTGCACGGCTGGCCTACTTGATTCCCAGTCGCCTCGCCAGGCGGTACAGATTGCTGCGGTCGAGTCCCAGCCGCCGCGCAGCTTCCGACCAGTTTTGAGAGGAGCGGTCCAAAGCGGCGCGTATCTCCTGCCGCTGAAGGTCCGCTACTGCTTCCGCCAGAGACCGCGACGTGCCGCTGGCCGACTCGACCTCTGGCACTCGCTTTGGCGCCGACATGCCCCCAATCGCGAGATCTTCGACCTGGAGCATCACCGAACTCCCCCGGCTGGAAGCGCGCAACGCTGCCCGGAGGATCACATGCTCGAGTTCCCGTATGTTTCCCGGCCAGCTATAGCGTGTCAGGGCCTCGACGGCCGAAGACGCCAACTGCACCCGATCAAGGCCCAGGCGCACCCGTGCCTGATCCAGAAAATGCCCCGCCAGCAACGGTATGTCCTCGATCCGCTCCCGGAGCGGAGGTACATGCAAGGGATAGATGCTCAGCCGATGGTAAAGATCGGCTCGGAATCGGCCGGCTTTCACTTCCTCCGCCAAATGACGATTGGTCGCCGCGATGATGCGGACATCGGCCCGATGATTCTTGTCCGATCCCAGGCGCTGAATCTCTCCGAACTGCAATACCCGTAGCAGCTTCGCCTGAATCGAGAGCGGCAGTTCACCGATTTCATCCAGGAACAAGGTACCGCCGTCCGCGAGTTCGAATTTGCCGGACCGGTCGGCGTTCGCGCCGCTAAAAGCACCGCGCACGTGTCCGAACAGTTCGCTTTCCGCCAGAGTCTCCGGAAGCGCCGCACAATTGACATGGACCAGAGGCTGGTCGGCGCGCCGCGAACGCGCGTGGAGAGTGCGGGCCACCACCTCCTTGCCGACACCGGTTTCCCCCGTCAGAAGAACCGTCAGATCGGACCGTGCGACGATATCGATCTCTCGGTTCAGGTCCCGCATGACCGGGCTTTCGCCCAGCATTCGACCACCGCGCAGCAAGGCTTCCCGCACCAGTTCCCGGCTGACCAGCCCGCGATGATTCGCCAAGGCTTCCAGCGCGTTGATGAAGGTTTCGTAGCGCATCGCCACGGCGGCTATCGAGGCGAAAATCTCGAATACCCGGTCTTCGATCCCGTCGAAGGCGCCGGGCGCCAGGGAGTCGACCGTTAATACACCGAATAAGTCATCTTCGGAATACAGGGCGCACCCAACGCAGGAGTGGACCTGCAATCGCCCTCCGGAATCATTGAGCAGCAGCCCGTCGTAAGGGTCCGGCCGCGAATCGTCGGCCGGAAAGCGGACCGGCTTCCGGGAAGCGAGAGCAGCGGCCAGGCGTGGCTGCTCTTCGGGCCGGAACTGCCGGCCCATGACTTCGGCGTTAAGTCCTTGGGAGGCGGTAGGCACCAGGACATCGCCCTGACAGCGCAACAAGGCACAGGCATCGTTCCCAACCACCCGGCTCAACGCGGCGAGGAGCCGGGTATATCTCTCTCTCGACGGCAGGCACGCGGTCAAATCCAGGACAGTGTCGAGCAGAGCGTTCTGCGAATCGCCAAACGTATCGAGTAAAAATGACATCGTTCTTAATCAAATCATTTTGTGTGGCGAAATGACAACGATGAGTCGGTCAGTCTTTCTCGTACGATTTGTTTGTAGCTCAGTAACTTATCTGATGACTGACGAGTGCATGTAGTCAAAATGACTGTATCTGACAATTTTGCTCAGAATTGCGTTTGAAAGTTTCTCATTTAGTTCAGTTAGTTACAAATTGGCACTGATC
The DNA here is from genome assembly GCF_053646815.1 of Methylocaldum gracile. Lineage (NCBI taxonomy): Bacteria > Pseudomonadati > Pseudomonadota > Gammaproteobacteria > Methylococcales > Methylococcaceae > Methylocaldum > Methylocaldum gracile. Next base: position 24,777 of record NZ_CM132196.1, on the reverse strand, counting down.
CTGCCACTGTCTAGCCGACAGGACCGGCCGAAACGGTGCCTAGGGTTCGCCGCCTGCAGCCTAATGCCTGGCGTTCCCGAGAAGCCCCCCGTCATCCGGAATGCTTCACCATCGGCAGCAACCCGTGTGAATCCGTCAGGTACTCACGGCCGGTCTCGTCCAATCGGTCATCGCCGACTTTTCCGAATGCGTGTCGAACGACCCTGCGCAAACGCCAGCTTCAGGTGACCAATGAACAGGCCCGGTGCCGCGAGCAATTTCGGCAAACCGGGGCGCCGATAAAAGTTTACTGCGAGGACAGTGGATGCTAGTGATTTTCTCAGGGCGCCTGCATAGCTGGCGCTTCAACTTGTCCACTCCCGCGTTTGCTAGAGGTCGAAGCCTTTGGGCCGGGCTCGCCGTCGGATGCGTACTCCTTGCCGCAGGGTGTGCCTGGATTCCGCCCGGCGGAAAGCGCGCGGAGTTCATGCCCGCCCCCGACATGGCGCATGGATTATCCGAAGCCCGCGAGAAGGAGCCCCTGACGCCGAGGAGAGCATGGCCCGAAGACCGATGGTGGCGGCAGTTCGATAGTCCCGAACTGAATCGTCTCATGGCGGTGGCACTCAAGGACAATCCCGGCCTCAAGGCAGCGGCGGCGAGGCTGCGCCAGGCGCAGGCCATGGCCCGAGTGGAAGGCGCGAGACTTTTGCCTTTCCTGGACGCGGACGTGGAGTTCGCCAACGAACGGATTTCGGAGAACGGCGTATTCGCCGCGCTCAATCGCGAAGAGGCGGCAGGCGCGAACGTCATTTTCGCCAGCATCAACCCCGTAAGTCTCCGCTACGAATTCGATTTCTGGGGAAAGAATCGAGCGGCGCTGGAAGCGGCGCTGGGCGAGGCGGAAGCGACCGCGGCCGAACAGGCGGAAGTCCGTCTGCAGTTGACGACCGCCATCGCCCGAGCCTACTTCCGCGGAGCGGCGCTCAAGCGGCAGCTCGATCTGGCCCGGGAAATGGTGGAGCTGCGTCATGAGCTGCTCGAGCTCGCCGATACCCGCTTCGAAAGCGGCCTCACGTCTGCCAGCTCGGTGAAGCGGGCGAACATCGCCCTGGAAACGGCCCAAAAACGAGAAGCCGGTACCGAGGATCAATTGGACGTGCAGCGGAATCTACTGGCCCGGCTGATGGGTACCAGCCCGGACGAAACCCGCCAACTGTTCGCCAATCCGGTGACCATCCCGGAAAGAATTCCGCTGCCCACCCGGCTTCCCATAGGCCTGCTCGCGCATCGGCCGGACCTGGCTGCCGCCCTCCATCGGACCGAGGCGGCGGCGCACAGGATCAAAGAGGCCAAGGCGCGCTTTCTGCCCACGGTCGATCTCACCGCTTTCGTCGGCGTGAATGCCCTGAGGCTCACCACCAAAGGGGCGAGCTCCCTGGCCAACGTTCTGTTCTCGGGTTCGAGTTTCGCTTACGGGATCGCGCCGGGGCTCAGGCTGCCCTGGTTCGAGGGCGGACGCCTGCGTGGCGAGCTGTCGGCGCAGCGGGCAGAGTACGACGGAGCGGTCGAGCTCTACAACGACACCTTGGTGCAGGCGATACAAGAGGTCGCAGACAGCCTGAGCAGCTGGCGCGAGACGCGCAACATATTGGAGGCGCACCTGCGTCTCCTGGTTTCACAGCGGGAAGATCTCGACCTCGCGCAGACGCGCCTCCAAGCCGGACTGGACGACCGCCGCACGGTACTCCAGAGCCGGCACGCGGTTCTGAATCAGGAATATGTGCTGAAGAGCCTGGAGACCAACCAACTCGTGGCCATGACCGATCTGATCGAAGCCCTGGGCGGGGGATATACGAACAACGCCGACATCACGCGCCCCCAATCGATCGCCGACTGAGAGCGCGCCGGCAGAAACGAGAACCAAGCGCCGACGCTGTCCTGTTGAGCAACGCAACAAGCAGAGGCAATCACCATGGCCGATCTGGTACCGAAAAATGATTCGTTAGAGGCGAACCGTGCCGCGCCCAGGCTCTCCGCTACGGAGCAACCGTCTCCGGAACGGCTCGGCCGAGCCGCGCCGAATCGGGACGGCAACCTGCAATCGAGTGATGTATGGCTATCACGGACTCCTCTAATGCTATCCCCCAATAAAACCGTCAACCGTTTGGCAATCTCCGCGAGCCATCGTCGCTCGGAGATGCGCGCCGGGAATGCTGACGGAAGCATCTCGATCCACCCGAGGTAAGCATGGGAAAAGAAATTCAGATCAGAAGTCTGATCACCCTGGTTCTGTTGGTCATCGCGTTTCAGGGCGATGCTGTTTTTGCCTTCCTATTGGAAGGACTTCATCTTTTCGTGGAGGTCGTGGAGCTCGCGTCCGAACACCTGCTGGAAACACACTTCGGGCTATCTACCCGAAGCGCGCAAATGGTCACCGCCTGGTTTGGCCTGGTGGTTTTTCTGGGTCTATCGCCCTTCATCGTCAGAAAGATCACGGCGATCCTCGGCGGGATTGTCGCGGCTGCCAAGGCGTGGTGGCTGAAAGAACTCGTCACCGCGCGGCAGTGGGCCGACAAGGTTCGCCCGAGGTATTGGGTGATCGCCGGCGCCATTCTGCTCGCGACGTTCTCATTTTTCTCTTAGCCCCGTTCGTACGTCGTCCGGCTTTAAACCTAGCCGCCTCGCGAGCTTGTGCAGATTGCTCGGGTCCACGTCCAGCTGGCGCGCGGCCTTGGCCCAGTTTCCGCCGCACAAGCGAAGCGCGTGCTGTATGCAGCGGCGTTGGCTTTCCTCAACCGCCGTACGCAGCGTGAAAACCACCGCCGGTTCGTGAACCGAAGCCGTGGAGTCCACATTGGGACCAGGTTCGAACTGATCGAGGTCGAGATCGAGCAAATCGACGGGCAGGGTGACGATATCGTTTCGATCGACGCCACGACTCATGATCTTCAAGGCGGCACGGCTGATCGCATGCTCCAGTTCGCGCACATTGCCCGGCCAGCGATATTGCCTGAGAGCAGTTTCCGCTTCCGGAGCGAGCCGCAGGCTGCGCAAGCCCAGCCGTGCGCGATTGAGTTCGAGAAAGCGGCCCGCCAATAGCAGCACGTCGTTGTCGCGCTCGCGCAGGGGCGGTATGTGCACCGGATAAACCGAGAGACGGTGATAAAGGTCCGCCCTGAAAGCCCCGTCACGTACTTGGTCGCGCAGCTTGCGATTGGTCGCGGCGATCACCCGGACGTTCACGTGCCGAGGCTGGTCCTCGCCGAGGCGCTGAACCTCGCCGTTCTGCAGGGTGCGCAAGAGCTTGGCCTGAACCGCGAGCGGCAATTCGCCGACCTCGTCGAGAAACAGCGTGCCGTTCTCGGCGGCCTCGAAGCGGCCCGGCCGTTCGACCGCCGCCCCCGAGAACGCACCCTTGGCATGGCCGAACAGCTCGCTCTCGGCCAGCGATTCGGGCAAGGCCGCACAGTTGACGTGAACCAGAGGTCCGGCAAGGCGGCGCGACAGGCGGTGCAGCCTACGCGCGAACAATTCCTTGCCCACGCCGGTCTCGCCCAACAACAGCACCGGGAGTTCGGAATCGGCCACCACATCGAGTTCCCGCAGCAATTGCGTGATGGCCTGGCTCTGACCGACGATCTCGCCGTCGTCCTCCAACGGCGATGCGGCGAGCGATCCCTTTTCCTGAGCAAGCCGCAACTTACGGATTTCGGCTTCCAACCGGGTCACCCGTATGGAGGCTTCGATCAATGCCTTATATTGGCGCAGGCAATCCCGCGCCATGTCGTCGAACACCCCGACCTGCAGGGCATCCAGCGTGACCGCGCCCCACGGCTGATCTTCCACGAACAGACTGATGCCCATGCAGTCATGCACCGGCAGAGGCTCGCCGACATGCGTCTCGATCAGCCCGTCGTAAGGGTCGGGCAGCGTGCTGTCGTGATCGAAGCACGTGAGATCGCGGCGCGAAAGAATGGCGGCAAGGCGTGGATGCTCGCTCATCGCAAAACGCCTGCCCAAGGCATCGCGCACCAGGCCGTCGACGGCGACCGGACGCAAATGAGCCTCCTCCAAACGCAATAACGCCACCGCCCCGCAGCGAAACTGAGCCCGCAAGGCGGTTACCAGTCTTTGCAAGCGCACGGCCTGCGGCAAGTCGGCCGCCAGGTCGGCGATCAGCATGGTTTCAATCATGGTTGTTTCTACCGTATATGGTAAGAAGAACCATATCACATCGCGGTAAAAATTACCGTTTCTTATCTAAGTATATGAGTCTATTGCAAACTTCATGTGGCCTGCAGCTTGCTAAGGGAATATCGAGATTCTTAGTGGAGCCGATCATGAACACACTCGACCAACCTCCGGGCAGTCTCGCCGGAGCTACGCGGATCTTTCAACAATACGCACCGAAATTCCGTCGCCCCGACGGACAGAGTCTCCGCGAAGCGGCCCGGGCCAAAGGGCGGCGGGCACAGGAGGTCGATGACGAGTTCGAGAGGAACGCGAGCCAGCGGACTTCGAGGGCCGGCACATGGGAGGATGCGCCCCCGTCGGAACTCATCGTGCATATTCTGGAACGCTTTCACCAACGGCACCGCCAGCAACTGCCGGAACTGATCCGCCTGGCGCGCAAGGTCGAACAGGTACACGGCGAGCATCACGCCAGCCCGCGCGGGCTGGCGGACTCCCTCGATAGCCTGCGGCAGGAACTTGAAAATCACATGCAAACGGAGGAGCAGGTGCTGTTCCCGCTCATGGCTCGGGGCGAAGGAACCTCCGCGCGCACGCTGATTCTGGTCATGCGCATGGAAGATCGCCATCACGGCGAAGCGCTCGAGCGCCTCAACGAACTCACCGGCGGCCTCACTCTCCCTCCCGCCGCCTGCAACACTTGGCGTGCGCTGTATCTGGGGCTGGCGGCGCTATGCGTGGACCTGATGGAGCACGTCTATCTGGAGGACAAGGTCCTCTTCCAAACCGCGACACCCATACAAAAAACGGAGGCCTCTCATGGGTAATTACCGCAAACTCTGGTTTACGCTGATCGGCGTACTGGCCGTGACCTTCACCTTGCTCGGATATTACGGCGCCGAGATCTATCGCAGCGCGCCGCCGGTTCCTCAGCGCATCATCACGGACGAAGGTCGAACGCTTTACACACAGGAGCGCATTCTCGACGGACAGACCGCCTGGCAGTCCGTAGGCGGTATGCAGCTGGGCTCGATCTGGGGGCATGGCGCTTATCAGGCGCCGGACTGGACCGCCGACTGGCTGCACCGGGAGCTGTCGAATTGGCTGGAACTGGCCGCACGAGCAGAATACGGCATGAGCTTCGACGCTCTCGACGGGGAACGCCAGGCGATACTGACGGCGCGCCTGAAGCATGAATATCGGCACAATACCTTCGATGAAGCGACCGGCACCGCGACGGTCTCGGTGCAGCGAGCCGAAGCGATCGCACGGACTGCCGCTTATTACGACCGGCTGTTCGGCGATGCGCCCGAGCTACGGAGCACCCGCGAAAGCTACGCCATGAAAGAGGCCACGCTGCCGAGCGCCGAACGGCGTGGCGACCTCTCGGCCTTTTTCTTCTGGACCGCCTGGGCCGCCGCGACCGAGCGCCCCGGTTCCAGCGCCACCTATACCAACAACTGGCCGCACGAACCGCTGATCGGCAACCGGCCCACCGGCGAGAACATCGTGTGGTCGATCGCCAGCGTTGCCTTCATGATCGCCGGCGTCGGCTTCCTGATCTGGGGCTGGGCGTTCCTGCGGAAGCACGATGGAAGCGACCCGAAAGCCCCGGCGCGCGATCCCCTGTCCCTGATCGCGCTCACGCCCTCGCAACGGGCCGTGGGGAAATATCTGTTCCTGGTGGTCGCGCTGTTCTCCTTCCAGGTCCTCTTGGGCGGCCTCACCGCGCATTACACGGTGGAAGGGCAAGAGTTCTACGGACTCGATATTTCGAGATGGCTGCCTTATTCATTGGCGCGCACCTGGCATATCCAGAGCGCCTTGTTCTGGATCGCCACGGGCTTCTTGGCAGCCGGCCTGTTTCTCGCGCCGCTCATCAACGGCGGAAAGGACCCGGCCTATCAGAAGATAGGCGTGGACATCCTGTTCTGGGCGCTGGTGGTTGTAGTGCTCGGTTCTTTCATCGGCAACTACCTGGCGATCGCGCAAATCATGCCGAAAGAGCTCAACTTCTGGCTCGGCCATCAAGGGTTCGAGTACGTGGATCTCGGCCGGCTGTGGCAGATCGGCAAGTTTGCCGGCGTCGCCTTCTGGCTGGTGCTGATGCTGCGCGGCATCGTGCCGGCATTCAAACGGGCGGGCGACAAAAACCTGCTGGTCCTGTTCACCGCCTCGGTCGTGGCCATCGGCCTCTTTTACAGCGCCGGGTTTTTCTACGGCGAGCGGACGCACCTGTCGGTGATGGAGTACTGGCGCTGGTGGGTAGTGCATCTTTGGGTCGAAGGTTTCTTCGAAGTGTTCGCCACCACGGCGCTGGCCTTCGTCTTCTCCACGCTTGGCCTCGTTTCCGTGCGCATGGCGACGACCGCCAGCCTGGCCTCGGCCTCGCTGTTCATGCTCGGCGGCGTGCCCGGCACGTTTCATCACCTCTATTTCTCCGGCACGACCACGCCGATCATGGCCGTGGGCGCGAGTTTCAGCGCGCTCGAAGTGGTTCCGCTGGTGGTGCTCGGCCATGAAGCCTGGGAAAACTGGCGTCTCAAGGATCGCGCGACGTGGATGACGCATCTGAAATGGCCGCTGATGTGTTTCATCGCCGTGGCCTTCTGGAACATGCTGGGTGCGGGCGTATTCGGCTTCATGATCAATCCGCCGATTTCGCTCTACTATGTGCAAGGGCTCAACACCACGCCGGTGCACGCCCATGCCGCGCTGTTCGGCGTGTACGGCTTCCTGGCGCTGGGCTTTACCCTGCTGGTGCTGCGCTATGTGCGTCCGGAATTGGTGTTCAGCGAGCGGCTGATGAAGACGGGCTTCTGGTGGCTCAATGCAGGGCTGGTGCTGATGATCGCCACCAGTCTCTTACCTATCGGACTGTTCCAATTCCATGCCAGCGTCAGCCAGGGCCTGTGGTATGCGCGCAGCGAAGCCTTTCTGCAACAACCCGTCCTCGAGACGCTGCGCTGGGTGCGCACGTTTGGCGATGTCGTCTTCATCGTTGGCGCGTTGTCGATCGCATGGCAAGTCGTCAGCGGCTTGTTGCAGCGATCGAGTCAGCTATCGCCGCAGGATGAAGAGCCCGCGTTCGCAACGGAACGAAACTGATCCCAAAAGGATTGCCGAAAGCCGCCTGCCGACGAAACGCGTCGGAAGGCGGCCTTGCTGGTCGGTAACAACCGCAGATTCACTCGCACACATATCAGAATTGGGCACGACCGCACCTGGCATACAAGCGCTGAATACTGCGGGAGCGGTCCCCGTGCCACGCCGAAACCGCTCAATCCCGGAAATTGACGTACTGCAACGGCAACTCCAGCTTGGCCTCGCGCAGCAATGCGATGACATCTTGCAGATCGTCTCTCTTCTTGCCCGTCACCCGGACCTGTTCGCCCTGAATCGCGGCCTGCACTTTCAGTTTGCTGTCCTTGATCAGCTTGACGATAGTCTTGGCCAGCGTCGAATCGATCCCTTGGCGCAAGGTCACGGTCTGACGCGCCTCCTTGCCGGAAACCAGAGGCGGATCGATTTTGAGACAGGCGATGTCGACCCCGCGCTTGGCCAACTTGGTGTGCAGGATGTCCATCATTTGCTGAAGCTGAAATTCGGTCTGCGCGTGCAGGGTCACGACGGCTTCCGCGAGATCGTAACGGGCGTCGGAACCCTTGAAATCGAAGCGTGTGCCGACTTCGCGGTTGGCCTGGTCGACCGCATTGCTCACTTCGTGCAGATTGACTTCCGATACGATGTCGAAAGATGGCATGACGTGTCCTCTCAGAACGTGTTTGAAAAGTGCCGCGAGCGCTCAGAACTTGCGTGCCTTGGCGATAACGTCATAAGCGCTCCTGATTTGCTGGGTTTTTTCGGTGGCTAGTTTGACCATTTCCTCGGGCAAGCCGTTGGCGACCAATTTGTCGGGATGGTGCTGGCTCATCAGCCTCCGGTAAGCACGCCTGATTTCTTGGTCGCTGGCCGACGGGGTGATGCCCAGAACGGCATAGGCATCGGCGGCCGACGGTCGGCGCGCGCCCGCGGCTCGTTCTCGGCGCCACTGAGAGTACTGGCTCCCCGTGCGGGCAAAGCGCAGTTCCGCTTCCATGCGGGCCTTGATGGCATGAAACTCGAAGCGGGAAAACTGAAGCCGGTCGCAGATTCGGAGCAGCAGCTGTTCCTCCGCTGAATGAAGGACGCCATCGGCATAGGCCGCCTCCAGCTGCAACTCGATAAACAGGCGCAGCAGCGAAGATCGGCGGCGACACTCGCTTCGAAATTGATCCAAAGTGTCATCCAGCGGGAAATCGGCGCGCTTACCTTCGTTAAACAGCCGGATGGCCGTTTTGCGCATGTCCTCCGAAAGCCCCATCCTATCCATGATGGCCCGGGTGGATTTGATTTCGGCTTCCGACACCCGTCCGTCGGCTTTGGCGATGTGCCCCACCACCGAAAAGGTGACGGTGAAAAAGACCATCTGCACGCGACTCTGCGTACCGGGAACGAAATCCGTTTGCAGCAGACCGACATTGCCCATGACCCGGTCGAACTGGTGCCCCAGGGCAGCGCCCAGAATAGCGAATAACGGTCCACCCATGAACAAACCGAACGTCCCGCCGACGACCTTGCCGAGCCAAGTCATGATTGAAAGGGTCTTTTATTCTTGCAGTGAAAGCCACAAAGTTACATGATTGGCGGTTATTCATAAAGCCCACAACGTTGGCGCAGTCCGTGCTTTACGGCCTGCCAAGACGCCGATCGGGTCTTGACCATAGTCCGTTTCAACCACAGTTGCCGAAGAGGAATGATGAACGCCCCGGACACCCTATACGAAAGCTCGCTGAAAAGCTTGAGCCTCCGCGGCCGCGGCAAAGTCCGCGACATTTATGACATCGACGACGATCACATGTTGATCGTCACGACCGACCGCCTGTCCGCGTTCGATTGCATTCTGCCCGATCCCATTCCCGGAAAAGGCAGGGTACTCACCTCGGTTTCCAATTTCTGGTTCGGAAGGCTTAAGCATATCGTCCCCAACCATTTGTCCGGCCTGACGCTGGATCGGGTCATTTCCGATCCCGCCGAACGCGCCCAGGTAGAAGGGCGGGGAATCGTCGTCAAGAAACTCAAGCCCCTTCCGGTGGAAGCCGTCGTACGCGGTTATCTGATCGGCTCGGGCTGGAAGGATTATCAAAAGAACGGAGCGGTTTGCGGTATCGCGCTACCGCCGGGATTGCAGCTTGCGGAGAAACTGCCTGAGGCCATTTTCACACCGTCGACCAAGGCGGAATTCGGCAGCCACGACGAAAATATCAGTTTCGAGAAAACCGTCGAACTGATCGGAAAAGATTTGGCGGAACAAATCAGACGCATCAGCCTTAAGCTTTACACCGAAGCGGCGGCCTACGCCCTCGATCGGGGCATCATCATTGCCGACACCAAATTCGAATTCGGCCTGGATAATGCCGGCCAGCTCTATCTCATCGACGAGGCGCTGACTCCGGATTCGTCCCGTTTCTGGCCGGTGGATCAGTACCGGGTCGGCATCAGCCCGCCCAGCTTCGACAAACAATTCGTACGGGATTATTTGGAAACTCTGTCCTGGAACAAACAGCCTCCCGCCCCTCATTTGCCGCCTGAAGTGATTACCAAAACGGCCGAAAAATATCGGGAAGCGGAGGAACGTCTGACCAAGCCGTAGGTCGTCGCGAAAACGGGTTGACGCAGATAGTTTTGACCCGATAATACCCGACTTGCTTTCAAGAGACAGGGTAGACGATGAAATACCGATCGAATCAGCGCCTCCGCTGGCTGTTGCCGGCAATTTTTTTGTCCGGGCCGCACGTTACCTCAGCCGAATCGCTCGAAGATTTCCAAACCTGGGGCAATGTCACCGCCGTCGGCGGCTTCGGGGTTATCGATCCGAAGTTCAAAAGCTTCCGCTATTGGCTGGAAGGCCAGGGGCGTTTCGGCGAGGATACTTCCCGCTTGTCACAAAGCATGGTGAGGCCCGCGCTGGGTTACGCGCTCAACGACAATGCAAGCGTGTGGCTGGGCTATGCCTGGATTTTCACCGATCGGCCGTTTACCGGGCGGCGCTTCGACGAAAATCGTATCTGGCAGCAATTCCTGTGGACACAGCCTACTTCGTTCGGCACTTTCACCAGCCGATCCCGGCTAGAGCAGCGCTTCGCCGAAACCGGCAGCGATGTCGGCTGGCGCTTCCGGCAATTCGTAAAACTTTCGGTCCCGCTCGACTTCGCACCGGACTTCAGCCTGGTGGGCTGGGAAGAGGTGTTTGTCAGAATCAACAAAGCCGACTGGAGCGGGGATGATGGGCTTGATCAGAACCGGCTCTTCGTAGGATTGGGCTACAACGTCAATAAAGAAATCAGGACCGAAATCGGCTACATGAATCAATATATCCGGAGAGCCGAGGCTCCCGACCGAATCAGCCATGTATTGTCGGTCAGCCTCTTTTTGAATTACTGATGTCCGGGCGCGCGGCGTCATTTCAGGAAAAACGATCCGGAAAAATCGCCGCCGCGCCATCCATATCGCCGGTCTCCCGGTACGTCAGGGGTGCTGCATCCGGCTTCAGCAAAGCTCCATTAATTACCCGGCCAAGCGCCAACACATGATCTCCGGCCGGGCATTCTCCGGTTAACTCGCACTCGAACCAGGCTAGGGCATCCACCAATAGCGGCGTACCGTCGCGCCCTCTCCGCCAGGCCACCGAAGCGAGTTTATCGGTGCTGGCCGGACTTCCGAAATGTCTCGCCACATCCATCTGCTCCCGGCTCAGCACGTTCACCGAAAACGATTTCCCTTGCTTGAGCAGTTCATAGGAGGAATGACGGGGATTGATGCTCAACGCCAAAAGCAAAGGGTCGAAGGATACGGGCATAACCCAGGCTGCGGTGAAGGCGTTGTGGCGTTCGCCGACGGCGACACCGATCACGTAGACACCACAAGTGATTCGTCTGAATAAATCGGCTATGGCTTGACTCATGATTCTCTCTTTGCCCCCGAACTGGCTTATCGCGGCTCTATAATAGCGTCATCTTGGCTTTAGACTACCGTAGCATGAGCAAGCTTACTCATTTCAATGAATCGGGCGCCGCCCATATGGTCGACGTCGGCGGCAAATCGGCCACGCAACGGGTGGCGATCGCCGAAGGTTATATCGAGATGCGTTCCGAAACCCTGGCGTTGATCCTGCAAGGCGGCCACAAAAAAGGCGATGTGCTGGGTATCGCCCGTATCGCCGGCATCATGGCCAGCAAGAAGACCTCGGAGCTGATCCCGCTATGCCATCCGATCGCGATCACGAGTGTGGACGTGATCCTCGAACCGGAGCCGGAGCGCCACCGTGTGCGCTGCGAAGCCACCGTCAAAACCGTCGGGCAAACCGGAGTCGAAATGGAAGCGCTGACCGCGGTGCAAGTGGCGCTCCTCACCATCTACGACATGTGCAAGGCGGTGGATCGCGGAATGACGATTCAGTCGGTTCGCCTGCTCGAGAAAGCGGGCGGAAAATCCGGGCACTGGCAGCGAGAAAAAGGCTAGGCGCGAGCCGAGAACTCTTTCTGCGAAAATGCAGGAAGAGAACTCGATCAAACGCCCTCGTCGCTCGGATTACGGTGCTTTCCTTTCGAGCACCAAGAAACTGTAGCTCAGGCCGCTGTCCGGATCGTCCGTCACGTCGAGGCGCTCAATTTCAGACCATTCCTTCCATTCGAATTCCGGAAAGAAGGTATCTCCCACGAACTCGCGGTGAATGAGCGTGAGATAAAGCCGATCCGCCTTCGGCAATAATGTCTCATACAAAGATGAACCGCCGATGACCATGACTTCGTCGGCGTCCGCCTCGCCGAGTGCATCCCTCAGCGTATGCACCACCACACAGCCCGGTGCGACGTACGCCCGATCGGAAGTAAGCACGATATTTTTCCGGCCCGGTAGCGGCCGACCGATGGACTCGTGAGTCCGGCGACCCATGACCAAAGGCTTTCCCATGGTGATCTGTTTGAAACGCTTGAGGTCCGCGGACAAATGCCAGGGCATCCGGTTATCCACGCCGATCACCCGGTTTTCGCCCATGGCGACGATAAGAGAAATTTTCATCACTCAGCTTTTCTCCGCTGTGCCGATCGCGGTCATCGGTTCTTCCCCTCTTAGCTGCTTGAGCGTCGGGTAATCCACATACCCTTTGGCGCCACCGCCGTAGTAAGTCGATTCATCCGGCGGGTTCAGCTCGGCATTCTGTCGAAAGCGCTCCGGGAGGTCGGGATTGGCGATGAACAAGCGTCCGAACGCCACCAAATCCGCCCGCCCTTCCTCAAGACACGCGACAGCCTTGCGGTAATCGTATCCGCCGCAAACGATCAGAGTACCGCTGTATTTGGCGCGGATCAGCTTCATCATCGCCGGTCCCCGCGGATCAAACGACGGGGAGGCAGGATCGCGGGCCATTTCTGGCTCGACAATGTGAAGATAAGCGAGATTGAAGCGGTTTAACTGTTCCGCGACGTGACGGAAAAGCGCTTCCGGGTCGTCATCACCCATATCGTTGAAACTGCCCAGCGGCGACAAACGGACACCGACACGCTGCGGTCCCCATACCCGACAGACGGCCGCCACCACTTCCATTAGCAGCCGGGCGCGGTTTTCCACCGGTCCGCCGTACTCATCGGTGCGGTGGTTGGAACTTGTGTTGAGAAATTGGTCCAACAGGTAGCCGTTGGCGGCGTGGATCTCGACGCCATCCAAACCTGCGTGGAGGGCATTGCTCGCACCGTGCGCATATTGCTTCACGATATAGGGCATTTCCTCGATAGCCATCGCTCTGGGAGTGACGAACGGAACCATTTCGCCTTCCCCTCGCTCGTTGACGATGAAGGCCGTACCCGATGGCCGAATCGCTGAAGGCGCGACCGGAAGCTGCCCATCCGGCTGCAAGGCAGGGTGAGAAATGCGGCCCACGTGCCATAGCTGCATAAAAATAAGGCCGCCGGCTCGATGTACGGCTTCCGCAACCGAACGCCAACCGACGACCTGATCCGGCCTATGTATGCCGGGCGTCCACGCGTATCCTTGGCCTTGCTGCGAGACTTGCGTAGCCTCGGAAATGATGAGCCCTGCGGATGCGCGTTGCGCATAGTAAAGTGCGTTCAGATCGGTGGGAACATTTCCGGGCTGCCCGGCCCGCGAACGCGTCAGCGGCGCCATGACCATGCGGTTCTTCAGTTTATAAGGCCCTAATGCGTAAGGTTCGAAGATCGGGTTGTTCATGGTTCGCCCCCGGTCTGGCTACGGTTCGAAGAATGAGCACAAAGGGCGATCGCGGTGGGGAACATATAGGCGCTTTCCGGTGTCAACTCTGTCTCAGTTGGTTATTCGCTCTATTCGACTTCGGTACGTACAAAATGGTCGCGGTCTTTTTCTGACAAATGACTTGGGTTAGCATTGATTTAGATCGGACAGAAATTTCCTGAAAAAGCTTATGTGTTACGCGCAAAAAAAGGATGCGGCGTTCGGCTTCACCGATCAGCATCTCCCTTCAGGCAGTCACCTCTGCTACATCTACACCGATGAAGAAGAGCATTCCCGCACGATGGCGCAATTCGTGGAGAGCGGTCTGGTATCCGGAGAAAAGGTCGCCTATCTGGCGGATGTGTCATCGGGCGACGAACTCGAACAGTATATCGCTAGACTGGGCATTAATTTACCCGAGCATCTCCGGCCGGGCCAGTTCATTTTGAGCCAAGCTGAAAAGACGTATTGCCCCGACGGGGCCTTTCTGCCGGAACGGATGATCGACACCTGGCGGTCGATGTATCGGCAGAGTATCGATGAAGGCTTTTTGGGAATACGCGCCACTGGTGAAACCGGCTGGACCAGCAACGAGCATCCTGGGCTGGAGCGGTGGTTCGAATACGAGTCGATGCTCAACATCGTTGTAAACGAGGTCCCTTTTAGCAGCATCATTTGCCAGTACGATGCCAACCGACTGGGCGGTGCCAATCTGTACGAAATTCTAAGGGTGCATCCTCTGATGATCGTTCAGGGGCAAATTCTGCACAACCCCTATTACGAAGCACCCGAGCAATATCTGTCCCGGCTCCGGGCTTCAAGATGATCGTTACCCTTAGCGCACGGTCATTTTTTCGGCTTTGCCTTGCATACTCCGCGCTCCTGCCTGAGCTTGAGTTGGCCCCATCATCCACCTGAAGGTGGAAACAGCGTTATGACGAGTCCGGTAACGGTCGTTCTTCAGCCGCAGCCCGAAATATTGGGGAAACTGCTGATCGTGCAACAAACGCTCGGGATTTTGTCCGCAAGGGAAGAGCAGGCCGCTTTCCTTTGCCGCGCATTGCGTGACATCCCCGGGGTCGAGAATGTCCACTTTTGCTTTTGTGGATCATTCGTATCCGAACAGCGGAAAGGTGCCGGCCTCTCTACGTGCGATCATTGTACGAACACCACACCGTCCATTGGACTTAAACGCTGTGGCGCCATTCCCGATGCCGGGCATGAGTGTATCCCGTTGCGCACGAACACGACGCTGTTCGGCTTTCTCATCCTCAGAATCGCAAACCTGCAGGCGTTCACGCCTTATGCTCCCTATATCCTCAACACCGCCAATTTCGTGGCGACTTTAATGGAGAAACGGGAAACCAAGGAACGGTTGGAGCAGGTGCTAGATGATCTGGAGAATCAAGTCGCCGCTCGTACTGCCGATTTGTTGGAAAAGAACGCCCGACTGGAGGCGGAAATCCAGCGGCGGGAAGCGGCCGAGTCGGCGCTGCATGAAGCGTACGAGCAGTTGGAAAGGAGAATCGAAGAACGTACCGCAGCCCTAAAATTCAGTGAAGAACGTCTCCAAAGCATTATCACTACTGCCGTCGATGGGATCATCACCACGGACAGCGGCGGCTACATCGAGCTTTTCAACGCCGCTGCGGAAAGGCTATTCGGCTATACCGCTGCTGAAGTTATCGGGAAAAACATTCGAATTCTCATGCCGTCGCCAGACCGCGAACGCCATGACAGTTTCATCGAACGTTATCTAGCCACGGGCACGAAGACCATCATCTGCATCCGTCGGGATGTCGATGTACTACACAAAAACGGCTCTATTTTTCCGGCCGAACTTACCGTCAGCGAGATGCAGATCGGCGGGCAAACAAAGTTCACAGGAATCATACGCGATATTACCGAGCGCAAGTGGGCCGAGACGGCGCTTAGGGAGAGCGAAGCGCGATTCCGCGCCATGGCCGAGACGGTGCCGGATATCCTGTTTACCAGCGATTCGAGCGGGTTTATCGACTATATCAGCCCCCGATTCTATGAGTATTCGGGCTTACCGCCGGATTCGAAAAGCACCGAATGGGTTGCGGCCATACATCCGGATGACGAAGAGCGCACTAGGCTGCAATGGCAGCATGCGGTGACAACGGGTGAGCCGTTCCGAACCAAGTATCGTCTTCGCTCGACCGACGGATCCTACCAATGGTTTCAGGTTCGCGCTCGCCCGATTCGTGATGCGAGCAGTCGCATCACCAAGTGGTTCGGAATCTGCTCCGACATCGACGAACTCGTCCGGGTTCAGGATGCCTTGGAAGAAGCCGATCGGCGCAAGAACGAATTCCTGGCAATGCTATCCCACGAATTGCGTAATCCCTTGGCTCCCATTCGCAATGCGGTTCAGGTGATGGGACTGCTGAATCTGACCGATTCGCGATTGCTGTGGGTTAAAGACATGATCGATCGCCAGGTCAAACATTTGGTTCATTTGGTCGATGATCTCCTGGATGTATCGCGCATCACCCGCGGCAAGATTACGCTCAAAAACGAACCTATCGAACTGTCCGTCCTCATCGACCGGGCAGTCGAAGCTACCGAAGCCATTATCGATTCCCAACAGCATCGACTTTCTATCTCATCTCCCGAGGAACCGGTGTTGCTGAGAGGGGATGCGGTCAGGCTGGTTCAGGTAGTTACCAATCTCTTGAATAATGCGGCCAAATACACGCCTCACGGCGGCCACATTCAGCTAACGGCGATCCCAAATGCACGGGAACTCATATTGTCTGTAAAGGACAACGGTATCGGCATTTCGCCCGAACTCCTGCCGCACGTATTTGATCTATTTACGCAGGCCGAACGCTCATTGGACCGGTCTCAAGGCGGGCTCGGTATCGGGTTGACTTTGGTGCGGAAATTGGTCGAAATGCACGGTGGAAGCATCGAGGCCCTGAGCGGCGGTCCGGGGAAAGGGAGCGAGTTCGTAGTTAGATTGCCGCTGTCAGACAACACCGCGATGAATGCTCGGCAGGAAATGACGCCTGAACAGCCTGGAAACCGAACGGCGCCCGGCGGCCGAGTGCGGAACTAAATCGATTCGTTTTCGCCTGCTGCGCGTGCCGCCGCGTCGGAGCGTTCAAACCGCCACTTCGGCCGGTATGTGGGGATGGGGATCATAGCCCTCCACTTCGAAATCTTCGATTCGATATCCGAATATATCGGCTGCCTTGCGTTTGATGTGCAACCGGGGAAATGGACGCGGCTGTCGCTCTACCTGAAGCTGTGCCTGCGGGATATGATTGCGATATAGATGCACGTCGCAACCGAACCAAACGATCTCTCCAGGCGTATACCCGCAATGATCGGCGAGCAGATGGGTCAACAAGGCTAGATTGGCGACATTCCAACCCAGCCCCAGATAGGCATCCGCCGAACGCTGCATCAAGGCTCCCGACAAAGTGTTCGTAGCCTGGCTAACAAAGAATTGATAGGTTTTGTGGCAGGGTGGAAGCGCCATCTCGTCCAACTGGGCCACGTTCCAACCCTCGAAAAGCAGCCGGCGTGAGGTCGGATCGTTCTTCAGTCCATCGACCAATAGCTGCACCTGGTCGATCTCTTTCCCATCGTAATCCCGCCAACGGCGCCATTGATGCCCATACACCGGTCCCAAGTCGCCCCAGCGGGCGGCGAATTCATCGTCGCTCAAGATACGGCGTTCAAAATCCTCTTGGCTTATCGATTCACCCGTCGCAGTTCGGTATTTTTTCAAGGGCCAATCCGTCCAGATACGCACGTTCTGTTCGAGAAGCTCCCGGATATTCCGACCGCCCGACAACATCCACAAAAGCTCCTTGAACGCCGTCTTCCAAAAAATCTGCTTGGTCGTGAACAGCGGGAATCCCGCCGCGAGGTCGAATCGCATCGTATAGCCGAACAGAGCGCGCGTCCCGACCCCGGTTCGATCGATTCGCTCATCCCCTTCGGTTATCAGTTTTCGAAGTAAAGTGAGATATTGCTCTTCGGGATGGGACATTATGGCTGGCGTTTTCGTTGTTTAAGCCGGTCTTCCGTTTCGTACGGTGCTTCGATTTCAGGACTCATCAGTCCTCAGGCCAGAGGCCATCGGACGGCGGTAGGCCAAAACGAGAAGCAGGATACCCAGGATGATCATGGGAAAGCTCAACACCTGCCCCATGGTGAGCCAGCCGAAGGCCAGGTAACCGATGTGAGCGTCCGGTAGACGAACGAACTCGACCATGAAGCGGAACATGCCATAGAGGAGCAGAAACAAGCCGCTTACCGCCATTGTCGGCGGCGACCGACGGCTGAAAAAGTGTAGTGCCACGAAAAGAACGATACCTTCCAGAAAGGCTTCATAGAGCTGGGAAGGATGGCGCGGCTCCGGGCCGGCATCCGGAAACACCATCGCCCAAGGCACATCAGTTGGTTTTCCCCAAAGCTCGCCATTGATGAAATTCCCGATGCGGCCCGTAAAAAGTCCGATCGGCACGTACCGCGCGACAAAATCGGTCACCGCAAAAAACGAGCTTTTCTGCTTTCGAGCAAAGATCCACATTGCCGCTAACGCTCCCAACAATCCTCCGTGGAAGGCCATACCGCCTTCCCATACTCTAAACAGCATTAACGGGTCTTGAGTGAATGCCGGAAAGTTATAGAAGAGCATATATCCCACCCGGCCGCCGATCACCAGCCCAAGAGCGGTATAAAAGATGAGATCCTCCACCTGAGCTGGGGTCCACGGGAAACCGGGTTCTTTGGCTCTTTGGCGAGCCAGCCACCATGCACCGCCGATACCGATGACATACATCAGCCCGTACCAATGAATTTTCAAAGGACCGATGCTAATAGCCACTGGATCGATAGAGGGATATGGCAACATTTGGCTGTCTCTCCGCAGATGGGGTCCGGATAAAGCGTGCTTTAGAGCTCGAGAAGGTGCGATCGAGGCTTATCGGAAGATTATAACTGGTAGAAGTATACCGTGATCGTAGGTCATCGGTGCGGTGGAAAAGCGAGGTAACTCGTTTCTATGTTCCACGTGGAACAAACTGTTTAACTCGGACGGATCAAGCTCGCTCGAATGATGTTTCCGAGGCTCTAATGAGTAATTGCAGTATCCCAAAAAAAAGGCTCCTGGTTAGGAGCCTTTTCGAACCGCCGAAGGGTTCCGATCTCTAGCCAGTAAGACGATCCGCATCAAACGTCCAAGTTCGCGACTTCCAGCGCGTTCTTCTCGATAAAATCGCGTCGTGGCTCGACCTGATCGCCCATGAGCGTCGAAAAGACCTCGTCGGCCGCTATCGCATCCTCGATCTTCACCTGAAGCAAACGGCGAGTATTCGAATCCAATGTCGTCTCCCAAAGCTGCTCGGGATTCATCTCGCCAAGTCCTTTATAACGCTGGATATGTTGACCTCTCTTCGCTTCCGTCATCATCCACTGGAAGGCTTCCTTAAAGTTCCGCACGCGCTCCCGTTTGTCGTCACTGGCGATAAACGAATTTTCACCAAATAGTCCGTCCACTTTCTGACCGAACGTGGTGAGACGCTTGTAATCGCCGCCGCTGAAAAATCCTGCGCCGATATCGAAGGTCTTGTGAACGCCGTGCAGCCGCTTGCTGACATGCGCCCTAAACCCGTCGGCCTGATTCGCAAAATCCAGATCTATAGTAAAGCTTGCACTGCGATCGCGGGCATTCAACCGTGCGACCAAACCGGCAAACCACGCCTCGCACGCCGCGCGATCAGCAATCGTCGCGGCGTCCAAAACCGGATATTCAACTAGAAGATTGAGCAAACTCTCGTCATAGCGATGGGCGAGGCGCTCGATCAGGGCCTGAACATTCAGGTATTCCCTCGCGAGCTGCTCCAACCCCTGCCCTTGTATTGGGGGTGTCGTTTCATCGATATGCAGACGGGTCTTTTCGAGCGCCAATTGCAATAAATAGTTATCGAGCTCCGTATCGTCCTTTACATACTGCTCCTGTTTGCCTTTCTTGACCTTGTAGAGCGGGGGTTGAGCGATGTAGATATGGCCGCGCTCGATCAGTTCCGGCATTTGTCGATAGAAGAAAGTTAAAAGAAGCGTCCGTATGTGAGATCCGTCGATGTCAGCATCCGTCATGATGATGATGCGATGATAACGCAGCTTGTTCGGGTCATATTCCTCCCGCCCGATGCCGCAACCCAGCGCAGTGATCAGGGTACCGACCTCCTCCGAAGAGAGCATTTTGTCGAACCGAGCCCGCTCCACATTGAGAATCTTGCCCTTGAGCGGAAGTATCGCCTGCGTGCGGCGGTCTCGACCCTGCTTGGCCGAGCCACCCGCAGAGTCGCCCTCGACAATGAACAGTTCCGACAAAGTCGGATCGCGCTCCTGGCAGTCGGCCAGCTTGCCGGGAAGTCCCGCGATATCCAGCGCAGTTTTCCTTCGCGTCATTTCCCTGGCTTTACGAGCCGCCTCCCGCGCACGAGCGGCATCGATCATCTTATTTGCGATCAGGCGGGCGACCGGCGGATTTTCCAGCAGAAATTCCTGAAACTTTTCACCCATGGCCGATTCGACCACTGGCTTGACCTCAGACGAGACGAGCTTGTCCTTAGTCTGGGACGAAAACTTGGGATCTGGAACCTTTACCGAGAGTACCGCCGTCAACCCTTCCCGCGCATCGTCGCCCGAGGTGGCGATCTTCTGCTTTTTCAGCAAGCCTTGATCTTCGATGTATTGATTGAGGGTCCGCGTAAGCGCAGCGCGGAAGCCCGCGAGATGGGTCCCGCCGTCTCGCTGCGGGATGTTGTTAGTGAAACAGAAAATGTTTTCCTGGTACGAGTCGTTCCATTGCATGGCGACCTCGACCCCGGTACCGTCCTTTTCCGTTTGGAAGTAGAACACCTTATCGAAAAGCGGCGTCTTGTTCTTGTTGAGATGTTCGACAAAGGCGCGTATACCGCCCTCGAACTCGAAGACATCGCTCTTCCCCGTACGCTCGTCCTCCAGAGAAATCCGAACTCCGGAATTCAGGAACGACAGTTCACGGAGGCGCTTGGCCAGAACTTCGTAATGAAACTCGATATTGGTGAAAATGATGGGGCTGGGCTTGAAGCGGATGGTCGTGCCGGTCCCGTTCGCATCGCCGACAGCGGACAGCGGAGCCTGCGGCACGCCGTCACGATACTCCTGTCGGTAACGCTTGCCCCCGCGCTGAATTTCCAGGACCAGATGCTCAGACAATGCGTTTACGACGGATACGCCGACACCGTGAAGCCCACCGGAAACTTTATAGGCATTGTCGTCGAATTTTCCTCCGGCATGCAGGACGGTCATGATAACCTCGGCGGCAGAGCGTCCCTCTTCTTCGTGGATGTCGACGGGAATTCCTCGGCCATCGTCCGTCACGGTCACAGATTCGTCGCTGTGGACGATAACTCGGACCGTCTTGCAGTGGCCGGCCAAGGCTTCGTCGATCGAATTATCCACGACCTCGAATACCATATGGTGAAGCCCCGAACCGTCATCGGTATCGCCGATGTACATACCAGGGCGTTTGCGGACGGCATCAAGACCTTTCAGGACCTTAATGGCGGAGCTGTCATAATCTTTCGCGAGTTTGGTCATGCTCATTTCTTAATTCACGCTTGCTTTACTTGCCCATGTTCCACGTGGAACACAGCGGCGTCGTTGATGGCCTCTTTGATCATTTCCTCCGTGGTGGCGGTAATGAAAAACTGGGTGCGCCGCTCCTTCAAAAAACCGAGAAGTCTATTCTTGTTGTTTTCGTCCAATTCGGACGCCACGTCATCAACCAGCACGCACGCACTCATGCCGGCGCTCTCTTCCATCAGAAGGGACTGGGCCAGCAAAAGCGCGTAAACCAAAAGTTTCATTTGACCGCGGGAGAGATACGCTTTTGCCGAACGACCGTCCAGCACGATGGAGAAGTCGGCTTTGTGGGGACCCGATTGAGTATGTCCGAGGCGAATGTCCGAGGCGACATCCTCCTGCAACGCCGCTTCCAGAGTCTTGTTCCTGTTCCACCCCGATTGCACGTGCAAATCAAGCCTAACGCCCGCAAAAAACTGCGCGGCAGCTTGAAAAAAATAGGGCATAAGCCTCTCCGTATAGCGTTCGCGCGCACCATGTATTATTGTACCGTACCGCGCAAGCTCCCGGTTCCATAGCTCAATGTCGCGAAGTCGCCTTTCCCGCAGCAGGATATTGCGCTGGCTCAACGCCTTGGCGTAGCGTCGCCAGCAATCGAGATACGACTCTTCAAAGTGAAACACTCCCCAGTCGAGAAATTGGCGGCGATGCTTCGGAGCGCCCTCCAATAAAGCGCCGCTCGAAGGCTGAATGACGAGGACCGGAAATGTACGGATCAGTTCGGCACTGGATTGGATCTTCCTGCCCGAAAGATGGATCTCCCGCTCATCGCGAGCGATGCGAATTCCGATCGGAATCGTGTGGCCGGTATCGCTCGTAACTTTTCCGGTCACCATTAATCCGCTTCGCCCAAAGCGGATCGCCTGACTGATTTGGGGCGTACGAAACGAACGCGCTCGCCCCAACAAATAAACCGCCTCGAGCAAGGAGGTCTTTCCGCTGGCATTGGGTCCGATGATGAAGTTGAGGCGCGGGGATGGCTCTAGCGCAGCGGATTCAATGTTGCGTACATCATGGGCCTCAATCTTGACCAGACTCATACGCGTCCTCGCTCATCCACGACTTGAGGCACGGATCAGCCCGTAATCGCGCCATATCCGGCTAGCGAAAAATGCCCCACGCTACAGACGCATGGGCATAACGATGAATTTGAACTGCGTATCCTCGCAATCCTCGATTAGGCAGCTGTTGGCACTCTCGGTGAACGACAATTTAACGTTATCGGAATCCACGTTGTTGATAGCGTCCAAAAGATAAGACGCATTGAAACCGACCGAAATATCCTTGCCTTCCAGTTCGACGGCGAACCTTTCTTCCGCCTCTTCATGCTCAGGATTCTGGGCCTTGAGGCACATATTGCCGTCTTCGCTCACTTCCATGCTAACGCCCCGGTACTTCTCGTTCGACAATACCGAGACGCGCGTCAAAGCCCCTTTGAAAGCAGCCTTGTCTACCAAAATGACTCGCGTCAGCTCGCGTGGCATGACACGCTGATAGTCGGGAAACCTCCCTTCGATCAGCTTGGCCGCAAAGCTGAGCGTCCCCAAATCGACACGCAGATTGTTCGGTGCAACTTGAACTGTTACCGGTTCCTCGCCTTCGCCCAACAACCGATTC
The DNA here is from genome assembly GCF_053646815.1 of Methylocaldum gracile. Taxonomy (NCBI): domain Bacteria; kingdom Pseudomonadati; phylum Pseudomonadota; class Gammaproteobacteria; order Methylococcales; family Methylococcaceae; genus Methylocaldum; species Methylocaldum gracile. Next base: position 2,007 of record NZ_CM132196.1, on the reverse strand, counting down.
AATTCCAGAACGCCTTTTCTCGGAACGATGATCTGCCGGCCTTGCTCCGGACCACTTTCCAGCGACTGCTCAAAAAAAGCGAGACGGTGTCCGTCGGAAGAAACCGCCCGCAGCACTTGGCCGCCCAAATCCAGCAATAATCCGTTCAGATAATAACGGACATCCTGTTGCGCCATAGCAAAGAGGGTCTTTTCGAGCGCGCGTCTCAAGCAATTGCGCGGAATGGAGACCTCTATCTCCGGTGTTCCCGCATCGAATTCCGGATAGTTTTCCGCGGGTAGAGTACTCAGGTTGAATCGGCTGGACCCGCACTGGATAACGAATTTCTCCTGCCGGCAATCGATGTTCACCACGCTTTTTTCCGGTAAAAGGCGGCAAATATCCAAGAACTTACGCGCCGGCACCGTAACCGAACCCGAATCGCTGCCTTCAACCACGGCCTTGGTGACCAACTGCACTTCCAAATCCGTGCCCGTCAACTCCAAAGCCTCATCGGACAGCTTCAAAAGAACGTTGGACAGAATGGGCAAGGTTTGGCGTCGCTCGATGACGCCGACAACCTGTTGCAAGGGCGTCAGCAAATTCTCCCGGCTTATGGTGAACTTCATAGTAAGGTCATATGTTGATGCGGAACTCGTTGAACGAAAAAAGCCGACTTCTCAAACTGCCGATCCATCAAGTCTAGTTCGATAATGTGCGCATGAGATTCGAGTAGTCTTCGGCGAATTTGCTGTCGCTTTCCTTTAACTCCTGAACCTTGCGGCAGGCGTGCAAGACCGTGGTGTGGTCCCGTCCGCCGAACTGCTGCCCGATTTCCGGCAAACTGTGATTGGTCAGCTCCTTGGCCAATGCCATGGCGATTTGACGAGGACGCGTCACCGAGCGGGTGCGTTTGTTGGCCAAGAGATCGGCCACCCGGATCTTGTAGTATTCCGCAACCGTCTTCTGGATGTTCTCGACGTTGATCATCCGGTCCTGAAGCGCGATTAAATCGCGCAAGGCCTCTTTCGCAAACTCCAGCGTAATCGGCTTACCGGTGAAGTGAGCATTGGCGATGACGCGCCGCAAAGCGCCTTCCAGTTCGCGAATGTTCGAGCGAATTCGCTTACCGATGAAGAAAGCCACTTCCGGCGACAGATCGGCGCCGGCGTGCTGCGCTTTGCTCATCAGGATGGCCACGCGGGTTTCCAGATCCGGCGGCTCGATGGCCACCGGAAGCCCCCACCCGAAACGCGACTTTAACCGTTCCTCTAGGCCTTTGATTTCCTTGGGATAGCGGTCGCAGGTCAGGACCACCTGATGCTTGTTTTCCAGAAGGCTGTTAAATGTGTGAAAGAACTCCTCCTGGGAGCGTTCCTTGCCGGCAAAAAACTGAATATCGTCGATCAACAAGGCATCGACCGTCCGGTAATACTCCTTGAAGGCGCCGATCGCATTATGCTGCAAGGCCTTGACCATGTCGGAAACGAAGCGCTCCGAATGCAAATAGACGATGTTTGCCGAGGAGTTCGCCCTTAGAATTTCATTTCCGATAGCGTGCATAAGATGGGTCTTCCCCAGACCCACACCGCCGTAAATAAAGAGGGGGTTGTAGGCCCGTCCGACGTTCTGCGCCACTTGAATCGACGCGGCCTTGGCCAACTGGTTGGATTTGCCCTCGACGAAATTATCGAAGGTAAAAGCCGTGTTGAGATTGTTGGGAAGGCCTTTCTTGACACCGGCCGGCCTCTTGATCGCCGGCGCGACGGGAGACGCTTCCTGCTGCTTTCGCGTGCCGATTTCCAGAACGACATGGGGTGGCGGCTGGATCTTTTGGTCAGATAGAACTTCTTCGATCTTGCCGATAAAATGCTGCTTTACCCAATCGAGCACAAAACGGTTGGGAGCCAAGAGTTTCAACTCCGAACCATTTTCGACGGCTTGCAGGGGTCTGATCCAGGTATTGAACTGCTGCGGGGGCAATTCTCCTTCCAGCTTGCTCATGCACTGATTCCACAGCGCGCTCAT